>NZ_JAYSAH010000061.1:0-10239 GCF_041916015.1 Sphingopyxis sp. | reverse complement strand
GAGCGAAGTCGAGACACGCTTGGGAAGCGCCAGCCTTCGCGTGTCTCGACTTCGCTCGACACGAACGGGAGTATAGAGCTTTGGCTTGTCCCCTTCCGATCGTTCCCGGACTATTCCTACCGAATCCGCGCACAGGCGAAATCACCACCTAAGCCGCCATCCGCAGCCGGTTCCGCCCTTCGCGCTTCGCAAGATAGAGCGCCTGGTCGGCGCGATGGAGCAGTTCCTCGGCGCCGGTTTCGCCGTCATAGATCGCCAGGCCGATGCTGACCGTCGCGGCGGGCAGTTCGTCCTCCGCACCCCGTTCGGCCGCGATCGCCTTGCGAAGCCGTTCAGCAACCATTTCTGCCGCCTGCGCGCTCGACCGCTGCAGGATGCAGACGAATTCCTCGCCGCCGAAGCGGCCGACCATATCTTCGTCGCGCAACGAGGCCTTGGCGCGGCGCGCGACGCGGCGGATCACCTCGTCGCCCGCGGCATGGCCGTAATTGTCGTTGATCCGCTTGAAATGATCGATGTCGAAGATCGCGACCGCCAGCGGCGCGCCATGCTCGCGCGCGCCGACGAGCGCCCGATCGAGAAAGGCCAGCGTGTGGCGGCGATTGGGAAGCCCCGTCAGCATGTCGGTGTTGGCAACCCGCTCCGCCGCGCTGCGCGCCGCCTCCAGGATGCGGGCATTTTCGACCGTCTCGGTCACATCCTGCACCGTGCCGAAGATACCGACCGCCGTGCCGCCGCGTCCCTTCTCGATCGAGCCGTGCGATTTCACATGGCGGATCTCGCCGTCAGCGCGCCGGATGCGGCCCTGATATACGAACGGCTCGCCCGTCCGCACCGCCTCCTCCAATATCCGCTGCACTTCGGCGCGGTCTTCGGGGAGATATTGCTCGACGCTATAATCGACATCGACCGACGACCCCGGCTCCAGCCCGTGGACACGATAGGTCTGGTCGGACCATTGAATCGTCCAGCGCACCAGATCGACCCGCCAATGGCCGACGAGCGCCGCCGCCTCGGCCTGGACCAGCCAGCGGTTGCTCTGCTCGAGGCGCTTGGCGAGCCGGCGCTGCACGACGATCAGCGCGGCGAGCGGCAGCGCGGTGAACAGCAGGGTCACCAGATAGAATTGCAGGAAGAAAACCTTGATCTTCTGGCTGCCGTCGATCGCCGCGATCGGGCCATGCCCCTGCCCCGTCAGCCACGCCGCGATGATCGCGACGATCAGCATGCCGGTCGCCGCCCCGAACGGTCCAAGCCGGTACGACGCCGCGATGACCGCGACGGTGGGCAGGAAGGTCAGCGGAAATTGCGATTGCGAGAAGGAAAGTGTCGTTAGCGCCGCCGCCAGAATCAGCAGCGCGACCGCCTCCCCCAGCATCGCGCGCGAGATATTGCCGAACGCTCTTTTATCCACCAGCCGCGCGAGCATGACGATCGGCGGCGTGACGATCAGCATGCCGAGCGCGACGGTCGTCAGCCACGACAGGAAGAAATCAGGGGCTCTGCTGACAAGGCTGGCGCCGATGAGCGCTGTCGCGATCGAGGCGCTGAGCGCGCTCGCCGAGAGGGTCGCAATGCAGAAATTGGCGACGGCGCGGAGGTTCATGAAGGACAACTCCCCCACGATCCTGCGCCGGATCAGCCACAGCGCGACGAACGCCTCGGCGCCATTGGCGGCGCTGAAGGCCACCGCGATCCATGCCGGCGCACCGCTCAGCATGTTGGCGGCGACGCTGGCGACGGCCATCGCAGCAAAGGATGCGAAGCGCGCCCGCGCCGGCATCAGCAACAGCAGCGCGAGGAAATAACCGCTCGGCGGCCAGATCGCAGCGATATTGTCGGCGCCTCTGGTCGCGTGCAGCGACAGGCTGGCGAGCAGGAAATAGCCGACGGCGGTCAGCAGCGACCAGAAAGCCGCCTCGACTCCGGGGGAGAGCGGGTGCCTCATCCGCCCCGTCTAGCCGAAAGATGGAAAACAAACCGCTAACATGAGCGGAAACCTATCCGCATTTCGTCGCAAAATCATGCGCTTTCCGAAAGCCGCGGATTGCGGTCAATCGACCCCGCCAAAGGTCATGCCGACGACCTCTTCGACCAGCGCCTCGTCCCATTCGATGCGGCGATCGATCACCAGCATCGCGAGCCCGTGGACGAGCGACCAGGCATGGAGCGCCGCGGTTTCGGGATTGTCGAGATAGGGCATCGTTTGCGCGACGCCGGCACGGAGCAGATTATAGCCGACCTCGCCGCCGTCGCCGCCCGGTTCGCAGCGTTCGGACATCTGGCGCGTGAAGCTCAGCCGGAATATCGCAGGCTCGTCGTGCGCGAAGCGGACATAGGCGATGCCCGTCGCGAGGAAGCCCGCGCGGCCGCCGCCCGCCTTCAGCCACGCCTGCGACTGGAGCGCACCGAGCCGCCGCAGCCCCTCGTCGGCGAGCGCGTCGAGCAGCGCCTCCTTGTCCGGGAAATGGCGATAGAGCGCGGTCGCGCTGACCCCGACGTCGCGCGCCAGCGCGCGCAGCCCCAGATCGGTCCCGTCGCCGTCGCGCAGCCGCTTCAGCCCCGCCGCGATCACCGCGGCACGCAAATCGCCATGATGATAGGAAGCCGCGCTCTTGCCCGCGGCATTTTCCATGTTGACACTGTTATCTTGTTCGGTCATGTTGTCACTGTAAACATTTCGAGTCGCCCGCGCAACCCCGCGCTGCGCGGCACCTTCGCAACCTTCCGCTTAAGGAGCATCGCCATGGCGAGCAACGTCGAAAACCTGATCCGCGGCGCGGTCACGAAAGGCATCGTCAAGGTCGCCGATTTCAATCGCAAGCGCCTCCCCCGTCCCACCGACGCGCACCCCTTCCTGACCGGCATCCACAAGCCGATGACCGAGGAATTCACGCTCGAGGCGCTCCGCGTCGACGGCGAAATCCCCGCCAGCCTCAAGGGCCGCTATCTGCGCAACGGCCCCAATCCCGCCGCCGCGCCCGATCCGGCGAGCTATCACTGGTTCACCGGCGCGGGCATGGTCCACGGCATCCGCATCGAAGACGGCAAGGCCGACTGGTATCGTAACCGCTGGGTCCGCGGCGCCGAGGCCTGCGCCGTGCTCGGCGAAGAGGTGCCGCCGGGCCCGCGCGAGAGCAGCGATGCGCCGAACACCAACGTCGTCGGCATTGCCGGCCGCACCTTCGCGATCGTCGAGGCGGGCGGCAAGCCGGTCGAACTCGGATATGAGCTCGATACCATCGCGCACAACCCCTTCGACGGCACACTGGTCGGCAGCTACACCGCGCACCCGCACGAAGACCCGGCCACTGGCGAACTGCACGCGATCACCTACAAGGGCGATGAGCCAACCAAGGTCTGGCACGTCGTCGTCGATAAGAACGCCCATGTGATCCGCGAGGAAGCGGTCGCCGTCAGCGACGGCCCGTCGATCCACGACTGCGCGATCACCGAAAATTACGTCCTCGTCTTCGACCTGCCCGTCACCTTCTCGATGAAGATGCTGCTCGGCGGTTACCGCTTTCCCTATGCGTGGAACGACGCGCATCCGGCTCGCGTCGGCCTCCTCCCTCGAAAGGGCCGCGGCGACGAGATCGTCTGGGTGCCGGTCGAGCCCTGCTATGTCTTCCATCCCGCCAACGCGCACGAAACCGCTGACGGCAAGGTGATTGTCGATGTCGTCGCGCACGAAACGATGTTCGCAAGCTCGAAGCGCGGCCCCGACAGCGAGAAGTCGCGCATGGAACGCTGGACGATCGATCCGGTGGCCGGAACAACAATGCGTGCCGTGATCCATGACCATGCGCAGGAATTCCCGCGCTACGACGAGCGGCTGACCACCCGGCCCTATCGCTATATCTACAGCGTCGCGATCCCCGACGGCGCGAATGCCGAATGGCAGCTCGCCGAAACGCGGCTGTTCCGCCACGACCTGGAAAAGGACGCGACCGACGCCCACGACTTCGGCCCCGGCCGCCACCCCGGCGAGTTTGTCTTCGTCCCGCGCGGGGACCCGGGCGCCGAAGAAGACGGCTGGCTGATCGGGCTGGTCGTCAACATGAATGACGAGACCACCGATCTCGTCATCCTGAACGCCGATGATTTTACCGGGTCACCGCAAGCTGTCGTTCACCTGCCGCACCGTGTTCCGCCGGGGTTCCACGGGAACTGGGTCGCGGATTGACTATATCGGGGCGCTTCATCAGCGCCTCGGTAACGCGCAGCGAGCGTTCGTTATCGACATCGATCGCCGTCGCCCCGTTGCTTACCAGCAGCGGGGCGATGTCGACTTTCAGATGACGCGAAATGCGCTGGAAGATGTGGTGGATCGGCCCAAGCCCGAAGCGGAAGCGCAGCAGGTTGATGAGTCCGAAGGCCTGCATTACGCGGATCGGCTTCTTGACGAACTGCCCGCCGCCGCGAAACGCCTCCGCCGCCTTCAACGCCGCACGGTCGCCGATCCAGTAAGCGTTGCAGTTCGACACCGCGACATCCGAAAATTCATAAAAGCGCCGCTGCCCCTCGGGGTGCACCGCAAGCACATCTTCGCGCCGCGCGAGCGCAACCCCGGCACTGGCGCCGAGGCGCGCCGCTTCGGCGCCGATCTCGGCAATCGTTTCGGGCGTGAGCAGGCAATTGTCGGCGGTCGTGATGAACAGCGGAAAATCGGCCCGGTCAGCGGCTGCGAACACCGAGTCCGCCAGGTTATCGGCGGCTGGCACGATCACCAGCCGCTCACCGAGCCGCTCGATCACCGGATCGACCAGATCGTCGAGCAGCGTGTCATGGTGCGTCGAAACGAAGATGCGCCGTGCCGGTGTCGCCGCGGCGCTTCCCAGCACATGCGCGATCATCGGCCACCCGGAAACGGGGACAAGGCATTTGTCGCCGACCCCATGCGCCTCGGCAAGCGCGTCGACCGCACCGGGACGGCGGCCCGCGAGGATCAGGATTGAGCCGCTCATGCCGCGTCCCGCTCGCGGGTCACGCCAATCTGGCGGATCATGCTCTCGGCCACGATCGTCTCGATCAGGTCGGCCTGCGTGAAACCTGCGGCGACCGCAGCGCGGCCGAACACTTTTTCGGACCACAGGTTGCAGTTGAGATTGACCTCGAGGAGGCGGATCTCGCCCGTGGCGAAATCGATGCGGAATTCGAAACGGCCATAGTCGAAGGGCTGGAACACCCCGGCCATCCGCCGGGTATAATCGACGATCTGCTCGGCCAGCGTGCCCGCGTCGAACAGCTTGAGGCTGTATTTGGCGCTGCGGTCGACCAGGTCGCGCTTTTCCTGATAGGTGCGAAGGTGGGTCGGGTCAGCCTGTTCGAAGATCATCATCGGCAGCATCGTCGGTTCGCCGCGACATGTGATCACTGGCACTTCGACATCGCTGCCGTCGAGGAAGGGCTCGACGATCGCGTCATGATCGAGCGCGTGAATCTCGGCGATCGCCTGCGCCAGTTCGATCCGGTCGTGCGCGTCGCGAATGCCCCACGAGGCCGAGCTGTTATTCGGCTTGATCACCCAGCGCCGCGCGGGGGGACAGCGCGTCACATCGACCGGCGCGCCGCGACGAAAGAGCGCCCAGGGCGCCGTCGGCACGCCGAGCGCCGCGGCCTCGAGCTTGGTCAAATGCTTGTCGTCGGACAGCCCGCGCACGATCGGCGAGGCACCCATATAGGGAAGGCCGAGCCGGTTGCAGAGCAAAGGCAGCAGCATCTCGCTGTTATAGAAGCCACCGCGGTTGAGGAGGGGAAAGACGAAATCGGCATCGGGTCGCGTGAACAGCGCGGCATAGTCATTCTCGACGACGAGCGGGATGCCCAGCCCTTCGAGTATCTCGCGCGTCTCGCGGTGATAGAGGGCGTGATTGCCGTCGTCGGGGTGCAGCCCGCCGGTCCAGCGCGCATGCTTGGCGATGAAGAGGAGCCGCTGCGTATCGCGCAAGCGATCCGGCAGCCGCGTCGGTTTGAGATGTGTCATTCGCATGACCGTCTTTCACCACGCCGAGTTTGCAGCGCGATGACCCTTTGATGACTGCGCTGAAACCAAAGCGCCAAATCACTGTCATCTTGGCGCATTAGGGCGGTCGCATTCCCCGCCCACAGGATCCGTCCGCCATGCTGCCTGCCGCCAACGCTTTCGACGACCGCCGCTCGCCGGCCGCGCGGCGCCACGCCGCCCGGCTCGCCGATGTCCTTGCCAGCGGCGGCGACCAACGCATTCGTCCCGATGCCGGCGGGCGCAACCAATATCATGCGACCGTGCTGCCGTCGGACGCCCTCGCCTATGGCTCGTCGACGATCAGCAGCATTTCCGACCATAGTTTCACCGCGTTGCTCGATTGCTGGCACGACCGGCTCGACCGGCCGATGGCGGCTGGCGATTATGCGGAGGCGCTGGCGATGCTGCGCCTCAGGATCGCCGAACATTTCGGCCTGACCGACACGGCAATCGTCTTCGCCGCCTCGGGGACCGATCTCGAATATGTCGGCCTCGCCGCCGCGAACGACGGCCGGCCGATCACCGCCGTGCTGCTCGGCCGCGACGAGGTGGGCAGCGGCTGCGTCCACAGCGCCGCCGGTCGTTTCTTCGCCGCCGAAACGGCGATCGGCGCACGCGTCGTCGCGCAGACCGCGATCGACCCGGTGTTTGCCAGAACCGAACTCGTCGACGTCGCGGTCCGCGATGCGGCGGGACGTCCCCGGGCGTCGGCCGCCGTCGCCGCAGAACTTGCGCTGCATATCGACCGCGCCGCCGCGCAGGGCCGCCGCGCGGTCGTCCATGTCGTCCACGGCTCGAAATCGGGACTGACGCTGCCGGCCGTCGCCGACGTCGAGCGGCTCGCCGAGGCCCATGGCGACGCCGCCACTTTCGTCGTCGATGCCTGCCAGCTTCGCATGAACCATAACGCCGTGCGCTGCTATCTCGCGCTCGGCTGCGTCGTGCTGATGACGGGATCGAAGTTCGTCGGCGGCCCGCCGTTCAGCGGCATCGCGCTGGTCCCGGGCAGCGTCCGCAATCGCGCGCAGCCGCTGCCCGAGGGATATCGCCGCGTCGCGACGCGCGCCGAATGGCCGGCGGACTGGCCGGGCGCCGATACGCTCGCCGCGTCGGGCAATTTCGGGCTGCTGCTGCGCTTGCAAGCCGGAATGATCGAGATGGAGCGCTTTGCCGCGCTGCCCGACGAAAAGGTCGCCGGGGTCATCGCGCGCTTCAGCCATCATGTCATGCGGATGGTCAAGCGGCTGGAACTGACCGAGGTGCCGGGCGCGGGCACAAGCTGCCTCGCGACCGAGACGCTGCGGACGCTCGATCTGTCGGCGCGCTGGCCGGACTGCGATTTCGATGCCGCCAAGGCGATGCACGGCCATATCGCGCGCCATTCGCGCCAGTGGTTCGGGCACGAGATTCGGCTTGGCCAACCGGTCAAGACGCACCAGATGCCGGGCGGAGGTGCCGCGGGAACGCTGCGGCTATCGCTCTCGATGCCGCTCATTACCGATCTCGCGGAGCTACCCATGGCGGCACTCGATGCGCGGCTCGACCGCGATCTGTCGCTGGTGGGCGCGGCGATTTCGGCAGCAGCCTCGATGACGCTCGCAAGGCCCCGGCCAGCATCCATCGACTGATCGCGAAAGCGGTTCAGGAGCACAGCGGGCCGGGGCGGATTCGTCATTCCACCCCCCTGCGCGCACGTCCCATCGTGGAAATCGGCGATTTTCGGCAGCGCTTTCCGCGCGCCGTTCGTTGGTTTCTCACTATGACGAAAAATATCGCCCTCTCCCGCCCCACCATGAGCGCGATTGCCGCGTTCCTGGTCCTGTCCACCCCCACCGCTTTCGCGCAGGAAGCCCCGACCGTCACCATGACCCCGCCGGTCGCGCCGACGACGGTTCCGGCTCCGGTTCAGGCACCGGCAACTACTGCGCCTCCGGCCGCTACGACCACAGCGCCGCAGCCGGTCATTCGCGTCCCGCTCGACATCGCGCCCGCTGAGCCGGCGCCGAAGGCCGCCGAGCCGAAGGCTGCCGCGACGCCCGCGCCGAAGCGTGTGGCCGCCAAGCCCCGCGAAGTCGCAAAGCCCCGCGAAGCCGCGCCTTCCCCCGTTGCACCGCGGGAGGCAGCCGTCCCGGTGGCCCCTGTCGCCGCTCCTGCGATGGCGGAAGCCGCGCCGGTCACCGAAGCCGTTCCGATGCCGGCCGAGCCGGTCGCCGAAGCGACGCCCGCGCCAGTGGAGCGCGCCACGACGGGCGACGACAGCCTGCCTTGGCAGATCGCTGGTGGCGCTGCCGCGTTGCTGTTGATCGGCGGTGCTGGTCTTGCCTTTGCCCGTCGTCGCCGCGCATCGAGCGAAGTCTGGGAGTTCGACGAAGCCCAGCCCGACGCGGAATGGTTCCCCGGAGCCGCCGCGATCGCCGCCGAACGGACCGCCGAGCCGGCTGCTCCCGAACCGGCAGCGCCGAGGACCACGCCTACCTTCGCCGCCGCGCCGAGCGGTAGCATGGGCCGTCACGAAGCAATGGCGATGGCGGGCCCGACGCCCGACAATCCCTTCGCGACGCTGCAGAAGCGTCTCGCTCGCGCCCGCTTCCTCGACCGTCAGGAACGCGCCGAATATGACGCGACCCTTGCCGAACAGAAGGACATGCGTCGCAAGCCGGTGAGTGCATGGGAAATCTCGCAGCGCGAAACGCCTGCCGCACCCGCCGAGCAGGAAGTTCGCCGCCTCGAACCCGGCCGCGTCCGCAAGGATCTGAAGCCCGGCTGGACCCGCAACTAGGGCCGGCAAGCGCCGGACACGAAAAAGGGCGGCGCCGCGAGGCACCGCCCTTTTTCTTTGTCGCAAGCACGGCGGGCGAACCCGCCGGACCCGAACCGAATTACTTCAGTTCGACGGTCGCGCCGGCGGCGATCAGCTTGGCCTTCAGCTCTTCGGCTTCGGCCTTGTTCACGCCTTCCTTGACGGCCTTCGGCGCGCCTTCGACGAGCGCCTTGGCTTCGCCCAGGCCGAGGCCGGTGATCGCGCGGACTTCCTTGATCACGTTGATCTTGTTGCCGCCGTCGCCGGTCAGGATGACGTCGAATTCGGTCTGCTCTTCAGCAGCGGCGCCACCGGCGCCACCAGCGGCCGGAGCGGCAACCGCAACGGCAGCGGCGGCCGAAACGCCCCACTTTTCTTCGAGCAGCTTCGAAAGCTCGGCAGCTTCCAGAACGGTCAGCGCCGACAGGTCTTCAACGATCTTTGCGAGATCAGCCATTTTCATTCTCCATCAGAACCGGGAAAGCCCGGTGAATTGTTTTGAGGTAGGTAAGAGTCTTATGCCGCTTCCTTGGCGCCATAGGCACCAAAGACCCGCGCCAGCTGACCAGCCGGGGCCGCCGCAATCTGGGCAACCTTGGTGGCCGGAGCCTGGAGCAGACCGACAAGCTTGCCACGCAGCTCGTCAAGCGACGGCAGCGATGCAAGCGCCTTCACGCCATCCACGTCGAGGACCACATCCCCCATGCCACCACCGACGATTTCAAGCTTGTCGTTGGTCTTGGCAAATTCCACCGCGATCTTCGCAGCCGCGACCGGATCGGTCGAGGCGGCGATGGCCGTGGGGCCGGTCAGCAGGTCGCTGATGCCGGTGTAGGAGGTGCCATCGAGCGCGATCTTGGCCAGGCGGTTCTTCGCGACCTTGAAGCTCGCGCCCGCGTCGCGCATCTGCTGGCGAAGCACCGTCGACTGGGCGACGGTGAGGCCCAGGTTGCGAACAATCACAACCGTGGCGGCATTCGACAGCGTAGCGTTCAGCGAGGATACGGCTTCGGCCTTTTCAGCACGATCCATGCCTGTTTCTCCACTCATGCCCGGATGCACATGCGCCCTTATCCGAAGATGAAAGCGCGCGCGGCCGGGCCGCTAACACACGCGAAAGCCATGCGGGACGAATCCCGCCTGTCCTTCGCGCAACGATGTCCGATGGGGTCGGTCAAGCCGCTTGCGCCTGATAGCAGGCGGGCGACCGATAAAAGACTGTCCCCGTCTCGGCTGGAAATTAAGAAGGGCATATTCCCTTCACCAACTGTCTCGGACGGAATCGCCAAGGCCGGAGCCCGGACGACACGGGCGCGCTGATAGCGGAAAAGACGGGAGAGTCAAGGGCGCTCGGGGGCCTGCTGACGACCGAAAGCAGACAAGCCAAAGCTATACTCCCGTTCGTGTCGAGCGAAGTCGAGACACGCGAAGG
>NZ_JAYSAH010000060.1:0-15523 GCF_041916015.1 Sphingopyxis sp. | reverse complement strand
CAGCAACTGTCCTCCCGAGCGTGCGAACGGCAGATATCCAAGCTCGTCGAGCACCACCAGGTCGAGCCGCGACAGCTGCGCCGCCAGGGTCCCGCCCTTGCCGATCCGGGTCTCCTCTTCGAGGCGTGTCACCAGGCTTGGGGTCGTGCAGCTTCCGACCTTGCTCATCTGGCCCGACGTTCAGGCGGGGCGGCTGGTGCATGTGCTGCCCGACTGGCGTCCGCCCGCCGGGATCGTGCATGCGGTCTTTCCCTCGCGCCGCGGGTTGCTGCCGTCGGTGCGGGCGCTGCTCGACTTTTTCGGGCACGAATGCGCATTGCAGCGGCGCGTCGCCGAACAGGCTCTCGGCTCTTCGCCGCCTTGAGGCCTATCGTTCGATCTTGGTCGCGAGGATGACCGAGGTCGTCGTGCGCTCTACCCCGTCGAGCAGCCCGACATCGTCGATCAGCTCGTTGAGCTGCGCGCCATTGTCGGCCTCAAGCATCGCGATGATGTCATATTCGCCGCTGATCGCGTGGATCGCCTGGACCTGCGGCAGCATTGCGAGCGCCGCCTCGACCTCGCGGTGGAAGCGCGGCAGCGTCTTGATCATCATGTGCGCGCGCACCCGGCTTGCGGCGAAGGCGTGGCCGAGGCGGACGGTATAGCCCGCGACGATGCGTTCTTCCTCCAGCCGGGCGAGGCGCGAATAGATCTGTCCGCGCGAGATGCCGAGCTCCTTGGCAAGCTGCGCGATCGTCTGCCGCGCGTCGTCGCGCAGCAGGGTGAGCAGGCGTTCGTCGATCTCGTCGAGACTGACGCCGCCGCTCGCCATCAGTCGGCCAGCTTCTCGTCGGCGAAAACCGCTGTTTCAGGAGCCCCCCCGGCGCTCATCCGGCCACGATACATGCCGAGATCGTTGATGGCAAAGGCAGGGTGTCCGTCGGGGCCCATCGCGATCAGACCGCCGTCGCCGCCGATCGTGCCCACGGCCATGATCGTGTCCTGTGCCGCGTCCTTGAGGGTTTCGCCCTGCCAGGCAACGCGGTCGCAGACCTGCCGCGCCGCGCTTTCGCGGATGAAATATTCGCCCGATCCGGTCGCCGACACCGCGCACTGGCCGTTCTTCGCATAGGTGCCCGCGCCGATGACCGGCGAATCGCCGATGCGGCCCCAGCGCTTGCCCGTCATGCCGCCGGTCGAGGTCGCGGCGGCGAGATTGCCCTCGGCATCGAGCGCGACCGCGCCGACGGTGCCGAACAAATGCGTCGGATCGACGGCGGCCTGCTGGCGCTTTCGCCAGGCGAGCAGTTGCTGCCAGCGCTCCTCGGTGCGGAACCAGCCGGGCTCGACCTGTTCGAGGCCCTGTTCCACGGAGAATTTGTCGGCGCCCGCGCCCGCGAGCATCACATGCGGGCTTTTGTCCATCACCGCGCGCGCCAGATCGACCGGGTGGCGCGTGCGGGTGACGCCCGCGACCGCGCCCGCCTTTTGCGTCTTGCCGTCCATGATCGCGGCGTCGAGTTCGTTGCGGCCGTCGGCGGTGAACACGGCGCCGCGCCCGGCGTTGAACAGCGGATTATCCTCGAGCACGCGCACCGCGGCGGCGACCGCGTCGAGCGCGGGGCCGCCCTTGTCGAGCACCGCGCTTCCGGCGCGGAGCGCTGCGTCGAGGCCGGCGCGATAGGCCTTTTCCTTTTCGGGGCTCAGCGAGCCGCGTTCGATCACCCCGGCGCCGCCGTGGATCGCGAGCGACCAGCGCGGCACCTCGGCGATCGCGCCGCCCTGCGCGGCATAGTGTCGCACGAAGACCGGATTGTCGACGCGGCCCGAGGGCAGATGGACGACCGACCCCGGCCCGACGCCGGTCACCCTGATCCGCGGGGCGGCGAGCGGACCGCGTCCGGTGACGCCGCGCAGTCCTGCGCCATCGACGACCCAGGCATAGCCGTCGGGTGCCGTCGCATAGATGCGTCCTGTCCCGTCGGGTTCGACCGCAAGCGCCGCACTTTCATCGACGCCGAGGCCGATCATCGCGGGGGCGTCGGCGGCGCGTCCGACGTCAGCCTTGGCGAGGAAGGCGAAGAGGCGGCCGAGGCGGTCCCGCTCCTTGAAATGGGTGTCGGTGACGATACCTTTGAGCAGCGCGAGGTGCAGGAAGTCGCCCTCGATCGTGTTCGCGGGACCGAGCGGGTCGGCGAGCGCCGCTTCGCTGGTAATGCTGCCGTCGTCCATCGCGCCGTAGAGCTTCTCGCCCTGCATCGCGAGCCCGGCGCTCGTCCCGGCGAGCGGCTTGCCCGATGCGACATGCGCGTCGAGGATGTCGTTCACCGGGGTGCCGCGCCAGAATCGGACATAGCGCGACTGGTCGCCGCCGGCGATGAAGATGCCGTCGGCCTTGCGCAGGCGGGCGAGGATTTTCTTGTCATAGGCTTGCGAGCGGGCGTGGAAGACGAAGATTTCGGCCGACTGGATGCCGCCGATCTCGTGGAAGAATTCCTCGCCGATCTCCTTGCCGTAGGAGGCGCTGATCACGACGACATGGCCGTTTCCGGCCTTGCCGAAGAACCATTTCATCGAATCGATATTGCGGTCGCCGCCGCCCATCAGCAGCAGCCCGCCCGACACCGGGCCGGGGGTCGGTGTGTCGAGCTTGCCGAACATATAATGCTCGTAGGGCTGTTCCTTTGCCGCCTTCGCAGCGGCGGGGGCGAAGGACAGGGCGGCGAACAGCGCCAGCAGGAGCGCCCGCATCATCGATCGCAACATTCCCGGCTTCCTCCCGCTTCGTGAAGACGCGATGGTACATAATGATCACACCAAAAGACAATATGATTTCCGCATTTGTCATATTGGTTGTAATTTTTGACGCTTTCTGGTCCAATGGATGAAATATCCGGTGTGTGGAACAGGCAGGGGGTTGTCAGATGACGGTTTTGGGTAAGCGATCCTTTCGGATATTGCTGGGGCTCGGCGTGTGTGCGCCTGCGCTTGTGGCGCCGGTTTGGGCGCAGGAAACCTCCGGCGAGGGCGGCGAGGAAATCATCGTCACCGGATCGCGCATCCCGACGATCAAGGATCAGGGGCCGTCGCCGGTCACCACGATCGATTCGGATACGATCCGCGCCAACGGCTATACGAGCGTTCCCGAACTGCTCGCGGCGATGACGCAGAACAGCGGCGAGACGCAGAGCCCGCAGTCGGGCAGCAGCGCCGATTTCACCCCCGGCGCACAGCAGGTCGATCTCCGCGGCCTCGGCCCCAATCACACGCTTGTGCTGGTCAACGGCCGCCGCATCGCCGATTTCCCGCTGCCCTATATCGGGCGCAGCAACTTCACCGACATCTCGAACATCCCGGTCAGCCTGATCGACAAGGTCGAGATTCTGAGCGGCGCGGGGTCGGCCATCTATGGCTCCGACGCGATCGCGGGCGTCGTCAACTTCAAGATGAAGGAAAAGCTCGACGGCCTGACCCTCGACTATCGCCACGGCCGCACCGAGCATGGCGGCGGCATGTCGAACCGCTTCACCGCGACTGGCGGCTGGTCGTCAGGGCGCTTCAACATCGTCGGCGGGATCGAATATCTCGATCAGCGCCCGCTCTGGGGCTATGATCGCGCGATTCAGGACAGCACCTACGACAGCCCGGTCGCCTCGACCAGCAGCCCGCGACGCACCTTTTATCGCGCAGACTATTATGATGATTATATCACGCCGCCCGATGGCGCGTGCGAAGCGCTGTCCGGCCTCAATCGCGGGTCCACCATATTCGCGAACCGCCCGCGCTATGGCGATTATTGCGGTAGCGCTGCGTCCATCGGCTATGGCACGATCATTTCGGGCCGGAAGGGCTTCAACAGTTTCGGTACGCTGTCCTACGAGCTGTCGGACAATGCCAAGCTGTTCACCGACTTCCAGTTCGGGATCAGCAAGGTCCGGCTGATGTACGACGTCACGAGCTGGGCGTTCGAGCAATCGTCGAGCAGCGCCGACAATTATTTCTACAACCGCTTCACCGACCAGATCGAGGATTGGGGGCGCCAGTTCACCCCCGAAGAGACCGGCGGGTTCGAGATGCAGCGCAGCAAGCAGACGACCTACAGCATCACGCCCGGCATCCGCGGTAATTTCGGCAACGCCTGGAATTATGAGCTCTCGTTCAACTACAGCCGCTATCAATCGACGGTGCGCTGGCCGCAGATCATCAACAGCAAGGCGAAGGCGCTCTTCCTCGGCGCGCAGGATGGCTTCGAGGAGGATTATCCGGCCTTCAACGCCGATCCGGCGCGGCTCTATACCGCGCTGACGCGCGCCGAATATGAGAGCATCTCGGCCGACACCGTCTATCGTCCCTACAGCTGGACGAGCAACCTTCAGGCGACGCTGACCAATGGCGAGCTGTTCCAGCTTCCCGCCGGCCCGGTCGGTTTCGCGGCGGTCGCCGAATATGGCAAGCAAGGCTATAACCTCCGCCCCGATCCGCTCGCGCTCACCGACTATTATTACAGCTGGAAGGACAGCGATGGCGTCGGCAAGCGCAGCCACGCCGCGATCGGCGGCGAGGTTCGCGTACCGGTGCTCGATTTCGTGACCGTGACCGGCGCGGGACGCTATGATAATTTCCGCTTCGCGGGCGGCAGCACCGGAAAATTCACCTATAATGGCGGGATCGAGGTGCGCCCGACGCGGAGCATGTTGTTCCGCGCCGCCTATGGCACCGCCTTCCGCGCGCCCGACCTCCATTATGTCTTCACCGGCCCCGGCAATGTCGAGGGCAGCGTCAACGATTATCGCCTGTGTGCAGAGAATAATCAGGAGATCGAGGATTGCGATTATGCCGACATCGGCGTCGTCGTGAACCGCACCGGCAACCGCGACCTTAAATCCGAAACCGGCCGCACGCTGACCGCGGGCTTCGTTTTCGCGCCGTCGAGCCGCCTGCATGTCTCGGTCGATTATTTCCGCGTCACGCTTGACAATCAGGTCGACGACCTCAGCCTCGACACGCTCGCGCGCGACGAAGCCGATTGCGCGGCGGGCGATCTCGACGCGAACTCGCCGACTTGCCTCGACGCCTTCGCGCGCATCACGCGCTTCCCGAGCAACATTCAGGACGGCCAGATCGCATCGATCCGCGTCAACCCGATCAACATCGCACGCGAGAAGACGAGCGGCATCGATCTTGCCTTCCGCGGCAGCGTGCCGACCGGGATCGGCACCTTCACCCTGTCACTCGCCCACAGCCATGTGTTCAAGCACAGCTTCCAGCAGTATCCGGGCGATCCGGTGATCAACAAGCTGGCGTTCGACAGCGGCTATTATCTGCCGCGCGACAAGTCGAACGGCAGCATCTCCTATGAAAATGAGGGGTTCCAGCTCACCTTCTCTGGCACCCGGCTCGGCAAGCTGCCCAATTATGACGAGGATGCCTTCATCAAGGCGAGCTACCTCTTCAACGCGACGATGCAATATGATTTCACCGATCATCTGCGCGGCTCGCTGACGGTGCGCAACCTGTTCGACAAGATGCCGGTGAAGGACCCGACCTGGTCGAGCTATCCCTATTACAACACCAGCTGGTTCGACAGCATCGGGCGCAGCGTGTTTCTGCAGCTCACCTACAAGCTGGGCGGCGCGGGGCTCTGATCAGCCCCGCGTCCAGCGCCCGCCCAAAGCACGGAACAGGTCGACCTGCGCATCGGCGATGCGCGCGTCGGCGAGCGCCAGCGTCGCTTCGGCCTCGGCGAAGGTGCGTTCGGCGTCGAGCGCGGCGAGTCCGTCGATCGCGCCCTCACGCTGCTGCGCGCGCGTGATCTTCACCGCGGTCTCGGCCTGATCGCGCGCCGCCTGCAGGGCGGTGCGCCGGTCGAGCTGGTGCGCATAGGACGACAGTGCGGTTTCGGTCTCCTCGAGCGCGCGTAGCACGGTGCCGTCGAAGGTCGCGAGCGAGGCCTGCGTGTCGGCTTCGGCGCCGGCGATCCGCGCGCGCGCACCTTCCTGGTTGAGGAAGTTCCAGTTGATCAGCGGCCCGAGCAGCCAGCGCAGCGGCCCGCCGCCGAACAGGTCGCCAAGGCCGCCGCTCGTCTGTCCGACCGACCCGCCGAGCGTGATCTTCGGATAGAGATCGGCGGTCGCGACCCCGATCCGCGCGGTCGAGGCAGCGAGGCGGCGTTCGGCGGCGGCGACGTCAGGGCGCCGTGCGAGCAGTTCGGCGCCGTCACCGACCGGGATCGGCTGGTCGAGGCGCAGCGTCTCGCGCCGCGCCGCGGCGATCGGCGGCAAATCGGCGGGTGGGCGACCGGTCAGCGTCGCGAGGCGGAACAGCGCGGCGTCGCGCTCGGCGGCGATCGCGGGGATATCGGCGCGGCGCTGGTCGCGAAGCGCTGCGACGCGTGCGGTGTCGAGTTTGGTCGTCAGCCCGACCTCGGCGCGGCGCGCGGTCAGTGCGACCGACTTGTCGAGCAGCGCGACGATCCGCTCGGCAACACCCAGCCGCTCGGCGGCTGAGGCCGCGTCGGCATAGGCGCGCGCGGTTTCGGCGGCGACGGTCACGCGAACCGCTTCGGCGTCCGCCTCGGCGGCGGCGACATCGCCGCGCGCGGCTTCGACCCCGCGCGAGACGCGGCCGAACAGGTCGACTTCATAGCCGACGGTCAGCCCGGCATCGACCTGCCAGCCCTCGCGGTCGGCGCCCGGAGGCACCTGACCCTCGCTGACGCGGCCATAGGTCGCACCGGCGCTGAGGTTCGTCGAGGGCAGGCGGTCGCCGCGGACTTCGCGAAGCGAGGCACGTGCCTTGGCGATCCGCGCGGTCGCGACGCGAACGTCGGTGTTCGCGGCGAGCGCATCGGCGACGAGGCCGTCGAGCACGGGGTCCTTGTAGAGCCGCCACCATTCGGCGTCCGCGGGCGCGGTGCTGGTGACCCCGGCCCTGGTCGAGAGGAAGGGGCCGGACGCCATCACAGGGGGACTGGGGGCGATGAAGTCCGGCCCGGCCGCGCACGCGGCAAGCGTGAACGCGGATACGGTGGTAAGGATGTTGCGAAGGGGCATCAAAAATCTCCTGAAATCTTCGCTTTCAAAAGCAGCCTGTTCCCCCGCGAAGGCGGGGGCCCATCTCCGGTCGGTTCCATCTTGCACCGGCAGGTGATGGGTCCCCGCCTTCGCGGGGACACAGGGTTATGTCTTCAACGCTTCATTCCGCCGGCTGCAGCGCGGGATCGGCGGCGCCGCCACGACCACGCAGGGTCGCGAGACGGTCGCCGAGCGCGCGGCAGACGACATAGAAGGTGGGGGTGAAGAGCAGGCCGAAGGCGGTGACCCCGATCATCCCGAAGAAGACCGCGGTACCGAGCGCCTGACGAAGCTCGGCCCCCGCACCGCTCGCGATCAGGAGCGGCACTGCGCCGAGGATGAAGGCGAAGCTCGTCATCAGGATCGGGCGCAGACGGTCGCGCGCGGCGCGTACCGCGGCTTCGACCGGCGACAGGCCGTCCTGTTCCTCGGCCTGCTTGGCGAATTCGACGATCAGGATCGCATTCTTCGCCGCGAGCGCGATGAGGACGACGAGCCCGATCTGCGTCAGGACATTATTGTCCATCCCGCGCAGGTTCACGCCGACCATCGCCGCGAACAGGCACATCGGGACGATCAGGATGATCGACAGCGGCAAGGTCAGGCTTTCATATTGCGCCGCCAGCACGAGGAAGACGAACACCACGGCCAGCGCGAAGACGAGCGCCGCCGTGCTGCCCGCCGCCTTCTGCTGATAAGCAATGCCGGTCCATTCGGTGCCATAGCCTTGCGGCAGCGTGTCGGCGGACAGCTTCTCCATCGTCGTCAGCGACGCCCCAGACGAATAGCCCGGCGCAGTGTCGCCATCGACCTCGACCGCAGGGTAGAGGTTGTAGCGCACGACGCGGTACGGACCGGTCTTGTCCCTGAAAGTCGCGACCGAACCGATCGGCACCATCTCGCCCGTGTTCGAGCGGGTCTGGAGGTTGGCGATGTCGGACACCGACTGGCGGAAGGGCGCGGCGGCCTGCGCGGTGACGCGGTAGGTGCGGCCGAGCAGGTTGAAGTCGTTGACGAACGCCGATCCCAGATAGACCTGCAGCGTCTCGAACACGCGTTCGGGCGGCACGCCGAGCAGGTTCGCCTTGGCGCGGTCAATGTCGGCATAGACGCGCGGGCTTCCCGTGTCGAAGAAGGTGAAGACCTGTGCCAGACCCGGGGTCTGGTTCGCCTTTCCGATCAGTTTGCCCGATTCCTCGGCGAGCTTCTGGTATCCGTGGCCGCCACGATCCTGCACCATCAACCGGTAGCCACCCGCCGAGCCGATGCCCTGGATCAGCGGCGGCGGGATCACGATCACGCGCGCTTCGGTGATATCGGCGACGTCGGCGCGCGCTTCGTTCATGATCTCGTCGAAGCTGACGCCGAGCTTCTTGCGTTCCTCGAAGCTTTTGAGCGGAAAGTAAGCGGCGGCGGCGTTCGGGGCGAGCGTCTGCGACGGGCCGTCGAAACCGGCGAGCATCACCGAGCCGAGGATGCCCTTGTTCGGCAATATGCGCGCGGCGACCTTGCGGAGCGTGGCGTCGGTCCGCTCGACCGAGGCGCCGGGCGGCAATTGCACGACCGCGAGGAAGTAACCCTGGTCCTGCGCCGGGATGAAGCCGGTCGGCGTCGCCCAGAACAGGCCGGCGGTCGCGGCGATCAGTCCGCCATAGGTGATCATCATCCGCTTCGGGCGCCGGACGAGCCGCGCGGTGAGCGACGCATAGGCCGTGCTCATCCGGTCGAACGCTTCGTTGAAGGCATCGCCGGCGCGGCTCGCCAGTTCGCGAAGGCGCGAGGGCTTTGCGGGCACGGCGTGCGGTTTCAGCAAGATCGCGGCGAGCGCGGGCGACAAGGTCAGCGAGACGATCAGCGAGATGATCGTCGCGGTCGAGATCGTCACCGCGAACTGCTGGTAGAAGGCGCCCGACAGTCCGGTCAGGAACAAGGTCGGCACGAACACCGCGCAGAGCACGAGGACGATCGCGACGAGCGCGCCCGACACCTCGTCCATCGAGGTCTGCGCCGCCTTCAGCGACGACAGGCCGCGCTCGAGGTTGCGTTCGACATTCTCGACCACGACGATGGCATCATCGACGACGATACCGATCGCGAGCACGAGCCCGAACAGCGAGAGGCTGTTGAGGCTGTAGCCGACGGCGGCGAGCACCGCGAAGGTGCCGACGAGCGAAACCGGAATCGCGACGATCGGGATCACCGCCGCGCGCCATTTCTGCAGGAACACCAGGATCACGATCACGACGAGGACCATCGCCTCGATCAACGTGTGCTTCACTGCGTCGATCGACTGTTCGATGAATTTGGTGGGGTTGTAGATGACCCGATATTCGAGTCCCTTCGGGAAGGTCTTCGACGCCGCTTCCATCTCGGCCTCGATCGATTTCGCCGCTTCGAGGGCGTTCGATCCCGGACGCTGGAATGCGGCGAGGATTACCGTCGGGTCGCCCGAAAGATAGGTGTTGCTGTTATAATCGGACGCGCCGAGCTCGACACGCGCGACATCGGCGACGCGCACCTGCCGTCCGTCGGCGTCGGTGCGGATCACGACGTCGGCGAATTGCTGCGGGTCGGCGAGGCGGCCCTGCGTCTCGACGTTGAGCTGATAGGCATTGCCGTTCGCATAGGGCGGCTGGCCGAGCGAACCCGCCGCGACCTGCACATTCTGCGCGCGCAGCGCCTGGACGATTTCGCCCGCGGTCAGGTTGAGCGCGGCGGCGCGGGTCGGGTCGATCCACACGCGCATCGCATAGTCGCGCGCGCCGAACAGGCGGACGTCGCCGACGCCGTCGATACGGCTGAGCCGGTCCTTGAGCTGGGTCAGCGCATAGTTGGAGAGATAGGAGCGATCGAGCGACTTGTCGGGCGAGACGAGGTTCACGACCATCAGGAAGTCGGGCGAGGTCTTGCGCGTCACGACGCCGAGCCGCTGTACCTCTTCGGGCAGGCGCGGCACCGCGATCGCGACGCGATTCTGCACCAGCACCTGCGCAGCATCGAGATCGGTGCCGATCTTGAAGGTCACGGTGATCGTCACCGCGCCGTCGCCGGTCGACTGGCTCGACTGGTAGAGCATATTGTCGACGCCGTTGATTTCCTGCTCGATCGGCGTCGCCACCGTCTCGGCGACGGTCTCGGCCGACGCGCCCGGATAGCTGGCGGTGACGGTGACCGTCGGCGGGACGATGTCGGGATATTGCGAGACGGGCAGCGACCAATAGGCGATCGCGCCGACGAGGGTGATGATCACCGCGATGACCGCGGCGAAAATCGGGCGGATGATGAAGAAGCGCGAAAGACGCATGGCCGGCTCCCCGGATTGGAGGATCTTTGAAAATCGAACGGAAAATTTCGACCGTAGCCCTGAGCCTGTCGAAGGGCGCTTCTCGGCGAGGCGCCCTTCGACAGGCTCAGGGCTACGGTTCAATTCATCGGACTATCGCGCGAAGGTCGCTTCGCCGACCAGCGCGGTACTCGGCGGTGTGGCGGCTTCGACGACCGGCGTGATCTTGCCGGCGCGCGTCTGCACCTTGCTGCCGGGCTGCGCGAGCTGCGTTCCGGTGATGACGATGCGGTCGGTCGGCGCGACGCCGCCGCGCACGACGCGCAGGCCATCGACCACAGGACCAAGCTGGACCTCGCGCACCGCGACCTGGCCATCCTTGCCGACGACGAGCAGGGTCTTGCGCGCCTGGTCGGTCTGGACTGCCGAGTCCGGCACGAGCAGCGCGCGTTCCTTCGCGCCGCTCGACAGCCGCATGTTGCCGAACATGCCGGGCGACAGGAACAGGTCGGGGTTGGCGATTACCGCGCGGCCGCGGATCGTCCCCGAACGCGGGTCGATGCCATTGTCGGTGAAGTCGAGCTTGCCGGTGCGGCTGTAGCTCGCCTCGTCCTGCAGCTTGACCTGCACGTCCGATCCTTTGGCGCCCTCCTCCTGCGCGCGCTTCGCTTTCAGGAACAGGCCCTCGGACCCGTTGAAGCTGAAATAGATCGGGTCGAGCGCGTTGATCGTCGTCAGCAGGCTGCCGGCGCTGCCTTCGCCGGCGGCGACGAGGTTGCCCGCATCGACCCGGCGATCGGAGATGCGACCGCTGATCGGGGCGCGGACCTGCGTGAACTCCATATCGAGCGCGCGCGAACGGACGCGCGCGTCAGCGGCCGCGAGCGCCGCCGAGGCGGCGCGCAGCTTGGCGTTGAGCTGGTCGAGATCGCTTTGCGATACCGCATCGTCCGCGACGAGCCGGTTCGCGCGCGCGAGGTTGGTTTGCGCGAGCGCGAGGTCGCTGCGCGCACTGGCGGCGTCAGCGCGGGCTTCGGCGAGCGCCGCCGCGAACGGGCGCTGGTCGATCGTGAAGAGCAGCTGGCCCTTGCGGACGATCTGGCCGTCGGTGAAGTGGACGCCGACGAGCTGGCCCGAGACGCGCGGGCGTACCTCGACCGAATTCACCGCCTCGAAGCGGCCGACATAATCGTCCCACTCGTTGATGTCGCGGACCAGCGGCGCGGCGACGGTGACGACAGGGATCGGCGGTGCGGCGTTCGCGGGGGCTTCGCGGTGGGTAAGGCCCCAACCGGCGCCCACGACGAGCGCGAGCGGCAGGCCGATCTGCAAGCTGCGGCGCCAGCGGCGCGGGGGCTGGGTCGGCGCGAGGGCGGCGTTTGCCGTCTCCTCGGCCCGGATCGGGGAGAGCATGTTCATGGGTCTTACTTTCGGAAGAGGCGGGCGAGGTGCACTTCGGCGATGCGCTTGCCCAGCAGTTCGTAATGATCGGCGCTGAAACCCGCGGCGAAGAAGGCCTTGAGCTCGGCTTTCGGCACCGAATAGCTGTGATGCCAGGTCAGCACAGCCATCCGGCGCAGCGCTTCCAGGCGCGGATCGGCAAGGCGGCGGTTGAAGGCTTCGCCGAAGATCCGGCCGAGCCACGTCGCGACGCGCCCGGGCTCGCGGAGGCTAGACGGCCGGTCGTGACGCGCGAGCATCACGACCGACCATTCCAGCGCCGAAAAGCCTGCGGGATTGTCGGCTTTCGGTGCGGCGGGGGCAAATATCTGGGAACCGGCCGGAGCGAGGGCGATTCCGTCGGTCAGGGCAAGATAGGCCATGGTCGGTCCTCCGTGGACTTTTGCCGGGCGCAAGGGGGCGCGAGCCCCGGGACGCTTGCGCCCGGCGAGGGGAGAGTCTGGATGCAGCAAGCCGCTCCCCCGTCATCGACGGCGGTGCGAATTCTGCGAAACCTGTCTGTCTGGGTTGGCCCGGGGGTCAGGCCGGCACAGCGTGGGCGAAGGGCGTCCGCGCTTCTTGTGGCGCGTCGGTCATTCCGACCATCTGTACTATCCGGTATATAAATCCATCGTTCATCTTGTCAAGGAGTTTTGTACCGGGCGGTATCGAAAAAAATCAGGCGCTCGGCCAGAGCGCGAGGCTGGTATCGACGAGCCGCTCGAGCTCGTCCATCGTCGCGCCCGCGCCAGCCTGCACCGAAATGCCCTGAAGCAGCGCGTAGAGCAGGCTGGTCAGCCCTTGCGCATCGACATGCGCGGGCAGGTCGCCTTCGCGTTTCGCGCGCTCGAAGCGCTCGATCAGCGCGCGCTGCGACGAAGCGCGGCGGCTGAGAACATCGGCCTTGATCGACTCGGCCTCGGCGCTGCAGGCGAGCGAGCTGAGCAGGCCCATGCAGCCCTTCGGGTCGGTCGTGCCCGCGTGGGTCTTCAGCGCGCCGTGGAGATAATATTCGGCGACCTTGCGCGCGGTCGGCTGTTCGAGCGCGGCGCGCGTATAGTCGAGCTTTTCGGATTCGTAGAGATCCAAAGCCTTGTGAAACAAGGCTTCCTTGTTTCCGAACGCAGCATAGAGGCTGGGCTTGGTGATCCCCATCGCCTCGGTCAGGTCGGTCATCGACGCGCCGTCATAACCCTTCGCCCAGAAGACGTGCAGGGCATCGGCCAGTGCCTTGTCGACACAGAATTCGCGCGGGCGCCCCTTGACGGGGGTGGCAGTATCGCTTTCCATAACGAGCGGTATATAATGGATCGGGCCGAAAAGTCCAGAGGTGCCGTCCGGCCAGATTTCGGGGGCGATGGCTGCTTTCGACCGAAGCTGCCCAGCCACAAAAGAGAAAAGGGCGGCAGTCCTATCGGACGCCGCCCTCGATCTCTTGCCGCTGAAAGCGCCGCTTATGCGGCTTCCAGTTCCTCGTCGGTCAGCACCGGACCCGAATCCTGGCCCTTGGCATCGACGTCGCGATCGACGAATTCGATGATCGCGATCGGCGCCGCGTCCGAGGCGCGGATGCCGGCCTTGATGATGCGGGTGTAGCCGCCGTTACGGTCCTTGTAGCGCTCGGCGAGAACGTCGAACAGCTTCACGAGCTGCGCGTCGTCCATCAGACGGCTCATCGCAAGGCGACGGTTGGCGAGACCGCCACGCTTGGCGAGCGTGACCAGCTTCTCGACATAGGGACGCAGTTCCTTCGCCTTGGCGACGGTCGTCGTGATCTGCTCATGCTTGATGAGCGAGGCCGACATGTTGCGGAACATCGCGATGCGATGCGCGCCGGTGCGCTGAAGCTTCCGGCCACCCGATTTATGACGCATAATCCATTCCTTCGTTCGTTAAGGGCCCGTGTGAGGTAGCCCAGACCAGGTTGCTTGCGGGGCAACCCATTCCCGTTGTGGACCCCGGCCGAAGCCGGGGTGCCGGTTTAGCCGAGCAGCTCCTGTTCGAGCTTCTTGGCCATTTCCTCGATATTCTCCGGCGGCCAGCCGGGGATGTCCATGCCGAGGCGCAGGCCCATCGACGACAGCACTTCCTTGATTTCGTTCAAGGACTTGCGGCCGAAATTCGGCGTGCGGAGCATTTCGGCCTCGGTCTTCTGGACCAGATCGCCGATGTAGATGATGTTGTCGTTCTTGAGGCAGTTGGCCGAACGGACCGACAGTTCGAGCTCGTCGACCTTCTTCAAAAGGAAGCGGTTGAGCTGGTTGACGTCCGATTCATCGGCGGTGGCCGACGGAGCCGCCATGCCGATGAGACCGCTGTCGTTCATCGCTTCCTCGAAGTGGACGAAGACCTGCAGCTGGTCCTGGAGGATGCGCGCGGCATAGGCGACGGCATCTTCCGGGGTGACCGTGCCGTCGGTTTCGACGGTCAGGCTCAGCTTGTCGAAGTCCAGTTCCTGACCGATACGCGCATTGTCGACCTTGTAGGCGACCTGGCGGACGGGCGAATAAAGCGAGTCGACCGGGATCAGGCCGATCGGCGCGTCGGCCGGACGGTTGGCGGTCGCGGGGACATAGCCCTTGCCGGTGTCGGCGACGAGTTCCATGTTCAGCGTCGCGCCGTCGTCGAGGTGGCAGATGACATGGTTCGGGTTCATCACCTTGATGTCGCCCGACACCATGATGTCGCCGGCCTTGACGGTCGCGGGACCGGTCGCCGAAAGCTGCAGCCGCTTCGGGCCTTCGCCTTCCATCTTGAGCGCGATCTGCTTGACGTTGAGGACGATGTCGGTGACGTCTTCACGCACGCCGGCGAGGCTCGAGAATTCGTGCAGCACGTTCTCGATCTTGATCGACGTGATGGCCGCACCCTGGAGCGACGAGAGCAGAACGCGGCGCAGCGCGTTGCCGAGCGTCAGGCCGAAACCGCGCTCAAGCGGCTCGGCGACGAAGGTCGCCTTGCGCTTGCCGTCGCCGCCGGCCTTGATTTCCAGGTTGCTGGGCTTCTTCAATTCCTGCCAGTTCCGGATATTGACAGTCATGGACTTCCCTTTGCTTTGGGCGGGACGGGCAGGGGTCGGCTACCCATCCAGCGAGAGATTGGTACGGACGAGCCCCGGCGGAGCGCGCCCGAAAAGGCGTCAGACGCGGCGGCGCTTGGCCGGGCGGACGCCATTGTGCGGGATCGGGGTCACATCGCGAATCGACGTGATGTGGAAGCCGACCGCCTGCAGGGCGCGGAGCGCCGATTCACGACCCGCGCCGGGGCCCTTGACCTCGACCTCAAGGGTGCGGACGCCGTGCTCGGCGGCCTTCTTGCCCGCGTCTTCGGCGCAGACCTGCGCCGCATAGGGCGTCGACTTGCGGCTGCCCTTGAAACCCATCATGCCGGCGCTCGACCAGGCAATCGCGTTGCCCTGCGCATCGGTGATGGTGATCATCGTGTTGTTGAAGGTCGCGTTGACGTGGGCCACACCCGACGAGATATTCTTGCGTTCGCGCCGACGAAGACGCTGCGGTTCACGAGCCATGATGAAATCCTGTCCTAAATCCGTAAAGCGGGCCGGGGCGCAGCCATCGGGGCGGCCACCGGCGCGGAAAAACCGGGCTTACTTCTTCTTGCCGGCGATCGGCTTCGCCTTGCCCTTGCGGGTGCGCGCATTGGTGTGCGTGCGCTGGCCGCGGACGGGAAGGCCCTTGCGATGACGCAGGCCGCGATAGCAGGCGAGGTCCATCAGGCGCTTGAT
>NZ_JAYSAH010000059.1:0-1734 GCF_041916015.1 Sphingopyxis sp. | reverse complement strand
GGCGTGCGCAAGATCAACATCGACACCGACAACCGCATGGCGATCACCGGCGCGATCCGCAAGGTCTTCGCCGAGAAGCCGGGCGAGTTCGATCCGCGCGCCTACCTCAAGCCCGCCAAGGAAGCGATGCGCAAGGTCTGCATCCAGCGCTTCCAGGAGTTCGGCGCGGAAGGCTGGGCCGACAAGATCAAGGTCGTGCCGCTGGCGGCGATGGCCAAGCGCTACGCCACGGGCGAACTGGACCCGACCATCGGCAAGAGCCGGGCCGCGGCGGCGGAGTGAGCGACGCGCCGCGATCTATCTTTTCATAGGGACGGGCGCTGCGAACGAAACGGGCGGCTTCCTTTCATAGATGCCGCGCTTGTGAAATCTGCTTTCATACCGGGCAGGCTGAATCCGGCTGCCGGTGAAGCCTGGGTTGGCGCCGGAGCGTGAGGAGCTTGCCATTCCGAGGCAACGGGCGCATTTTTCGGCTTCGATAATTTGGACGACCGATGTGAGCGAACTCGCGCCCGAGATGTTCGATCTGATGAATGAGGTGCAGACCATCGTCGAGCGCGAGTTCGGCGAGAGGGTGGTTGCAGGCGTGGAAGTCGAACTAGGCTACAATCATCTCGGCGAAGAGTCGTGGAATGTGCTCGTCATTCTTAAGAGGCCCCTTGGCAGCAGCGCGCCGGTGCTAAGGGTGCTGCGAATGGCGAACGACTATCTTTCCAGGCGCGGCGACGAGCGGTTTGCGTACATCCATTACGCCACCAGAAAAGAAGCCCGAGAGAAAAAAGAGGCTCGCGAGCAGGCCGCATGATCGATGCGGCAAAATGGCTTGATCACGCTTTCGCCTTGGCACAGCCGCCTGCCCGCGGAGCGCCAAAGCAGGTCGATCTCCGCCGGTCGGTCTCTGCTGCCTATTATGCGCTCTTCCATCGCATTCTTGCCCTGACTGCCGACGACCTCGTCGGCGCGACGCACTCCAAGTCCAGTGCCTATGCGCTGGTCTATCGCGCATTTCAGCACAATCTCATGGAAGCGCGATGCAGCGAGTGCGCCAAGGAAACGATGCCGGCGCGAACAAGGCAGGCTATCGGCCTCGCCTCGTTTTCGCCTGAGATCAAAGAAGCGGCCGCAGCATTCGTGAGCTTGCAGTCCGCTCGACATCGCGCGGACTACGACCCGCGAGGGAAGGTCACATTGTCCGACGCATCGGACAGCTGTCAGACTGCTCGTCAGGCAATGAGGGCGCTGGCCAACGCGCCGCCGGGTGAACTAAAGCTGTTCCTTCTCTATCTCCTCTTCGGTGCGCGGTGACCGGCCCGCGCTGCCGTCTCTATCTCATCACGCCGCCGGCGCTCGATCCGGCGACGTTCGCACCCGTGCTGGCTGAGGCGCTGGCGGGCGGCGATGTCGCCTGCGTGCAGTTGCGGCTGAAGGACGTTCCCGACGAGGCCGTGCTCGCGGCCGGGCGCCTCCTGATGCCGATTGTTCAGGCCGCCGGGGCCGCCTTCATCGTTAACGACCGGCCCGACCTCGCGCGGGCGCTCGGCGCCGACGGCGTCCATGTCGGGCAGGACGACGCCTCCTATGGCGAGGCGCGCAAGCTGCTGGGGCCTGACGCCATCGTCGGCGTCACCTGTCACGACAGCCGCCACCTCGCCATGGAGGCAGCCGAAGCCGGGGCCGACTATGTCGCCTTCGGCGCGATCTACCCGACCGCCACCAAGGAGGCGAAGACCAGCG
>NZ_JAYSAH010000058.1:0-11510 GCF_041916015.1 Sphingopyxis sp. | reverse complement strand
GGCGGCGCGCTCGATCCGCTGACGGAGGATGCGGCGGACAGGGTGCCGGACTGGCTCGCGGGCGATGCTGCGGCCCAGCCGTCGCGCCTCGAAATCATCCGCCTCGCCAGCAGCAACCCCGACGACCTCACGCTGCGCGCCGCGCGGCTGCTCGGCGAGGCGGATCATATCTTCCATCCCGCCGACGTTCCCGCCGCGATCCTCGACCGCGCGCGCGCCGACGCGGTGCGTCATGTCACCGAGACGCCGCCCGCCGATCCGCCGCCGGGCCTGTCGCTCTGGCTCTATCCGTCGCGTCCGTAGACGTCGTCGCGAAAGGCGACCCCCTTCGCGGTGGCGGTCGCGGTGATGTAGGTGATAGACCGGCACCCCGGCGGGCAATGGCACCGCCTGCTCGGGCTTGTTCGACGGCGCCTTCAGCGGGCGCCCAGCAATGTCAGGAAAAGGGGAAGGCGGCGCCTTCCCCTCTGACGCAGGCTCAGCCTTTTTTCCCATGCGCGTCGGGGCGGGCGGCGGCGGGGGCGGCATCGTCGGCTGGTTCGGATGATAGATGCCGTCGGCGGTGTAATGGCCGTCGATGATGCCGTCGCCGTCGCGGTCGGCGGCGAAGCTGTCCGGAACCGCGCCCGGCGGCGGCGCGGCGGTGCCTGGAACAGGCCGAAAGCGCGAGCGCGCCGGCGGCCAGGCTGGTCAGGAATGAGGTTGTATACGCATCGATCACTCCTTGGAGAGGGCGCACGGGATTTTCCCTGGCGCAAGAGCCCGAGGCGCTGAACGCCCGCTGTTCCGCCGCCGGCGGCACCGATTACGATAAGTTAACTGGGACCCGCACGCTGCAACCCATAGCCCTGTTGCCGGCGGCAGATTGCGCCGCCGGTCTGCAAGGAGAGGCTCATGCCATTGCCTGCCATCGATATCGATGCGGTCCCGCTGCTCGATACGGCCGTCGGTCTGTTCGGTTCGCTCGTCGATACCAGTGCGCATTCGGGCGCCTCGGTGTTCGAGGTCGCGGTCACGGTGATGATGATCATCTACGACTGACGGATGCCGGGCCGCGGGCGGCTGTCCGCCGTCCGCGGCCAGCGGAAAGGAGGGGCTGCGATGTCGCGCCACGATCATTTTCCCCGGCACGATCCGGATCGTTGCCGCCGTCTGCGGAAGGCTGCACGCGGGCTCGAAAGCGATTGGCGGACGGCGGACGCGGGACCCGATGGTCTCGTCGCGACGATCGGGGCGCTGCAAGATGCGCCGCTGGACATCGTCCTGCACCGGCTGCTTCCCTGGCTGCAGCATATCACCTGGCTGCGGACGAGGCTGGCGGGTGCGCTGGCGCTGCTCGCCGTCGATCCCTTCGCGCGCCCGCCGCTTCGCCCGGTCGGCGGCGGGGAAGGGGCGGCGGGGCTGATCCTTGCAGAGCGGGGGCACATCCGCCTGTCGCTGCAGTTTCACCGCGTCGAGCAGGGCGGCACCCAGTCCTCGACCGCGGTTTTCATCCCCGGCGCTGCCGCGGTCCGCGTTCTGGCGAGCGGCGGTGCGAAGCTGCATCGCCACCACGTCGCGTTGAGCGAAGCCGAAGAGGCGGGTCTCTTCTCGGCCGCAACCGCCGCGCCTTGCCGGAGCGAGCCGCCGCGGCCGCTGACCGACGGCGAGCTATTATGCCTCGACACCACGCGCGAGGCCTTCTCGCTTGCGCAGGCGAGCGGCGATGTGCTGCTCCTCGAACTCGCGGTGCAGCCGCCGTCGCCGCTGCCGATCCGCAGCTACGACATTGCAAGCGGCCGGCTTGCCCA
Organism: Sphingopyxis sp.; assembly: GCF_041916015.1. Lineage (GTDB taxonomy): Bacteria > Pseudomonadota > Alphaproteobacteria > Sphingomonadales > Sphingomonadaceae > Sphingopyxis. The sequence goes on along the minus strand of NZ_JAYSAH010000058.1, from coordinate 9,720 downwards.
TGTCTCGGCCTCGCGTCGCGACAGCAGTTTTCGCACGATGGCGCTCGCGCTGCTGCGCAGCTTCCGCCGCACCGACGCGGCTCCGCTTTTTGCCGAAGCGACCTACACCGAGGATTTCGCTGCACGCTGGTCGGCGCTGCGCGAACTCGTCGCGCTCGATCCGGCCGCGGCGCGCCCGCGGGTCGAGGCGATGGCGGCGTCCGACCCGCACCCCGAAATCCGCCGCGCCGCCACCGCGACGCTGGCGCTCTATCCCGCCCGGAAAGTCGAGCCATGCCCCGCCTGATCGATCCGCCCGCCGGTGCCGAGTTCGATCTCGAGGAAGTCGCGGCACGCCTCGACGAAAGCGGGGTCGATCTTTCGGACGAAGCGAGCCTCGCCCGCTGCGCGCATCTGCTCGCCGGCCTCCAGCGCAATCGTCATTTCCTCGCCGATCGCGTGATCGCCGAACTCAAGGCGAGCTATGCCGGCCAGCTCGCGGAAAATCGCTATTCGGCGCAGGTCTTCCTGCTCCACCGCAGCCCGCGCGGCTGGTTTCTGCGCGCCAACCTCTGGCCTGCCGCATGCGATGCGATCTATGCGGCGAGCGGTCCGCTCGCCTTCGCCTATGGCCTGCCGCACGATCATAATTTCCATTTCCTGACCACCGGCTATTGGGGGCCGGGCTATGTCAGCGACTATTATGATTATGACGCCGAAGCGGTCGATGGCCGCCTCGGCGAACCGCTGAACCTGACATTCGTCGAGCGCAGCCAGCTGAGCGAAGGCAGGATGATGCTCTACCGCGCTCACCGCGACATCCACAGCCAGCTCCCGCCGGAAAGTCTGTCGGTCAGCCTCAACATCATGGACGAGGGCGAACATGTCCCGTGGCGCGACCAGTATATCGTCGATTTGGAGCATGGCACGATCGCCCGCCGCCCGACCTCGACTCCCGCCGAGATGCTCCTCCGCTGCGCGGTCCACCTGACCGATGACGGCAAGGATATCGCCGACCAGTTCGCGAAAGCGCATCCCGTGCCAAGAGTACGCGCCAACGCGATCGCTGCACTCGCGGCGGTGACGGAGGGCGGAGGAAGGGCGGCAGTACTGGAGCGAGGGATGCACGATGCGGATGCGCGCGTGCGCGATGATTGCGCCCGGTGGCTCGGATTATCGGCGGTGGACGGCCGATAGTGGGGGAGATGGTGGCCTTCGGCCTTCAATCGGCCTCGGCTTCCCCCGCCCGATCCGCCATATCCATGAAGTCGCGCGCCACATTGCGCTCGCTCTCGTCCTTGAATGCGACGTCGAGGTCGGGCGCGACGCCGAGCATGTACATCAGCGCCCACAGCGCGAAGCGGCGGCCGGGATTGGTTTCGAGGCCGAAATCCACGCGCATGCGTTCGGTGCCCGCTGCGTGGGCTTCGGGGTGGATCGCCGCGAGGTCGGCGGTGCCGAAATAGCGGCGGAGTTGGTCGTCGAAATCCATCGCTATCCTTTCGGTCCCTTCGCGCCGCTTGGCAAGTTGTCGCCATCCATCGCGCCTTTGCGGCAACCCGGCAAGTAAACCCGAAATTAGCCTATTTTGTCCTTGGACGCTGCGTCCCGAGCGGGCAGCCTGACCGTCTTGGTGTCGTGCCAGAACAGCGGATGCACGCCTGCCCCAGCGGCGGCGAAGCCCTCCCGACAATCGCACATCGTTAGAAAATAGCAGGAGAGACTGCCATGCCTCGTCACGGCGTATATCCGCGCGACATCGTTCCGCCGCGCTCAAAATATTCGGATGCCGGCCGCTTCGGCCGCCTGTTCGGAGAGCTTCCGCCCTTTGCCGCCGACACCCCCGACGTCCGCGCCGCGCTGATGGAAATCGGCAAGCCCGGCGGGATCATGGACGCCAAGGACAATCTGACCAAGACGCCCGCCGAACTGATCACCGACCCGGCGCTGTCGGCGAAGAACAGCGACAATCCCAACCTGACCGCGGGCTTCACCTTCCTCGGCCAGTTCCTCGACCATGACATGACGTTCGATCCGACCTCCAGCCTCGAACGGCAGGCCGATCCCGAACAGATCGCCAATTTCCGCACTCCGAGTTTGGGCCTCGACAACGTCTATGGCGCCGGGCCGGGTGGCAGCCCGCATCTCTATGACACGCAGGGCGGCAAGGGCGGCAAGTTCCTGCTCGAAGCCACGGGCACCGCGACCAAGTTCGACCTGCCGCGCAACAGCCAGAAGGTCGCGCTGATCGGCGACCCGCGCGACGACGAAAATCTCATCATCAGCCAGCTTCAGGTCGCGTTCCTGAAGTTCCACAACGAGGTCGTCGAACATGTGAAGACCAAGATCAAGCTGACCGGCTCCGACGAGATTTTCGCCGAGGCGCAGCGGATCGTGCGCTGGCACTATCAATGGATGATCGTCCATGAATTCCTGCGCCGGACCTGCGGCAATGCGGTGGTCGACGACGTACTGATCAATGGCCGCAAATATTACAGCTGGCACAACGAGCCCTATATTCCGGTCGAATTCTCGGTCGCCGCCTATCGCTTCGGGCACAGCCAGATCCGCCCGTCATACCGCGCGAACTTCACCGGCAATGGCGGCAATCCCTTCTTCGCGATGATCTTCACGCCCACCCCGTCGAACCCGAACGACCCCGACGATCTGTCGGGCGGCTGCCGCGCGCCGCGGCGCTTCGTCGACTGGCCGACCTTCTTCGATTTCGCCGACGGCAATGTGAAGCCGAACAAGAAGATCGACACGACGCTGTCGACCGCGCTGTTCCGCCTGCCGGGCTCGGTGGTGCCGAACCCCGACCCCAAGACCAACCCGGCGTCGCTTGCGCAGCGCAATCTGCTGCGCCACCTGACCTTCGCGCTTCCCTCGGGCCAGCGCGTCGCGCGGGCGATGAAGCTGCCCGAGCTGTCGAAGGGCGACCTTGCCGACCTCAAGCCCCACGGCCTCGACGACCGCACCCCGCTCTGGTTTTACATCCTGCGCGAGGCGCAGACGGTCGAGAATGGCGAACGGCTGGGGCCGGTCGGCGGGCGGATCGTGACCGAGGTGTTCCTCGGGCTGCTTCAGGGCGACAAGGGCTCCTATCTGGCGCAGGACCCCGAATGGCAACCCTTCCTGCCGACGGTCGATCCGTCGAAGACGGGCGATGACTTCAAGATGGTCGATTTGCTACGCTACGCCAAGGTGGCGTGAGCGGTTGAAGCCCCTCCCCTTCAGGGGAGGGGTCGGGGTGGGGGGCTGCGACTTAACGCAAGGCTGCGGGGCCCCCCACCCGCTGCGACTAATGCCAGCAAGCTGGCCAGTCTCGCTGCCCTCCCCTGAAGGGGAGGGCGAGTGCGCAGCTACCCCTTGCGGAACAGCGCCTCGGCGCTCGCCTTGAAGCCGCCCGCGGCGGCCTTGTGCGCCTTCGCCCGCTCGATCTCGGCCTCCAGCACCGCGATGCGCTCGTCGAGTTCGGCGACCGACAGCGGATCGAGCGATTGGCGGGCCAGCGTGGCGAGCGTGTCGTCGCGACGGCGGGGAAGGTCGTCATCGTCCATGCTGCGTCCTTTCTCTCGCTGGTCCCTGTCGTCAAAGGCGCGCGACTGTTGACCCGACTCCCCTTGCTGTCAATAAGGCGCTAGCGGGACCGAAAAGCCAGTGGGGGAATGACGCGCGTGACCAGCCTGCCCGAAACCATGACCGCCATCGCGATCCGCGAACCCGGCGGACCGGAGGTTCTCGTGCCCGAAACGCGGCCGGTGCCACAGCCCGGACCGGGCGAGCTTCTGATCCGCGTCGCCGCGGCGGGGGTCAACCGTCCCGACGTACTGCAGCGCATGGGCTTTTATCCGCCGCCGCCGGGCGCGTCGGACTTGCCGGGGCTCGAAGTCGCGGGCAGCGTGGTTGCGGTCGGGCCGGGCGGCGATTCCGAACTCCTGGGTCAGTCGGTCTGCGCGCTCGTCGCGGGCGGCGGCTATGCCGAATATTGCGTCGCGCCTGCGGGAAGCTGCCTTCCGGTGCCGCAAGGCTTTTCGATGGCGGAGGCGGCGGCGCTGCCCGAGACGGTCTTCACCGTCTGGCACAATCTTTTCGAACGCGGCTATGTCCGCGAGGGCGAGACCGCGCTGATTCATGGCGGTACCAGCGGCATCGGCACGACCGCGATCGGGCTGGCGAAGCTGTTCGGCATCCGGATTATCGTTACCTGTGGCAGCGCCGATAAATGCGACGCAGCGCGCGCTCTCGGTGCCGATCTCGCCATCGACTATTCGACCGAGGATTATGTCGAGGCGGTGAAGGCCTTCACCGGCGGCAAGGGGGTCGAGGTCGTGCTCGACATGGTCGGCGGCGACTATGTGCCGCGCAATCTCGACTGCCTCGCCGACGACGGGCGCCATGTGTCGATCGCCTTCCAGCGCGGGATGAAGGCCGAGGTCGACATTTCGCAGCTGATGCGCCGCCGCCTGACGATGACCGGCTCGACGCTCCGCGCGCGCAGCGCCGACTTCAAGGCGCTGCTCGCCGACGAGATTCACAAGACGCTCTGGCCGCGCCTTGCCGAAGGCGGCTGGAAGCCAGCGATGGACCAGAGCTTCCCGCTTGCCGAAGCCGCCGCGGCGCACGCACGAATGCAGGCGGGCGAGCATGTCGGGAAGATCGTGCTGACGGTGAAATAACCTATCCTTCATCGTCATCCCGGACTTGATCCGCGATGACGAAAGAGGTTGGGCAATGGCAATTCCTTACCACGGCATGGATGTCGAATCGCCGCCCTTGCCCCTTTCGGCAATCCAGCATATAGCCGCGGCCAATATCCGGCCGCCCCGCGAGGGGCGGCCCTTTCATTTGCGCTTGGAGAAAATGGTCATGGCCAATGCCGATGCCACCCCGCTGATGCCGCACGCGACCGCCGCCTGGCTGGTCGACAACACCGGCCTCACCTTTGCCCAGATCGCCGAATATTGCGGCATCCACATCCTCGAGGTCCAGGCGATCGCCGACGAGACCGCCGCGACCAAATATACCGGCCGCGATCCGGTCCGCGCGCACGAGCTGTCGATGGAAGAGATCGAGAAGGGCCAGAAGGACCCGAACTACAAGCTCAAGATGACCAAGCAGGCGCAGGACACGATCCGCCGCACCCGCGGCCCGCGCTACACGCCGGTCAGCAAGCGCCAGGACAAGCCCGACGGCATCGCCTGGATCCTGAAGAACCATCCCGAGGTATCGGACGGCGCGATCGGCAAGCTGATCGGCACGACGCGCAACACGATCGGCGCGATCCGCGACCGCAGCCACTGGAACAGCGCGAACATCGTCCCCAAGGACCCGGTGACGCTCGGCCTCTGTTCGCAGCGCGAACTCGACGCGCTCGTCGCCAAGGCGGCGAAGAAGGCGGGCATCAAGGCCCCCGAGGACAGCCGCCTCGAAGGCGACCGCGAAGCGCTGCTCGAGGAACTGCGCGCCGAGCGCACCGCCGCGAACGAAGCGCGCGCGGCCGAAGAGCACCACGAAGACGAAGCCTGAGGTCGTGGCAGCCGGCGACGACGACAATATCCCGGCGGCCAGCGGCTCGCCGGACGCGTCGCTGACGCAGGACGACAGCTTCACCGCGACGAGCTACGCGGGTCTTACCTATCCGTGGGGCGATGCCGCGCCCGGCGCTGGTGAGACGATCCGCATCGCCGAGGGGATCAGCTGGGCGCGATTGCCGATGCCGGGTTCGCTCGGTCACATCAACAGCTGGCTGCTCGACGACGGTGACGAGCAGGGTGATGGCGTCGCGGTCGTTGATACCGGCATTTGCCTGACCCTGTGTTCGGACGCCTGGAAGGCGCTTTACGCCGGAGCTCTGGCAGGCAAGCGGATCACGCGCGTCTTCGGCACCCATCTCCATCCCGATCACATCGGGCTCGCCGGCTGGATCGCGAAGAAGCAGGGCGTGAAGCTGTGGATGACGCGCGGCGAGATGCTGACCGCGCGCGCGATCGTCGCTGATTCGAGCGATAGCGCGCCCGACGAGGTGCTCGCCCAGTCGCGCGCCGCGGGCTGGGACGATGCGGCGATCGAGGAGCAGAAGGCGCGCGGCTGGAACATGTTCCAGCGCATGATCTTCGCGCTCCCGCGCAGCTATGTCCGCATCCACGACGGGCAGCGGATCGACTTCGGCAAGCACCAGTGGCGCATTGTCACCGGGTCAGGGCACAGCCCCGAACATGCCTGCCTGTGGAACGAGCGCGAGGGCGTGCTCGTGTCGGGCGATCAGGTGCTGCCGCGGATCAGTTCCAACGTATCGGTCAACATCACCGAGCCCGATGCCGATCCTCTGGGCGAATGGCTCGCCTCGATCGACAAGCTGCTCGCCACCATCCCGGCGGATGTCGTCACCTGCCCGGCGCACGGCGAGCCGTTCAAGGGATTGCACGTTCGGTTGATGGCGCTGCGCGACGAGCACCGGATGCGGCTCTACAATCTTGCTGAGGCTGCCGCGAAGGCGCCGATGCGCGCGGTCGATGCCTTCCCGCTGCTCTTCAACCGCCCGATCGGCGCCCACAATCAGGGCCTCGCGACCGGCGAAGCCTTTGCGCACCTCAAGCGGCTCGAGGTCGAAGGCCGGGTCCGCAGGGAAGACCGCGACGGCGTGTGGTGGTATCACGGGGTGGCGTGACGACGGCTGTTATCGGTCGCCAACGGGCCTTCAGAGTTCGCCGCCGAGCGCTCCATATTTCGCTTCGAACCCGGCCTTGTCGCCGCGTGCCAGATAGCCGGCCTGATCGACGATTGCGTCGCGCGCGATGCGGCCCTGGAAGGCGCCGAGCTGCGGGTCGATCGCCGCGACATCGGCATCGGTCCAGTCGGCGATCTGCTGGAAGCTGGTGATGCCGAGGCCGTTGAGCAGCGCGACCATCTTGGGACCGACCCCCTTCAGCAGCTGTAGATTATCGGCTTTGGCCGTCGGGGCAGGTTCGAGCGTGGGCGTCGACTCGGGCGCGACCTCCACGGGCTCGGGTGCGGGACGCGTTTCGGGTTCAGGCTGCGGCGCTGCTGCCGGGATTTCCACGACGGGGGCCGATGGAACGGTAGGTTCTTCGGGGATTTCGGCGGCCGGTTGGGGCTCGGGTGCCGACGCGGGAGGCGGTGGGGAAGCCGGGGTCGCGACCACCGGTGCCGGCGCGGGCTCCTTCGGCTTGAAGCGCGCAGGTTCGGCCGCGACGATCTCCGGCTTCGCGGCTTCGAGCGGCTTTTTCGGTTCGGCGGGCGGTGTGACCCGGGCTTCGATCTCGTCGGGCTTTTTGCGGCCGAACAGCCACCACAAAAGCACGATCGCGACGACGAGGCCGACGACCGCGATGATCCAGTTTTCCTGAAGCCACGTCATGATATTCTCCCTGTAGCTCGGGTCAGCCTATGCGCGCGCATTCGTGGCGTCCAGCGCCGCTCATTCGGCCTCGCGCGCGACCTCTCTCCAGCCGATGTCGCGGCGGCAGAAGCCGCTCGGGAAATCGAGCTTGTCGACCGCGGCATAGGCGCGCGCCTGCGCTTCGGCGACACTCTTGCCCGTCGCGGTGACGTTCAGGACGCGCCCGCCCGCCGCGACCAGCGTGCGGTCGTCGCGCGCGGTGCCGGCGTGGAAGACGCGCACGCCGCCCGCCTCGGCATCGGCGATGCGGCGGATCGCGCCGCCCTTTTCCGGGGTGCCGGGATAGCCCTTGGCCGCCATCACTACCGTCAGCGCATAGTCGTGCGAGAAAGCAGGCGCTTCGGCCTCGGCCAGCGCGCCTGTCGCGGCCGCATGGAGCAGCGCGGCGAAGTCGCCCTTGATGCGCATCATCAGCACCTGGCATTCGGGATCGCCGAAGCGGCAGTTGTATTCGATGAGCTTCGGTCCCTCGCCGGTCAGCATCAGCCCGGCGAACAGCATGCCGGCATAAGGCGTTCCCTCGGTCGCGAGCGTCGCGACGGTCGGGCGGATGATGCGGTCCATTACCTGTGCTTCGATCTCGGCCGTCAGCACCGGCGCGGGGCTGTAGGCGCCCATGCCACCGGTGTTGGGGCCGGTGTCGCCGTCGCCGACGCGCTTGTGGTCCTGCGCGCTGCCGAAAGCGATGACGTTCGTGCCGTCGGAGAGCGCGAAGAAGCTCGCTTCCTCGCCGGTCATAAATTCTTCGATCACGACCTCGGCGCCCGCGCCGCCGAAGGCGCCGGCGAACATGTCCTCGATCGCCACCTCGGCGTCTTCGCGCGTTTCGGCGATGATCACCCCCTTGCCCGCGGCAAGCCCGTCGGCCTTGATCACGACCGGGATCGAAAAGCCGTCGAGCACGGCGAGCGCTTCCTCGGCGCTCGTGCAGCGGACATAGCTGGCGGTCGGGATGCCGGCACGTGCGCACAGATCCTTGGTGAAGCCCTTCGACCCTTCGAGCCGCGCGGCAGCCGCGCCCGGTCCGAAGGTCGGCACGCCGATCTCGCGGAGGCGATCGGCAAGGCCCGCGACGAGCGGCGCCTCGGGGCCGACCACGACGAAGTCGATCGCATGGGCGCGGACGAAAGCGATGAGTCCATCGAGATCGTCGGCTGCGATCGGCACGCATTCGGCGTGGAGTTCGATCCCCGGATTGCCGGGGGCGGCATAGAGCTTGGCGCAGCTTGGCGATTGTGCCAACTGCCAGCTCAGCGCATGTTCGCGTCCCCCCGATCCGATGAGCAGGATATTCATGGCAGTCCCTTTTCCCGATATGGCGTCCGGCGACGACGGTGAAGCGCGGCTGTTAGCCGAGGCCGCACCGGGGGACAATGCTCCCGCGCTCTCGGTGAGCCAATTGTCGGCGGCAATCAAGCGCACCGTCGAGGATGGCTTCGCGCGTGTCCGCGTCCGCGGCGAGCTGTCGGGCGCGAAGCGCGCTGCGTCGGGGCATTTTTACGCTGCGCTCAAGGACGATAACGCGCTGATCGACATGGTGATGTGGAAGGGGCAGGCCGCGCGGCTCGCCTTCCGCCCCGAGGACGGGATCGAGGTGATCGCGACCGGCAAGCTTACCACCTATCCGGGGCGCTCCAAATATCAGCTGATCGTCGACAGCCTGGAAGTCGCGGGCGAAGGCGCGCTGATGCTGCTCTTCGAGAAATTGAAGGCGCGGCTCGGCGGCGAAGGACTGTTCGACCGCGAGCGCAAGCAATCCCTGCCGCGACTGCCGCGGATCATCGGCGTCGTCACCTCGCCGACCGGGGCGGTGATCCGCGACATCCTCCACCGCCTGGCCGACCGTTTCCCGACGCAGGTGATCGTCTGGCCGGTGCTGGTGCAGGGCGAGGGCGCGGCGGCGCAGGTCGCGAAGGCGGTGCGCGGCTTCGACGCGCTCGCCCCCGGCGGGCCGGTGCCGCGCCCCGATCTGGTCATCGTTGCGCGCGGCGGCGGGTCGATCGAGGATCTGTGGGCGTTCAACGAAGAGGTCGTGGTGCGGGCGATCGCCGACTGCCGCATCCCGACGATCAGCGCCGTCGGGCACGAGACCGACGTGACGCTGGCCGACTATGCCGCCGACATGCGCGCGCCGACCCCGACCGCGGCAGCCGAAATGGCGGTGCCGGTGCGCGCCGAGCTCGCCGCCGAACTCGCGGCGCGCGGCGGACGGATGATCGGCGCGGCGAGTCGCCATGCTTCGCTCGCGCGCGAACGGCTGACGGCGCTCGCGCGGCACCTGCCGAAACGCGAGGCGCTCTATGCGCCCCAACGCCAGC
>NZ_JAYSAH010000057.1:0-14235 GCF_041916015.1 Sphingopyxis sp. | reverse complement strand
GCCAGCCTTCGCGTGTCTCGACTTCGCTCGACACGAACGGAAATAGAGGACGGTCTGGAATCCACCCCGAAGCGGTCGGAAATTAAGCCCGGGTGATCAGTTCTGCCCCGTCGCCCCGACCGTCGCAACGGGCTTGGGCGCAATCGCTTCCGCCGACACGACACGCTTCGTGTCGCCCGTCGCGATCGCCCTTTCGAGCGCCGCCACCTGCGGGCATTTGTCCGTGCAGAGGCGCTGCGCCGCAGTGAGCTTTTCGCGCGCGAGTTCGAGCGCACCCTTGTCGGCGAGCGCCTCGCCCTGCCCGGTCAGCGCGGTGAGGTCGTTGGGTTCGAGCAGCAACGCCTCGCGATAGAGGCCGATCGCCTTGCCCGGCAGGCCCTGCGCACGCGCGACCTGCGCCATCGCGATGATCGCCGAGCGGTTGCGCGGATCGGCGGCGAGCGCTGATTCATAATAATCGACCGCGGCGTCAAGGTCGCCTTTCGCCTGCGCCTCCTCGCCCTGTTTCTGCAGCTGGGTCGAGCGCGGCAATATGTCGTTGTCGGCGCGCTGCGCATCGGAGGCCACGGGCATGCTGGCAAGGATGATGCCGGCACCGAGAGCCAGGAAACTGACGCGCATCGCATTCTCCCATTTCTTCATGTCGGGCGATGCTAACATGGCGCCGTCAGCCGTGCGAGAAAAAATCCGTCGCAGCCGTCATGCGCCGGCGTCAGCAGAAAACCGTGGCCCGCGGCGCGGCCGATGCCGTCGGGCAGATAGCCGCTATCGGCCGTCCAGCCGGGATGCCGGTTCAGAAATTCGTCCACCTGGGCCCGCCCCTCGCGCGCGATGATCGAGCAGACAGCATAGAGGAGTTTGCCGCCCGGCGCCACCAGATCGGCGCCGAGGTCGATCAGCTTCGCCTGATCGGCGAGATGGCGCTCGAGGCGCGCAGGGGTGAGCCGCCAGCGCAGTTCGGGACTGCGCCGCCAGGTGCCGCTGCCCGAACAGGGCGCGTCGACGAAGACGCGGGTCGCCCTGCCCCGCCAGTCGGCGAGCATGGCATTCTCCTGCCCCGGATTGAGCAGCCGCGTTTCGATCCGCGTCGCCCCGGCGCGTTCGGCGCGCGGCGGAAGTTGCTGGAGGCGGGCACGATTGGTGTCGCAGGCCAGAATATCGGCCTCGTTCGCGGTGAGAGAGGCGATGGCGAGCGTCTTGCCGCCGCCGCCTGCGCAGAGATCGACGATGGCGTCGCCCCGCGCGGCATCGAGCGCAGCGGAGGCATATTGGCTCGCGGCGTCCTGCACCTCGAACCGCCCCTCGGCATAGGCGGGATGCTGGGCGGCGGCGGTTTCGGGCGGCAGGCGCCAGCCGTCGGCGGCACCGGGGATCGCCTCACCTTCGGGGAAGAGCGCTGCGAGATCGTCGCGGTTCGCCTTGATGCGGTTCGCGCGAAGGTCAAGCGGGGCGCGGGCGAGCATCGCCTCGCCATCGCCTTCACCGATCAGCGGATCGAACAGATCGATCAGCGCCGCCGCGGCAAGGCCGGTTTCGGCGCGCGGTTCGCCGGGCGCAATCGGTTGGGGGCCATAAGCGGAACCATCGAACAGCGCAGCCAGAGCGGAATCGGCATCGGCGAGCACCAGCATCGCCGCGCGCCCCGACGCGGGCGCCGAGCGCACCGCGCGGATCGCGTCATAGACATGGCCGCGGATCGCGCGGCGGTCCTTCGACCCTGCATAGCGGCGCGCGCGCATCGCCTCGGCGAAGATCGCGTCCGCGGGCGCGCCGCCTTCGCGCGCCGATGCCGCAATGGCGTCGAGAATTTCGATCGCGGTCTGAAGGCGGGCGGCGGGGGTCATGGTCTCGGCCTTCCTCCCTCGTCATTGCGAGGAGCGCAGCGACGAAACAATCTCCAGCTATCGTTAGGAGCGGGCGATCGCTGGAGATTGCTTCGCTACGCTCGCAATGACGGCTTCAATATAACGACCGCCTTACCCCACCGGATAGTTCGGCGCCTCGCGCGTGATCGCGACGTCGTGGACATGGCTTTCGCGCAGGCCCGCGTTGGTGATGCGCACGAACTTGGCGCGCTCGCGCAGGTCCTTGAGGGTCCGGCTGCCTGTGTAGCCCATCGCCGCCTTCACGCCGCCGACGAGCTGGTGGATCACGTCCTTCGCGGGCCCCTTGAACGGCACCTGACCCTCGATGCCTTCGGGAACCAGCTTCATCTGGTCCTTGATGTCCTGCTGGAAATAGCGGTCGGCCGAGCCGCGCGCCATCGCGCCGACGCTGCCCATGCCGCGATAGCTTTTGTAGGTGCGCCCCTGGAACAGGAAGGTCTCGCCCGGCGCCTCGGCGGTGCCCGCGAGGAGCGAGCCGACCATCACGCTCGACGCGCCCGCCGCGAGCGCCTTGGCGATGTCGCCCGACGTGCGCAGACCGCCATCGGCGATCACGGGCACGCCCAGCTTTTCCGCCGCCGCGACACTGTCGAGGATCGCGGTGAGCTGCGGCACGCCGACGCCCGCGACGACGCGCGTCGTGCAGATCGAGCCGGGGCCGATACCGACCTTCACCCCGTCGGCGCCGCAGTCGACCAGCGCCTTGGTCGCGTCGCCGGTCGCGACGTTGCCCGCGAGCACCTGGACGCGGTTCGACAGCTTCTTGATCTTCTCGACCGTCGCGCCGACGCCCTTGCTGTGGCCGTGCGCGGTGTCGACGACGATCAGGTCGCATTCGGCGTCGAGCAAAGCCTCGGCGCGCTCGATGCCGCTGTCGCCGGTGTTGGTCGCCGCGGCGACGCGCAGGCGGCCGTTCCCGTCCTTGGTCGCCTCCGGATAGGTCACGGCCTTTTCCATGTCCTTGACGGTGATGAGCCCGATGCAGCGATAATCGTCATCGACGACGAGCAGCTTTTCGATGCGGCGCTGGTGCAGCAGTTTGCGCGCCTCGTCCTGCCCGACGCCGGGGCGCACGGTAGCAAGATTTTCCGCGGTCATCAGTTCGCGCACCGGCTGGCCCGGATTGTCGGCGAAACGCACGTCGCGGTGGGTCAGGATGCCGACGAGCTTGCCGCCGGGCTCGACCACCGGAATCCCCGAAATCCTGTGCTGGTCCATCAGCGCGGTCGCGTAGGACAGCGGCGCGTCGGGAGTGATGGTGATCGGATTGACGATCATCCCGCTTTCGAAGCGCTTGACCTGCCGCACCGCCGCCGCCTGCTCCTCGATCGTCAGGTTGCGGTGGAGGACACCGATCCCGCCGATCTGCGCCATCAATATCGCCATGTCGGCCTCGGTCACCGTGTCCATCGCCGACGACAGGATCGGGATGTTGAGGCTGATCTCGCTGGTGAGCTGGGTCGAAAGATTGGCATCCGACGGCAATATGTCCGACGGCCCCGGCACCAACAGCACGTCGTCGAAGGTCAGGCCGGTGATGATTTCCATGGGTGCCACTTTCTCATGCGGGCGGCGCCAGCCCCGCGGTTTCGGGCGGCACACGCGATTCGTTTGGTGGCGGCCCATGTAACCAGTCGGGGCCAAGCGCGCCAGTGGGGGACGTATGAATATTTCACGGCGTGGATCGGGCGGGGAGAAGGGATGGCGGACGTCCTGTTGCGACCGGGAGTTGCCGCCCTCTCTCCCTTCGTCATTCCCGCGAAAGCGGGAACCCAGGGATGGGTAAGCTGACGGACGCTCTGGGTCCCCGCTTTCGCGGGGATGACGAAGTAAAGTAAGGACGGCGTCCACTCACCACCCCAATGCCGCCGTCGGAATTCGACCACCACATAAACCGAAAAAGCTCACCCCTCCGATTGCGACTCACCCTTTCCATGGCTAGGCGATTGATTTGTGAGCGCGACCGAGTCCCCTTCCCCGCCTTCTTCTCTCGCCCCTTTCCGCTATCCCACCTTCCGCGCGATCTGGATCGCCAATCTCGCGTCGAACATGGGGTCGATGATCCAGTCGGTCGGCGCCGCGTGGCTGATGACCGAGCTCACCGCGTCGCATCAGCTCATCGCGCTGGTACAGGCGGGCACGACGATCCCGATCCTGCTGCTCGGCGTATTCGCCGGAGCGATCGCGGACAATTTCGACCGCCGCCGCGTGATGCTGGCAGCGCAGACAGGGATGCTGCTCGTTTCGGCCGCGCTCACCATCACGACGTGGATGGGCGCAATCACGCCGCTGCTGCTGCTCTTCTTCACCCTCGCAGTCGGCTGCGGCACCGCGCTCAACGGCCCTGCCTGGCAGGCTTCGGTGCGGTTGCAGGTCGGGCCGAAGGATCTGCCGCAAGCGATCGCGCTCAACAGCATCGCCTTCAACCTTGCGCGCAGCGTCGGGCCGGCGCTCGGCGGGCTGCTTATCTCGGTCACCGGGCCAGCGCCCGCCTTCGCGCTCAACGCGGTCAGCTATCTCGCGCTGATTATCGTACTGCTGCGCTGGCACCCCGAAGTGACGCTGCCGCAGCGCACGCCGATGCTCGCCGCGATCGGAACCGGCATCCGCTTCTGTATCCAGTCCAACCCGGTGCGCCGCATCCTGACCCGCGGTTTCGCTTTCGGCTTTGCGGCGATCGGCTTTCAGGCGCTGCTTCCCGCGCTGGTCCGCGACCGGCTGCACGGCACCGAGACGATCTACGGCCTCTGCCTCGCCACCTTCGGCGCGGGATCGATCCTCGCCGCGCTGTGGGTCGGCGGACTGCGCCGCCGCTGGGGCAGCGACCGGATCGTGAGCGTGTCGGCGCTCGTCTTCGCCGCGGCGCTGATCCCGATGGCCTTCCTCCCCTCGGTGCCGGTGGTGATGGCCTCGACCTTCGTCGCGGGGCTCGCCTGGGTCTCGACGCTGACCACGCTCAACGTCGCGATGCAGCTCCGCTCGCCCGAAGCGATCCTCGGGCGCTGCCTGTCAATCTATCAGGCGGTCACCTTCGGCGCGATGGCGCTCGGCGCCTATATATTCGGACTGCTCGCCGACCTCTGGTCGCTATCGAGCGCGCTGCTCGCATCGAGCGTGTGGCTGGTGCTCACCGCATTGATCCTGCCTTTTATGGCGCCGATGCCGGGCCGCGACGAGGGCCGCGTCGACCGCTGAGCAAATTTTGCGGTGGCGCTTAAATTCGGGCCGCGCACACCCGTTAAACGGCGCATGACCACACATGCGACACCATCGAACGAGCCGGTAGGGCGGCTCCTGGGCTGGCTAGGCCTCCGCGCGCGAAGCGGAGCCTATGAAGCGGAAGGGAGCGAGGCCTCCGCGGGGTCCCGCAACCTGGTCCACGAAGCGCGCGAGCAGTTGCTCGGCGCGATGACGTCCTTTCTTCTGGGCCATGATCTCGACATCTCGCCCGCCAATCTGCTGATCGCGCACAGCGCCTTTTCGGGGGTCAACCCGCGGCTCGCGCGCCAGATCGCCGCGCGGTCGCAGACGTCCGAAGGCATCACCCAGCAATGGCTCGACGAGTTGATGGAGAATGAGCCCGCGGTTGCCGACCGCGCCGACCTCGACCGGATGGTCGCGCGGCTCGAATCGAACCTCGAAACCTTCCACACCAACACCAAGGCGGCACGCACCGCAACGAGCGAATATGGATCGAAGCTGGAGGCGCATGTCAGCGACCTCGAACAAGTGCAGAAGACGGGCGAACTCGTCTCGCACCTCGCCGACATCGCGAAGGTGATGCTCGAGCGCACGCGCCACGCCGAGGACGAGATGCGCAAGAGCGAGGACGAAGCCAAGGCGCTCCGCCGCAGCCTCGCCCGCGCCAAGCGCGACGCCGAGATCGACTATCTGACCGGCCTCCCCAACCGCCGCGCCTTCGAGGTGCTGCTCGAACGCCATTATGAGGAAGCGCGCGGCGCGTGCGAACCGCTGTCGGTCGCCTTCTGCGACATCGACGAGTTCAAGAAGGTCAACGACGTCCACGGCCATGAGGCCGGCGACCGCGTGATCAAGCTGATCGCCGATACGCTGGCGCGCATCTCCAACGATCATTGCCATGTCGCGCGGCATGGCGGCGAGGAGTTCGTGATGCTGTTCCGCGGCCTGCCGCCGAGCGAAGCGGCGAAGCGGCTCGATGAAGCGCGCGAGGGATTGTCGGAACGGCGGTTGATCAACCGCAAGACCGACGAGCCTTTCGGACAGATCACCTTCTCGGGCGGGGTCGCCGACGTCTTCGGCTATGCCGAGGTGCGCGCGGCGCTCAAGGCCGCCGACGACGCGCTCTATCGCGCCAAGGAAGGCGGGCGGAACCGGATCGAGCTGGCGACGCCGGAATAATAGACGATACCAAAAAAGTGCGTGCCCCCGCGAAGGCGGGGGTCCATCTCCGGACAGTGCAAGATGGAACCGGCCGGAGATGGGTCCCCGCCTTCGCGGGGACCCAAGCCTTCTACGTCGTGCTTTACCGGCTCCACCGCGCGAAGATGGCGGTAGGGAGCAGCAGCCCCCGCGCCTCTTCGCGCACCGCGAGTTCGCCGCATTCGACCTTGCCCGGCAGGTCGGCGAAAAGCTGCACGAGCAGTTCGCCGATCGCCAGTGCCGACATGCGGACAGCATAGACGGTGAGGAACAGCGCGCGGCTGTCGGCATCGAGCAACTGGCGGCAATCGGCGAGCAGGGGCGCCAGTCCTTCTTCCAATTGCCATCGCTCATTGTTCGGCCCGCGCCCGAATTTCGGAGGGTCGAGCAGGATCGCGTCGTAGCGGCGCTCGCGGCGCACCTCGCGCGCGGTGAATTTGCCGGCGTCATCGACGATCCAGCGGACCGGCTTGTCCGCCATGCCCGCGAGCGCGGCATTTTCGCGCGCCTGCGCGACCGATTTCTTCGAGGCATCGACATGCGTTACCGCAGCGCCCGCCGCGGCGAGCGCCTGACTGCCGACGCCGGTGTAGCCGAAAAGGTTCAGGAAGGCAGGGTCGGGCTTGCCCGCGACCTGTGCGCGGAGCCAATCCCACACGGGCGCCATGTCGGGGAAGAAACCCAGGTGCCGGAACGGCGTGCAGCTTGCGGTGAAGCGCGTCTCGCGCCAGCCGAGCGGCCAGCCCTCGGCGGGAACGGGCTTGTTATAATACCAGCGCCCGCCGCCGTCGTCGTCCGACGCCGGAATGAACTCACCGTCGGCCCCTTCCCATTCGCTCGCCGGGAGCGCGGGCTGCCACATCGCCTGCGGCTCGGGGCGGATGAAGCGGTACGGGCCATAGCGTTCGAGCTTGCGCCCGCCGCCGCTGTCCACGAGCCCGTAATCGTCCCACGCCTCGCCGACGAGCGTGACGAGAGGTTGCAGTTCAGCCACGCGCCGCCTCGGCGAGAATATGCGCCTTCACCGCGTCATAGTCGCCGGGAAGCGTCACATAGCGCTCCTCGCGATCGAACAGATTGCCGAGCCGCGCCGGAAGCGGCGGGCGCACGCCGGTCGCGCGCTCGACCGCGTCGCGGAACTTCGCGGGATGCGCGGTCGCGAGCGTGACGACGGGGATGTCGGCGTCGATCTCCAGCGTCCGCGCCGCGGCGAGGCCGACCGCGCTGTGGGGGTCGATGATCTGGCCGCCATGCTCCTGTGCCCAGCGCAGCGCGAGCGTCATCGCATCGCCGTCGATCCGCGCGCTGGTGAACAGGTCGCGCGCACCGCGCAGCATATCCTCGGGGATCGTCATCGCGCGATTGGCGTCGAATTCGCGCATCATGCCGGCGATCGCAGCGCCGTCGCGCCCCGACAGGTCGAAGAGCAGCCGCTCGAAATTGCTGCTGACCTGAATGTCCATGCTGGGGGTCGCGGTCGCGGTGACGCTGCCCGCACTATAGTCGCCCGACGACAATGCGCGGTGGAGAATGTCGTTGACGTTGGTCGCCACCACCAGCTTTGCCACCGGGAGCCCCATGCGCGCGGCGACATAGCCAGCGAAGACGTCGCCGAAATTGCCCGTGGGAACGCTGAAGGCGACGGGGCGATCGGGGGCGCCTAGGCGGACAGCGGCGTAGAAATAATAGACGACCTGCGCCATCAGCCGCGCCCAGTTGATGCTGTTCACCGCCGACAGGGTAAGCTGGCTCCGCGCCTCGGCATCGCCGAACAGCCGCTTCACCATCGCCTGCGCGTCGTCGAAGCTGCCGTCGATGGCGATATTGTGCACGTTGGGCGCGAGCACGGTCGTCATCTGGCGGCGCTGGACGTCGCTGACGCGGCCTTCGGGGTGGAGCATGAAGATCTGGATATGCTCGCGCCCCGCGACCGCCTCGATCGCCGCCGAGCCGGTGTCGCCCGAGGTCGCGCCGACGATCGTCAGGTCGGTTTCACCGCCCGCCAGGAATTGTTCGAAAAGCTGGCCGAGCAGTTGCAGCGCGACGTCCTTGAACGCGAGCGTCGGGCCGTGGAACAGTTCGAGCAGCCAGTGGCGATGGTCGAGCTGGACCAGCGGCGTCACCGCGTCGTGGCTGAAGCGGCCATAGGCGGCCTTGCAGAGGCCCCGCAATTCGTCCTCGGACAGGATGCCCGCGACGAAGGGCGCCATCACCCGGACCGCGGTTTCGACATAATCGAGCCCGGCGAGCGCGCGGATCTCGTCCGCCGACAGCTGCGGCCATTTTGCCGGCACATAGAGCCCGCCGTCGCCGGCGAGGCCGGCGAGCGTGGCGGCGCGGAAGTCGAGGGTCGGCGCGGAGCCGCGGGTGCTGATATAATCCATGACGGGAATGCGCCCTAACGGCGCGCCGTCACGGCTGCAAGCGGCGGCGCACCGCGAGGATGTAGATAATCAGCGCGACGGCCGCGAAAAAGAACCACTGAAAGGCATAGGCCAGGTGATTGTTGGGCACGTCGGCGCCCGACGGCACCTCGCTCGCGCGGAGGCCCGGGACCGGCGTATCGGCGACGAGCATCGCGCGCGCGGGCACCGCCCTGCCGGTCAGCCGCTGGATCACGGTCGGCTGTTCGGGTCCGGGAACGACCGTTCCCTGCACCGTTCCACCCTTCCATTGGGGCGGCGTGAAATCACCGGCGATCCCGACATCGACGAGCACGCCCGGTCCCTCGGCGCCGGTGCGGCAGTCGGCGATCATGCGGATGCCCGATTGGCCCTTGCGGTCGATGCCGCTCCGCGAGTCCCAGCGCACGGGTTCGAGGCAGACCACGCTCGATTTGCGGAACAGCATCGCGTCGGGCACCGGCGGCAGCTTCGGATAGGTGACGAGCGACGACATCGCCATGTTGCGCTCGTAGAGCGCGATCAGCGCTTCCTTTTCGCCCTTGCGCTGGAGCTGCCAGACGCCGAGCGCGATCATCGCCGCGACCGCGAACAGCACGACGATCGTCGGGATGACCGGCCAGCGGCGCGGCGCCTGAGGCGTGTCAGTCATCGCGGAGCTTTCCTTCGGCCGCCTGCCGCTGATGCTCGCTGGCAAGCAGCGCCGCCTTGCCGACGCGCAGGCCATAGACCACCGCGATAACCGTCAGCGGCACCCACAGGATGACATGAACCCAGAGCGGCGGGTGCAGCGCGCTGTCGAGCCCGAGCGCTAGCGCAATGATCAATGCACCGACGATCAGGGTCAGAAAGGCCGCAGGACCGTCGCCGACATTGTAGCGGCCATAGTCGAGCCCGCACGACGGGCAGCGGTCGCGGAACTTCACCGCACCGTCGAACAGCCCCGGCGCGCCGCATTCGGGGCAGGTCGCAAAAAGGGCAGCGCGCCAGAGCGGCGGCTGCCCCTTTTGTGTCTGTGGACTGTCCGGCAACTTAGTGCGCGGCGACCGGCGCGCCCCAGCCGCCCCAGACATAGACGATGATGAAGAGGAACAGCCACACCACGTCGACGAAGTGCCAGTACCAGGCGGCAGCCTCGAAACCGAAATGCTGCTGCGGGGTGAAGTGGCCCTTGTAGGTGCGGACGAGGCAGACGATCAGGAAGATCGTGCCGACGAGCACGTGGAAACCGTGGAAGCCGGTCGCCATGAAGAAGGCCGAGGTATAGTTGATCGTACCGAAGGGGAACGGCGCTTCGGCATATTCATAGGCCTGGATGCAGCTGAAGGTCAGGCCGAGGATGATCGTCAGCCACAGGCCCTTCTTGAGCCCCTCGCGGTCGCCGTGGATCAGCGAGTGATGCGCCCAGGTGATCGTCGTGCCCGAGCAGAGCAGGATCAGCGTGTTGAGCAGCGGCAGCGAGAAGGCGTCGATGACATGGATGCCCTTCGGCGGCCAGATCGTCGCCGCGGCGGCGCCGTCCTGCCCGAACAGGCTGGTTACCGCGCCATCGACGATCTCGACCGGCACCGGGAACAGCGAGAAATCGAACCAGGCCCAGAACCAGCCGACGAAGAACATGACTTCCGACGCGATGAACAGGATCATGCCGTAGCGCATGTGGAGCTGGACGACCGGGGTGTGGTCGCCGGCGTGCGCTTCGTTGATGACGTCCGACCACCAGCTGAAGAAGGTGGCGATCACGCCGGCGATGCCGAGGCCGAGAACCCATTTGCCGATGCCGCCGAAATAGTCGGCGTGCATCGCCATGACGCCGCCGAAGAACATGACGAGCGCGGCGACCGACCCGATCAGCGGCCATACGCTGGGGTTTACGAGGTGATAGTCATGATGTTTGGCACCGGCCATGTCACAGTTCCCGTTTTTTGCCCCAGCCTGATGGTTTCCCCACCATCCGCCGGTCCTTGGTAAGACTCTTGATCGCGGCCTTAGCTCGCGTTTTTATCCGCGTCTACAGGGTGGAAGGTGTAGCTCAGCGTGATTTCTTCGATGTCGCGCGCGTCAGGATCGTCCTTGATCTTCGGATCGACGAAGAAGAGCACAGGCATCCGCACCTGTTCCCCCGCCTTCAGCGTCTGCTGGGTAAAGCAGAAGCACTGGATCTTGGTGAAATATTTCCCCGCCGCGTCGGGCGTGACGTTGAAGCTCGCGGTGCCGACGACGGCATGCGGCGAATTATTCTGCGCGATGAAGATCGCCATGTCGCGCGCGCCGATGCTGACCGTGTCGGTCGGATGTTCGGGATAGAATTTCCACGGCAGCCCCGGCGAGACATTGGCGTCGAAGCGGACCGAGATGGTATCGGTCAAAATCTTCGGCGTCTCGGCTGCGGCAACCGGATCGTAGCGCTGCGTCGTGCCGCCGAAGCCGGTCACGCGGCAGAAGAGATTGTAGAGCGGCACCGACGCGAAACCGAGCCCGACCATCGCGACGACGAGCAGGCCCGCGAGCGAGGCGGTCTTCGCATTGGCCGACATGGCCTTCACTTGGGCACCACCATCCGCGCCATGGTGATGAAGAAGAAGAGGAAGGCGAGCCCCCCCAAAATCCATCCCATCATGTTCGCGCGGCTGCGCTGGCGGCGCCGATATTCGGCTTCATCGAAGGGTTCGGGAGTATCGTCGGTCATAGCGGGAACCAATGGTCGGCGACCACCGCGCCGAACAGGATGAAGAGATAGGCGATCGAGAAAGCGAAGAGGCGCTTTTCGGGCTGCATCGTGTCGCCTTCGCCGGTCTTGCGGGTGCCGACCTGAATCGAGAGCAGCACAAAGACCGCCGAAAGGACGACCGCGGTCCAGCCATAGAGCGCGCCGGTGTAGCCGAGCGGCCAGGGCGCGATCGCGCCGGCCGCCATGATGATCGCGTAGACGAGGATCTGGCGCCGCGTCGAGGTCTCGCCCGCGACGACCGGCATCATCGGGATGCCCGCGGCGGCATAGTCCGAGCGGACGAACAGTGCGAGCGCCCAGAAATGCGGCGGGGTCCAGAGGAAGATGAGCAGGAAGAGCAGCACCGGCAGCGGCGCGACGCCGCCCGTCGCGGCGACCCAGCCGATCAGCGGCGGAAAAGCGCCGGCGGCGCCGCCGATGACGATGTTCTGCGGCGTCCGCGGCTTCAGCCACATCGTGTAGACGAAGACGTAGAAGAGGATCGAGACGGTCAGCAGCGCCGCCGCCTGCCAGTTGGCGGCGAACAGCATCAGAAAGACCGAGAAGGCGGCGAGTCCGACACCGAACTGCAGCGCTGTCTGCGGGTCGAGGCGGCCCGCCGGAAGCGGCCGGCCGGCGGTGCGCTTCATCTTCGCGTCGATACCCGCCTCATACCATTGGTTGAGCGCGCCCGACGCCCCAGCCCCCAATGCGATCGCAAGGATCGACGAGAAGGCGAGCACCGGATGGACGCTGCCCGGCGCCGCGAGCAGGCCGCACAGCGCCGTGAAGACGACGAGCGACATCACGCGCGGCTTGGTCAGCGCGAAGAGGTCGCGCCAGTCAGCCGGAAGCGTCATCTCGCCATGGGTCAGGCTCTGCGCCATGATAACTCCGGCCGGATGGGCAAAGCCCCCTGCCGGATGTCAGCAGGGGGCGATACCGATCAGGCGATACGCGGAAGTTCGTTGAACTGGTGGAACGGCGGCGGGCTCGAAAGCGTCCATTCGAGCGTCGTCGCGCCTTCGCCCCACGGATTGTCGGCGGCCTTCTTGCCCGCGAACAGCGAGTAGAGGATGTTCACGAAGAAGAAGAGCATGCCGACGGCCATGATCACATAGCCGAGCGACGAGATGTGATGCCAATAGGCATAGGCTTCCGCATAGTCGGGGTAACGGCGCGGCATGCCCTGCTGGCCCAGGAAGTGCTGGGGGAAGAACATGACGTTCACGCCGATGAAGAAGATCCAGAAGTGCAGCTGGCCGAGGACCTCGCTGTACATCCGGCCCGACATCTTCGGGAACCAGTAATAGAAGCCCGCGAACAGCGAGAAGACCGCGCCGAGCGAGAGCACATAGTGGAAGTGCGCGACGACATAATAGGTGTCGTGCAGCGCGGTGTCGACGCCGCCGTTGGCGAGGACGACCCCGGTGACGCCGCCGACGGTGAACATGAAGATAAAGCCGAGCGCCCAGACCATCGGGGTCTTGAAGCTCATCGAACCGCCCCACATGGTGGCGATCCAGCTGAAGATCTTGATGCCCGTCGGGACGGCGATGACCATCGTCGCGGCGGTGAAGTACATCTTGAGGTTCACGTTCATGCCGACGGTGAACATGTGGTGCGCCCACACGATGAAGCCGACGACGCCGATCGCGACCATGGCATAGGCCATGCCGAGATAGCCGAACACCGGCTTGCGGCTGAAGGTCGAGATGATCTGGCTGACTATACCGAAGCCCGGCAGGATCATGATGTACACTTCGGGGTGGCCGAAGAACCAGAAGAGATGCTGGTAGAGCACCGGATCGCCGCCGCCCGTCGCATCATAGAAGGTGGTGCCGAAGTTGCGGTCGGTCAGCAGCATGGTGATCGCGGCCGCCAGAACCGGCAGCGCAAGCAGCAGCAGGAAGGCGGTGACGAGCACCGACCAGACGAACAGCGGCATCTTGTGCAGGGTCATGCCCGGCGCGCGCATGTTGAAGATGGTGGTGATGAAGTTGATCGCACCGAGGATCGACGCCGCGCCCGCAAGGTGGAGCGAGAAGATCGCCATGTCGACCGCCGGCCCGGCCGACCCACTGGTCGACAGCGGTGCATAGACCGTCCAGCCGGTGCCGGCACCGTGGCCGCTGCCGCCCGGAACGAAGCTCGACCCGACCAGCATGACGAACGCAACCGCGGTCAGCCAGAAGGAAACGTTGTTCATGCGCGGGAAGGCCATGTCGGGCGCGCCGATCATCAGCGGCACGAACCAGTTGCCGAAACCGCCGATCATCGCAGGCATGACCATGAAGAAGACCATGATCAGGCCGTGCGCGGTGATGAGCACGTTCCAGAGATGCTTGCCCGCGACCTCGTCGGCGCCGCTGCCCAGCATCGAGGCCCAGCCGGGCAGATACTGGATGCCGGGTTCGGCGAGTTCGAGGCGCATCATGCCCGAAATCGCGCCGCCGACGATGCCGGCGATGATCGCAAAGATCAGATAGAGGGTGCCGATGTCCTTGTGGTTCGTCGACATGAACCAGCGGACGAAGAAGCCCGGCGTGTCATGGTCGTGGTCGTGCGCATGATCGTGGCCATGGCCGTGCGCGGGTGCAGTCGCTGCGATATCGGTCATCTGTCGGACCCCTTAGATTATTTCTTGGCAGCCGGGGCGGCGGGAGCCGCAGCCGGCGCTGCTTCGGTCATGGTGGCGGCCGGCGCGGCAGCCGGAGCAGGGGCCGGGGCCTGCGCGTTCAGGCTTCGGGCGGCGAGCTCGACCGTGAGCCGGCCGGCGACGTCCGGGGACATCGCCGCCAGCACTTCGGACATCTTGCGTGGATTCATGGCCTGC
>NZ_JAYSAH010000056.1:0-27168 GCF_041916015.1 Sphingopyxis sp. | reverse complement strand
GTTGCAAGGCGATTCTCCCCCCTTGACCCCCGCGCCGCGCCCGTTCATCCCCCGCGCATGAGTGACGATGTCCGCGACAGCCTGATTCCCTATGACGAAATCGTGCAGGACGCGCTGCGCGCCGTGGTCGGCCGCGTGCTCTCGCAAATCGAGGGCTCCGACCATCTGCCCGGCGAGCATCATTTCTATATCACCTTCAAGACGCAGGCGCCGGGAGTCGATATTCCGGCGCATCTGATCGCCAAATTTCCCGACGAAATGACGATCGTGCTCCAGAACCGCTTCTGGGACCTGACGGTCGAGGAGGATCGTTTCAGCGTCGGCCTGTCGTTCAACCAGACGCCCTCGACGCTCGTCATTCCCTATGCCGCGATCACCGCCTTCGTCGATCCGTCGGTCGATTTCGGACTGCAGTTCCAGGTCAGCGACGACGAAATCGGCGAGCCCGAACCGCATGACGAGGCCGACAACGACCGCCCCGACGTATCGAGCCCCAATGTTTCGGGCGAAGACGGGTCGAACGTCGTGACGGTGGACTTCGGCAAGAAGAGATAGCGCCATGGGCGGCCCCGACTGGCCTCCCAGCCGTTTCTGGCAATTTTGGGCCCTTGCAGGCATGATCGTCCTGACCGCCGCCTTCTGGTGGGGGGTCGAGGGTTATGCACTGTTCGAGGCGGGCTATGCGCAAAGCCCGGTCGCCGACGGGCTGCTGCGTTTCAGCCTGCTGATCCTGACCCCGGCGTTCGTGCTCGTCTGGCTCGCCGCGGCGTGGCTGCGCCGGCGGGTCGGCGCGATGGGCTATTGGCAATTGCTCGGACTGGTCGCGATGATCTGGGCGGGCGCGATACTGGTGACGAGGATGCTGATCTTATGAGCGACACGCGGATCGAAAGCGACAGTATCGGCGAGATCGCGGTCCCCGCGGACGCCTATTGGGGGGCGCAGACGCAGCGTTCGACCCTGAATTTCCCCTTCGGCGCGCGCGAGCGGATGCCGATCGAAATCATCCACGCGCTCGCGCTGGTCAAGCAGGCGGCGGCGCGGGTGAACCGCAAGCACGGCCTCTCGGCCGATAAAGCCGATGCGATCGAGGCGGCGGCGCGCGAGGTCGCCGAGGGAAAGCTCGACGACCAGTTTCCGCTCGTCATCTGGCAGACCGGCAGCGGCACCCAGAGCAACATGAACGCCAATGAGGTGATCGCGGGCCGCGCCAACGAGATGCTGACCGGCCAGCGCGGCGGCAAGACGCCCGTGCACCCCAATGACGACGTCAACCGCAGCCAGTCGTCGAACGACAGCTTTCCGACCGCAATGCACGTCGCGGCGACGCTTGCGATGCGGCGGCGGCTGCTCCCCGCGCTCGACCGCCTGACGGCGGCGCTGCTCGCGAAGGCCGAGGCGTGGGACGGCATCGTCAAGATCGGCCGCACCCATTTGCAGGACGCGACCCCGCTGACCCTCGGGCAGGAATTCTCGGGCTATCATGCGCAGCTCCACTTGTGCCGGGCGCGCACCGTGCCGTTCGTCGAACATGCGCTGCCGCACCTCGCGCAGGGCGGGACCGCGGTCGGCACCGGACTCAACGCTCCTGCGGGCTTTGCCGACAGCTTCGCCGCGGAAATGTCGGCGATCACCGGCGTCGCTTTCGAAAGCGCGCCGAACAAGTTCGAGGCGCTGGCGAGCCACGATGTGCTCGTCGACCTGTCGGGGCGGCTGAATACGCTCGCGGTCGCGCTGACCAAGATCGCGAACGACATCCGCCTGCTCGGCTCCGGCCCGCGCGCCGGGCTCGGCGAGCTCGACCTGCCCGCGAACGAGCCCGGCAGTTCGATCATGCCGGGCAAGGTCAACCCGACCCAGTGCGAGATGCTGACGATGGTCGCGGCGCAGGTGATCGGCAACCATCAGGCCGTGACCATCGGGGGGCTGCAGGGGCATCTCGAGCTCAATGTCTTCAAGCCGCTGATCGGCGCCAATGTGCTGCGCTCGATCGACCTGCTCGCGACCGGCATGGAAGGCTTCGCCGAACGCTGCGTCGAGGGGCTGCAGGCGAACGAGGGGCGGATCGCCGAACTCGTCGATCGCTCGCTGATGCTGGTGACCGCGCTCGCGCCCGAAATCGGGTATGACAAGGCGGCGAAGATCGCCAAGCACGCGCACGAAACGGGATCGACGCTGCGCGCCGCGGCGCTGGACCTCGGCTATGTCGATGCGGCGACCTTCGACCGGGTGGTCGACCCGCGCACGATGTTGGGTCGGGGGCTCGGCCCGGATCGCTAAGGCGGAACCAAGCGGACCTGCCGGGGATTGATGGGGAGGGAAGGAAGATGAAGATGATCGGTCGGATCGTAGGCGGCGTCCTCGGCAGCGCCATCGGAAACCGGAAGGGTGGCCACCCCGTCGCGGGTGCCGTGATCGGCGCGGGCACCTTGTTCGCCGCGCGCCGGCTTTTCCCGCAGCGATACGCGGCGCTCGCCGCCACCGCCGCCGCCGCCTATCTTACCAAGAAATGGGCCGACCGTGCCGAAGCGCGCAAGGCGGCCGAGGCGGCGCATCGGACCGATCCCGACCTTGCGAAAGCGGGCGTCGTCGATACTTACGCGGGCACCGCCAAGCAGCCAACCGACGGCGAGGCGATGGGCGACGCGCTGCCGCCGGCGATACCGGTCGCGGCCAACGGCCGCGGCACCGCGCTCCACTAGGCGCCCGCCTGCCATTCCTTCACCATCTCGATCGGCGCGACGAGCATCAGCACATTCAGCGTCAGATTGTCGCGGATCGCCCATAATGTGAAAAGCTCGAACGCGATCGCGATTGCCAGCGTCGTCCACCAGCGCATCCGGCTCGCGGCGAGGAAGCCGAGCATCATGAAACCGGCGTCGCTCACCGAATTGAGAACCGAGTCGCCCGAATAGCCATAGGCCATCGTCACCTCGCGGTAGCGGTCGATGATGATCGGCGAATTTTCCAGAATTTCCCATCCGCCCTCGATCCCGATCGCGACAGCGAGCGCGACCCATAGAGGGGCGCGCGGCATCAACAGCCGCGACAGGCCGAAAAAGATGAAGCCGTGGATGATGTGGCTGAAGCTGTACCAGTCCGAAATCTGCTGGCTGTTCTGGTTCGACTGGACGGTGCCGTGCCACAGGCTGACCGTGCCGCACGGGCAGATCGGCGGGCGGCCCATCAGGGTCAATATCGCCGCAAGCAGCGCCAGCAGCCCGGCCGCAACCAGCCATCCGTTTCGCGTCATCGCCGCCCCTTCCCGCTTGACCGCCGCGCTTCCCCGCGCGAATAGCGCGCATGACCGAAAGCGTCCACCTGAACCGCCGCGGCGTGCTGTTCGTCCTCTCCTCGCCCTCGGGCGCGGGCAAGACCACCATCTCGCGCATGATGCTCGACGCGGACAGCGACATCGCGCTGTCGATCTCGGCGACGACGCGCCCGCCGCGTCCGGGCGAGGTCGACGGGGTCCATTATCATTTCGTCGATACCGACACCTTCAAGAAGATGGCCGCCGACGGCGAATTCCTCGAATGGGCGCATGTTTTCGGGCACCGCTACGGCACCCCGCGCGCGCCAGTCGAGGCATTGCTCGCCGCGGGCAAGGACGTCCTGTTCGACATCGACTGGCAGGGCGCGCAGCAGCTCTATCAGGAGGCCGGTCCCGACGTCGTGCGCGTCTTCGTGCTGCCGCCGACGATGGAGGAGCTCGAACGCCGCCTCCGCTCGCGCGGCACCGACAGCGACGCGGTGATCACCGCGCGGATGGAGCGCGCCGCGAACGAGATCAGCCACTGGGACGGCTACGACTATGTGCTGATCAACGACAATGTCGATGGCTGTTTCGACGAGGTCCGCGCGATCCTGCGCGCCGAGCGGCTCAAACGCCGTCGGCAGATCGGCCTGATCGGCTTCGCGCGCGACCTGATCCGCGCGGTGCCCGATGCGGACAAGAAATTATAACGCCGACATGAATGAGCCACGCGTCCCCGCGAAGGCGGGGACCCATCTCCGGTCGGTTCAAACTCTCACGGGCGGGTGATGGGCACCCGCCTTCGCGGGTGCACACGGTCTTTAAACCGCCTTCGCCAGCTTCGCTTCCAACTCCGCGACCATCTCCGCGCGCAGCGGCTTCGCCTCGCCATCGGTGCGGCATACGACCACCGTGTCGCAGGTCGCGATGCAGCCGCCGTTCTGGAACATCGCCTGGACGATCGTCCAGCTCGAGGTGCCGAGGCGGCCGATGCCGGTCGCAATCCGCACCGGATCGGGAAAATTGCCCTCGGCGAGATAGTTGATTTCGACCGCCGCGACCATCGTCCGCTCGTTCGCGGGGCGCTCGCCGAGCGGGCGTGCATCGCGGTTCAGGAGGACGCGGCCGCTCTCGAACAGCGCGGCGAAGGCCACATTGTTGAGGTGGCCGTTGACGTCCATGTCCTGAAAGCGCGTCTGCAACTCGATGCAGACGGGGTAGCTGGCGGCATCGAGCCGCCAGCGTTCCGGTTTCGCCATATCAGCGCGGCGCCATGCGGATGCCGCCGTCGAGGCGCACGTCCTCGCCGTTGAAATAGCCGTTCTCGATCATGCACATGGCAAGATTGGCATATTCGACCGGGTTGCCGAGGCGCTTCGGGTTGAGCACCGAGGCGCCGAGCGCGTCGCGGACATTCTGCGGCGCGCCCGCGAGGAGCGGGGTGTCGAAGATGCCGGGCAGGATCGTGTTGACGCGGATGTTCTCCGACGCGAGGTCACGCGCGACGGGGAGCGTCATGCCGACGACGCCGCCCTTCGACGCCGAATAGGCGGCCTGGCCGATCTGGCCGTCCTCGGCCGCGACCGACGCGGTGTTGACGATCGCGCCACGCTCGCCGTCCTCCATCGGGTCGAGCGTCAGCATCCCCGCCGCCGACTTGGCGATGCAGCGGAAAGTGCCGACGAGGTTGATCTGGATGATCCAGTTGAAGGCATCGAGCGGGAAATGCTTGATGCTGCCGTCTTCCTTCGAGCGGCTCGCGGTCTTGATCGCGTTGCCGGTGCCGGCGCAGTTGACGAGGATGCGTTCCTGACCATGCGCTTCGCGCGCCTTGGCGAAGGCCGCATCGACCGAGGCATCGTCGGTGACGTTGCATTCGCAGAAGACGCCGCCGAGCTCGGCGGCGATCGCCTTGCCCTTTTCTTCCTGCAGGTCGAAGATCGCGACCTTGACGCCCTTGGCGGCGAGCGCGCGCGCCGTGGCGGCGCCGAGGCCCGAGGCACCCCCGGTGACGACGGCGGATACGGTGGAATCGAGTTTCATGTCATTCTCCTGACTTAAAGCCCCTCCCCTTCAGGGGAGGGGTTAGGGTGGGGGTCGCAGGAGAGCGAGACCGCTTGGCCCACCCCGCTGCGACTAGGGAACAAGTTCCCAAGTCTCGCTGCCCCTCCCCTTAAGGGGAGGGGTATTGAATGGATTACAGCCGCTCGACGATGGTCACATTGGCCTGACCGCCGCCTTCGCACATCGTCTGGAGGCCGTACTTCCCGCCAGTCGCATCGAGTACGCCGAGCAGGGTCGCCATCAGCTTGGTGCCGCTCGCGCCGAGCGGGTGGCCGAGCGCAATCGCGCCGCCATGCTGATTGAGCCGTGCATGGTCGGCACCGAGATATTTGAGCCACGCGAGCGGCACCGGCGCGAAGGCCTCGTTGACCTCGTAAGCGTCGATGTCCTCGATCTTGAGCCCGGCCTTCTTCAGCGCCTTTTCGGTCGCGAACAGCGGCTCCTCGAGCATGATCACCGGGTCGCCCGCGGTCACCGACACATGGTGGATGCGCGCGCGCGGGGTCAGGCCATGGTCCTTCAGCGCCTGTTCGGACACGATCAGCGCCGCCGAAGCGCCGTCGCAGATCTGGCTGGAGGTCGCGGCGGTGATCGATCCGCCTTCCTGGAGCAGCTTGACGCCCGCGATGCCTTCGAGCGTCGCGTCGAAGCGGATGCCCTCGTCGACCTTGTGCATCTCCTTGCCCTCGGGGGTCTCGATCTCGACCGCGACGATCTCACGCTCGAACTTGCCGCTTTCGGTCGCCGCCTTCGCCCGGCGATGGCTTTCGAGCGCGAAGGCGTCGAGATCGTCCTTGGTGAAGCCGTGCTTCTTGACGATCATCTCGGCGCCCATGAACTGGCTGAACATGATGCCGGGATATTTCTCCTCGAGCCGCGGCGATTTGTAGTTGCCGAGCCCTTCCTTCATGAACAGCGTCGCGACGCTGCCCATCGGGACGCGCGTCATGCTCTCGATGCCGCTCGCCAGCACCATGTCCTGCGTCCCCGACAGCACGCCCTGCGCCGCGAACATCATCGCCTGCTGCGACGAGCCGCACTGGCGGTCGATCGTGACCGCCGGAATCGAGTCGGGGAGCTTCGAGGCGAGTACGGCGTTGCGGCCGAGGTCCATCGTCTGCTGCCCGCCCTGCGTCACGCAGCCGGTGATGACGTCCTCGATCGCCTTGGGATCGAAATCGTTGCGGTCGACGATCGCGTCGAACACCGCCGCGCCGAGGTCGACGGGGTGGATGCCGGCAAGCCGGCCGCCGCGGCGGCCGCCGGCGGTGCGGACGGCATCGACGATATAAGCATGAGCCATGGGGAGTTCCTTTCTTCCTAACGCCCCTCCCCGCCAGGGGAGGGGTTGGGGTGGGGGTCGCAGCGTTGCGCGAGGCCGCTTGACCCACCCCGCTGCGACTAGCGGGCAAGCCCGCAAGCCTCGCTGCCCCTCCCCTGAAGGGGAGGGGTTTTTACCATCAGAGCTTCCGCCCGATCAGTTCCTTCATGATCTCGTTCGTGCCGCCGAAGATGCGCGTCACGCGCGCCGCGCGCCAGGCGCGGGCGATCGGATATTCGTTCATATAACCCGAGCCACCGAACAGCTGGAGGCACTTGTCCATCACCTCCCACTGGAGATCGGTGTGCCACAGCTTCGCCGCGGCGCCCTCTTCGGGGGTGAGTTCCTTTTTCATGTGGCGCGCGAGCGCCCAGTCGAGGTGCGCCCAGCCCACCTGCAGCTTCGCCTTGAGGTCGGCGAGCACGAAGCGGCTGTTCTGGAAGTCGAGGATCGGCTTGCCGAACGCCTTGCGGTCGCGCGTATATTCGACCGTGTCGTCGAAGGCGCGCTGCGCCGAGGCCTGCGCCGAAACCGCGATCGACAGGCGTTCCTGCGGCAATTCGCTCATCAGGTAGATGAAGCCCTGACCTTCCTCACCAAGGCAATTGGTGATCGGCACGCGGACGTCGTTGAAGAAGAGCTCCGACGTATCGGCCTCGTCCTGCCCGATCTTGTCGAGGTTGCGGCCGCGCTCGAAACCTTCGCGGTCGGCCTCGACGAGCACGATCGATACGCCCTTCCACGCCGGCTGCACCTCGGTGTCGGTCTTGACGCAGACGAGGATCAGGTCGGCGTTCTGGCCGTTGGTGATGAAGGTCTTCGACCCGTTGATGACGTAATGATTGCCGTCCTTCCTCGCGGTCGTGCGCATGCCCTGAAGGTCGGAGCCGGTGCCCGGCTCGGTCATCGCGATCGCGGTGATCGTCTCGCCCGACACCATCCTGGGCAGCCAGTGCTTCTTCTGCTCCTCGCTGCCATATTTGACGATATAGCTGGTGACGATGTCCGACTGGAGCGAGAAGCCGGTGGTGGCGCGGCCGTAATAGGCGCTTTCCTCGTCGACGATCGCATTATAGCCGAAGTCGAGGCCGAGCCCGCCATATTCCTCGGGCACCGTCGGACAGAGCATACCGATCTCGCCCGCCTTCGGCCAGATCGACTTGGGGACGATCTTGTCCTCGGCCCATTTTGCGGCGTTCGGCGCGACTTCCTTTTCGAGGAACTGGCGCACCGTGGCGCGGAACGCCTCATGATCCTCATTATAGGCGGTGCGCGAGAGATTATCGAGCGACATCATCTTCCTTTCGTGACGGCGGCCGGACGCAAGCGGGGAGCCGGACGCGCGAGCGGTCGCGCATCGCAGCACGACCTTCGACAACACTGGACCTTACGTTTACGTCCACGTCAAGTGGAAAGACGCTACGGCGAGAAAGACGTTGCCTTCCTCACTCCGTCATTGCGAGCGTAGCGAAGCAATCCAGAGTGTGTGCAGACCGCCCTGGATTGCTTCGCTACGCTCGCAATGACGAGGTGAATGAGGGACTTCGCCGCCTTCCGGCCTTCGCGGGAGCGACGAATAGGTTTGCGAACGCTGGGCAGCCGTCTCGCCGCCCGCTAAACCCTCGCCCATGGTCGATCTCCTCCTTGACGCCGGCGCCTTGCTCGGCGAGTCGCCGCGCTGGCATGCCGCCGAAGCGCGCCTCTACTGGGTCGACATCGACGCACACCGCATCCACCGCACCGACCCGGCGACGCGCGCAACCGAGACGATGCAGCTCGATGGCCCGGTCGGCTGCGTCGCGCCGCGCGCAGGCGGCGGGCTGATCGTCGGTCTCAAGGACGGCTGCGCGCTGATCGACCATTGGGGGGCCGCACCGCGCCCCTTCGGCCCGCAGATGCTCGCGGGCATCCCCGAACAGCGCTGCAACGACGCCTGCGTCGATGCCGCGGGCCGCTTCTGGGTCGGCAGCGTGACCAGCGACAAGACCAACCCCGCCGCGAGCCTTTACCGGCTCGACCCCGATGGGTCGATGACCACCGTCTTTGGCGGGCTGCTCACCAGCAACGGCGCGGCGTTCAGCCCCGACGGGCGGACCTTCTACCACGCCGACACGCCCACCCACGCACTGCGCGCCTACACTGTCGATCCCACGACCGGCACACTCGGCGAAGGGCGGCTGTTCCACCGATTCGAGATGGGCAAGGGCCGCCCCGACGGCGGCACGGTCGATGCCGAGGGCTGCTACTGGTCGGCGCTGTGGGACGGCTGGCGCGTCGTGCGTCTGTCGCCCGCGGGCGAATTGCTTCAGACGGTCGCGCTGCCGGTGCAGCGCCCCTCGATGATCGCGCTCGGCGGGGCGGACATGAAGACCGCCTTCGTGACGACCGCAGGCAAAAACCTGACCGACGAAGAACGCAAGGGCCAACCGCACGCGGGTGGGCTCTTCACCTTCCGCGTCGATGTGCCAGGGCTGGTGCAGCCAGGGTTCGGGGGCTGATCGACGATCATTGAAGACCCTGCTTCCCCGCGAAGGAGTATCGGGCCGGATCGTCCCCCGGACGACCCGACCCGATACTCCTTCGCGGGGGCACGGGATTCTTTGGGGTTCCAAACCCTTGCCCTCTCCTCCTCCCTCGCGCTAAAGCCATCCCAAATGGTTTCGCTCGAAACCAGTCTTCCGGGGAGATATGATAATGCCGCGCCGCGCGCAGCCCTTTGTCCGTTCCGCGTCGATCCTGCTTGCATCGACCGTCCTGCTTATGGGTTATAGTCCGATGACCATCGCCGCCGAAACTCAAGCCAAGCCCGCGACCGCGGACGCCAACCCGATGCTTCAGCCGTGGACCGGCCCCTATGAAGGGGTGCCGCCGTGGGACAAGCTCGACCCCGAACTTTTCCCCGACGCCTTCGCCAAGGGCATGGCCGAGGTAAAGGCCGAGGTGCAGGCGGTGATCGACAATCCCGCCGAGCCGACGTTCGAGAACACCCATGTCCCGATGCAGCTCGCGGGCGAGACGATGGACCGTGTCTTCGCACTCTGGGGCGTCCAGACGTCGAACAAGTCGAACGACCGCGTCGAGGACATCGACGCCAAATGGAGTCCGAAGCTCACCACATTCTACACCGAGCTCTTCCTCGATCCGAAGCTCTTCGCGCGCTACAAGGCGGTGTACGACAAACGCAATTCGAGCGGCCTCAACGCCCAGCAGATCCGCATCGTCGAGCGCAGCTATGACGAGATGGTGCGCGACGGCGCCAATCTGTCGCCCGCGAACAAGGCGAAGCTCGTCGATTTGAACGCGAAGCTCGAAGGGCTGTTCTCGGCCTTTTCGTCGAAGCTGCTCGGCGACGAGAAGCTCTATACTTTCGTCACCGACAAGGCCGAGCTCGACGGGCTCGCGCCGGGCTTTATCGCCTCGCTCGCCGACGCCGCCGAGGCGCAGGGCAAGCCCGGCCAGTGGGCGATCAAGAACACCCGCTCGTCGGCGCAGCCGGTGCTCCAGAACGCCAGCAACCGCGCGCTGCGCGAGAAGGTCTGGCGCGCTTTCGTGAACCGCGGCGACAATGGCGACGCCAACGACACCAATGCAACGATCGCCGGGATATTGAAGCTGCGGCAGGAGCGCGCGGTGCTGCTCGGTTTCCCGACCCACGCGCATTACCGCATGGCCGACACGATGGCGAAGACCCCCGAAAACGCCATGGCGCTGATGATGAAAGTATGGCCCGCCGCGGTCGCGCGCGTCCATGAGGAGGTCGCCGACATGCAGGCGATCGCCGACGCCGAGGCGAAAGCGGGCAAGGGTCCGAAGCTGACGATCGAGCCGTGGGACTATCGCTATTATGCGGAGAAGGTCCGCAAGGCGAAATACGACCTCGATGAGAATGAGGTGAAGCCCTATCTCCAGCTCGACAAGCTGCGCGATGCGATGTTCTGGGAAGCAGGGCAGCTCTATGACCTCGGTTTCCGCGAGAATACGGGCACGATTCCCGTGTTCGACCCCAAGGTGAAGACGTTCGAGGTCTATAACCTCAAGACGAATGCCAATGTCGGCGTCCTCTATCTCGACAATTTCGCGCGCGACGGCAAACGTTCGGGCGCGTGGATGACGACCTATCGCAGCGAGCAGGGGCTCGGCGGCGAGCGCAACGTGCTCGCGTCGAACAACAATAATTTCACCGAAGGCGCGAAGGGCGAGCCGACGCTCGTCAGCCTCGACGATGCGACGACCCTGTTCCACGAATTCGGGCACGGCATCCATTATTTCCTGCAGCACGTCTATTATCCCGCGCTCGCCGGGGTGCCGCGAGATTTCGTGGAATATCCGAGCCAGGTGAACGAGAATTGGCTGATGACGCCCGAAGTGCTGTCGAAATTCGCGACGCACTATCAGACGGGCGAACCGATGCCGCAGGCGCTGGTCGACAAGATCCTCGCGTCGAACAAGTTCAACCAGGGGTTCGAGACGGTCGAATATCTGTCGAGCGCTATCCTCGACATGAAGCTCCACGACCGCAAGGTGCCGGTGACCGACATCGACAAGTTCGAGCGCGAGACGCTCGCCGCGATCGACATGCCGAAGGAAATCGTCATGCGGCACCGCCTGCCGCAGTTCGGCCACCTGTTCAGCTCGGACGCCTATTCGGCGGGCTATTACTCCTACCTCTGGTCCGAAACGATGGACGCCGACACCTGGGCGGCGTTCCAGGAGGCCGGCGGCCCGTGGGACCGCACCGTCGCCGACAAGTTCCGCACCATCCTGCTGATGACCGGCAACGAGACCGACCGCGCCGAGGCGTATCGCGCCTTCCGCGGCCGCGATCCCGACGTGAAGGCCCTGCTGGCGAAACGCGGGTTTCCGGTCGAATGATCTTCAGGTAAACCGGGGAGCAAAGGGGGCCTTCGTGTCCCCTTTGTTTTGTCCGGCGCCATTGTTTTATCCGGCGGATGGCCGCTTTCGGCCGAAAAACCTGCCCCGGCGGCGACCCTCAACCCTGTCCGGCGCCGGTCAGCGCGGCAAGCTGTTCGCCGGTCAGCGTCAGGTCGAGGCTGTCCATGATCTCGTCGAGTTGCGCGACGCTCGTCGCGCTCGCGATCGGCGCGGTGACGCCGGGCTGCGCGGCGACCCAGGCGAGCGCGATCTGCGACAGCGTCGCGCCGGTCTCGCCCGCGATGCGGTCCATCGCCGCGAGCACCGCCGGCCCTTTGCCTTCAAGATAGGGGCCGACGCGCGCGCCGCGCGGGCTTTTGCCAAGGTCGTCGGTGCTGCGATATTTTCCCGACAGATAGCCCGAGGCGAGGCTGAAATAGGTGACGACGCCGAGGTCCTCGTCGATGCAGAGCGTCTGGAGCGGCCCTTCATATTGTTCGCGGTCGAGCAGGTTGAGTTCGGGCTGGACCACGGTGAAGCGCGGCAGGCCCAGTTCGTCGGCGGTGCGCAGCGCTTCGCTCAACCGTTCGGCGCTGTAATTGGAGGCGCCGATCGCGCGCACCATCCCCGCATCGACGAGCTCGCCGAACGCGCCGAGGATTTCGCCGAGCGGCACATCGGGATCGTCCTTGTGCGCGAAATAAAGATCGAGGACATCGACACCGAGCCGATCGAGCGAGCCCTGCACCGCCTCCCGAATCCGGTCGGGTTTCAGGCCGCCCGGCATCATGCCGACCTTGGTCGCGATGAGGACCTTGTCGCGCGCGCCGCTCGCCTTCAGCCAGGCGCCCATCTCGGTCTCGGACTCGCCGCCCTTGTGCCCCGGAACCCACGCCGAATAGACGTCGGCAGTGTCGATCATGCCGCCGCCGCGTTCGACGAAGCGGTCGAGGATCGCGAAGCTCGCGGCACGGTCGGCGGTCATGCCGAAGACATTGCCGCCCAGCACGAAAGGCCGGATCGACAGGCTGCTCTTGCCCAACGCACGTTCGGTCATTGCTTCACTCCTGCTTTCACCGCCGGCACCGCCTCGCGCGGGTTGTCGCTGAACAGCCCGTCGATGCCGGTCCCGAAATAAGCCTTGATCTCGGCCGCGAGATCGCCATGCCCCGCCGGGTTGAGCCCGCCCTTGTCGGCGAGCGGCAGGAAATAATTCTCGCGGCGAAAGGTCCAGGGATGGACCTTGAGCCCCGCGGCATGGGCGTCGCGCACGAGCGCGGTGGGCTCGCCGAGCGTCCCGATCGTGCTGCGCGGGATCACCATATCCTTGTTGGGGCCGATGCCGTCGGCATAAACCGCGATCGCTTTCAGCCCGTCCGGCGTCGCCATCGCGGCGTAGCCGAGCTTCGGATCGTCGGCAGGCCCGCCCTCGCCATCCATCAGCTGGATCAGCGGCAGATCGCTCTTCGCCCGCAGCGCCTTGAGATTGCCGGCCTCGAAGCTCTGGATGAACACCGGCGCCGTGCGGCCGCGATAGCCATATTTGCCGAGAATCGCGAGCAGGGGCCCCTCGTGCGGCAAGCCGATCGCGGCGAAATAGGTCGGATGCTTGGTTTCAGGATAGACTCCGACCGGATGCGTGCGGCCCTTGTTCACGCGAACGAGCAGGTCGAGAATCTCGGCGAAAGTCGGGATCGCATATTCGCCGTCATGCGCAGTACCGCGCAGCCGCGGAATGCGTTCCTTCGCGCGCAAGGTCTTGAGCTCGGCGAGCGTGAAATCCTCGGTGAACCAGCCCGTCACCGCCTTGCCGTCGATCGTCTTCACCGCCTTGCGCCCGGCGAATTCGGGATGGTCGGCGACGTCGGTCGTCTCGGAAATCTCGTTCTCGTGCCGCGCGACGAGGACGCCGTCCTTGGTCAGCACCAGATCGGGCTCGATGAAATCGGCACCCTGCTCGATCGCGAGTTCATAGCTCGCCAGCGTATGTTCGGGCCGCTCGCCCGACGCGCCGCGATGCGCGATGACGATCGGCGGCTTGCCATCGAGAGTAGGCTGCGCGGCCATCGGCTCAGTATCGCAGCCCGCGAGCGCCAGCAGCATCAGCGCGGCGCTCGACGCTTTCATGCCGCAAAGCGCTGCTGCCAGTCATCGGCCGAAAACCCCACGCTGAGCGCGCCGTCGGCATCGACCAGCGGACGGCGGATCATCGCGGGCTGGTCGAGCATCAGCGCCTTCGCCTGCGCGGCATCGAGTCCCTCTTTCTCCGCATCGGGCAATTTGCGAAAGGTGGTACCGCTCTTGTTGAGCAGCTTTTCCCAGCCGAGCTTGTCGATCCAGCCCTGAAGCTGTGCCGCGTCCAGCCCATCCTTGCGATAGTCGTGGAAAGCATAGGCAACGCCATGCTCGTCGAGCCAGCGGCGCGCCTTCTTCACCGTGTCGCAATTGGGAATGCCGTAAATTGTCAGTGCCATGCGCCTCGCCTGGGGGTCGTCCGTTGATCGAAGGCGCGACTCTAGGAGATGGGCGGCCGGTCGGCAATGCGCGCATTGGCGTTCGCGAGCTTGCCGCGCAGCGCGCGCGCGAAGCCTTCGTGGAGCGCGGCCGCGACGTCGGGACGCGCGGCCAGCCACGCGCGCAGCCCCACGGCGGGGATGAACCATAGCCGCGCGTTGCTCGTCAGCACCACGGTGCCGGTCGCATGGCTGCCGTCGAGCACCGTCGCCTCGCCGATTAGCGTGCCGTCGGCGACCGTGCCGACATCCTGGCCGTCGCGGCGGATCGCCGCGGCCCCTTCGGCAAGGTAAAAGAGGCACGGCGCGGCTTCATTCTCGCGGATCAGCACCTCGCCGCGCTTCGCCGAAATCCAGTGTCCCTGATCGATCAGCGCGCGCGCCGCGACCGCGCCGAGCCCGTCGAAATGGCGGTCGCGCAGCGCCTGCTCCTCGGCGGAGAAGCTGACCTTCGCCCGGTTGAGCCAGAGCCGGGCGATCAGGCCCAGATTGACGAGCAGGATCGCGAGGATAAGCAGGCTGTAGCCGGTCCCGTGCCAGCCGAAGAGCGCGACCGGCAGCGCGAGCAGGGCCGCGATCGCGAGGCCGATGCGGACATGATCGACGCGCGCGACGAGGCTCGCCACCAGCAGCACCAGCAACGCCCCATAGCCGAACCAGGACGGGTCGAAATTGGCCATATGCAGTCTTTTCGCGTCAAACCCGGCAGAATGCTTAGATATATAACGTTACCGATTGCCGAACGCCTTGGCGGCGATTTTCGTTGCTGCGGCCCAATCGACATAAACTATCATTTTTGGGCCCTCAGGAAAAGCTTCGCTGCGCGAATGGCCCGTTCGCGCTAATTTTATCGCTCCGGCTTGCTTCCGGGGGCCATTCGGCCCATGGCGGCGCGCGATTCGCATTCCCACCCGAAATGACGTAGAAGACCGCTGATATGACGCAATCATGGCAACCCCACAGCTGGCGCACGCACGAAGCCCGGCAACTTCCCACCTACAAGGACGACGCCGCGCTCGCGGCGGCGGAAAAGGAGCTGTCGAACTATCCGCCGCTGGTCTTCGCGGGCGAGGCGCGCGACCTCACCGCCGAGCTCGGCAAGGTCGCCGAGGGCAAGGCCTTCCTGCTGCAGGGCGGCGACTGCGCCGAAAGCTTTGCGGAATTCCACCCGAACAATATCCGCGACACCTTCCGCGTGCTGCTCCAGATGGCGGTTGTCCTGACCTTCGCGTCGAAGATGCCGGTGGTGAAGCTTGGCCGCATGGCGGGGCAGTTCGCCAAGCCGCGTTCGGCCGACATGGAAGATGTCGATGGCGTCTCGCTGCCGAGCTATCGCGGCGACATCATCAACGACATCGCGTTCGAAGGAACCGGCCGCGAGCCCGATCCGGCGCGGATGATCAAGGCGTACAACCAGTCGGCGGCGACGCTCAATCTGCTGCGCGCCTTCGCGAACGGCGGCTATGCGAATCTGCATCAGGTGAACGCCTGGACGCATGATTTCATGGACCGCAGCCCGTGGGCCAAGAAATATCAGGAGACCGCCGCGCGGATTTCCGAAGCGCTCGCCTTCATGGAAGCGTGCGGGGTGACGCCGGAGACGGTGCCCCAGATCAAGGGCACGAGCTTCTACACCAGTCATGAGGCGCTGCTGCTTCCCTATGAGCAGGCGCTGACGCGGCAGGACAGCCTGACCGGCGGCTGGTACGACACGTCGGGCCATATGCTCTGGGTCGGCGACCGCACCCGTTTCGAGGGGTCGGCGCATATCGAATATCTGCGCGGCATCGGCAATCCGGTCGGCATGAAATGCGGGCCGAGCCTGGAACCCGACGTGCTGCTGCGCCTGCTCGACACGCTGAATCCCGGCCATGTCCCCGGCCGCATGACGCTGATCACCCGCTACGGCCACGACAAGATCGAGGCGCATCTGCCGAAGCTGGTGCGCGCGGTGAAGGAATCGGGTCACCCGGTCGTCTGGTCGTGC
The DNA here is from genome assembly GCF_041916015.1 of Sphingopyxis sp. Lineage (GTDB taxonomy): Bacteria > Pseudomonadota > Alphaproteobacteria > Sphingomonadales > Sphingomonadaceae > Sphingopyxis. Next base: position 11,155 of record NZ_JAYSAH010000056.1, on the reverse strand, counting down.
GATCCGATGCACGGCAACGTCATCAAGACGCCCAACGGCTACAAGACGCGCCCGTTCGAGCGCATCCTCGCCGAAGTGCGCGGCTTCTTCGCCGTCCACCGCGCCGAGGGGACGCACGGCGGCGGCATCCATATCGAAATGACCGGCCAGAATGTCACCGAATGCACGGGCGGCGCGATGGATGTGACGCAGATGGATCTGGCCGATCGCTATCACACGCATTGCGACCCGCGTTTGAATGCGGGGCAGAGCCTTGAACTCGCTTTCCTGCTCGCCGAGATGCTCAATCAGGAAATGAGCGAACGGGCGAAACAGGCGGCCTGACAGGCCCCGTCATTGCGAGCGCAGCGAAGCAATCCAGAGTGGCGTAAACCGCCCTGGATTGCTTCGCTGCGCTCGCAATGACGACAGAATTACTTCCCCGCCCACCGCTTCGTATCGGCGAATGCGCGGCCGAGCGCGACGTGCAGGTCGGCATCCTCCGCCGCGCCGCCGAGCGGCACCTTGTCCGAAAATTCGTCGGCGGGGCCGTGATAGTCGCTCCCAAGGAATTTCTCGAGCAGCGGCATGTCGGAGAAGCTGCCCCCGACCATCAGCGATGTGACGCCCTTGGCGCCGAGCGCCCAGCCGTCCTGCCGCTGGACGAAGGCGTCGGCCTCGCCGTCGTCATCCATCTTCCGGCCGAGCTTCGTTGCCACCTCGCGCACCACCGCGTCATAGGCGGGCTTGCCGCGTCCGATCGTCGCGACCGGCGTACCGCGCGGCGAGATGGCGATCGTGTCGATGTTGAGCGCGACGGTAATGTCGGCGAGCGGCACGACCGGATGCTCGGCGAAGTAATGCGCGCCGAGCAGGCCCTTTTCTTCCGAGGTCGTCGCCATGAAATAAATGTCGCGGTCGGGCCGTGCGCCCGACGCAAGGCGCTTTGCAACTTCGATCAGCACCGCGATCCCGCTCGCATTGTCGACCGCGCCGTTGCAGATTCGGTCTTTCGCGTCGTCGGGCGCGCAGATGCCGAGATGGTCCCAGTGACCGAGGAACAGCACCGCCTTGCCGTCGGGCTTCGCGCCGGGCAGCTTCGCGATGATATTGTTGCTCTGATAGGGCCGCACGACCGATGTGGTCGCCAGATCGACGGCCACAGGCAGCTCGGCGCCCGCATAATCCGCCGCCTTCGCACCGCCGCGGAGCGCGTCGCCGCTCTGCCCCGCCTTCGCGAACAGCGCGTCGGCCGCGGCGGGCGACAGGAAGCCCGTCACCGGCGCGCCCGTCTTGGCCGAGGCGAGGCGCGTCGTCTTCCCGCCCAGCGAATGGCGGATCTGTTCCCAGAGGTCGGCGTCGGTCGCGATCACGAGCACCGCACTCGCTCCCGCGTCGGCGAGCATCTGGCGCCGCTCGCGGTAGCGCGGCAGCTTGTCGCCGAACGGCGCGTTTTCGTACAGCATCACCGCGACCTTGCCGCGAACGTCGGCCTTGACCTGACCCGCGCCGTCGATGCCATAGCCGACGAAGACCAGCGGCAGATCGGTCAGCGAAACGGCGGCGTCGCGTCCGGTCAGGACGATGCCGTCCTCGCCGACCGGAAAATCGCGGCCCTTCACCTTGAACTTCGCGGTCCCGCCGGTCGCCTGCGTCTCGATCAGCGGCACGCCCTGCAGCCAGGGCGTCGCGCTGCCCGGCACGGCTTCGAGCCCCGCCTTCGCCCATTCGCCGACGATGTAGGCGATGGTGCGATCCTCGCCCTCGGTGCCGGGACCACGGCCCTCGAACGCATCGCTCGACAGCGTCTTCATATGGCCGGCCAGTTCGGCCTCGGTGATCGGAGCGTCACCCTGCGCGGGAGCCGCCAAAACGGCGGGGGCGAGCGCAACGAGCGAAACGGCCGCAATGGCAGCCCGGAAGGTCAGGATCTTCATGGGCCCGCCGCATGACATGTCCGCCAGAGGCAGGCAAGACGCGTTCGTCGAACGACGAATGGCGGCTTCAGCGCCCCGCGCGCTCCAGCAGCGCACGCGCCGCCGCGACGTGCATGTCTTCGATCATTCGCCCCTCGTGCCGCTGCGCGCCGCCTGTCGCAGCGGCGACCAGCGCTTCGGCTTCGGCGATCTCGTGCTCCGATGGCGCGAAGGCCCTGTTGCACGGCTCGACCTGCGACGGATGGATCAGCGTCTTGCCGTCGAAACCCAGCCGCCGTCCGTCCGCCGCTTCCGCCGCGAAGCCCGCCGCATCGTCGATCGCATTATAGACGCCGTCGAAGCACCACACCCCGCCCGCGCGCGCCGCAAGGACGATCGCCTGGATCGCATGGCCCATCGCGCCGCGATCCATGCCATCGGGCAGCTTCAGCTCGTGCGCGAGGTCGTTGAGCCCTGCGATCAGCCCATGCGTCGCGGGATCGGCGGCGATGTCGCGCGCGGCATAGATCGCCGCGGGCGTCTCGATCATCGCGAACAGCGGCAGGCCGAGCGGCCGCGCCGGATCGAGGTCCGATGGCGCATCGACCTTCGGCAGCACCACCGCGTCGAGCGCGAGCCCGGCGACCGCCGTGAGGTCGTCCGGCTGATGTGCGCTGCCCGTTCCGTTGATCCGCACCGCGATGCGCTTGCCCGGATAGCCTGCCGTCACCGCGGCGCGCATCGCAGCGCGCGCCTCCGCCTTGCGCTCGGCCGGAACGGCATCTTCCAGATCGATGATCAGCATGTCGGCGGCGAGCCCTTGCGCCTTTTCGAGCGCGCGCGCGTTCGATCCGGGGACGTAGAGCAGCGAGCGCGGGGCAAAGTCGGTCATGCGCTTTTCTGTGGCGCAGGGCGCCGGTTGCCGCAATAAGCAAGGCAGAGATTTTGCGAAGAGACTTTGCACGAGGGGATGATCGATGGAATTCGCGCTTGCGCTGGTGGTGTTGGCTCTGGTGTTCCTCGTCTGGGCGCTGACGCCGGTCCGGCAGGGCTACGCCTATACGATCGAGCGCTTCGGCCGCTACACCCACACCGCGCAGCCCGGCCTCAACTTCATCATGCCGATCTTCGATCGCGTCGGGCGCAAGGTGAACATGATGGAACAGGTGCTCGACATTCCGGGCCAGGAAATCATCACCAAGGACAATGCGATGGTCGCGGTCGACGGCGTCGTCTTCTTCCAGGTGCTCGACGCCGCCAAGGCGGCCTATGAGGTCAGCGATCTCTATCTCTCGATCATGAACCTGACGACGACGAACCTGCGCACCGTCATGGGCTCGATGGACCTCGACGAAACGCTGTCGAAGCGCGACGAGATCAACACCCGGCTGCTGCATGTCGTCGATGATGCGACGACGCCGTGGGGGGTCAAGATCACCCGCGTCGAGATCAAGGACATCCGCCCGCCCGCCGACATCTCGAACGCGATGGCGCGGCAGATGAAAGCCGAACGCGAGAAGCGCGCCAACATCCTCGAGGCCGAGGGCAGCCGCGCCTCGGAAATCCTGCGCGCCGAGGGCCAGAAGCAGAGCCAGATACTCGAAGCCGAAGGCCGCCGCGAGGCCGCTTTCCGCGACGCCGAGGCGCGCGAACGCGAGGCCGAAGCCGAAGCGAAGGCGACGCAAATGGTGTCGGACGCGATCGCGGGCGGCAATGCGCAGGCGATCAACTATTTCATCGCGCAGAAATATGTCGAGGCGGTCGGCCAGTTCGCAACCAGCCCCAACAGCAAGACGATCCTCTTCCCGGTCGAGGCGACGCAGCTGATCGGCACGCTCGGCGGGATCGGCGAGCTCGCCAGGGACGCACTCGACCGCAAGGCGGGAGGCTGAGGTGCCCGATTTCATCGCAAGCATGGAACCGCACTGGATATGGCTGTCGGTCGGCGTGCTGCTCGTCGCGGCCGAAATCGTCGCGCCGGGCTTCTTCCTGATCTGGATCGGCGCCGCGGCGATCGTCACCGGGGTGCTCGCGTGGGTCCTGCCGCTCGGCGTTCCGCTCCAGCTCGGCATCTTCGCGGTGCTTGCGATCATCGCGCTCTACGGCGGGCGCCGCTGGCTGAAGGCGAACCCGATCACGAGCGCCGACCCGCACCTCAACCAGCGCGCCGGCCGGCTCGTCGGCGAGGTGCTGACCCTGACGCGCGCGATCGAGGACGGCCGCGGCCGCGCGAAGGTCGGCGACGGCGAGTGGCCGGTGCACGGGCCCGATGCAGCCGAAGGTACGAAGGTCCGCGTCGTCAGCGCCGACGGCGGGGTGCTGGTGGTCGAGGCGGCCTAAGCGGCCGTCAGTCGGGCCGACGCACGCAGCAATAGCTGTCGAATACAAAGTTTCGTTTTCCGTCAAGGAAATGAGGCGTGTTTTCACGCCACCAGCGCGCTGCATCGGGACTGTGGCTGTCCAATGTCTCGATCGCCTTCAGGGCGTTCACGGCATATCCTTCCGTCTTTTCCGCGCGACCAGTGAATAGCGCCGCAAGCTGCCGGAAGTATCCACGCGGCCCGGTGATTACACCAAAGCCGTAATAGGCACGCCGATCGGACCGTAGAAGCGGAAGCCTGATGCCAATCCACGCATCGCGGACCCACTCAGGAGCTTCGCCCAAGGGCCTTTTAACAATTTCGATGTGCATGGCCATGCCTACCCGCCCTTGGGCCGCGAATAGATCGCCACCACATGCCCCAGCGCATCGCTGTCGCCGATGCGCCGAAAGCCGAGCTTTTCCGACACCCGCTCGGACGCCGCATTGCCGTGGTCGATGATGCAGCGCACTTCCGTGGCATCGAGGTTCGCATCGGCCCAGCCGAGCGCCGCGCGCATCGCCTCGGTCGCATAGCCCGCCCCCCAATGGTCGGCGTCGAACGCCCAGCCTGCTTCGGGGCAATCCTCGAGTTCGGGGATGCCGCGGCAGAAATAGGACAGCCCGCCCATACCGATCAGCGCATCGCTGGCCTTGTCGGCGAACACCCAGTAACCGAACCCCATCACCGGCCACAGGCCTGCCGAGCTCAGAAACTTGCCCCAGCTCACATCGGGCGTGCGCGGCTCGCCACCGATGAAGCGCGTCACGCGCGCATCGGCCCACATCGCGATATGAACGTCCTTGTCGGCAAGGCGCGTCGGGCGGAGGCGGAGCCGATCGGTCTCGATGGTCGGGGGCGCGGTGAACATGACGCCGACATGCCGCAGCGCGCGGCCCTTGGTCAATCGGGGATCAGGAAATGGTCGAACAGGTCGTGCAGCACCGCCGTACCGTCGAGCGGCTGCTTCGCGCGCAGCACCGCGAGGCTGTCAACCCGCGCCAGCACATCGACATGCTTCAGCGCGCCTTGATACGCCGGACGATCGTTGAAACCATGGAACAGCAACAGGCAGTCGGGCTTGCAGTGGATCAGCGCCTGCAGCAGGCAGGCCACGCGAAAGCGCCCGTCGATCAGCACCGCATCGGGGCTGGCCGGAAGCCGGCGCCAGATATCGACATGGTAGCGCGGCCAATCGCGCGCCCGGCGGTCACCGGCGGGATAGCCATGGTCGCCGGTCGGTCCGATGTCGGCGTGAAAGGGCGTGAAATCGATCGCTGCGCGGGCCAGATTCGCGCCGACCTCGGCGAGCCAGGCCGCATCGCTGTCGACGCTGACGATTTTCTGCGCCTGCCGCGCCGCGATCAGCGTGCTGTTGCCGCAGCCGAACTGGAGCAGCGACGCGCGCCCCGCGAGCTGCAGCTCGATCTGCATCGTCTCCGCTGCCGACAGTGACTGCATGACGTCCCCTTCCCCCCAGCGGGAAGGAATATGGGAGAACGGCGGGCGCGTCTAGGGCCGCTGCGCCCCGCAAAGGCGGGCCAGGAGGGGAGAGAGAAGTCCGTCCGTGGCACCCGCCCTTGCGGAACCTCGGGATCAGGCCGCGGCCAGCTCCGGCGCCGACGAATGCGCGGGCATCAGCGCGTCGGCATAGTCGCCTTCATATTTGCCGATCAGCGCACGGTCGTCATGGTTCCACGGATGGAAGCCGGGCATGAAATAGGCGAGCCAGGGCAGGAAGCTCTTGCGCAATATCCCCGGCGAGCCGAGCAGATACCACCAGATGCGCGCCGTGACGCGCCAGCCGGTGAGGCCGTCCTGCCGCAGCAGCGCTTTCATGCCCTTGACGCGGCGCGGCCAGAAGCGCGTCGTAACGAGCAGCATCATCAGCGACTTCGCCTTCCAGCGCCGCCAGCGGCTCCAGTCCTTCGTCGCGTGAAGCCAGGTGTCATAGGCGACGCCCTTATGCTCGATCTCCTCGATCGCGTGCCATTTCCATAAGGCGCCCCATTCGGGCTCGGCACCCGCGTACATCTTCGGGTCCCCCAGCATGATCGCCGCCATCATCGCGGTATAATGTTCGAGCGCGATCGTCGCCATCAGGTTGACGATCGGCGGGCGCGTCTTGATGAGGTCGAGGACCTGATTCACATCGGCGTCGAGCTCGCTGAGGTCGTAGCCCGCCTCCGCCGCTTTCTTGTTGAAGACGACATGCTCGCGGCTGTGGATCACTTCCTGCTGGGTGAAGGCACGGATTTCCCTTGCCAGCTTGTCGGGCACGCCCTCGCGGTGCGCCTTCACCGCCTCGATGAACATCGCCTCGCCGCGCGGAAAGGTCACCGACAGCGCGGTGTGAAAGGCCGAGGCGATCGGATCGCCGTTCAGCCACCAGCGCCCCTGCCGCTCGTCGCGGCCGAAGCGCATGTCGCGCGGGGTTATCCTAAGGTCATTCGGCGTCGGAGAAAGGCTGGACATATGTTCCTCACCGTCGGAAAGGGGTTTCAGGGCGTGGGGACGCCCTATGGGCCAAGCGTTAAAGGTTACTTACAGTGGTGTCAATAGCAAGGAAGCGGCTGAGCCCGGAAGAGAGCCGGTCGGCCGCGCTCGAAGCGGCCCGCCAGATTCTGATCGAGAGCGGCCCGCAGGCGGTGACGTTGAAGGCCGTCGCGGCGCGCGTCGACCGCACCCACGCCAATCTTCTCCACCATTTCGGCAGCGCCGCGGGGCTGCAGCAGGCGTTGATCGAGAAGATGGCGGCCTTCATCACCACGACGATCCGCGAGACGATCTTCCGTCAGCGCGCCGGCGACCAGAATCCGCGCGAGGTCGTCGATCTGGCCTTCGATGCCTTCGACACCGGCGGTGCGGGCGCGCTCGCAAGCTGGATGATCCTGTCGGGCAACGAAAATGCGCTCGACCCGATATTGAAGGCGATCCACGACCTCGTCGAAGAACTGCGCGAGGATCATAGCGAGGAGGAAGCGCCGATCGAGGACGAGACGATGCAGCTCGTGCTGATGGCGCTCGGCGACGCGCTGTTCGGCGGCCCCTTGTCGCGCGCCCTCGGCGTCCCGCGCAGCCGCGCGCGCGAGATCGCGTTCGAATCGATGCTGTCGCACGGGATCGGGCGGCGGGGGTGATGATCTTCGCGCCCTAGAGCCGTTGGAAGCAGTCTTGCTATCATCGTCATCCCGGACTTGATCCGGGATCCGCTCTTCCAGTGCTGCGTGAATGGATCCCGGATCAAGTCCGGGATGACGAAGTGAATATCCACAGGCGGCTTGACCATCGCCGGGACGACGGTCCCTAGCCAAACCGAGCCTTTCCCCCTAAAGCGCCCCCATGCATTTCCTCGATCAAGCCAAGATTTTCATCAAGTCGGGCGACGGCGGCCCCGGCGCCGTGTCGTTCCGGCGCGAGAAATATATCGAATATGGCGGCCCCGACGGCGGCAACGGCGGCAAGGGCGGCGACATTGTGTTCGAGGCGGTCGCGGGCCTCAACACATTGATCGACTTTCGCTACACCCAGCATTTCAAGGCGAAACGCGGCACCCCCGGCGCGGGCCGCGACCGCACCGGCGCCGGCGGCCCCGACCTCGTCATCCAGGTGCCGATCGGCACCCAGATCCTCGACGATGACGACGAGCGCAGCCTGCTCGCCGACCTCACCAGGGAGGGCGAGCGCATCCATTTCCTGCGCGGCGGCGACGGCGGGCGCGGCAATGCGAGCTACAAGACCTCGACCAACCGCGCCCCGCGTCAGCACGGCCCGGGCTGGCCGGGCGAGGAAGCGTGGGTGTGGTTGCGCCTCAAGCTGCTCGCCGACGCGGGTCTCGTCGGCCTCCCCAACGCGGGCAAGTCTACCTTCATCAACGCCGTAACCAACGCGCAGGCCAAGGTCGGCGCCTATGCCTTCACCACGCTGCGCCCGCAGCTCGGCGTCGTCAGCCACAAGGGGCATGAGTTCGTCATCGCCGACATCCCCGGCCTGATCCAGGGCGCCGCCGAAGGCGCCGGGGTCGGCGACCGCTTCCTCGGCCATATCGAGCGCTGCCGCGTGCTGCTCCACCTCGTCGACGCCAATGACGAAGATGTCGCGACGAGCTACCGCATCGTCCGCGACGAGCTCGAAGCCTATGGCGCCGACCTGATCGACAAGCCGGTGATCGTCGCCTTGAACAAGACCGACACGCTCGACGACGAACTGATCGCGGCGCTCTCGGCCGAACTCGAGGCGGAAAGCGGCCATCCGGTGATGGCGCTCTCGGGCGCGAGCGGCGCGGGGGTGCCCGCGGTGCTCGACACATTGCTCGAAGCGATCGGCCACCCCGAGCCCGGCGCGGACGAAAGCGAGGAAACGAGCGACTGGTCGCCGATCTAGGAGAGATCGTGCACGACCGATTGCGGCCGTTCGCCTCCCTCTCTTTCACGGCTTCAACCTGCCTAAAACCGCCCCATTCGTCGCCTAGGGAATGCGTTTGGCCGGATAGGGCGTGCCATCCTTGTGAAAATAGCCGTCGGGCGTGAACATCATGTCGATGTCCGAATAGCCGCCGCCGGTGTCGCACCTTTTGCCGCCCCCGAGCGCGACGAAGACGCAGTCGGCGTCCGATTCATTGACCAGATGATGCCCGTTGGTGCTGCCCTTCGGCCAGACCGCGATGTCGCCGGGGCGCATCGGCCAGCGGCCGCCGTCTTCGACCAGAACCGCTTCGCCCGCGATCATCACCAGCATCTCGTCCTCGCCGTCGTGCCAGTGGCGCTGCGACGACCAGGCGCCGGGCTTCAGCACGACATGGCTCGCCGCGAAATCCGACAGACCCGTGGCCGGCGCGAGGCGGCGATACCAGCGGCCCTGCACGGGCGCGTCATAGGGCGCGGGATAGCCGGTGACGTTGGTCTGCGGGATCGTATCGAGATCGAGTTTGGGCACGAGTCGCCTCCATTCATGTTCCCTGTTTGTTTCGCACAAACGCGCGGCGATGCAAAGCCTCGACTTGGCGCGCCGCAAAGGGGTAAGGAGCGGCATGACCCACCCTATCGATCCCGTGGAACTCGCCCAGGCGCTGATCGCCGCGCCGAGCATCTCGCCCGCTACCGGCGCCGTGTTCGACGTGCTGGAAGCCGCGCTGGTTCCGCTCGGCTTCACCGTCGAGCGCTTCATCGACGGGATCGAACCCGATGGTCCAGTCGAAAATCTGCTCGCGGTACGCAGCGGCAAGGGCCCGGTGCATTTCGGTTTCGCCGGCCATCTCGACGTCGTGCCGCCGGGCGTCGGCTGGACGGGCGACGCCTTCGCGCCCGAGATTCGCGGCGAGCTGCTCTATGGCCGCGGCGCGGTCGACATGAAGGGCGCGATCGCGTCCTTCGTCGCGGCCGCGGCCGCGACCCCGGTCGAGGCGGGCACGATCAGCCTGATCATCACCGGCGACGAGGAAGGCCCCGCGATCTTCGGCACCCGCGCGCTGATGGAGCATATGGACGCCCGCGGCATCCGCCCCGACATGATCGTCGTCGGCGAGCCCACGTCCGTGAACCGGCTCGGCGACATGGTGAAGATCGGGCGGCGCGGGTCGGTCAACATCTGGATCGACGTGCCGGGGACGCAGGGCCATGTCGCCTACCCGCACCTCGCCGACAATCCGATCCCCAAGCTGGTCCGGATATTGGCGGCGATCGACGCGGTCAGCCTCGATGCCGGGACCGACTGGTTCCAGCCGTCGAACATCGAATTCACCGACATCGAGGTCGGCAATGGCGCGACCAATGTCATTCCCGCCTCGGCGCGCGCGCGGCTGTCGATCCGCTTCAACGACCGGCATCGCGGCGCCGACCTCGTCGCGATGGTCGAGCGGCTCGCGCACGATGTCGAACCGCAGGCGAAGGTGCTCGGCAAGATTTCGGGCGAAGCCTTCCTGACCCCGCCGGGCGACCTCTCCGAACTGGTGGCGGAAACGATCCATGCCGAGACCGACATCAGGCCCGAACTGTCGACGACCGGCGGCACCTCCGACGCCCGCTTCCTCCACGCGCTCTGCCCGGTGGTCGAGTTCGGGTTGATCAACGCGACGATGCACAAGCTCGACGAGGCGGTCGCGGTCGCGGATTTGCATAAGCTGACCGCCATCTATCGCGGGATATTGATGCGGGCTTTGCTCGATTAGATTTATCTCGCGCAAAGGCGCGAAGAAAAAATATCTCACACAAAGACACAAGGAGGGCGGTCTTCGCCGCGGCCGCAATGTCTGGAGCGCGCGAAGCGCCTTTTTAGGGTCGCCTGCGGCGACGGACGGCGGCAGTCGCGTGGCGCGCCCTCTTTGTGTCTTTGTGTGAGATATTTTCTTATTCTCAGCAAGCCTTCGCGCCTTTGCGTGAGACTATTCCTCGCGCCCTCGCCGCAAAATCACATAGACCGCGCCCCCGCCGCCGTGGCTGATATGCGCGGGACGAAGCGCGACGATGCGGTCGGCGTGCGGCGACACCGACAGCCAGTCGGGGAGCGAGGCGCGGATCGCGCCGCGCGGGCGGGAATCGCCGTGCATCACCGGCAGGCGGTCGGCGCCGGGACGCAGCCGCCCCGCGACGACGAGCAGGACACGCGCCCCGCGCAGCAGGGCGCGGCCGATCGCCTCCTCAAGCAAGGCCTGCGCCGATGCGAGGCTATGGCCATGGAGATCGATGCTCATGTCGGGCCGCACGAGCCCCTTGCGGAGGCGGCGGTCCCAATGGCCGTCGAGGGTCGCGTTCGTCCAGGTCCCGCGTGATGGAGGGAGTGACGCGGGAGCGCGCGGAGCCGCGGCGGGCGCGGCCTTGCCGCCAGCAACCGGCTTCGGCGGCCGGACCGTCGGTGGCGCCTTGGGTTCGAGCGGCGCCGGCCGCTTGGCGAGCGGCACGACGG
>NZ_JAYSAH010000055.1:0-22879 GCF_041916015.1 Sphingopyxis sp. | reverse complement strand
TCCTTGTCGGCGCGCTTGACCGCGGCGTCGATGGTCTCACCCATCACGAACTGCTGGCCGAGCATCTTCATCGCCGCGAGCGCGGCCTGGCGGATCACCGGCTCGCCCGAGCGGCGGATCATCGATTTGAGCAGCGACAGCGGGTTCGCCTTGCTGCCGAGCGCGTCGAGCATCAGCGTCGCCGACCCCAGCGACAGCCCGCGCGCCGACAGCGCGACGATCAGCGGGCTGTCCTCGCCCTCGCCCTCGCGCCAGTGGCGCCCGGCGATCTTGTCGCGGATCAGCGCGTTGGCGGTCGCGCTGTCGGGGACGCGAAGCAGCGCCTCGGCGAGGCACATCAGCACGACGCCTTCTTCGGTCGACAGGCGGTAGCGGTTCATCAACTGCGCGACGAGCGTCTCGCGGTCGCCCTCGGCCTTCGCCTTGCGGATCAGCGCGAGCCCGCGCTGCGTCGTCGCGGCGACGGTCGCGGGCGAGCGGGCCAGCTCGACGCGCAGGTCGGCGACGATGTCGGTTTCGGAACGGCGGGCGAGAGCGCGGATGGCGGCGCGATCGGTGGGTTGGGTCATGGCGGCTTCCATAGCATATTCGCCTTGGTCGATCCGACCTGAATTACAGGAAATTATATATGTTTTGACTGAATAATTGGACTATACTAGGCTGAATCCATGAAAAACAGCTCAAATATAGTCGATCTGGATGAGTTCGACCGCAAGATCCTCGCGATCCTCGGCCGCGACGGGCGGATCACTTACACCGACCTCGCGCAGCAGGTCGGCCTGTCGAAGACGCCGTGCCAGCAGCGGGTGAAGCGGCTGGTGGAGAGCGGGCTCATCACCGGCTTTCGCGCCATCGTCGATCCCGCGAAAGTCGGGCTCGACCATGTCGCCTTTGCCGAGGTCAAATTGTCCGACACGCGCGAGGAGGCGCTGCGGCAGTTCAACGCCGCGGTGCGCCAGATCGCCGAGGTCGAGGAATGCCATATGATCGCGAGCAGTTTCGACTATCTGCTCAAGGTCCGCACCCCCGACATCCGCCGCTATCGCATCGTGCTCGGCGAGAAGATTTCGAGCCTGCCGCATGTCGCGAGCACCTCGACCTTCGTCGCGATGGAGACGATCCTGGAGACGGCGCGGTAAAGCCTCAAAAGCCCTGCATGCGAGTCCTTTGGGCTCCTTCGACACGCTCAGGGCAGGCTTAAGGAGACAAAGGATACCGATGCACGCACCGAAAATGTCTCCTTTGTCGCTTTAAGCGGAGGCGGCGTTATGGACTGTGGAAAGAGCCAGGAAGCAGGCTCTCACAGGCGCGCTATGTAGGAAAGCTCTTACTTCGTCAGGCGACGGCCTCTCGTACATAATCGACCGACCCGCGCGCATCGCTTAGCCGCGCGGCGCCGAGCAGGCGATTCCAATAGCTCTCCGAACCGTCGGCGAGGCGCCATTCGTGGAGGCGGCGGGTGTAGAGCTGGAGGTCGTGTTCCTCGCTGATCCCGATTGCGCCGTGGACGGCGTGCGCGGTTGCGGCGAGGCGCGCCGCGGCGGCGCTCGTCACCGACTTGGCGGTCGCCGCGGCAACGAGGCTGGGCGGCAGGCCGCCCGCGCAGCCGAGCTGCGAGGCGATGCGGCACGCGACCATATCTTCGGCCATCACCGCCATCTGCTGCTGAAGCGCCTGCTGCTTGCCGATCGGCTTGCCGAACTGGACGCGCTCGTTCGCATAGGCGGCGGTCATCGTGGTGAGCCGGTCGGCGGCGCCCGCGATCAGCCCGGCGCGGAGGATCGCGGCGATGGCGCGAAGGCCGCCCTCGGGCGCGGGGGCGACGCCCGCCCCCAATGCCGGGTTCAGGCGGCACGCGGTACTGCCGAACACGTCCGTCGGCGCGCCCTCGACGGCAGCCAGATAAAGCCGACCCTGTTTCTCGATCAGCACGTGATGCGCGACGCTGCCAAACGGCACGACGATCTCGCCGCCTGCGCTCGCCGTCGCGAGCGCGATCGGACCGTCGGGCGCATCGGGCAACAAGGCTCGCGCGATCATCGTCTCGCCGACGGGAAGCGGCACCGCGTGACGGCCGAGCGCCTGCCACAGCGCACAAACCTCGGCGAGCGGCAAGTCCGCGCCGCCGCGCTCCTCGGGAACCAGCGCGTCGAGGAATCCCGATTCGGCGATGCCGTTCCAGAGCGCTGCGCTGCTTTCGCCCGCCTCAATCGCGCGGACCGTCGCGGGCGGCGACAGCGCTGCGAGCATCCGTTCGAAGGGTAAGAAAAACTCGCTCATCAGCCCAATCCCCTCACCGCAAGCCCATGCCGCGCGCAATGATCCCGCGCAGGATTTCGCGCGTCCCGCCGCGCAGCGAAAAGCTGGGCGCCACATGCGTCACGTAAAGCAGCGCCCGATAGAGTTCGGCATCGACCGGCTCGTCGGGGTGCGAGGCGAGGTCGTCGCCGATCGCGATCGGCAATTGCTGTTCGAAGGCGGTGCCGAGATCCTTGACCAGCGAAGCCTCGGTCACCGGACTCTCGCCCGCCGCGAGCCGCGCGGTGCAGGCGATCGACATCGCGCGCAGCACGCCGAGCCGTGCGGTGAAATCGCCGACGAGGGCGAGGGTCGCCGGATCGTCGCGGCCCAGCCCGCGCAAATGCGTGATCCATGCGTCGAGCAGCACGACGCTCGAATAGATGCGCTCGGGCCCGCTGCGCTCGAAGGCGAGTTCGGCGGTGACCTGCTTCCACCCCTCGCCCTCGTTACCGATCAGCGCATCGGCGGGCAGATCGACATCTTCGAAGAAGACTTCCGCGAAATGCTCGTCGCCCGTGAGGTCCCTGATCGGACGGATCGTGACGCCGGGGGCCTTGAGGTCGACGATCAGTTGCGACAGGCCGGCGTGGCGGTCCTCGGGGCTGCCCGAGGTGCGCAGCAGCGCGATCATATAATCGCAGTGCGGCGCGCCCGAGGTCCAGATCTTCTGCCCGTTGACGCGCCAGCCGGTTTCGGTGCGCACCGCGCGGGTGCGCACGCTCGCAAGATCGGAGCCCGAGCCGGGCTCGCTCATCCCGATGCAGAAAAAGATCTCGCCGCGCGCGATGCGCGGCAGATAATATTCGCGCTGCGCTTCATTGCCGAAATTGAGAATCAGCGGCGCGCTCTGCCGGTCGGCGATCCAGTGGGCCGCGACCGGCGCGCCGACGGCCAGCAATTCCTCGACGACGACGAAGCGCGCGAAGGGTCCGCGCTCGTGCCCGCCATAGCGTTCGGGAAGCGTCAGCCCGAGAAAGCCCGCTTCGCCGAGACGGCGGCTGAATGCCGGATCATAGCCCTGCCACGAGCGCGCGCGGCGATCGGCGGGAGTGGCCGAAGCGGCTTCGGCGGCGAGCGCGCGAATCGCGGGCCGGATCGCCTCGTCGGCGGGCGGCAGGCTTGCGAGGCTGAGCGTATCGAACACCGGCATCCTTCCCTTTGCTTGTCCCGAAGCCGCTATTGCGCCGGATGCGTCATCACAAGCTGCTTTTTGTGAGAGCAACGAAGGATTGACCGGCGCCGCGCGAAACGGCAAAGGCCGGACAGCGCGCGGGTGTAGCTCAATGGTAGAGCAGCAGCTTCCCAAGCTGAATACGAGGGTTCGATTCCCTTCACCCGCTCCAGACTTTCGCAGCGAAAAGTCCGGCCAGCCTCGCAGAGCGGGGACTGACGGCGCGGCTTTGCCGTGTCGCGCCTTCTGTCTCTCAGGCTTTTTCCACTTTCACCGATTGCTCGACCAGCCGTATCTCGCGATACGCCGTAAGGAACGCAATATCCGCAGCGTCTCGGCCCACACAGATGCGTGCGCATTCGGTCGGCTTCGACATGCCCGTCGCATCGACGATGTGCCAGTCACCGCCCAGATAGACTTCGGCGACCGCGTGGAAATCCATCGGCTTCACGCCAAGTGCATAGACGCTCGCCATGCGCGCGGGGATATGCGCGGCGCGCGCAAGCGCGATCATCACATGGGCATAGTCGCGGCAGACGCCGCGCCGTTCGACGAAACTGTCGAGCGCGCCGGTCTCCGCATCACTCGTTCCCGCGACATAGGTGAAGCGGCTTTCAATCCAGTCGCGCATCCGGGCGATCTTCTCGCCGCCTTGGCACTCGCCGAAGCGGCGCTCGACGAAGGCGTGGAACTTGTTCGACGGGCAATAGCGCGATTCGTTGAGATAGGGGACGGCAGCGGCGGGCAAGCGGTGGAGCGGAACGTCGGCAAGCGTGCGGAGATCGACCGCGGGCCGGTCGATCGCCACCAGCGCGCGATATTCGACATGCAGGCTGCCCGCGCCGTGCAGCCAGATCGGCTCGCAAATGCCGTCCGCCGCCGGGACGCGCGCCACATAATCGGGATGGCCGAGGTCGAGCGAGGCCTGCTCGACATGCTGACCGTGGCCGTTCGCGGCCTCGATCTGCAGCATCAGGTCGACGGGTTCGGAGAGGCAATAATTTAGGGAGGCGGAGATTTCGAGTTTCATCTATCGGCAACGCATAAAGGGGCGATCGGTGCCGCTAATGACAGTCCGGGAAAAGAACAAGTGACGCCGCAGCGCACCATACCCTTCATCGTCGTGACGATCTTCATCGACGCGATCGGCTTCGGCATCATCATGCCGGTGCTGCCGCAGCTTGTCATGGAAGTCGGGCGGATCGACCTGCCGCACGCGATCGAGGTCGGCGCGTGGATCGGGCTGGTGATGGCGGTCGCGACCTTCTTCGCCTCGCCGGTCCTCGGCAATCTCTCCGACCGCTTCGGGCGGCGGCGCGTGCTGCTGCTTTCGCTCGGCGGGCTGGCGGCGGACTATACGCTGCTGACCGTCGTCGGCACCCTGCCCTGGCTGTTCGTCGCGCGCGCGATCTCGGGCATCTTCGGGGGCAGCTATGCCGCGGCGCAGGCCGCCATCGCCGACGTGACGAAGCCCGAGGAGCGCGCGCGCAATTTCGGCTTCGTCGGCGCGGCGTTCGGCGTCGGTTTCGTCGTCGGTCCGGCGATCGGCGGCTTCCTCGGCGAACTCAGCCCGCGCGCGCCGTTCGTCGCGGCGGCGATCCTCGCCGCCGCGAACATGCTCTATGGCCTGATGATCTTCCCCGAGACCCTGCCCGTGGAGCGCCGCCGCGCCTTCGATTGGCGCCGCGCCAATCCGCTCGGCGCGTTCCGGACGATGCGCGCGCTGCCCGGCATGGGCGGCGTCGCGGCGGTGCTCGTGCTGTGGCAGATCGCCAGCCTCGTCTATCCGATGACGTGGAGCTTTTATTGCATCGCGCAGCTGGGCTGGTCGCCGGGGATGATCGGCGCGAGCCTCGCCGCCGTGGGCGTGATGATCGCGCTGGGGCAGGTGTTCGTCGTCGGCCCGGCGGTCGCCCGCTTCGGCGAGCGCGATGCCGCGACGCTCGGCATCCTCGTCGCGGTCGCGGTCTATGTCGGCTATGCCTTCACCACCTCGACCATCGGCGCCTTCCTGCTGCTGATCCCGGTCGCGCTGCAAGCGCCGGTGCAACCGTCGTTAATGGCGATGATGTCGCGCCGCGCCACGCCCGAGACGCAGGGGGAGGTGCAGGGGATCTCAGCGATGGCGATGGGGCTCGGCCAGCTTGCCGCGCCGATGCTGCTGACCGGCACGATGGCCTATTTCACCGCCAAGGGCGCGCCGGTGCATTTCCCCGGGGCTGCTTTCGTCGTCGCCGCGATCTTCGGACTGCTCGCGATCCTGATGCTGCGCCGCCTGCCGCGCGCGACGCGCGGCGCCGATCAGATGCCGCCGTCGGTCACCGCATAGCCGAGCGCTTCGAGACCCGCAGTCAACATCGCCACACAAGCGGCCACCGCGTCCCCGTTTGTCGAACGGACGACGAAGTTCGCGCCGACCTTGCCGTCGCGGAAAAAGGGATAGCTGCCGATCGCGACACCGGGATGCTCTTTCTCGCCAAGACGGAGCAGGTCGGCGATCTCGCTTTCAGGGGCCCAGGCGCCGATCGTATGCGCGACGAGCGGCGCGCCGCCCTCGAGCTCGCCGGTCAAGGCGTCGAGCATCCCTGCGGTGATGTGCGGCACCCCCGCCATCACGAAGAGATTGCCGATGCGGATGCCCGGCGCGCCCGACATGCGGTTCGGGATCAGTTCGGCGCCATCGGGGGTGCGCGCCATGCGCAGCCGCGCCTCGGTCAGTTCGCCGCCGCGCGCAGTGTAATAGCGTTCGAGAATCGCACGGGCATCGGGGTGGACGATCACCCCGACGCCGAGCGCCTTCGCGACCGCATCGACGGTGATGTCGTCGTGCGTCGGACCGATCCCGCCGGTGGTGAAGACATAGTCGTAGCGCGCGCGGATCGCGTTGAGCGCATCGACGATCTCGTCTTCGACATCGGGGACGATACGCACTTCGCGCAGGCGAATCCCCTGCACGTCGAGCCAGGTCGCAATCTGCGACACATTCTTGTCCTGCGTGCGGCCCGAGAGAATTTCGTCGCCGATCACCAGCACGGCGGCGGTCCAGATGCATTCGTCGCTCATCCCCTTGCCTTAGCCCGCTGGCATGACAAAACAAGCCCGCTGGAACGGCGACCATGTTCCTGATATGTTCCTATGCGACTCGCAAACCCAGGGAGAGACGCGATGGCCGATGAGCTGATTTTCTACACCAACCCCATGTCGCGCGGGCAGATCGTCCGCTGGATGCTCGAAGAGGTGGGCGCGCCCTATGAGACGCAGCTCCTCGGCTATGGCACGTCGATGAAGGACCCAGCCTATCTGGCGATCAACCCGATGGGCAAGGTTCCTGCGGTCGTCCATAACGGCAAGGTGGTGACCGAATGCGCCGCGATCTGCGCCTATCTGGCCGATGCCTTCCCGTCGGCGGAGCTGGCGCCGGCGGCCGCCGACCGAGCCGATTATTACCGCTGGATGTTCTTCGCCGCCGGGCCGGTCGAGCAGGCGATCACGGCAAAGAGTTTCGGGTTCGAGCCCGATGCCGACCAGCAGCGGATGGCGGGGTTCGGCTCGCTCGGCGCCGCGCTCGACGCACTCGAAGGGGCGGTCGCGGGCAAGACATTCGTCGCGGGCGACCGCTTCACCGCCGCCGACGTCTATGTCGGTAGCCAGATCGACTGGGGCCTGCAGTTCGGCACGATCCCGTCGCGCCCGGCGTTCGAGGCCTATGCCGCGGGCCTTCGCGAGCGCGACGGTTACCAGCGCGCCAAGGAGATCGACAACGCCCTGATCGCCGAAATGCAGGCGGCAAATCCCGCCTAGGCATGACCGAGCCGGTATGGAGATTGCCCGGGGCTAGCCGGCGTCGGCTTTGGGGTGGGTAGCGGACGCTGCCCTTTCTTTACTTCGTCATCCCCGCGAAAGCGGGGACCCAGAGCGTCCGTCCGCTTACCCACCCCTGGGTTCCCGCTTTCGCGGGAATGACGAAGGGAGAGAGTGCGGCAACTCCCGGTCGTAAGCAGACTTGCGAGGAAGCCGAGGGACTTGTCCCCCGTTCCCCGCCACGCCACATCTCGCCCATGCCCCTTCCCGCCCCCTTCACCGACTGGTTCGCCGCGCGCGGATGGCGCCTCAGGCGGCATCAGGCCGATATGCTTGCGGCAGGCGCGCGCGGCGAGCATGCGCTGCTCGTCGCCGCGACGGGCGCGGGGAAGACGCTGGCGGGGTTTCTGCCGACGCTCGTCGATCTGGCCGCACACCCCTCCGACCGGCTGCACACGCTTTACGTTTCGCCGCTGAAAGCGCTCGCCGCCGACGTCGAGCGCAACCTGCTGGGGCCGATCGCCGACATGGCCCTCGACATCAGCGTCGAGAGCCGCAGCGGCGACACCTCGTCGGACAAGAAGGCGCGCCAGCGCAGCCGCCCGCCGAACATCCTGCTCACCACCCCCGAATCGCTGTCGCTGCTGCTCTCCTATCCCGACAGTTTCGCGATGTTCGCCGACCTCAAGACGATCGTGATCGACGAGATCCACGCCTTCGCGCCCGGCAAGCGCGGCGACCTGCTGAGCCTCGCGATGGCACGGCTTCAGGCGATCGCGCCGGACCTGCGCCGCGTCGGCCTGTCGGCGACGATCGCCGATCCTGTCCAATATGCCGCCTGGCTCGCCCCTGCCGCCGATGCGGAGAGCGTGACGCTCGTCGAGGGCGAGCCCGGCGCCGAGCCCGACATTCAGATCTTGCTGCCCGAGGGGGCGGTGCCGTGGGCGGGGCATTCGGGGCGCTATGCAGTGCATCAGGTGATGGAAGAGATCGCCAGGAACCGCACGACGATCATCTTCTGCAACACGCGCGGGCTCGCCGAACTGATCTTTCAGGAGCTGTGGAAGGTCAATGACCTGTCGCTCCCGATCGCGATCCACCACGGCAGCCTCGACCGCGAGGCGCGCCAGCGCGCCGAAGCCGCCATGGCCGAAGGGCGCCTCCGCGCGCTCGTCGCGACCGCCAGCCTCGACCTCGGGCTCGACTGGGGCGACGTCGACTGCGTGATCCAGATGGGGGCGCCCAAGGGGTCGTCGCGGCTGCTCCAGCGCATCGGCCGCGCCAACCACCGGCTCGACGAGCCGAGCCGCGCGCTCATCGTTCCCGGCAACCGCTTCGAATATCTGGAAGCGCGTGCCGCGCTCGACGCCGTGGAGGCGGGCGAGCGCGACGCCGACCGCTTTCGTCCCGGCGCGCTCGACGTGCTCGCGCAGCATGTGATGGCGCTCGCCTGCGCGGCACCGTTCGACGAGGCCGGACTGCTGGCCGAAGTCCGTACCGCCGCGCCCTATCGGTGGATCGATACGGAGATTTTCGCGCGGCTGCTCGGCTTCGTGCGCGATGGCGGCTATGCACTCAAAAGCTACGACCGCTTCCGCCGCCTCGCTCCTGACGGGCAAGGGCGATGGCGGATCGCGCATCCAAAACTTGCGGCGCAGCATCGGCTCAACGCCGGGATCATCGTCGAGGCGCCGATGGCGGCGGTGCGCTTCAGGAACGGCCGCCGCCTCGGTCAGGTCGAGGAATATTTCGCGAGCACCCTGACCCCCGGCGACACCTTCGCCTTCGCAGGGCTGAGCCTTGAGGTCGAGGCGATCCGCGACACCGACCTGATCGTTCGCGCGACGACGCGCCCCGCGCGCATCCCGAGTTATATGGGTGCACGCATGGCGATCTCGACCCGCCTCGCCGACCGGGTGCGGGCCTTTCTCGCCGATCCGGCAAGCTGGCGGCGCTTTCCCGAGGATGTCCGTTTCTGGCTGGAAATGCAGGCGCTGCGCTCGGCGCTGCCGAAGCCGGGCGAGCTGCTCGTCGAGACCTTCCCGCACGAAGGGCATCATTATCTCGTCTGCTATCCGTTCGAGGGATGGAATGCGCACCAGTCGCTGGGGATGCTGATCACCAAGCGGATGGAGCGCGCAGGGCTGCAACCGCTCGGTTTCGTCGCGTCGGACTATGCGATCGCGATCTGGTCGCTGCAGCCCGTCCTGCACCCGCAGAATCTGTTCGACGCCGAAATCCTGTCCGAAGAGTTCATCCTATGGGTCGAGCAATCGCATCTGCTGAAGCGCGCCTTTCGCGAGGTCGCGGTGGTCGGCGGGCTGATCGAGCGCCAGCACCCGGGCAAGCGCAAGAGCGGCAAGCAGGTAACTTTTTCGACCGATCTGATCTTCGACGTGCTCCGGAAATATGAACCCGACCATCTGTTGATCGAAGCCGCCTGGGCCGACGCGCGCGAACGGCTGACCGATGTCGCGCGTCTGGGCGACCTGCTCGACCGCGCGGCGGGGACGATGGTCCACCGGACGCTCGAGCGGATCAGCCCGCTCGCCATCCCCGTGCTCGTGCTGATCGGACGTGAGAATGTCGCCGCCGCCGACCTCGACGACGCGCTGCTCGGCGAACTGGCCGATACGCTCGCGGCGGAGGCGATGCGCGCCTGAGCCGGCTCTCAACCCCCCTTCAGCCGCCGCTTGCCGGGCAGCGGGATCAGGCGTAGACTGGCCGGAAATATAATGAGGATGCCGGCCATGATCGAAGCCATCAAGTCATCCGCTGCCTGGGCGCTACTGCTCGCCGCGCCCTTGCTGACCGGTGCGGCCCAGCCGCCCGCCAATTCACCGTCCTCCGGTTCGCCCGTCGCATCGCAGGCTCCCGCGATGCCGGTAACGCCCCCGCCCCCTGCCACCGGCGAGGCGCTGGCGCCGCCGGTCGTCGTCACCCCCTTCATCCAGCCTTTTGACCTCGACGCGACCCGGCGCATGGCAGTAAATGTCATCGTCGGCGGACAGGGACCTTTTTCTTTTCTGGTCGATACCGGCGCCGAACGTACCGTGATCGCCCGCGAACTCGCCGAGCGGTTGGGGCTGGCCCAGGGCAGCAAGCTCAGGATGGCCACCATCGGCGGTTCGACCGAAGTGCCGAGCTATCGCGTCGCGGCGCTCGAAATGGCGAACCTCCGCCTCGCCGCGATCGACGCGCCGGCGGTGTTCGGGCGCCACCTCGGCGCGGCGGGACTGATCGGCGTCGATATGCTCGAACAGCGGCGGGTGCTGATCGACTTCCGCAAGCAAAGCATGCAGATCCTCGAAACGCGCAAGCGTGCAACCCCCGTCATCCGCGACGACGACGCGATCGTCGTCACCGCGCGAAATTCGGCGGGGCGGCTGATCCTGTCCGACGCGCGAATCGACGGCAAGCGCATCGACGTTATCGTCGATACCGGCGCGCAGACGAGCGTCGGCAATCTCGCTCTGCAAAAGCTGATCGCCAGCCGCGGCGCCAACCGCTTGCCCTTCACCGAGGCGACCTTGAGTTCGGTAACCGGCGAGGACGTCCACGCGGTGCGAACTATGGTCAAACGCGTCACGCTCAACGGCCTCGACGTGAACAATCTGCCGGTCAGCTTCGCAGACAGCCAGGCGTTCCGCGCGCTCGGGCTCGACGCGCGGCCGGCGCTTTTGCTCGGGATGGACGGTCTTGCCCTGTTCGACCGGGTCGAGATCGATTTCCCGAACCGCCGTGTCGTGTTCGACATGCCGAGCGGGGCGAGCCGCGAGACGAAGATTCGCTTCGCCGAAAACACCGCGATTCGCGGTAGCTAAACGGCGGTACTGCCGCCATAGCCGCGCCATGTCGGGTGCAGCGATCTTCGATTTTGCGGGCGAGCGTTTTCACATGCTCGCCGACCGCGCGCTGTTCTGGCCGCGGCAGGGCGCGCTGATCGTCGCCGACCTCCATCTGGAAAAGGCGAGTTGGTACGCGGCGCACGGCCAGCCGCTGCCCCCCTATGACAGTCACGACACGCTCGACCGGCTGGCACGCCTCGCCGTCGAAACCGGCGCGCGCGCGATCTGGTGCCTCGGCGACAGCTTTCACGACCGCGCCGCCGCGGCGCGCATCGTCCCCGAGGTGGCCGAACGGCTGGCGCGGCAGGCGGCGGCGGCGAAGCTGGTGTGGATCGCCGGCAACCACGACGGACTGACCGCCGGCGCCTGGGGCGGCGAGGTCGCCGAAGAACTGACCGCCGGCGGCATCGTCTTTCGCCATGAAAGCGCAGCCGCCGAAACACGCCCCGAAATATCGGGTCATTTCCATCCCAAGCTGCGCCTCAGCGTGCGCGGACGCGGCGTCTCGCGCCCCTGTTTCGCCGGCGACGGGCAGCGCCTGATTCTGCCCGCCTTCGGCAGTTTCACCGGCGGCCTGGATGCCGAAGATGGGGCCATCGCCGCGAATTTTTCCGGACCCTATCGCGCGATGCTGGTGGCGCGGGGCCGCCTGCTGTCGGTCCCGTGCGGCATTCCGGCTGGCATGACGCTACGGCAAGCCTGACCACGCGCGCGCGGAACGCCGATCCCCGCCACCCGGCCTGTGGCCAAAAAGCATCACCTCGCCAGAAACGACGCAAAAGGAGGCCTCGCGCTGGAAGCGCGATGCTCTTTTTGGTTATGTTCGCCCCGCAACGAGAAAAATCATAAGTTGTGAGAGGAGTGCCCACCATGAAATCTTCCCTTCTTGCTGCCCGCCTGTTGCGGAGCAGCGCACTCGGCGTCTCGCTCGCCATCGCCGCGGGCTCGGTTCCGGCCTTCGCGCAGGATGCGACCGACGCCACCACCACCGCCGAAGACAGCAATGTCAGCGAAATCGTCGTCACCGCGCAGGGCCGCGCCCAGCGGCTTGCCGACGTCCCGGTCGCCATTTCGGCGGTCGGCGCCGAAGCGCTGCAGAACAGCGGCGCGAACGATATCCGCCAGCTCAATCAGGTCGCACCGTCGCTGCTCGTCTCCTCGACGGGTTCTGAAGCAAACGGCTCGGCGCGCATCCGCGGCATCGGCACCGTCGGCGACAATCCCGGCCTCGAAAGCTCGGTCCCGGTCTTCATCGACGGCGTCTATCGCTCGCGCTCGGGCATCGGCCTCAACGAGCTGGGCGAGATCGATCGCGTCGAGGTTCAGCGCGGCCCGCAGGGCACGCTCGGCGGCCGCAACTCGTCGGCGGGCCTGATCAGCATCTATTCGAAGAAGCCCGACTTCACCTTCGGCGCCAACGGCGAGATCACCTATGGCAATTACGACTATTGGCGGCTCGCCGGCAGCGTCACCGGGCCGATCACCGACACGCTCGCCGCGCGCCTCGATGGCGTGTGGGTGAAGCGCGACGGCTTCTACAGGGACACGACGAACGACACCGACGTCAACAATCGCGACCGCTATTTCCTGCGCGGGCAGCTTCTGTTCGAGCCGACCGATGCGCTCTCGATCCGTCTGATCGCCGACTATACCTATCGCAACGAGCGCTGCTGCGGCGCCGTCTATGTCGATAGCAGCGTCAATCCCTATATCGGCAACCTCAACAATCCATCGACCCCGCTGTCGACCGGAGGGACAACGCCGGGACCGCAGCCCGATGGCAACAATATCATCAACGTGCTGCGCGACCTCGGTCAGCCGCTCGCCGCGTTCAACCAGGGCTATGACCGCAACCTGTCGGTCAGCGCGGGGCGCAGTTTTGCCGGCAAGACCAAGGATTATGGTTTCTCGGGCCAGATCGACTATGATTTCGGCGGCGCGAAGCTGACCTCGATCACCGGATACCGTGAATATCGTTCGGGCCAGGCGGGCGACCTCGACTATGGCGCGGTCGACATCCTGTATCGCGCGCCGAGCGACGACGCCTATCGCCAGTTCCACACCTTTACCCAGGAATTGCGTCTGCAGGGCGAGGCGTTCGACGGCAAGCTCGACTGGCTCGTCGGCGGTTTCTTCGCCAACGAGAAGCTGACGGTACGCGACAATCTGCGCTTCGGTAGCCAATATGGCCGTTTCGCCAATTGCCGCCTCGTCTCCGGCGGCGCGCTGGCGGCCCTCTACTCGCCCAACAGCACGGGATGCGTCGTGCCCTTCGTGGCTCCCGGCGTACCGGGGCTGGCCGCTATCGGAGCCGCCGCGGGCGCATCGGGGGCCGACATCGTCGCCGCCATCACCGCGCTCGACGGTCTCAACAACCTCGGCAGCGTCGACGATCAATATCGGCAGAACGGGACCAACTGGGCGCTCTTCACGCACAATATCATCCATATCACCGACAAGCTCGATCTGACGCTCGGCCTGCGTTACACGCATGACAAGAAAAAATTCTCGGCCAACTTCAACAACGACAATAGTGTCTGCACGACCATCCAGAATCTCGTCTACGACGATCTGATCCAGCAAAATCAGACCGGCGACAGCGCTGCCGTCCTGCGCCAGCGCGCCACCGCCCGGGCCTTGTCGCAGGGCCTGATCGGCCTCGGCTGCCAGGGCAATTCGACCGCCGAGCTCGACGGCGTGTCGATCAAGGACCAGCGAAAGGAGCATAAGTTCACCGGCACGGCGATCCTGTCGTACAAGCCGATCGATGATCTGATGGTCTATGCCAGCTACGCCCGTGGGTACAAGGCAGGCGGGTTCAATCTCGACCGGTCGGCGCTGAAGAATCCCATTCAGGTCGTGAACGGAGTCCCGACGGTGACCTTCGCGCAGGTCGGCGGCGCACAAGCGCTGGTCGGCAATCTGCAGTTCGACCCCGAACTCGTCACCAGCTACGAACTGGGCGCCAAATATGCGACCGGCCCGTTCAGCGCGGGGCTGACCTTCTTCCGGTCGGACTTCAGGAATTTCCAGCTCAACACCTTCAACGGCTCGGTCTTCCTGGTGCAGAACGTCAACGGCTGCACAAGCGATCTTGCCGGCGCCGACCGCGACACGAGTTCGGCGACGGGCGCGTGTGCGGCGGACGATGTGAGCTGGGGCGTGCGGACCGAAGGCTTCGAACTCGAAGCTTCGCTGGTCCCCGCGCGCAATTTCCGCATGAGCGCGGGCTTGACCTACGCGCGGACCAAATATCGCGCCAATCTGGTCGGCAATTCGTCGGGCACCCCGCTCGATGCGGCGCTGCGCAAGTTGCCCGGCGACAATCTGTCGAACGCCCCGGAGCTGGTCGCAACCGGCAGCGTGACCTGGACGCCCGAGATCGGCAGCAGCGGGCTGACCGGCCTCGTCTATCTCGATGGCCGCATGACCAGCGACTATAACACCGGCTCCGACCTGTTCCCGCAGAAGGGGCAGGACGGCTATGCGATCTTCAACGCCCGCGTCGGCCTGCGCGGTCCCGACGAGAAATGGGGGATCGAGCTCTGGGCGCAGAATATCTTCAACAAGCAATATGCCCAGGTCGCGTTCAACTCGCCGTTCCAGGCCGGAACGACGTCGGCGCCCTTCACCGACCCGCAATATCCGGGCGGCCGCCAGATCTTCTCGATGTTCCTAGCGGAACCCCGGACCTATGGCGTGACGCTGCGCGGCAAATTCTAAGCCGCACCTCGTCCATTTGACACAAGGCCGCCCGCGTACCCCGGTACGCGGGCGGTTTCTTTTTCTGGAACCTTTTCCGCATCATGTCATAGGTTGCGAACCATGTTCGCAATCGACTCCCTGCTCGTCAAAATCGCGCTGATCGGCGTGATCGGCATCGGCGCCCAATGGATCGCCTGGCGCACGAACAAGCCCGCGATCGCGCTGATGCTCGTCGCCGGGATCGTCGCCGGTCCCATACTCGGCCTGATCGACCCGGTGCGCGACTTCGGCGCACTGCGCGAGCCGATCATCAAGCTCGCGGTCGCGGTGATCCTGTTCGAAGGTGGGCTCAGCCTCAAATTCCGCGAACTGCGCCACGCGGGACTCGCGGTGTTCATGCTCGTCTTCATCGGCGTGCCGGTCGGCTGGGCGCTCGGCACCGCCGCCGCTTATTATGGCGCCGGCTTGCCCTTCGAGCTTGCGGCGCTGTTCGGCGGCGTGATGGTGGTGACGGGTCCGACCGTGATCGTGCCGCTGCTCCGCACGCTCAACATCACCCCGCGCGTCAAGCACATCCTGAAATGGGAAGCGATCGTGAACGACCCGATCGGTGCGCTGCTCGCGGTCGGCCTCTACGCCTATATCATCCACGGCGGCGCGCAGGCGAACAGCACCGCGATCGTCACCGACGTCGTCGCGGCCAGCCTGCTCGCGATGCTGATCGGCGGCGCGGCAGGTTTTGCCCTGACCTGGGCCTTTCCACGCGGCTGGGTGCCCGAATATCTGAAGGCGGCGGTGCTGCTCACCACGGTGATCGCGGTCTTCGTCCTCTCCGACCTCATCATGCACGAAACCGGCCTGATCACCGTGACCGTGATGGGCATCGTGATGGCGAACCGCGAGACCGATTCGAGCCGGACGCTGATGCGTTTCAAGGAGGATCTGACCGTCGTCCTCGTCTCGGGCGTCTTCATCATCCTGTCGGCGACACTCAATTGGGAGGTCGTGCAGAATTTCCGCTTCCGCTTTCTCTTCTTCCTGATCCTGCTGCTGTTCGTCGTGCGCCCGCTGACGATCATGATCGCCTTGCTGTTCACGCGCATCCCCTTCAAGGAGCGGCTGTTCATCGCCTGGATCGCGCCGCGCGGCATCGTCGCGGTCGCGGTGACCGGCCTCTTCGCGCTGCGCCTGTCGGACTATGGTGTACCGGGCGCCGAGGCGCTGGTGCCGCTGGGCTTCGGCGTCGTCATCGCGACGATCTTCGCGCACGGCTTCACCGCGGCGCGCTTCGCGCGCTGGCTGGGGCTCGACCGCGGCAAGGGCAATGGCGTGCTGCTCGTCGGGGCGAACAGCTGGACCATCGCCTTCGCCGAGTTCGTCAAGGCGCAGGGCAGCGAGGTGCTGACCGCCGACGAAAGCAAATTCGCGCTGCGCCGCGCCCGCCGCGCCGATATTCCGGTCTATCAGGGCGACATATTGGACGAGGCGCACGACGACGAGCTCGACATGGGCCAGTATCAGCAACTGATCGCCGCGACCGACAATGACAGCTATAATGCCCTCGTCTGCAGCGAACTGGCGGGCGAGGTCGGCCACGACCGGGTCAGCCGGATGACCGCGACCAGCGAGGCACGCAGCAAACGGCGCGGGCGCGTGCTGACCCTGGCTGGAACCCCGATCGAGGAACAACTCGACCGGCTGCAGGCGGGCTGGACCTTCGGCCGCACGCGGATCACCGAGAAATTCACTTATGCCGATTTCATGGCGCGGATGCAGGCGTCGGGCGGCGACAGCCTGGCGGTCGCGCGCGCCAATGGCGAGCTCGCCGTCTTTTCGATGCAGCACCGCCCGCCGGTCGAGCCCGGCGACACGATCTGGACCTTCGTCCCGCCCGATCCGGTCGTGGTGCCCGCGCCCGCCTGATCAGCGCGCCCGTGCTGCCTGATGCGCGATGTCGGTCATCAGCTTGTAGAACAGCACCGCGCCGGGTGTCCCCGACGATTTGAGCGCGCGCTCGCAATCGAGCAGGCGCGTCATTAGCCGCGCGATGCGCAGCGAATCCCAGATATGAAGCTGCGCCGTCACCGCGTCGCGCTCCTTCCAGAAGACGCCGCTTTTCGGGGCCGCGACCACCGTTGCCGGGTGTGCGCCCGCATCGACCTCGTCGCGCAGCCGGGCGAGTTGCATCGCGCGGATCGCAAGCGCACGAATAAGGCGGATCTCCGCGACCCCGACCGCCGCCGCCTGCGCGAGCATCGCGGGCAGTTCGCGCACCTTGCCGCCGAGCGCGACATTGATGCACGCGCTGACATCCTCCTCGTGCGTTGCGGCGCCCAGAGCGGCGATGTCGGCGGGGGTCACCTGCCGGTGCCGGTCGGAGGCGGCATCGAGGTAGAGCGCGATCTTTTCGATCTCGCGCCGCATCAGCGCCTGATCGCCCGAGACGAGATCGACGAGCAATTGCGCCTCGCTGTTGGCGAGCCGCAGCCCCTGCTCCGTCGCCACGGCCATCGCGATGCCGACGAGCGCGCGCCGGTCAGGCTGGTAGCAGATCGCGGCAACCGCGCTGTCCGATCCTTCGACGAGCTTCACGAGCTTCGACTTGGCGGTGACCGACGCGCCGGTCGCGATCACCGGGTTAATCGCAGCATCCGCTCCGAGCAGCGCTTCGACCGCGGCCAGGCTGTCGTCGCCGCTGCCCGACAACTCGACCTTGATCACGCGCGCGGACGAAAAGAGCGACATCGATGCGGCCTCGGCCGCGAGCAGCGACGGGTCCTGCGACAGTTGCGACCCGGCGAGGTCGAGCCGTTCGGCGTCCTTGCCGGCAAGGCGGATCAGATGCGCCGCAACGGCTTCCATCGTCGCCTCGTCGGGGCCGGTCAAAAGGATGAAACGAACCGCGGGGTCGAGGCGCGTCTGGCGTTCGAGATCGGCGGGCTTGACGTTCTTCATTGCCCGGCGGGCGCGGGAACCGGAGCATCCGCCGACTGGCCGCCGCCGCGGTTCGCAAAGACCGCGAGCCGCGCGACGATCTGGTCGGCGACCCCCGAGGCGAGCCGTTCGAGCGAGGTCGATTCGGCGGCGATCGTCGCATATTCGCTGCCGACGACGTCGATTCCCGCATCCTGCGCGGCGGTCGCGTCGAGCAATACCTCGCCCGACGCCGCATCGACGAGCTGGTAACGCGCGCGCAAGCTGCGCCGCTCGCGCGTCACCGCATCGTCCGAGCGGACGCCGAAGCCGGTGATCGAATCCTCGAGCCGCACGTCGAGCCGCAATCTTTTGCCCGCGTCATGCCCTTCGCGCGTCGCCTGCAGCCGGTCGCGCAGCGCATTGCGGACGAGCCAGCCCGAATGCCCCTCGATCGGCGCGACATCGACGTCGGCGAGCACCTGCGCCACCGCGCCCTTGCCGCCGTTCGCGTAAAGCGGCCTGAGCCCGCAGCCGCCGAGCATCAGCGAGGCGGCGACGAGCGAGGAGGCGAGAAGCTTGCGCATATCAGGGAACGATATTCACCAAACGGTCGGGGACCACAATCACCTTCTTCGGCGCATTGCCGCCGAGCAGTTCGACGATCCGCGGGCGCGCGAGCGCCGCGGCTTCGGCCGCGCCCTTGTCGATTCCCTTGGCGAGCGTCATCGTATCGCGCAGTTTGCCAGCAACCTGGATCGCGATCGTCACCTCATCTTCGACGAGCAGTGCCGGATCGGCGGCGGGCCACGCCGCGTCGGCGATCAGCGCCGTCGAGCGCTGCGCTTCGGGAAGCGCCGCCCACGCCTCTTCGGCGAGATGCGGCAGCATCGGCGCGACGAGCAGGATCAGCGTCCGGCACGCCTCGGCGCGGGTGGCCGAGGGCTTCGCCTTCTCGATCTCGTTCGCGAGCGCGTGGATCTTCGCGACCGCCTTGTTGAAGCCGAGCGCTTCGATATCGGCCGCGACCCCGGCGATCGTCTGATGGAGCTTGCGCGCCAGCGCCTTGTCCTCGCCGCCGTCACCGACATTTTCGGTGTCGCCAAAAATCCGCCACAGCCGCTGGACGAAGCGCCACGCGCCCTCGATTCCTGCTTCGCTCCACGGCAGGTCGCGCTCGGGCGGGCTGTCGGAGAGCATGAACCAGCGCGCGGCGTCGGCGCCGTACTGGTCGAGGATGGCGTCGGGATCGACGACATTCTTCTTCGACTTCGACATCTTGATCACGCGGCCGACCTCGACCGGCGCGCCATCGGCCTCGAGCGTCGCACCGTCGGCGGTGCGGACGATCTCGTCGGGCGTGAAGAAGAGCGGCGGCAGGCCTTCGCCCTGCGGCCGGCTGTATGTCTCGTGCGTCACCATGCCCTGCGTGAACAGGCTCGCAAAGGGCTCCTCGATCTCGATCATGCCGAGCTTCGCCAGCGCGCGCGTCCAGAAGCGGGCGTAGAGGAGGTGGAGGATCGCATGTTCGATACCGCCGATATATTGATCGACGGGCAGCCAGCGCGCGATCACCGCCGGATCGAACGGCCTGTCGGCCGGAGAGCTGGCGAAACGCAGGAAATACCACGACGAATCGACGAAAGTGTCGAGCGTATCGGTCTCGCGCACCGCCTCGCCGCCGCACGACGGGCAGGCGACATGCTTCCACGTCGGATGGCGGTCGAGCGGATTGCCGGGGACCGAGAAATCGGCATCCTCGGGCAGCACGACGGGGAGCTGGCTCCTGGGAACCGGCACCAGCCCGCACGCCGGGCAATGGATGAACGGAATCGGGGTGCCCCAATAGCGCTGGCGCGAGACGCCCCAGTCGCGCAGGCGCCATACGGTCGTGCCCTTGCCCCACCCCTGATGCTCGGCGCGCGCGATGACGGCGGCTTTCGCCTCGTCGATCGTCATCCCGTCGAGGAAATGGCTGTTCACCAGCTTGCCGGGGCCGACATAGGCCTCGTCGCCGTGGAAGACCTGCCCGGTCTCGTCGCCATCGGCGATCACGCGGTGAACCGGCAGCTCATATTTGCGCGCGAAGTCGAGGTCGCGCTGGTCGTGCGCCGGGCAGCCGAAGATCGCGCCGGTGCCATAGTCCATCAGCACATAGTTCACGACCCAGACGGGCAGGTGCCAGTCGGGATCGAGCGGATGCTCGACCGCGAGGCCCGTGTCGAAGCCCAGCTTTTCCGCCGTATCGATCTGCTCGGCGGCGGTGCCCTGACGCCGGCATTCGGCGATGAAGGCCGCGAGTTCGGGCGAATCCTTGGCCAGCTTCTCGGCGAGCGGATGGTCGGGCGAAATCGCGGCGAAGCTCGCGCCGAACAACGTGTCGGGGCGCGTCGTGAACACGTCAAAACCCGGCGCACCGCCGGCCAGCCTGAAGCTGAACTCCAGCCCCTGCGACTTGCCGATCCAGTTTTCCTGCATCAGCCGCACCTTGTCGGGCCATTTGTCGAGGCTCTCGAGCCCGTCGAGCAGCTCCTCGGCAAAGTCGGTGATCTTGAGGAACCACTGCGACAATTTCTTCTTCTCGACGAGCGCGCCCGAGCGCCAGCCGCGCCCGTCGATCACCTGCTCGTTGGCGAGCACGGTCATATCGACCGGGTCCCAGTTGACGTAGCTGTGCTTGCGCGTGACCAGCCCCGCGGCGAACAGGTCGAGGAACAGCGCCTGCTCCTGCCCATAATAGTCGGGTTCGCAGGTCGCGAGCTCACGGCTCCAGTCGATCGCGAGGCCGAGGCGCTTCAGCTGCGCGCGCATCGACGCGATATTGTCGCGGGTCCAGCCGCCGGGGTGGACGCCCTTCTCCATCGCGGCATTTTCCGCCGGCATCCCGAACGCGTCCCAGCCCATCGGGTGGAGGACGTCGTGGCCGGTCATCCGCTTGAAGCGCGCGAGCACGTCGCCCATCGCATAGTTGCGCACATGCCCCATATGGATGCGCCCCGAGGGATAGGGGAACATCTCAAGGATATAAGCTTTCGGCTTGTCGCCGCTTTCATTGGTCGCAAAGCTGTTCGCGGCGTCCCAGGCCGCCTGCCAGCGGGCATCGGCGGCGAGGGCGCCAAAGCGCGTTTCGCGGGTCATTCCTGTTTACCCCGTTGTCTGTCTGTCGGCGCGGAGGCGCGCCGGAGGATTAGCCTTCGATGGCGCTGCGGCGGAGGTCGCGGGCGCGGGTGAGGATGATCTCCTCGAGCTTCTGCACCGTCGCCGCCTGCACCGGCGCGTCGACCCAGGCACCGCCCTGCGACACCTGGCGCGAGGCGGCGACGCGGAGCGCATCGGCACGCAGGTCGCGGTCGAGGATCGATACGGTGACCTTCATCCGCTCGCCGGGATTCGCCGGGTTCGCGTACCAGTCGGTGATGATGACGCCACCCGACGAATCGGCCTGGAGTAGCGGCATGAAAGAGAGCGCATCGAGCGACGCGCGCCAGAGATAGGAATTCACGCCGATCGTCGTGACCTGCGATGCCGCGAGATCGGCTTTCGGCCGCTCCTTGCCGCCGCACGCCGCAAGGCCGAGCGCTGCGACACCGAGCAGTGCCAGCGTGGCCGGACGCGAGGCAAGGATGGAAAGCTTGGACATGCCGAACACCTTATCTTTTAGCGCCGCGAAGGCCGCGCTGCTGGAAATTTCAAGCGTCTCTATCGCCCTTGCCGCCGTCCGGCAAGCGCGGCAATCGCGTCTTTTCCGCCGTTCATCTCCGGCTCAGCTTGGGAGGGCAGTGTGGGATTCGCGCAACAACTTCGGCGAAAAGCCGGACGCGTGCGATTATTCGTTCGGGAATCACTGGAATTATCGCCGCCAGAGTCCTATCTGACGAGTCGATTGGGGATGGAGTCGCAGAGTGATGGCGCGCAAGCCGCGACATATCTGGAAAGCAGGGCTGTTCGCCGCCGCGGCGATTTCGGTCGCGCTTCCGCCTGCGCTCGCGGCGATGAGCCGCACCGATCGCATCCGCGACACGCAATTGTCCGAAACTTTGCTCAGCCAGTTCACCCCCGCCTCGGGCGACGAGCGGCTGATCGCGCGCTATAACAAGATGTCGGCCGAAGCGCGCAGCAGCTTCAGCTTCACCCCCGCCACGCTCGACGTCAACCGCCGGAACCATGCGATCACCGTCGTGACCCGCGCCCGCGACGACGCATCGAGCGCCGCGCGCACCTCGGCGCTGGCGGCGGGACGCCCGGGCGCCGCGGTCGCGATCGCGCCGGTCGCTTACGACCTCGGCGCATCGCTCGGCTTCCAGAAATTCGCGATTCCCGCGCTGCCGCACGGCATCGACCTCAAGAATCTGCCGGTCGCCAAGGCGCCCGAACAGGCCGAGAAGAAATCGCGCTTCGCGACGCGGGTGCTCAGCCAGCCGAGCGATCCGGCGGGCGCGACCGACCGCGTCTTCGCGCCGGGCACCGACCAGAATGTCGATGTCGTCAGCAGCTACCGCCTGACCAAGAATCTCGATGTCACCGCGGGCGTCCGCTATCGCGCCGACGACCGCGTCCAGCCGCTCACCGATTCGCGCCGCGACAGTCAGGCGGTCTATGTCGGAACCGCCTTCCGCTTCTAAGCGTTTTTGCGCCGGCGTTTCGCCGCTTTTTCTTCCCACGCATCGATCGCTGCCCAGCCGGGATTGAATCCGCTCGCGCGCTTTAGCTGGCGTGCGCGCGCCGGTGTCATTCCGCCGAGCGCGATTGCTTGCCCACCCGCCAGCCGCGCCAGCCGCAGCCAGGCAGCGCGGCCGAGCGCCGGGGCGCCGGGATGCGAGTGCGTCGCGTGGAGGGGCGAGATGAAGGCAACATCGGCCTTCGCCCGACGGGCGCGCCGCGCTTCCCGATTGCCGTGCACCGGCATCGTAACGATCAGGCCGAGGCGGCGCGCCTGTCCCGCACGCGCCGCCAGCGGGTGGCGCAGGTGCACGCCGTCGGCGACGTCCCACAGCACGGGGAGGATCGTCGTCACGGCGGCCGTCACCGGGCTTGCCAGCTGGTGGTGGCTGGGCCTGCCGCTGATGGGTGCCCTGCTGGTCGGCAGCGTGCTGGGCTCGACCGACGCGGCGGCGGTGATGCTGCTGCTGCGCGGCGGCGG
>NZ_JAYSAH010000054.1:0-34569 GCF_041916015.1 Sphingopyxis sp. | reverse complement strand
TTCGCTGACCGATTTCTGCTGCGGCAGGGCCGCGAAGATCGCCGCCAGATCCTTTTCATCCGCCGGGGTCAGGCCGGTGTTGCCGTTGATGAACTCGACGACGTCATAGCCCTGGTTCATGCAATGCTTGATCAGCGGATAGCCCGCGAGCGCGCCGATCACGAAGATGCCGGGGACGGTCGATTCGAAGGTCGGCGACAGCTTCGGAAAGGCTTCGCGGTCGGGGCCGGTGAACTCGATCCCCATCGATTCGACGAAACCGCGCGGCGCGACCGAGCCCAAACGCGCGACGATCACGTCGCACTCGATCTTCTCGTCGCCGTTCGGGGTTTCGAGCGTCAGCCAGCCCGGTTCGACCTTCTTCGGCTGCGTCTCGGTCCGGATCGACATGAAGCCATTCTCGCCCGCCTCCATCATGTCGGAGACATTCTTGGCCTTGGCGCGCGCGAAATCCTTCGAGCGGTTGAGGATGGTGACGGTGTTTTCCAGCGCCTCTTCGGCGACGCCGAGCGCGTTCTCGATCCCCGCGTCGCCCGATCCGACGACGGTGATATGCCTGTCCTTGAAATCCTCCGGATCATCGACCTGATAGATGATGTGCGGCAGGTCGTTGCCCTCGCAGCGCAGCCGGTTCGGATTGCCCTGCGTCCCGATTGCCAGCACGATATTCTCGGCCCGATAGATGTCGCCCTTGGCAGTCCTTATCTCGAACGCGCCTTGCTGTCCTGTCACTTCGGCGACATCGGCGTGCCGGACGACATTGACCTTGTTGTTCGCGGCATCCTCGTCCCAATTGGCGAGGATATATTCGCGCGCACCCTCGGCAAAACGGCAGTCGGAGCGGAGGTCGAGCCGCTCCGGCGTCGCGAGGACGCGCTTGCCCTTCTGATATTTGAAGATGGTGTCGGAGAGGTGATCGGTCTTTTCGAGCAGGACATGACTGAGGCCGAGCTGTCCGGCGCGCGACGCGGCGCTGAGCCCGGCGGGCCCCGAGCCAATGATCGCGACCTTCACGATCTCGCTCATGCGTACGCATCCTCGCGGCGAACGCGGCCGATCCCGGTCCTGATGCTCACAAAGGCGCGAACGGGCATCCTAATCCCCCCAATCGCCCACCCCTGGGCGACCACATATGGATGCGACCCGGACTTATGTCCTGGATGGAGAGCTATGCCCTTGAAAGCGGGAAAAGGTCAACTGGCGAGGCGGAGTTTTCGGCTGCTGCGAGACGTTCGCAACTAACCCGTCGCCCCCGCGAAGGCGGGCGACGGCATCGGACCCGTTACCCTCCCGGCCGCACCTGATTGTCGACGCCGCTCACCGCGAGGCGCGGCCTGCCCTTGCCCGCGATTCGCCAGGTGACGACATTATCGACGCCCGACACGGTGAGCGGCGCGCCGGGACGCAAGGTGATGCTGATCTGGTTGCCGACGCCATTGACGGTCAGGCCGGGGCAATCGCCCACGAAGTCGATATGATTGCCCGAACCCGACACTTCGGCGGGCTGTCCGCCACAGTCGATCCGGTGTGCCTGATCGACCCCGCTGACGGCCGCGCCGTCGCGCGTTCCGGTGCCGTTGTTCCGCTGCGCGGCGAGCGGTGCGGCGGTGACGGCGAGGCTGACGGCGATGGTGGGAAGCAGATATTTCGCGGCGACAGAATAGTGGAACAAGGTCGTCTCCTTCGTTCCCCGCCTCGAAATTCCCTTGTCGTTCAATGCTATGGAAAAACGCCCGCGTCAACGGGCTAACCTGCGCCCTTCCCGTCACGCCGGACTTGATCCGGGTTGACGATAAGGACTGTCAGGCCAGTTCGAACATTGCCGCGATGCGGTCCGACTGGCCCGGCTCGAAGCGCACCCAGCCGTCGGGGCCCAGCTTTTCGAGCGGCCGGAAGCGCGCCTTGTATGCCATCCGCGTCGATCCCTCGATCCAGTAGCCGAGATAGACATAGGGCAGTCCGGCCTTCGCCGCGCGCAGCACATGGTCGGCGATGATATAGGTGCCGAGCCCCTCGCGCAGCGGATGGTTCGCGTCGAAGAAGCTGTAGATCATCGACAGCCCGTCGCCCTGCCGGTCGGTCAGGCAACAGCCGACGAGGCGGCCGCGGCTGCCGTCGACGGCCGGCTCGCGATATTCGATCATATAGCTGTCGACCGGCGTCTGCTCGACCATGTCGGCGAAATCCTGCTCGTCCATGTCGGCCATGCCGCCGTTCGGATGGCGCGAGCCGAGATAGGCGCGGAGCAGTGCATATTGCTCCTCGGTCGCCCACGGTTTGCACGCGGTCGCGACGAGATCGCGGTTGCGGCGGATCGTGCGCTTCTGCGAATTGCTGGGCGCGAATTCATCGGCGCAGACGCGCACCGACACGCAGGCCGAGCAATCGGCGCAGCTCGGGCGATAGGCGACCGACTGGCTGCGGCGAAAGCCGATGCGGCCGAGCGCGTCGTTCAGTTCATTCGCATTGTTGCCGCTGAGTTCGGTGAACACCTTGCGCTCGGTCTTGCCTTCCAGATAGGGGCACGGCGCCGGGCTGGTGACGAAGAAGCGCGGAAAACGGAACGGTGCGGACACGCGAGACAGACCTCCGGATTTGCGATGCGGATACCCCCCACGCGGGTCCCGACGCGCGACATGCAGCGAATATGCCGCGCCCGGTCAATGGTGCAAAGACCGTTTACCATTTTTGTTTGTTCCGGATTGAATCAACCGGAAAATTTTCTGAATCGCGCGGTAACTTTTGTGCCGATTTGAATCGGATCAGCTGTATCCGCGCAGCTCGTCGCCGGTCAGCGTCGCGACGTGAAGCACGTTGGTCGACCCCGGCGTCCCGAACGGCACCCCCGCCATCATGACGAGCTTCGCGCCCGCCTTGCCGATCCCGTGGCGCAGCGCCATGCGCTTGCCCTTGGCAATCATCTCCTCGAAGCTGCCGATGTCCTTGGTCGGCACCGCATGCGCGCCCCAGAGCAGCCCCATCCGCCGTGCGGCATCGCGCTTCGGGGTCAGGACGAGCAAAGGTGCGTTCGGACGCTCGCGCGCGACGCGGCGCGCGGTCGATCCCGATGCGGTGAAACAGATGATCGCGTCGGCGGCGATCGTCTGGATGATATTCCCCGCCGCCTCGGCGAGCGCATCGGCGGTCGTCGCGTCGGGCGCGGTCTCGGTGAAATGCAGGCGGCGGAAATAGTCGGGGTCGCTTTCGACCGAGCGCGCGATCGAGTCCATCATGGTGACCGCTTCGACCGGCCAGGCGCCCGCGGCGGTTTCCGCCGACAGCATGATCGCGTCGGCGCCGTCATAGACCGCGGTCGCGACGTCAGAGACCTCAGCGCGCGTCGGCGAGGGCGAGACGATCATCGATTCGAGCATCTGCGTCGCGACGACGACCGGCTTGCCCATGCGCCGCGCGGTCGCGACGATGCGCTTCTGGAGCGGCGGCACGGCTTCGGGCGGCAGCTCGACGCCCAGGTCGCCGCGCGCGACCATCGCGGCGTCGGCGATCTCCAATATCTCCTCGAGCCGCTGCACCCCCGCGGGCTTCTCGAACTTGACGAGCAGTGCCGCCTTGCCGCCGATCAGCCGCCGCGCCTCGGCGACGTCCTCGGGCCGCTGAACGAACGACAGCGCGATCCAGTCGACATGTTGTTCGAGCGCGAAGGCCAGATCCTTGCGGTCCTTCTCGGTCAGCGCCGCGAGCGGGACGACGACATCGGGGACATTGACGCCCTTGCGATCCGAAATCTTGCCGCCGACCTCGA
Source organism: Sphingopyxis sp. (assembly GCF_041916015.1). Lineage (GTDB taxonomy): Bacteria > Pseudomonadota > Alphaproteobacteria > Sphingomonadales > Sphingomonadaceae > Sphingopyxis. Next base: position 30,806 of record NZ_JAYSAH010000054.1, on the reverse strand, counting down.
CGATCGTCTCGATCCGGTCGGGCGTCACGCTCTTCACACGCAGCACCAGCTTGCCATCGTCGACCAGTAACCGCGTATCGGGTTCGAGCGCGGCGAAGAGTTCGGGGTGCGGCAGATGAACGCGCGTCGCATCGCCCGGCGCCTTGTCGGTGTCGAGGACGAAGGGCTTGCCCTTGACCAGTTCGGCGGGACCGTCGCGGAACGTCCCGACACGCAACTTCGGCCCCTGCAGATCGACAAGGATCGTCGTCGGACGCCCGGTCTCCTTCTCCAGCGCCCGGATTGCAGCGATGACCTTGGCATGACCCGCGTGGTCGCCATGGCTCATATTGACGCGAAAGGCGTCGGCTCCGGCCAGGTGTAGCGCCGCGATCATCCCGGGGTTCGCGCTCGCGGGGCCAAGCGTCGCCAGGATGCGCACCTTGCGCTGGCGGGGTGTGAAACTCTGGACCACAGATGCTCCGCAGACTGGAAAAATGCCGGCCGCCTGCCTAGGCGCGTTGCACGGGCGAAGGCAAGCCGCGTATAGCTATGCAACGCCCCAGATGAAGGAATAACGCCATGTCCTGCAGCGACGACCGGACCGTCCCGAACGACGCGCTCGATACCCTCGACGATGCGGTCGCCGCCGCGGCCTTTCGCCGCCTCGTCCGCCTGCTCCAGCATCGCAGCGACGCCGCGAATATCGACCTGATGGGGCTTGCGGGATTCTGCCGCAACTGCCTCGGCGACTGGGTCGCCGAGGCCGGCGCCATGGACAAGGAAGCGGGCCGCGCGATCGTCCACGGCATGCCGACCGCCGAGTGGAAAGCGCGCTTCCATGTCGCCGCCACACCCGAACAACTCGCCCGGATGGAAGAAAGCATGGCGAAGAATCCCGGACCTCGCTAATCGGACGCCCGAGGCGATTCTCGCCGCCCCCAATCCAACCTTCAGCGGAGTCCAAAATGAGCGAAGCCACCGTGTCCGACGAACAACTGCGCCTTTTCATCGAGCGCATCGAGCGGCTGGAAGAAGAAAAGAAGGGCATCGCCGACGATATCCGCGACGTCTATCTCGAATCGAAGTCGCAGGGCTATGATCCCAAGATCATGCGTCAGATCGTCCGCCTGCGCAAAATGCCCGTCCACGACCGCAAGGAAATGGAAGCGATCCTCGACGTTTACAAATCGGCGCTCGGAATCGCCTGAGCCCGCCTGACAGGAGAGTGACGATGTTCAGCACCACCACGAACAATGTCGAAGGCCGTCCGGTCCGCGAATATCTGGGCATCGTCACCGGCGAGGTGATCGTCGGCGCCAATCTGTTCCGCGACCTGTTCGCGTCGATCACCGACATCGTCGGCGGCCGCTCGGGCAAATATGAGGACGTCCTCGCCCGCGCCCGCAAGGAAGCGATCCAGGAAATGGAGGCCGAGGCCGCGCGCCTCGGCGGCAATGCGGTGATCGGGGTCGATCTCGATTATGAAGTGCTCGGCCAGAACGGGTCGATGCTGATGGTGTCGGCCAGCGGGACGGCCGTAGTTGTCTGATCGCGCATGTCGCGCTAGGGGCGACGCCACATTTTTCTATCCGATGGAGGGTGGCTGTGGCCGGCCATAGTAAATTCAAGAACATCATGCACCGCAAGGGTGCACAGGATAAAAAACGCAGCAGCCTCTTCTCGAAGCTGAGCCGCGAAATCACCGTCGCGGCGAAGATGGGCTTGCCCGATCCTGATGCGAACGCGCGCCTCCGCGCCGCGGTCAACGCCGCCAAGGCGCAGTCGATGCCGAAGGACAATATCCAGCGCGCGATCGACAAGGCGGCGGGCAACGACGGCGATAATTACGAGGAAATCCGCTACGAAGGCTATGGCCCCGGCGGCGTGTCGCTGATCGTCGAAGCGCTCACCGACAACCGCAACCGCACCGCAACCAACGTCCGCACCGCGTTCAGCAAGAATGGCGGCAACCTCGGCACCAGCGGCAGCGTGTCCCACGGCTTCGACCGCCTCGGCCTGATCAACTATGGCGCGAACGCCGGCGACGCCGACACCGTGTTCGAAGCCGCGCTCGACGCCGGCGCCGACGATGTCGAATCGTCGGAGGACGGCCACGACATCTGGACGAGCGTCGATTCCTTGCACGAAGTCGCAAAGGCGCTCGAAGCCAAGCTCGGCGAGGCCGAAGGCGTCAAGCTCGCGTGGAAGCCGACGCTGAAAAGCGAAGTCGCCGACGAAAGCGTCGCGCAGACGCTGTTCAAGCTGATCGACACCCTCGACGACGACGACGACGTCCAGACCGTATGGGGCAATTACGAAATCCCCGACGCGGTGATGGAGAAACTGGGGTGACTCTCACCTCCCCTCCCGCTTGCGGGAGGGGTCGGGGGTGGGCCGATATGTGGCGCCTCCCCTGCCCACCCCAAACCCCTCCCGCAAGCGGGAGGGGCTTTTGCCCATGATCATCCTCGGCCTCGACCCCTCGCTCAGCTGCACCGGCTGGGGCGTCATCCGCGTCGAGGGCAGCCGGATCAGCCATATCGCCAACGGGCAGGTAAAAACCGACGCCAAGGCCGCCCTGCCCGACCGGCTCGCCTATCTCGACACCGTGCTCGCCGCAGTGATCGCCGACCATGCGCCCGTCTGCGCGGCGGTCGAGGAAGTCTTCGTCAACGACAATCCGCAATCGACGCTGAAGCTCGCGCACGCGCGCGGCGTCGCCCTGCTCGCCTGCGCGCGCAGCGGGCTGACCGTCAGCGAATATGCGCCGCGGCTGGTCAAGAAAGCGATCGTCGGCACCGGCGGCGCGGCGAAGGAGCAGGTGCAGGCGATGCTCCGCGTGCTGCTCCCTGGCGCGAAGGTCGCGGGGGCGGACGCAGCGGATGCGCTGGCGGTGGCGATCTGTCACGCCAATCACCGGCCGCGCGCTTGAAAGTTCACGCGGAGACGCGGAGGCGCGGAGAGATACCCCAAAGCCGTTCGCCCTGAGCTTGCCGAACGGCCGCTCCTTCTTGGCCGCAGGAAGGAAAAACGGTGCTTCGACAAGCTCAGAGCGAACGGGGTTGGGTGATACAGCATGTTCGCGCCTTCGCGTGAAACCATTTTCCAATCGTCGCCCGAACCAAATTTGTTCCCTTTTCATTCTCACCGCGCTAGGCAAGGCGAATGATCGCGAAACTCACCGGACGGCTCGACAGCAGCGGCGCAGGCCATGCAGTGATCGACGTCGGCGGCGTCGGCTATCTGGTCGAGGCGTCGGCGCGCACCCTGGACGCGCTGGGCGCGGTCGGCGGCGACGTCACCATCCACACCGAAATGCTGGTCGGCGAGGATTTTCTGCGCCTGCTCGGCTTCGCGCGCGCCGAGGAGCGCGACTGGTTCCGCCTGCTCACCAGCGTGCAGGGCGTCGGCGCGAAGGTCGCGCTTGCGATCCTGTCGGCTCTCGAGATCGGCGACCTGCAACGCGCGCTCGCGAGCGGCGACAGCGCGATGATCGCGCGTGCGAACGGCGTCGGGCCGAAGCTTGCACAGCGGATCGCGCATGAGCTGAAGGACAAGGCTGGGGCGCTGGGCGGTATCGCGGGTTCGAATCCCTCCGTCTCCGCCGCAGCCGGTCCGCTCGGCGATGCCGTCACCGCCCTCACCGGCCTCGGCTTCAAGCCCGGGGAGGCAAGCGCCGCCGTGGCCGCTGCCAGCGAGGCACTAGGCGTGGGGGCGACGCTGGACGCGCTCGTTCGCGCCGCGCTCAAAAAGGCCGCCAAATGAGCGACCGCGTCCGCCGCGCCTCCTGCCGCTGCGGCCAGGTCAGCATGACCTGCACCGGCGAGCCGATCCGCGTGTCGGTCTGTCATTGCCGCGAATGCAAGGCGCGCAGCGGCAGCGCCTTTGCCGCGCAGGTTCGCTTTTCGGCCGAGCAGGTCCGCATCGAGGGCGAGGCAAACGCCAGGATGTGGCAATATACCGGCGAGAGCGGCAACACCGCGGACTTCTTCTTTTGCGGCACCTGCGGCTCGGGCGTCTGGTATAAAGCCCGGCCCTATCATGACGCCTATGCAATACCGCTCGGCAATTTCGAGCCGGGCCATGGTTTCGTACCCGATTATTCGGTTTACGAGGACCGGATGGAACCTTGGGTTTCGATTACCGGCGAAGGGGTCGAACACTTTGACTGAGTGCTCACCTTCTCTCCCTTTCGTCATGCTGAACTTGTTTCAGCATCCATGGCCCTGAGCGCGCGGCCATGCGCGACATCTTTCAGCCCTGCGCCTATATTCTCGCGAGTTATCTCAATGGCACGCTCTACATCGGCGTCACCTCGAATCTCGTCCAGCTCATCTGGCAGCACCGCAACGGCGCGACCAAAGGCTTTTCGGCAAAGTATAGGACCTATCGCCTCGTCCATTTCGAACTGTTCGGAACCATGGCCGATGCCATCACCCGCGAAAGGCAGCTCAAAAACTGGCATCGCGCATGGAAGATCAACCTGATCGAAGCCGACAATCCCAAATGGCGCGACCTGGCCTTCGAAGTCGGTGCCGAGCCGATCGGCCAGGCCATGGATGCTGAAACAAGTTCAGCATGATGAGATTTATGGCTATCGCGAAACCGTGACCGACCTTACCACCCCCCTGCGCACCCCCGAGGACGCCGACGCGGCGCTCCGCCCCAAATCGCTCGCCGAGTTCGTCGGGCAGGCGGCGGCGCGCGAGAATCTGCGTATCTTCATTGAGGCGGCAAAGACGCGGTCAGACGCGCTCGACCATGTGCTGTTCTTCGGGCCGCCGGGTCTCGGCAAGACGACGCTGGCGCAGATCGTCGCGCGCGAGCTTGGCGTCGGTTTCCGCTCCACCTCGGGTCCGGTGATCGCCAAGGCGGGCGACCTTGCCGCGCTGCTCACTAATCTTGAGGACGGCGACGTCCTGTTCATCGACGAGATCCACCGCCTGTCGCCCGCGGTCGAGGAAATCCTCTACCCCGCGATGGAGGACCGCGCGCTCGACATCATGATCGGCGAGGGGCCCTCGGCGCGCAGCGTCCGCATCGACCTGCCGAAATTCACGCTCGTCGGCGCGACGACGCGGCAGGGCCTGCTGACGACGCCGCTGCGCGACCGCTTCGGCATTCCGGTGCGGCTCAACTTCTACACGCATGGCGAGCTCGAACAGGTGATCGGCCGCGCCGCACGGCTGCTCGGGCTGGGTATCGCGCCCGACGGCGCGCTCGAAATCGCGAAGCGCTCGCGCGGGACCCCGCGTATCGCCGGGCGGCTGCTCCGCCGCGTGCGCGATTTCGCGACGGTGGCGGGGGCACAGATCGTCGATGCGAAGGTCGCCGACGCGGCGCTCAATCGGCTGGAGGTCGATGCGCTCGGGCTCGACGCGATGGATCGGCGCTACCTCACCATGATCGCCGACATCTATCGCGGCGGCCCGGTCGGCGCCGACACGCTCGCGGCGGGACTCAGCGAGCCGCGCGACACGATCGAGGATGTGATCGAGCCCTATCTGCTCCAGATCGGCCTGATCGCCCGCACCGCACGCGGGCGAATGCTCAACGCCAGCGCGTGGAAGCATCTGGGGCTCAATCCGCCTGCAGGCACGCAAGACGGGCTTTTCGACCAAGGGAAATAGCCCCGTGCCCCTGCGAAGGCAGGGGCCCATCTTCAGACGGTCCATCCACTCGCAGAAGGCTGCAGGGTGTCGCAACGGGATGTGATGGGCCCCTGCCTTCGCAGGGGCACGGAACTACCAAATGCCGTTTCGCTGCGACGAACCGTTGAAGAGGGCTTTGCGGCGAGTCGATGCCCCGCTATCGGTCTTAACCATGGCGGACGTTCCCCCACCCTTCATCCCCGGCGCCTTCGTCGGGGCTGCGCATCATTACCGGGCGCGCGTCTATTTCGAGGACACCGACCTGTCGGGCATCGTCTATCACGCCAATTACCTCCGCTATATGGAACGCGCGCGCTCCGACATGCTGCGCCTCGCCGGAATCGACCAGCGCGCGGCGATGGAGAGCGGCGAAGGCGCATGGGCGGTCACCGACCTGACCATCAAATACCGCAGTCCCGCGAAGCTCGACGACGATTTGCTGGTCGTCAGCACCGTCGAGGCGGTGCGCGGCGCGAGCGTGATCATCGCGCAGCGCATCCTTCGCGGTCAGGACACGTTAACCGAGGGGCGTGTTACCGCCGCCTTCCTGTCGCCCGAAGGCCGGCCGCGCCGCCAGCCAGCGGGCTGGGCCGACCGCTTCACCGCCATCATGAATGGAGAGACCATCCCTTGCTAGACAATATCAAGCTGGCGGCCGACGCCGCGACGCTGTCGCCGATCGCGCTGTTCATCCAGGCCGACTGGATCGTCAAAGGCGTGATGATCGGCCTGCTGCTCGCCTCTATCTATGTCTGGGCGGTGATCCTGACTCACGGCTTCAGCGTCCGTAAGTTGATGAGCGCGTCCGAAACCTTCGAGCGCGATTTCTGGCGCGCGGGCAATATCGACAAATTCTACGACGAGAATGGCCGCGAGGAATTGCCGAGCGCGAAGGTCTTCGCGGCGGGTATCTCCGAATGGCGCCGCTCCACCGCAGGCAAGAACGTCGATCGCGAGGGCACGCGCGAACGCCTCGGCGTCGCGATGAACGCCGCGGTCGAGGGTGAGGTCGATCGGCTTGCCGACAAGATCGGGACACTCGCGACCATCGGCTCGGTCGCGCCGTTCGTCGGCCTGTTCGGCACCGTGTGGGGCATCATGCGCAGCTTCACCGCGATCGCCGCCTCGAACAACAGCAGCCTCGCCGTCGTCGCGCCCGGCATCGCCGAAGCGCTGTTCGCGACCGCGATCGGCCTGTTCGCCGCCATCCCTGCGGTGATCGCCTACAATGCCTTCTCCCAGCGATTGAACCGGCTTGAATCGCGGCTCGGCCGCTTCGCCGACGGGCTGCACGCGATGTTCAGCCGCGAGCTGGAGGTCGAAGCCTGATGGCGATGAGCGGACCTTCGGGCGCGACCGGCAGGCGGCGCGGGCGCGGCAGCCGCCGCGCGCCGATGTCGGAGATCAACGTCACGCCGCTCGTCGACGTGATGCTGGTGCTGCTGATCATCTTCATGATCACCGCGCCGCTGCTTGCCTCCGCCGTCCCGATCGACCTGCCCGAAAGCCGCGCCAAGCCCGTAGAGACCGAGGAGCAGGAGCCGGTGCAGCTGTCGATCAACGGAGACGACACCATTTATATCGGCGAAGAGGTCGTGCCCGAGGCCGAGCTTCCCGCGCGGCTCGATGCGATCGCCGCCGCGCAAAAGGACAGCGACAAGCCGCGCCAGATCATGCTGCGCGCCGACAAGGGGCTCGATTATGGCCGCGTGATGCGGATCATGGGCGAGCTCAACCGCGCCGGCCTGTCGCGCATCGCGCTCGTCACGACCGGATCGGAAGGCGCCGCGCCGGCCGAGGCCGCGGTCACCGACGGTTCAGACGCGGCGCAATAGGCAGGGACGATGGCGGCGCAAACGGCATCCCGGGGGAATCAGAAGACCGGCATCGCGATCGCGGTGGCGCTGCATATCGTCGTGATCGGGCTGCTCTCGGTGCAATGGACCGCAGGCGACCGGCGCTTCGACAATCCGCCGATGGAAGTCGATCTGATCGCCGAGACCGCGCCGCAATCGTCGGCACCGGTGATCAGTGAGACCCCGCCCGCCGCCCGGCTGGGCGAGGAAGACGCGACCGACATCGCATCGCCCGAGCCCGTCCCGCCGCCTCCGCTTCCCGAGCCTGTGGTGCGCCCGACGCCCGCCCCGGCGCCGAAGCAGGTGGCACGTCCGGTCCCGACTCCGCCCAAAAAGGCTCCGCCCGCCGCGCAAAAGGCGGCGCCGAAGCCGGCGCCGAAAGCGACGCCGAAGAAAACGACGACCGGCCCCACCGGCCGCCTCGACGGAATCATCGACGGCCTCGCGAAGTCGCAGCCCAAGAAGCCTGCGGGCAAAGGCGCACCCGCTGCAACGACATCCGCCGAGGTTCGCCGCTCGATCGACGTCAGCATCAAGGCTAAGGTCGGCCCGCGCTGGAATGGGTGTAAGGTCACCGGCGTCGATGTCGATCAGCTCAAGACCGTGGTCAAATTCCGCCTCACCGCCGCGGGAGCCCTCGCCGGTTTCACCAGCGTCGAAACCTCGGGACAGAATGACAGCAACCGCTTCCAGGTCCAGCGGCACCAGGAATGCGCGAAACGTGCGATCGAACTCGCCGCCCCCTTCGATCTTCCGGAAGAAAATTACAGCTTCTGGCAGAATTACACGCTCGATTTCATCAAAAGGTAGAGAGAGATGCTCCTGCGCCCCATCGCCCTTTCACTCGCTCTTGCGCTCGGTGCCGCTCCGGCTTTCGCGCAGGTCAACCCGCCCGCCGTCCCCGCGCCGACCGAACCGCGCGAAACGATCGAGGGCACGCTCTCGCAGGATCGCACCGTCATCGCGGTCCCCGCCTTCGCGACCCCCGCTGCGGTGAACGTCGCGGGGCTCAACACCGCCAGCCTCGGCAAGCAGATTTCCGACGTGATCGCCGCCGACCTCGAACGCAGCGGGCTTTACGCCCCGCTCGGCCCCGGCAGCGTCCGCGCGATCAGCATGACCGAGGTGCGCGCGCCGCAATTCGCAGACTGGAAGGCCCGCAACGCCGAAAATGTCGTCCACGGCTTCGTGCAGGCGAGCGGCACCGGCGGGCTCGTCGTCGGCTGCTATCTCTACGACACCGATCTCGGCAGCGAACTGGTGCGCCAGGGCTATGAGATCCAGCCCGGCGACTGGCGCCGCGCCGCGCATAAATGCGCCGACGCCATCTATTCGCGCCTGTCGGGCGAATCGCCCTTCTTCGACAGCCGCGTCGCCTATATCGCCGAGAGCGGCCCCAAGGGGAACCGCATCAAGCGGCTCGCGATCATGGACTCGGACGGCGGCAACCACCGCTTCATCACCAACGGCCAGGCGCTCGCGCTCAGCCCGCGCTTCTCGCCCGATTACAAGAAGATCGTTTACGTCAGCTATCTGAACGACCGCGTCCGCGTCTTCATCTACGACGTCAATGCGGGCACGCAAAAGCTGGTGACCGAAAGCCGGAACGCGACCTTCGCGCCGCGCTGGTCGCCCGATGGTACCCAGATTCTCTATTCGATGGCGGTCGGCGGCAACACCGACATCTATCGCATCTCGGCGAATGGCGGCACCCCCGTGCGGCTGACCAGCACGCCCGGAATCGATGTCGGCGGCAGCTTCTCGCCCGACGGCAAGAAGATCGTGTTCGAAAGCGACCGGTCGGGCAGCCAGCAAATCTACACGATGAACATCGACGGTTCGAACCAGCAGCGGATCAGCTTCGGCGGCGGCCGCTATGCCACCCCCGAATGGTCGCCGCGCGGCGACCTCATTGCCTTCACCAAGATGGGCGGCGGCGAGTTCCGCGTCGGGGTGATGACGCCGTCGGGCGGCGGCACGCGCCTGCTCACCAACAGCTGGCAGGATGAGGCGCCGACCTGGTCGCCGAACGGCCGCGTCATCCAGTTCTTCCGCACCTCGCCGGGCAAGGACGGCAAGTCGACGCTATGGCAGGTCGATCTGACCGGCGTGAACCTGCGCCGCCTGCCGACCCCGCAGGACGGATCGGACCCGAGCTGGGGGCCGATCCTGCCCTGACCCGGAGCCGCGGAACCAAAGGAAATCCGCGGGGTTTGACTCTGCGCGTTCAATGCAGGTTAATGCTCCGCGGTCACGACTGAAAAACGCAACAACAAGAGGACAGACAAGATGACGATACGCAAAACAACCGCGATGATCGCGGCGATCACCATGCTTGCTGTGGGTGCATGCGCGAAGAAGGCGCCGGAAGTACTTCCGCCCGCTCCTGAAGGAAGCGGGACCGATACCGGATCGAATACCGGTGGCGTGGTCCCCGGATCGCAGCAAGACTTTATCGCCAATGTTTCGTCGGACCGGATTTTCTTCGGCTTCGATCAGTATAATGTCGATGCCGAGGATCAGGCGACGCTGCAGAGCCAGGCGCAATGGCTCGCGCGCAACCCCGCCGTCCGCGTCACGCTGGAAGGCCACGCCGACGAGCGCGGCACCCGCGACTACAACATCGCGCTCGGCGAGCGCCGCGCCAACGCCGCGAAAAACTACCTTGCGACGCTGGGCGTCGATCCGTCGCGCATCAACGTGATCAGCTATGGCAAGGAACGCCCGGCGGCGGTGGGCTCGAACGAGGAAGCCTGGGCGCAGAACCGGCGCGCAGTAACCGTCGTCATCGGGAACTGATCAGCAGCCACAGCGGCACCGCGGCCCAGGCCGCGATGCACGCGAACAGACCGAAGGGGACCCGCCGCCGGGCAAGCGGCTGGTCCCCTTTTTGCTGGACGAAAAGCGCCCAGCCGATCCCCCCGAGACTGGCGAGCAGCAGCGCCAGCGGCAGCGCCTGCCAGCCGAGCCAGCAGCCGATCGCCGCGACCAGCTTCGGATCGCCGCCGCCCATCCCCTCGGCGCCGCGCGCGCGGCGATAGACCCAGGCGATCGCAGCAAGCCCCAGTCCGCCCACGGCGGCGGCAATCCAGCGATCGAGCAAAGCCGTGCCCAGCATCGGCCCAGCCAGCAGGAGCCCTGCGAGCGCGAGAATGGCACTCAGGCGATCGGGAAGCCAGAAGTGGCGCGCGTCGAGAAGCGCGAGCGGCAGCAGCAGCCAGCCGAAGAGCGCCCAGAGCCAGCCCGCCGTACCGGGCAGGAGCGCCAGCGCGACGACCCCGATCAGCCCCGAAACCAGCTCGACGCGGCCATGAAACGGATCGATACCGGCACCGCAGCGGCCGCATTTTCCGCGCGCCAGCAGCGCCGACAGGAGCGGCACCAGTTCCCATGCCCGCAGCGGGCGCCCGCAGCCGTCGCATTGCGAGCGTCCAAGCACCGATCGTCCGACGGGCCAGCGCAGCACCAGCGTCGCGATGAAGCTGCCGAGAATGAGGCCGGCGAGACCAGCAAGCATGACAGAGGCGCCGAAGGGCAAGGTATCAAGGGTTGATGAAATAATCTCCAGCCTTCCCTTATCCAACTTCGAGCAATCACCGCGTCCCCGCGAAGGCGGGGACCCATCTCCGGCCGGTTCAAAATCGCACCAACAGGAAATGGACCCCCGCCTTCGCGGGGGAACATGATCTTTCAAAGAGCCGCTAGAACCGGCCCATCGTCGTCAGCACATATCCGCTCGATCCGGGCTTGAACCCGAGCACCGTCAGCGCCGCCGCCATCGCCGGATCGCGATCGACGTTGATCGCGAATTGCCCGCGATACGCGCCCTTGCCGTCGAACGACAGGGTCAGCCGCTCCATCCCCGACTGGCTCGCGAGCGCGGCCTGCGCACGCCCGTTCGCGCAGGTCAGCGGCCCCGACAGCCCGCGCGACAGATCGAGCCCGGCGAGCGGCGCGTTGACCATCAGTTGCAGCCGCCCCGCCGCCGCAACGCATTGGCCCGCATCGTCGAAACGTACCGCCGCCCCCTCGAAGCGGATCGTATCGACCGGCACCATCCCGAGCCCGCCCGAAAGCGAGGTGGTGCCATTGACGTCGGACATGCCGCGCGGATTGCTGCCGTGCAGCCGTCCCGACAGCGCCCCGAGCCGGTCGTCAGCCCGCGAAAAGGCAAGTTCGATATCGCCGCCGAGCAGCGCGAGCGGCGACAGGCTGGCGCGGACGGTGCCCAGCGGCAAGGCGCCGAGCCGCGCATCGATCAGCGCGCCCGACCATATCGAACCGCGAACCTCGCGCGCCGCGATCCCGGCGTCGCCCGCGCCCGCCAGCGACAGTGCCAGCCGCATCGGAAAGGTCGCGACGATCAGGATCAGCGCGAACGACGCGGCGGCGACGATCCAGCGCCGGCGCACGCTCATTGTCCGGCCTTTCTCAGTTCGGCGGTCATGCCCACGGTGCCGTCGGCAGCGGGGGCAATGGTGAGCTGATCGACGATGAAACCCTGCCCTTCCAGTCCCGCGAGCCAGTCGGTGAGCACCGGCGCTTTGGCGGCCGCAATCGCGATCGTCGCCTGCCCCTGCCCGCGCGCCTCGTTGCGGTCGAGCGTCAGCCCGATCTCGCCCGCCGATTGGGCGAGATATTGGTCGATCTGGATCGCATCGACCGCCGAAGCCACCGATTTCGCGGGGCGCCGCGCGAGCAAGGCGACCTTTGCCGCGACCCGGCCCTCGCGCTCGATCGCGGCGCCATGCCGGGTTTCGAGGTCGACGAAGGCCGCGACCGCGGAGCGGCCGATCGCCCAGCCGAGCACGCCGAGCGCGAGCACGCCGGCGACGCCGACGAGCCAGCGCTCGCGCATCGACAGGCCGCTCCACCAGCTTTTGACTGCATCCATCATGGCACCGCCCGGATCGTTACATTCGCCATCTGCTGACCGTCGGTGCCCGCCATCGGCTGCGCGGTGATGCGATAGCCATGCGCCTGCAGCGCGAGCAGCACCGTGTTGATATCGTCGACCCGCGGCGCCGCGAGCGTCGTGGTCAGCGTCCCGTCGGTGCGATGCGACAGGGTCTTGAGCGATACGCCCGGCGTATCGCGCATCGCGTCGTAAAGCGCCGACGCGGGCACCGAGAACGCCAGCGGCCCGCCACCGGCGGCGGCGAGGCGCCGGTCGAGTTCGGCCTCCGCCGCTTCGGCATCCGCGGCAGTGATGCCAGCCTTTTTCGCCATCGCGACAGTCGCCTCGTCGGCGCGGTTCGTATCCGCCGTCAACCGGACCGCATGGACGATCGGGATCAGCAGGCTGACCGCGGCAAGCGCGATCAGCAGCCGCTTCGCAAGCCGCAGCAGCGCCGGATCGACCGCCCAGCCCCGCTTGGGCTTCCATGCCCCGCTGAGCAGATCGAGCGGCGGCGCGGCGAGCGAGAGCAGCAGCGCCTCGCGCATCCGCTCGGGCTCGAGCGGCGCTATATGGCGCTCGCCCGCGATCAGCGGGTCGAGTTCGGGGTCCGACAGGAAGGCGCGGTCATCGGTGCGAACGATCGCCTCACCGCCGACCTCCGCGAGCCACAGCGTGTCTGGCTCCGGCGGCGGAACCGTGGCTGCGGCGGGCACGATCGCAGCCGGCGCCAGCCCCCGCCCGGCAAGCCACTCGGTCCACGCCGTCATCGCAGCATGCGTCGTCACCGCGACCGGCACTGCCTGCCCCGCCTCCGCGGGTGGGCCTGCAACAACGTGCAGCGCGGCGGCGTCGCCCAGACTGCCTTTCAGCGCGTCGAGCCGCGCTGCCGCAGCGGCCTGCGCGGGCGCAGCGTCGGGATAATGATGCCAGCGCAGCGGCACGTCGACCGCCGGCGCCAGCGCAATCAGCCGGTCGTCGGCCGTGTCATCCTGCGGCCGCTCCCACGCATCGACCCAGCCGTCATCCTGTCCCGAATCGACGATTACGCCGTCGTCGACCCGCAGCCAGGCTGGGCGGACCGCGGTCTCGCCGCCGAGCGCCGCCACCGGGGGCAGCCAGAGAATCAGGGTGCGGCCCATGTCAGTTGCTTTCGCCCCAGTCGCGGCGGACGATCACCGGCGAGGCCTGCCCAGCCGAAGCCGCGCCGCCGTTCGCATCGATGAGCGACCTTGCCGTCAAAACCCCGTCCCCAACCTTCACCTGCGTCGTCAGCGCGAGCCAGCGACTGTTCACCCCCGCCTGCGCGGCGACATCGTCCTGCGGCTTGCGGCCCTCGAAGACCCGCGCCTCCCAGAATCGGACGCTGCTGCCATAGCCGCCGGCGGGACGCGCCGCCAGCGCCGCGCGCGCATCGGCGATGGTCAATGTACCCGGCACCAGCATCGCGATCAGCGGCGCCTGCTCGGGGGTCAATGTGTTGACGTTGAGCTTCACGGGTTCGGCAACCGGCAGCACGCAGATCCAGGGCTTGAGCCGCGCATAGATTTTGGGCGTCACCCCGCGCACCGCGCGCAGTTCGCTGACGTCGGCCATCTTGCGGTTCGCGGGCAGATAGCTCGCCTGCATCCCGCGATAGACATTGTCTTCGGCGCCGAGCGGGCCATCGTTGCTGTCGCTGTCGATCCAGTCGGCCGTCGCGCCCGCGATCTGCTGCGCTTCGCCGTCATTGATCCCGACAAGCTTCATCAGCGCCGCGAACTGCGCCACCGCGCCCGCGCGCTGGCTGAACTTGCCCGGCACGACCTCGGCGGCGAGACTGTTGAGGTTGAAGCAGTTGTTCGCATCGGTCAGTCGTGCGTGTCCCTCACCGCCGGGAAGCGGCAAGGTGAAATCGCGTCCCAGCCAGCCGTCGTCGAGGGTCAACCGCGTCGGGTCGCGCGAGACGAGGCTGGAAACCCGGCGCAGCGCAATCTGTTCGGCGGCGAAGGCGTAGGCGCGGCCCTGATCGACCGTCGAGGCGCTCCCGGCGATCCGCGTCGCGAGCATCAGCCGGTCGAGCGCGGTCGCCGCGATCACCGCCATCACCGCGACGAGCAGCAGCACCGCGAGCAGCGCCGCCCCGCGTTCCTCGTGCCCGTGATGAGTCATGGCGCCGGCGCCTGTGCGACCAGCGGCGGCGGCACCGCCGGCGCGGTCAGGAACAGCATTGTCAGCGGCGCGCGGCCGGTGCGGGTCAGCCGCACCTCGACCGCACGCGGCAGGCGGTCGCCGGGGTCGCTCGTCCAGCTTTCGGACCAATTGCCCTTCTCGTCGCGGTAGCGGACGGCGGCGGCGGACACCTCGCCGACGAGCCGGTCGCCGTCAGAGAGCGCGGTGCCGTCGAGCATCGGCTGCGTCGCGCGGCGCCACTCGCCGCTGGTCAGCGCATAACCAACGCGCTCGACATTAGGGCGCGGGCTGCCGTCACCGGCGCCTGCACCGCCATGAACGAACGCAAAACCAGTCGAAGAACCAAGGAAAGCGGGAACATTCTCCCCCGACAGACCGCGCGTCGCGCGCTGCACCGCCTGCGCCAGATCATTCGCCATGACCGCGCGGACGCGATTGAGCCCGCTCATGCCCTTGAGCCTCTGCTGCACCGCATCCTGGGTATCGACGCTGCTGCGGAGCAGGCCCACGCCCATCGCGGCGATCATCGCGAAGATCGAGAGCGCGACGAGCATTTCGACGAGAGTGAAGCCACGATCATTATCGCTTTCGCGTTCCCCCGCGAAGGCGGGGGCCCAGAGCGGAAACATGCAACGTCGCGTTTCACCGCTCTGGGTCCCCGCCTTCGCGGGGACACACCGGGGATTCGCACCCTTCCTCACCGCGACGACCTGATGATCGTCAGCGCCGCCTGCCCGCGACCGCTTTCGGGCCGCACGACCAGATCGATGCGCAGCAATTCCTGATCGGCGGTCTTCGCGACGCGCTGCTCAATCCGCCAGTTGCGACCAGCGTTCGCGACGCTGCTCGCGCTCGCCCCGATCGTCGGCGGCGACGGATCGGTCCACAGTTCGACCGCGCGGTTCTGCGCGACGATCCCCGCCATCGTGCTTTCGTCGAGGTCGCCCGCCGTCCGCACCGCATAGGCATCGAGCCGGACGAGCGTCAGCGCCGCAATGCTGATGATGCTGAGCGCCACCAGCATTTCGAGCAGGGTAAAGCCGCGTTCGCCGGATGGCGAACGACGAACGACGTCATCGCTCGCCACGGCTGACCTCCCCCGTCGCGGAGATTCGCACGACCTCGCGCGCATCGCCGCCCGTCAGCGCCACAGCTTGCGGCGTCGAACTGGTGCCGATGCGGTCGAAGAGGACACGCGCCGTCGCCTGCCCGTCACCCCCCATAAAACGAACACCGCCGGGCCAGCCGCGCTGCTCGAAGGCGCGTCCGGGCAGCGGCTGCCAGCCGCCATCGACTTTCCGCTCGAACCCATAGCCCGAAGGCGCGAAATTCACCGACACGCTGCGCCCCTCGATCACCGCGACATCGCGCGCCGCGGCAAGCCGCGAGGCGAGCCGGTCGGCCTCGCTGCGCACGGTACGCTCCTCGCCCGGGATCGTCAGCACGACCGCGGTCGCCGCGAGTCCAAGGATCGCGAGCACGACCATCAGTTCGACGAGCGTGAAGCCGCGTTCGCCCCAGCGGGGTTCAACCTTCTCCGTGGATGTCGGCATTGTCGTCGGTTCCGCCCGGCGCACCGTCGGCGCCCTGCGACCAGACATCGAACGCCTTTCCGTTCGCCGCGGGCGCCTGGTAATTATAGGGGCGTCCCCAAGGATCGTCCGGCAGCTTCTTGATATAACCGCCGCGACGATAGCGCTCGGGCTGCGCCAGTGCGGGCGGCGGCGTGACGAGCGCGTTCAGCCCGTCGGTCGTCGCGGGATAGACGAGATTGTCGAGGCGATATTGCTCGAGCGCGCTTTCGAGCGTCGCGATGTCGGTCTTCGCCTTGGTCACCATCGCCTTGTCCTGACTTGGCAGAACGTTGATCATCACCACCGTCGCGAGCAGGCCGATGATGAAGATCACGACCATCAGCTCGGTCAGGGTGAAGCCGCGCTCGTCCTTCTTACGCCGCCGATCGGGGCGGGACGGATCGACCATCAGGCGGACGAAAAGCTGCATCAGCGACATATTATTATAGTCCCGCAAGGTTCTGCAACTGGAGGATCGGAAGCAGGATGGAGAGGATGATGAGGGCGACGCACGACCCCATAACGACAATTATGACAGGTTCGAGAAGGGCCATCGACGCGGCGGTGAAACGGTCGAACTCGCGTTCGAGATAGTCGGCGGCGCGCTCGAGCATCTGCTCCAGCCGCCCGGCGCTTTCACCGCTGGCGGTCATGTAAACCAGCAGCGGCGGGAAGACCCCGGCGTCGCGGAGCGCGGCCGACAGGCTGCCGCCCGCGCGCACCTGATCGACGATTGCCGCGGTGGCCGCCGCGAGCGCGCCGTTGCGGATCGTCGGCACGGTGAGCCGCAGCCCCTCGACGAGCGGCAGGCGGCTCGACACCATGGTCGAGAGGGTGCGCGCGAAGCGTGCGGCATACAGGTCGCGGAGCAGCCGCCCGATCAGCGGCAGGCGCAGCAGCCGCGCATCGACCGCCGCCTTGAAACCCGGACGTCGCATCGCGCTGACCCAGCCGAAGACGGCGGCAGCGATCAGCAGCAGCGCCAGCCACCACCAGTTGGCCGCGAAGCCGGAAATCGCGATCACCGCGCGGGTCAGGAACGGAAGCTGCTGCCCAACATCGTCGAACTGCTCGACGACGCGCGGGACGACGAAGATCATCAGCGCCGCGACGACGCCGATCGCGACGAAAGCGAGAACGACCGGATAGGCGAGCGCCGCGATCAGCTTGCCCTGCACCTCGGCCTGACGTTCGAGCAGGTCGGCGAGCCGCGCAAGGATCGTCGTCAGGCTGCCCGTGGTCTCGCCCGCCGCGACCATCGCGCGATAGAGCGGCGGAAAGCTGTCCGGCTGGCGCGCCATCGCGTCGGCGAGGCGGCGTCCTTCGAGCAATCCCGCGTGGACATCGCCGATCACCGCGCGAGCGCTTTCGGCCTCGCTCTGTCGCGTGAGCGTGCGCAGCGCCTCTTCGAGCGGCGCGACCTCGACCAGCGTCGCGAGCTGGCGCGTGAACAGCGCCAGTTCCTTCGACGACAGCTTGTTCCGGCGAAAGGCGAGCAGCGAGCGGCCAGCCGCGGGCTTCGCTCCCGCCTCCTCGACCGCGACGATATGGAATTTTCGCGCGATCAGTCCGGCGCGCGCAGCATCGTCGTTCGCGGCGGTCAGCCGCCCCTTGCGCTCGCGGCCCTGCGGATCGATCGCCACATAGCGATAATCAGGCATCGACATCTTCGCGCCGCGCGATGCGGATCGCCTCCTCGGGCGTCGTCAGCCCCTTCGCAACCATCGCGCGCGCCGCGCTGGCGAGCGTCGGCGCCTTCAGGAACGCATGTTTCGCGATCATCGCCTCGTCGCCGCCAGCGTAGATATAGCGGCGCACCGTCTCGTCGACCTTGATCGCCTCGAACACGCCGATGCGGCCCTTGAAGCCGGTATGGCCGCACTGGTCGCAACCCTTCGGCCGCCACACGACCGTGCCGATGTCGAGGCCGAGGACTGCGGCGATACTGTTGTCGGCCTGCACCGGCTCGCGGCAATGCTCGCAAAGCTTGCGGACGAGCCGCTGCGCGAGCACCGCGCGCAGGGTCGAGGCGAGCAGGAAGGGTTCGACCTTGAGGTCCTTGAGGCGCGTGATCGCGCCGACCGCGTCGTTGGTGTGGACGGTCGAGAGCACGAGGTGGCCGGTGAGCGACGCCTGCACCGCAATGTCCGCCGTTTCGCGGTCGCGGATTTCGCCGACCATAACGACGTCGGGGTCCTGACGCAGGATCGCACGCAACCCTGCAGCGAAATCGAGCCCGACCTTGGCATTGACCTGCGTCTGGCCGATGCCATCGACAGCATATTCGACCGGGTCCTCGACGGTCAGGATGTTGCGCTGCCCGTCGTTCAATTGCTTGAGCGCGGCATAGAGCGTCGTCGTCTTGCCCGATCCGGTCGGGCCGGTGACGAGGATGATCCCGTTGGGCTCCGCCAATGCTTCGCGCAAAATACGGTCGGCCTCTCCCGACAGGCCAAGCACGTCGAAGTCGATCCCCGCCGTGTCCTTGTCGAGGATACGCATCACCACGCGCTCGCCCGCGCGGCTCGGCAAGGTCGAAACGCGGACGTCGACCGCCTTGCCCGCCAGTGTCAACGCGATACGCCCGTCCTGCGGCACGCGGCGCTCGGCGATGTCGAGCCGCGCCATGACCTTGATGCGGCTGACGACGACCGGCGCGACGTGCGGTGGCATACGCAGATGCTCGCGCAGCACGCCATCGGTCCGCATCCGCACCACGAGCCCGCTTTCATAGGGCTCGATATGGATGTCGCTGACCCCTTGCCGCACCGCTTCGGCGATGATCGCGTTGATCAGGCGGATCGCCGGGGCATCGTCGGCGCTGTCGAGCAGATCCTCCGCGCTCGGGATGCCGAGTTCCAGGTCGCTGCCCCCCACTGTCCCCGCCATCGCCGCCGCCGAGGCATCGACGGCATAATGGTCGGAAAGGAGCCGGTCGAAGTCCGCCGGGTTCGCGGTCGCAACGCGGATCGGCGCCGCAAGATAGCGCTTCACCTCGATCAACACCGCAGGATCGCTGCCTTCGCGCAAGGTCGCGAGCCAGCCCCCGCGCTCGTCCTCCGCGATCACGACGCCATGCGCGCGCGCGAAGCCATAGGGAATATCGACCGGCGCCGCGGGCGGCGCGGCCGGTTCGGAGTCGCTCACTGATGCTCTCCGGCGGGGGGAGCAGGCGCTTGCGAGATCGAGGGCGGAACGTCGGCGGGCGTGACGGTGCCCCCCTGTCCACGCAGCGCCGGGAGATCGACCGGGCCGACGGTCACGTCGCTCGCGCTCGGCGCGGCCGGAATCGGCGGGGTCGTCCCCATATAGTCGCGCACCAGCGTGTCGATCGCGGGCTCCTCGTCGGGGTTCCGCTGGAGCTGGAAATCGCGGATATAGCCGTAACGGCGCGCGGTCAGCGCGGCATTGTCCTCGCGATTGCGCAGCACCGTCGGGCGGATGAAGACCATCAGGTTGGTCTTCGAGCGCGAACGGCTGCGCGACTTGAACAGCTCGCCGATCAGCGGAATGTCGCTGAGCAGCGGAATGCGTTCGATCGTCTTGCGCTCGTCGTCGTTGAGCAGGCCGCCGATCGCGAGAATCTCGCCATCATCGACGGTCAGCACCGTCTCGAACGAGCGCTTGTTGAGGATGAGATCGCTGTTGCGCGACGATACCGGCCCGGCGACGCTCGACACTTCCTGGCGGAGGAACAGCTTCACCTCACCCGCGCCGTTCACCTGCGGCGTCACTTCCAGCTTGATGCCGACCTCCTCGCGCTGGACGGTGCGAAAGGCATTGTCGAAATTCTTGCTCAGCGCCTCGCCGGTGGTGATCGGCACTTCCTGCCCGACGAGGAATTTCGCGGCCTGATTGTCGAGCGTCACGATATGCGGGGTCGCGAGCAGGTTCGACGTCGTATCCGATTTCACCGCGTTGATAATCGCGCCGAAGATCGTGTTCTTGCCGATATCCCCCGCGAAGCCCGCAAAGCCGCCGGTCGCCGACAGCAGCGACGCCGCCGCCGCATCCTGCAGCGTGCTGCCGAGCGCGCTCGACGTCTGCGTCACCGTGGTCGTGCCATCGACCGTAGTCTTGTCCTCGGTGAGCTTGGTCGCCGCATAGGCCCCGCCGAGCGTGAAGATATTCGGCTGGGCATTGCTGTAGTTGGTCGCGACGAAGGGAATATTCTTCCCGCCGAGCAGGAACTGGACGCCGAGCCGCTTCGCGGCATCGTCGCCGATCTCGACGACGATTGCCTCGACCAGCACCTGTTCACGGCGGCTGTCGAGCTGGCGGATCAGCTCGCCGAGCATCCGCTGTACTTCGCTGTTCGCCGCGACGATGATCGCGTTCGCGCCCTCGTAACGCGTGACGATCGCGGGGCCGCGCGTCGCGATGCTGCCGCCCGAACCGCTGACCGAGGTCGGCGTGGCGGCTGCGGGCGCGGCCGTGGGTGCCGGCGTGCTGCCGCCCGCCGTCGAAGAGGAAGAAGACGCGGGCGGCAGGCCTGCTTTCTGCGCGGGATCGCTGCCCCCGCCGACGAGTTGCTGCAAGGTCGGCAGCAATGTTTCGGCATTGGCATGTTCGAGCCAATAGACGCGGAGTTCGGTCCCGCCCGCCGCCTTGGCGTCGAGATCATGTGCCATCGACACGAAGCGCGCGACGAGCGCCTGGTCGCCACGCAGGGCGATCGCGTTGCTGCTGTCGATCGGCACGATCGCGATCGGCGCCCGCGCGCCTTCGCCCGCCGCCGGAACGAGCGCGGTGAGCGCGGCGGCGATCTCGCGCGCGCCGGCGTTCTTCAACGTCACGATCTGGCTCGACGAACTGTCGCGGTCGATGCTCGCGGCAAGCGTGCGGATGCGGCGGATATTGTCGGCGAAATCGGCGACGACGAGGCTGTTGGCGTTGCGGTTCGCGGTGAGCGAGCCCTGCGGACTGACCAGCGGGCGCAACGTTTCGACCGCCGCAACCGCATCGATATGCTTGAGGCGGATGATTTCGGTGACGAACTGGTTCTGTGCCGCACGGTTGCTGCCGATCCGCCCCGGCTGCGATGCCGCGCCGTCGATCGGCTGGATGCGATAGGCACCATTCGGGCCGGGCACCGCGACGAGCCCGTTCGAGCGCAGCGTCGATAGGAAAATCTCGAAATATTCGCTGCGCGACAGCGGCCGGTCGGTGACGACCGACACCTTGCCGTTGACACGCCCGTCGATCACGAAAGTACGCCCGGTGATCCGCGCCGCATCCTGGATGAAGGCGCGGATATCGGCGTCGCGGACGTTCAGCGTATATTGCGCGAAAGCCGGTCCGGGAGTCGCGGAAACGAGCGCGGCGGCGAGCATCAGGGACAGTTTGAAACGCATAAACCTATTGCTTCGAGAGGAAGATGGCGACGGGGACGACGCTGGCGCCGCGCTCGACCTCGAGCGAGATACGCGCACCCGGCGTGAGCTGGCTGGCAAGGCTGGCGGCGTCGGCGGCCGAACCGATCGGACGGCCGCTCACCGAACGGATAACGTCGCCGGGTTTCAACCCGGCAGCGCGGAACACCGCGCCATCGCCCTGCGGCTGGACGACGAGGCCGGTGACCTTGCCGTTTTCGGTCCGTGGCGCGAAGCCGACACCGGCCTTGAGCGCGGCGGGCGACAATTCACCGCCGGGCGAGGCGGCCCCGGCGGCACCGCCCGGTTCGGGCGTCGGCGCGGGCAGCGGCGTTGCAGGCGATGCGACCGGCGCCTCGCCGCTCTGGTCGAGGAACAGGCTTTCCCGCGTGCCGCCACGGTCGAGCAGCACATGGTCGAAAGCGACGCCGACGAGCTTGAGCCCCGGCGCGATTTCGTCGCCGACGGCATAGCTGTTCTGCACCCCGTCCTCGCCCGCGATGATCGCCGAGCCGCCGCCGGTCGCTTCGTTGATGTTGATCCCGAACAAGGTCAGGCCCGCCGAGGTGACCGTAGCGGCCGCGGGGCCCTGCGCCCCACCGCGGAAGAAGGGATCGATGCTCGCAAACAGCGCGCGACGTTCAGCCGGCGAAGCGATGACCGCCGTCTGCGGCTGCCATGCACCGAGCGGCGAAAGCGGCACGACCAGCGTCCAGAACAGGCTGACCGCCTGCCAGATCAGCGCAACACCCAGCAGGCCGACAAGCAGCAGCGGCGCCACGTCGCGCGGCGACCTTTTGCTGCCGCGCAGCCACGAAGGCAGCGCGCGCGGCGGCCGAAGGGCCGATCCGGTCATCAGCACTGCCATGAATTCGTCCCTGTCCCCCAGACCGAAAAGCGTCTCGCGAATCGCCTAGGGGCGATCGGTGACAATCAGCTGACGAAGAGATTACAGTTTTTTGACAGAGGGGCGAGTCCGCCCGCCAACGGCCGGTCGCAGACTCCATCCCGGTGCGAACCGGGATGGAGCGCAAGGGACCTGTCAGAACTTCACCGACCCGCTGAGCGAGAAGGTCGTGCCGGGCTTGTACAGGTTGTAGTAGATGGTGTTGTCACCGCTCTGCTGCATTTCCTTATACTTGGTGCCCAAAATGTTGCGGGCCTCGAACTTCAGCTCGAACGCCTTGCCTGTCAGCATGATGCCCTGGCGCGCGACGAAATCGATCTGGAAGCCGGGGCGCTCGAAGATGTCGGGCTGGCCCGACGGACCCCGCCGGGTGACGCGATCGGACGCGTAGGAAATCAGGATCGTCTGCTGCGAAAGCTTTTCGGTGTCTTCCAGTCCCAATTCGACGTTCGCCAGATGATCCGACTGCCCTGTAAGCGGGGCGCCATCGCGGAAGAACTGGCTCGCCAGCGTGGCCCCCGTGAAGGGGAAGGCGCGGACCGGATCGTCGGCGCCGACCTTCAGCTTCGATTTGGACCAGGTATAGTTGCCGATGAAGACGCCGCGGCGGCTCGCGAAGAGCTCCCCCCAGCCGCTGAGGTCGAAATATTTCTGGATCTCGAACTCGGCGCCGTAAAGCGTCGCCTCGGGCGCGTTGGCGAAACGCGTGGTCACGCTGTTGCCGTCGAAGCTGGCATAGGTTTCGATCGGATTCTTGATCTTCTTCCAGAAGCCGCCGATCGACACGCGCTGTTCGGGCGCGAAATACCATTCGAAGCGGCCTTCGGCATTATAAAGCTGGCTATCGACCAGCTGCGGGTTACCCTGGAAGGTGCGGTTGGTGTCGGGGTCGTAATAGGTCTGGAACACCAGTTCGCGGAATTGCGGCCGCGCGATCGTCTTCGACGCGCTCAAACGGACCTGCATCTGCGGCTGGATCTCATATGTCAGCGTCGCGGCGGGGAGCAGATAGTCGCGGCTGAGGTTGGTTGCCGGCGGCAGTGTCGGGCTGACGTCATAAACCTGAACCGGCGACACCCGTTCGACCGCCGTTTCATAGCGCGCGCCGATGTTGACGTTGAGCTGGTCGAGCAGATCGGCCTGAAGCTGGAAATAGGCCGCATGATTGCGCAGGATCGCGCGGAAGGTCGGGTTGGAGCCGGTGCTGTCCACGAGACTGATGCCGGTCGGGCTGGGATTCGCCGGGCAGTTGGGATCGACCGGCGGATCGAGCGGCGGGAAGCAGATCACAGTCTGCGACAGGAGCAGATCGGGCCGCAGCAGCGAGACGCCGAGCGGGATATTGTTGTTGCCCTGGAACAGGAAGTCGCGGCGCTCCGTGACGCGATTGGTGTCGCTATAGGCATAGCCGTAAACCGCCTTCACGCGCGGCGTGACCTCGTAGGTGAAGTCGATCCCCGCCGAATAGAGATTCTCGTTGAGATCGGAGAAGGCGATCGTCGCGCTGCCCGGACGCTGGCCGGTGTTGAGCGTGTTGGTGAAGAACTGGCCGTAGGGATCGGTCGGGCTGTTCGAGCGGCTGTAGAGAAAGCTCAATTCGAACGGCGCCTCGCGCTGCGAATTGGCATAGCCCGCACGCACATCGACGCTAAGGTCATCATAGGGCTTGAACTCGCCGACGAACTGCGTGTCGATCAGCTGGCGCGCGAACCATGCAGTATCCTGATACTGGAAACTGACGCCCGGGTTGGCGTCGGCGGTATCGGGGCGATCCTCGGCGCCGAGGCGCGCCTGCTTGATCGTGTCGCGGATATAGAGGTTGGTCCAGCGCACCTTGTTCTCGCCGAACTCGGCGCTGAGCCCGATCAATGCGTTGGCAACCACGCGATTGTCGGTAATGACGCGGCGGACGTTGGAGTTGAGTGACGACAGGTCGGACGCATTCGCGGTCTGCTGCGTCACGTCACGGCTGCGCCACTTGTTGGTATAGCCCGCGGTTGCGATCAGGCCGATCTCGGTCACGCCAAGATCCCACGCCTTGCCGCCGGTGACGTTCGCGCCCCAGTTGACGGGCATATTGTCGTTGCGCTGGAGCAGCGCGTTGCGCGCGGTGACGAACTGGCCGGCGATCGCCTGCTGGTTGACGCCGGGATCGTTGATGCGAAGCCCCGACGCGCGCCACGCAGCATAGGCGGGTGGCAGGCTGCGACCGCCGTCGCCGAAGCCGGTCCAGTCGCTGCCCGTGCCATAATAGGTATAGCCGAGCTGGCCCGTCGTTTCCGAATTGCCGCCGATCTGGCCTCCGATCTGGAGAAACGGCTCGCGCGGGACGGCCTTGGTCGTCAGGTTGATCACGCCGCCGCCGAACTCGCCGGGGAAGTTCGCCGAATAGCTTTTCTGGACGAGCGAAGAGGCGATGATGCTGGACGGAAAGATATCGAGCGGGACGACGCGCTTCAGCGGTTCGGGACTCGGCAGCGGCGAACCGTTCAAGAGCGCAAGCGAATAACGGTCGCCGAGGCCACGGACATAGACGAAGCCATTGCCGACGACGCTGAGCCCGGTGACGCGGCCGAGCGCGCCCGCGATATTGCCCTCGCCCGTGCGCGCGATGTCGGCGGCGCCGAGGACCGAGACGACCTGCGGCGCGGTGCGCTCGATATTGGCGTTGCGGCGGCCGGTGACGACGATGTCGGCGCCGGGGATCGAAACGTCGGTGTCATCCGCCGGTGCCGTGTCGGCCTCAGCCGCCGCACCCGCCTCCGGCGCCGGCGTTTCCGCAGCGGGCCCCGCCTGCGCCATCGCCGCGGCGGGCGCGACGAGCGCCGTGGAAATCAACAACATGCTGACGAGCCGCATCGGCTTGGACATGACGACTACCCCTTAGGTTCCTGAAAACCCTGAAATTCTGAAAATATGCGGGAGGGAGCGGCAGGCGCCGCTCCCTCCCCTCGAAGCAAGAGGTCTCAGCTGGTCGGCAGCGAGGTGCAGAGACCCGAGTTGCCGGTGCCGAAGTCGGCGGTGCCGCTGTTGCAGGTCCAGCCCTGATACCAGGTGTCGCTGGCATCCTTGACCGCGCCGATATAGGTCGGCTTGTCGAAGAAGCCGGCGCGGGTCAGCTCGATGCCGTTGAACGTCTGGCCATTGAGCGTCGAGACATCGAACGGGCTCACCGCGGTTTCGGTCGCGCCGTTGATATAGAGGCTGGTCAGCGTCGGCGTATAGGCGTCGTTGTTGCCGTTCGTTCCCGAACCGAAGATCGCCTGCACCTCGGCCGCGGTGACGCTGTTGCTGCCGATATATTTGGTGCCCGAGCACTGCATCAGGACCGAGCGGAAGATCGGCGCGCCGAACTCGTCGACCGCGGCGTTCTGCGTGCCCGACGCGGTCTGCGCACGGCTGATGCGCAGACAACTGTTGTTCGGGCTGACGACGACCGAGTTGTATACGCCATAGTCGGTACCGCCGCGCAGCAGGATCGACGCCTGATCCGACGAGGTGTTGGTCGAATTCTGATAGAAGACGAAGTTCGACACGCGGGTGTTCTGGCGCGGATTGTTACCGTCGACCGTATTGTCGGTGTCGGCCTCGATCAGCGCGTCGCCGATGTTCGGGCGCTGGACGACGATGCCATATTGCCAGTTCGATTTGGTGCCGACATCGGTATCGAGATTGTCGTCCTCGGCGCCGACCGCGATGAAATGCTTCACATGAGCATGACCGCCGAACACCTCGATCGCGTCGTCCGAGCTGTTGTACGACATGAAGTGGTCGATCTGCGTACCCGAGCCGACGCCCTGGAGCGTCAGCGACTGAAGCTCGCTGTTCGCCGACAGCACATAACCCGAATAGCGGATCTGGAAATAGCTCATCCGGCCACTCGATTCGCTGTTGTTTGCGCCGCCGTAGAGCGCGGGGTCGACGGCGCCTTCGGTCTGACGCTCGCAGGCGGTCGTGCCCGGAGCCGCGCCGGTGGCGGCGCAGTCGGTGATCTGCGCGCGCCCGCTCAGCACGACGCCGCCCCACTGACCCGACGAATTCTCGGTGTTGAGCCCCTGAACGTTGTCGCGGCTGGTGAAGATGATCGGTTTCGTCGGGGTGCCTACCGCCTGGATCGAGTTGCCGCGCGTAACGTTCAGCCACGACGGGCCTGATTCGCCGTAAAGGATAACGCCGGGCTCGATGGTCAGCACGGTATTGGTGGTCCCGGTGGTGGTCGCCCCCTTGTCGGTGCCGACATCGACGCGGCCATTGATGCGATAGACCAGACCGGCAATTTTGGGCAGGGTGATGCTCTTGTCGATCACCGAAGGCAATGTACAGACGCGGAAAGAACCCACGGCCGCGTTGGTGATCGTGCCGCTGTCGGTCAGACCCTTCGGATCGGAGATCGTCGGGCAGCCCGCCGCGGGCGACACGGACGGCGTGGGAGTCGGCGTAGGGGTCGGCGTCGGCGTGGGAGTCGGCGTCGGGTTGATGATGATCGTGCCGCCGCCGCCCGGCGACGCGACATCGTCGGCACCGCACGCGGCAAGGGTGGAACAGGCCACACTGGTAAGCATGATCAAACGAACGCGTGCGAAAGCCGCCATGAAAGTCTCCGTTCCCGGTGTGCGCATCCAGGGCGCTGCTAAAAAACCACCGGCGAACGAAGGAGGATCAAGTGCCGCCCCGCCCCCGGTGACGCCGCCACTAGGGTGATTCGATGACGGTCTGACGCCAGAGCGATGACAGATAGATGACTCTTTGGAGTCGGTTCGATGACATCGGCCAAAGGCTCGGCAGTGCGCCTTCGCGCCCGCAGCAAAATAAAAGCGGACAGCTCGCTTGCATCGCCCGAAAAGCTTTGCTAGGCGCCCGCTCCTACCTGGTGCCGGCCCCGCCGGACCATCATGATGTGCGGTCGTGGCGGAACTGGTAGACGCGCAACGTTGAGGTCGTTGTGGCCGAAAGGCCGTGGAAGTTCGAGTCTTCTCGACCGCACCATACAGTCTTGCAGGACTGTCAATTCTAGTCAGGTGAAAGAGCCGAGCCGCAAAGCGGCGCGGTTCCGCACGACTTTCGGAGTGGGCTCCAACCGATTGGGGCGAGAGACCTTCTTCTCCTCGCAAAACATCCCCGGAAACGCGCTACAGTCTCCGGTCACAAAAAACCCACCTCAATGGGCGGGCGTTCGGCATCACAGTGTGCATCAGATTTCCGCCTAGCGGAATCTCAGAAGTCGCTCCTGTTCAGACCAGCTAGGCGAAAGTTCGATAGCCATGAGCTGCTTTCGCGTCAGGCTCGGCGGATGGCTGCCCCGCATGATTCCGTCGACGATTTTCGGTGAGAGCCAGCTGAGCTTGAGGAGCTGTGTCATCTGCTTTCGGCACCGCCCTTCCCTCTCGGCAAGCTTGTGCAGCGCAAGGTCAGGCGACGCCATCACAAGCGCTCTTGTTTCGACGGCTTCCGAGATCAGCTCGACAAGCTTTTCATCACGCGCGAACTTTTGGCCATCATCTGCGGAGATCATCAACTTGGCCTCGCGGAATGGCTTCCGTGGCAGCGATGCCAATATGAGATCCCAATCAGCTGCATCATCGCCATCGCCGACCAGCACGTCAGCGCCAATGCGGACAGCAACATCTGCGGTATTGATCTGAACCCTTTTCACCAGCGAACGAACCGCCGCTTCTCGGCTGGATGGGTCTCCGAGTTCGTGGAGGAACCGATCGGCATTTGCCAACAACAAAGCGAGGCGCGCGCCGTCCGTGATACCCGAGATGCGCCGGAGCTGATGCTGATCTCCGAGCAGGGCGCTCAGATGTCCAACAATATATTGTTCCAGAACGCCGACCGAGATGCGTGTCACGTTCGCGCCCGCCTTGCGAACGAGGTCGCGACGGGATTGATAATAACGATAACGGCGAACACCATTCACCGAATAGTCGATGACCATGGGTCGCCCGCCAGGATCGAACAGGCGATCGAGGAAGAAGGCGTCCTGCTGCCGGTTGGTGCTGCGCTTCCGGGGAGGCGCTTTTTCTGCAAGTCGGCTCTGGACCTCGTTCCACAACTCCTCATCGACGATCGGCTCGTGCTCCCCGGGATAGGCCTCGCCCTTGTGAACGATCATACCCCGATAGACGGGATTCTTGAGAAGGTGGAACAGGCTCCCTCGCGCGAACGGGATGCCGCCGCGATGCGGACCACTGGTCTGACGCTGGACCTTGGTGCGGACTCCATCGGCGGCGAGGACGGCGAGCAGTATGGTCGATGATCCGCTCCCGACATAGCGCCGCATGATATGCCGGACCTGCTCCGCCTCTGTCGGTTCGACCACAAGCTTCCGATCCTTGACGACATAGCCGAGGGGGACAGGCCCTCCCATCCAGAGTCCCTTCTTCTTGGAAGCGGCAATCTTGTCCCGGATACGCTCGCTGGTGACCTCACGCTCGAACTGGGCAAAGCTCAGCAGGACGTTCAGCGTCAGTCGGCCCATGCTGGTCGTGGTATTGAAGGCCTGCGTCACCGAGACAAAGCTCGCTTCCTTTGCATCGAGGCGTTCGACAATCTTGGCGAAGTCCGCGAGGCTCCGGGTCAGGCGATCGACCTTGTAGACAACAATGACGTCCACCCTCCCGGTTTCGACATCGGCCAGCAGCCTCTGCAATCCCGGCCGCGCCATCGAGCCGCCTGAGAAGCCTCCGTCATCATAGTCATCGGAAATCAGCGTCCAACCCTCGTGGCGCTGGCTCAGGATATAGGCTTCGCAGGCTTCTCGCTGTGCATGCAGGCTGTTGAACTCCTGCTCGAGCCCATCTTCCGTGGATTTGCGCGTGTAGATTGCACAGCGCACGATCTTTCCGGCCACCGTCATGCCGGCAGGCCGAAGAAGCGTGGCCCGGACCATTTCCCGCCGGTGATGGCTCGGGCAATGGCGGTAAGCGAAGACCAATGCCGCCCCTCATATTCAAATCCGTTATCGACGACCGTGACGACATGACCGACGCCATGCCAGTCCCGGACGAGACGGGTACCGGGAGCAAGGTTGCGCGGGATCGGCTTTCCCCTGCCCCGATCTCGCTGGCGCCGCGGCATTTTCGGCTCGGAGATCCCCGCAGCCCTGATCTGGATGCGGTAAGCGATGCCGAACTTGAGAAGTTGAAGCGAAAGCGAGGGTGCAGGTTCGCGGTACAGGCGGACCCACCACTCCTTCGCGCCCGCGAGATTCAGATCATCGACACTGCCCAGATCGAGCCGCGGCTTCGCCATCAGACCTGATCCTCACCGGCCGCAGCCGGGAGGTCAGCAACAGCTTTGCGGGGCCGAACGATCCGATAGCAGCTGCTTCCATCTTTCCGCTTCGTGCGTTCGATGACTTTTCCCTTCTTCCGAAGGCCGGTGAGAAAGGCCCGGCAACTATGCAGCTGCCAACCGGTAGCAGCATTCATGTCAGCAATCGTAGCGCCAGGCGCCTTGGTCAGCATGGCTTCGACGATGCTGGCCTTCGACGGCGTTCGCTCGGTAGAGTTATTGTCGGACATCGTGGGTCTCCTTCATGGCAGCGACGCATGATCGAGTCGCTTCCACTGACCCAAGGCCGCCAGATCCTGGATTCCGCGGCTATTTCGATACGGTCCGTTCCCGTTCGCCGCGATCACCAATGCTCGAACTGCGACCACAGTCCAGCGGAATAGTCGCGCGGTCGAAAAAGCTGCGTCTGGACTTGCGAGACGAAATGGCGCGTGTCGGCAGGTATGGCGAAAGCGAGCAAATCACTCTCCGGGCGACGCACAAAAATTTTCGCGGACCTCACTGCCTGCCTCGAAGATGCCCACGAACATGCGGTGGTGGGTCAAAATCCCCGACTGTCGGACGCCGACGTCGCAGATACGATCGACGCGATAAATTCACTTCTGGAGGGAGCGCAAAGATTGCTCCAGTTGTCGCGCGATATTTCTAGATAGAAGGCGGCTTTGCGCATCGTCTGTCGCCGTTCGATTGGGACTTCCTCGAGCTTGCAAGCGGACATTCGTTAGCTGAGGCATTTTCGACCGGCTCTGGGGCATCTCTGCCGTTCCTATGTGACACGATGAACGGCAGCTCTTGTCAGGAGCCGACGTCCGGCTGTTGCCCAACCGGCGTCGCAGAAAGACATACATGAGCAGCGGAAGGTCCGGGCTTCCGGCTTCGGCCGCCTGGAGGCGAAACCGCTGGTCGTCGAGGAATATCGGATGATGCAGGAGATCGACGCCGTTAAGCCATACCCCGCCTGGCCGGGAGGAAGCAAGCCGACCGACTGCGCCTCTCGGAACATGTCTTCGGTGCGTGCCGCCGACAGGCTGGCAAGCTGCTCGCGCTCGCCGGCTAGCTTCAGCAATTTCCTCAGTTCTTTACGTTCGAGATCGAGCTG
>NZ_JAYSAH010000053.1:0-55666 GCF_041916015.1 Sphingopyxis sp. | reverse complement strand
CGTCGGCGAAGCCACGCAGGACAAGAAGAAGGTCGAAGCGGCCGCTGCCGAGATGGAACTCATCGCCGGCCAGAAGCCCGTCGTGACCCGCGCGAAGAAGTCGATCGCCCAGTTCAAGCTGCGCGAAGGCATGCCGATCGGCTGCAAGGTGACCCTGCGCCGCGAACGCATGTACGAATTCCTCGACCGCCTGATCACGATCGCCATGCCGCGCATCCGCGACTTCCGCGGCGTGTCGGCGACCAGCTTCGACGGCCGTGGCAACTATGCCATGGGCCTGAAAGAGCAGATCATCTTCCCCGAGATCAACTATGACCGCATCGATCAGGTGCGCGGCATGGACGTGATCGTCACCACCACCGCTCGCACGGACGAAGAGGCCCGCGAACTGCTCAAGCTGTTCGGCTTCCCCTTCCCGATCGAAGCGCAGGAAAAGGAAGCCGCCTGAGTCCCCGCGCGGGACCAGGCAGGCTCTTTCAAGAAGGAAAGAGAACTTAAGTCATGGCGAAACTGAGTTCGACGAACAAGAATGAGCGTCGCAAGAAGCTGGTGAAGAAATATGCCGGCCGCTACGCGAAGCTGAAGGCGATTGCCGCCGACACCTCGCTCGACGATGGCGAGCGTCTGATCGCGCGCCTCAAGATGGCGGAAATTCCGCGCAACGGCAACCCGACCCGCATCCGCAACCGGTGTGAGCTGACGGGCCGCCCGCGCGCCTATTACCGTAAATTCCGGCTGTGCCGCGTGCAGCTCCGCGATCTGGCCAACAAGGGCCTGATCCCCGGTGTTGTGAAGTCGAGCTGGTAAGGGACTTAACTGATGGCAATGACCGATCCCCTGGGTGATATGCTCACCCGCATCCGCAACGGCCAGCAGGCGAAGAAGGACAGCGTCCTGACCCCCGCCTCGACCCTGCGCGTCCGCGTTCTCGATGTGCTCCAGCGCGAAGGCTATATCCGCGGCTACAGCGAGGAATCGCTGGGCGCGAAGGGTCAGCACAAGGGCATCCGCATCGAGCTCAAATATTTCGAAGGCCAGCCGGCGATCCGCCACGTGGCCCGCGTCTCGAAGCCGGGCCGCCGCGTCTATTCGGGCTCGAAAGAGCTGCCGATCGTGCGCAACGGCCTGGGTATCACCATCGTGTCGACCCCGCGCGGCGTTCTCTCGGACGCCGAAGCCCGCGAGCATAATGTCGGCGGCGAAGTGCTGGCGGAGGTGTTCTGATGTCGCGCATTGGTAAAAAGGCAGTAGCGATCCCTGGCGGCGTCACCGCCGCGATCGACGGCGGCCAGCTGTCGGTCAAGGGTCCGAAAGGCACGCTCGCGATGCCGCTGTCCGACAACATCAAATATGAAGTCGGCGAAGGCAGCATCTCGGTTCAGCCCGCGAACGACAGCCGCGAAGCACGCGCCTTCTGGGGCATGCAGCGCACGCTGGTGCAGAACCTGATCACGGGCGTGACCGAGGGCTTCACCAAGGTGCTCGAAATCACGGGTGTCGGCTATCGCGCCAACTCGCAGGGCAAGACGCTCAAGCTGCAGCTCGGCTACAGCCATGATGTCGATTTCGCGGTGCCCGAGGGCATCGAGATCAAGACGCCGGACAACACGACGATCGAGATCAGTGGCATCGACAAGCAGAAGGTCGGCCAGGTCGCGGCGGAAATCCGCCGCTGGCGTAAGCCCGAACCCTATAAGGGCAAGGGCATCAAGTATCGCGGCGAGTACATCTTCCGCAAAGAAGGCAAGAAGAAGTAAGCCATGGCACATCTTACCCCTTTCCAAAAACGCCGTCAGCGCGTCCGTACCGCACTCCGTCAGCGTGCCGCAGGGCGTCCGCGCCTTTCGGTGCACCGTTCGGGCCGTCACATCTATGCGCAGCTCATCGATGACGCCGCCGGCAAGACGCTGGCCGCCGCTTCGACGCTCGACAAGGATGTCCGCGGCAAGACCGGCGCCACCGCAGCCGCAGCGGCTGACGTGGGCAAGCGCCTCGCCGACGCCGCCAAGAAGGCGGGCGTGACGCAGGTCGTGTTCGACCGCGGCGGCTTCCTGTTCCACGGGCGCATCAAGGCGCTGGCCGACGCGGCTCGCGAAGGCGGATTGGAGTTCTGATTATGGCTGACGAAGTACAGAACGTCGAAGGCGCTGTCGAAGCGACCGAAAACACCGGCGCTCCCCGCCGTGGCCGTGGCGGCCGCGACGGTGGCCGTGGGGGTCGTGAAGGTGGCCGTGGCCGCCGCGACGATCGCCGTCCGCGCGACGAAGAAGGTGGCGAGGAGCTCATTGAGAAGCTCGTCCACATCAACCGCGTCTCGAAGACCGTGAAGGGCGGCAAGCGCTTCGGTTTCGCCGCGCTCGTCGTCGTCGGCGATGGCAAGGGCCGTGCCGGTTTCGGCCATGGCAAGGCGCGCGAAGTGCCCGAAGCCATTTCGAAGGCGACCGCCGCCGCGAAGAAGGCGATGATTCGCGTTCCGCTGCGCGACGGCCGCACGCTGCACCACGACGGTCGCGGCCACTTCGGCGCCGGCAACGTCACCGTGCGTTCGGCCCCCGCTGGGACCGGCATCATCGCCGGTGGTCCGATGCGCGCCGTGTTCGAATCGCTGGGCGTTGCCGACGTGGTGACCAAGTCGGTCGGCACCTCGAACCCCTACAACATGATCCGTGCG
Source organism: Sphingopyxis sp. (assembly GCF_041916015.1). Classification (GTDB taxonomy): domain Bacteria; phylum Pseudomonadota; class Alphaproteobacteria; order Sphingomonadales; family Sphingomonadaceae; genus Sphingopyxis. Next base: position 52,995 of record NZ_JAYSAH010000053.1, on the reverse strand, counting down.
ACCTTCGAGGCGCTCGGCGAACAGACCAGCCCGAAGTCGGTCGCGCAGCGCCGTGGCAAGAAGGTTTCGGACCTGATCAAGCGTGGCGGCGCGTCCGACCGCGCAGCCGAGGCCGAAGCCGCGGCGGTGACGGAGTAAGACAATGGCCGACAAGAAGATCAAGATCCGCCAGATCGGTTCGCCGATCCGTCGTCCCAAGGGCCAGCGCGCCATCCTGACCGGCCTTGGCCTAGGCAAGATGCACCGCGAGGTCGAACTGGTCGACACTCCGGAAGTGCGCGGCATGATCCGCAAGCTTCCGCACATGGTGGAAGTCATTGAGGGCTAAACGTTCGTGAAGCTCTATCGCCTGCTGACTGGTCCCGACGACGCCGCCTTTTGTGCCCGCGTCGAGGGACTGCTCAACCGGGGATGGCAGCTTCACGGCAGCCCCTCGATCACCAGTGTCGATGGCCGCGGCTATGTCGCCCAGGCCATCGTGATGGAGAAGGCCGGGCCCTATCCCGGCTTTCAGCCGTCGAGTGAAATCGAACCGGACTGAAGTCTTTCGGTCCATAGCGCGAACACAGCGAAAGCGAGTGCAACCATGACTATCAAGCTTAACGACCTTCGTGACAACAACGGCGCCCGCAAGGGCCGCATGCGCGTCGGACGCGGCATCGGCTCGGGCAAGGGCAAGACCGCCGGCCGCGGCCAGAAGGGCCAGAAGAGCCGTTCGGGCGTCGCGATCAACGGCTTCGAGGGTGGCCAGATGCCGCTCCACATGCGCATCCCGAAGCGTGGCTTCAACAACATCTTCGCCAAGGATTTCGCGATCGTGAACCTCGGCCAGATCCAGAAGCTCGTCGATGCCAAGAAGCTCGATGCGAAGGCCGTGATCGATCACGCCGCGCTCAAGGCGGCCGGCGTCGCGCGCGGCGGCAAGGACGGCGTCCGCCTCCTCGCCAAGGGCGAACTGACCGCCAAGCTCAATTTCTCGGTCGCCGGCGCGTCGAAGGGCGCGATCGAAGCGGTCGAAAAGGCGGGCGGCAAGGTCGAGTTGCCTGCGGCGCCTGCCGAAGCCAAGGCTGAGTAAGAATTTTCGAGGGGCGGTTCGCAAGGGCCGCCCCTCGATACATGACGAGACTCAAATTCCCGTTCGCACGACGCGAACGGATGGATGGGACGCCCGATATCGACGGGCTGCATCTATAAGCGGGCCTTTCCCCTTGCGCTTCGTGACCGTCGAACGCACATAGGCGCCGGGTCGCGGGGGGCGCGGTCCGGATTATCCTCGAGGAAACTACCCATGGCCTCTCGCGCCGACCAGCTTGCTTCCAGCCTGAACTTTTCCAAGTTCGGCCAGGCGACCGAACTCAAGAACCGCATCTGGTTCACGATCGGCGCGCTGATCGTTTTCCGCTTCCTGTCGTTCGTGCCGCTGCCCGGGGTCGACCCCGTCGCGCTGTCGCGGCTCTATTCGCAGGCGGCGACGGGCGGTGTCCTCGACATTTTCAACACCTTCTCGGGCGGCAGCCTGGAGCGCATGAGCATCATCGCGCTCGGCGTCATGCCCTATATTACGGCGTCGATCGTCGTGCAGCTCGCCTCGGCGCTCGCGCCGAGCCTCGCCGCGCTCAAGAAAGAGGGCGAGAGCGGGCGCAAGAAGCTCAACCAGTACACGCGTTACGGCACGGTGTTCCTGACCGCGATTCAGGGCTATTTCATCGCCGTCGGCCTCGAAACGCTCGGCCAGAGCCAAGGCATCGCCGCGGTCGTCGATCCGGGTATGATGTTCCGCATCGGTGCGGTGATCAGCATTGTCGGCGGCACGCTCTTCCTGATGTGGCTCGGCGAACAGATCACCAGCCGCGGCATCGGCAACGGCGTCTCGCTGATCATCATGGCGGGCATTCTGGCGCAGCTCCCGCGCAGCTTCGCCCAGATGTTCACCCAGGTGCGCGAAGGCTCGATGGGTGGCGGCACGATCGTCGCGGTCGTCGTCGGCGCGGTCGTCATCATCGCCTTCATCAGCTTCATGGAACGCGCGCAGCGCCGCGTTCTCGTCCAATATCCGAAGCGTGCGACGCAGCGCGGCGTGATGCAGGCCGACCGCAGCCACCTGCCGCTCAAGGTCAACACCGCGGGCGTGATCCCGCCGATCTTCGCCTCGTCGCTGCTGCTGATGCCGCTGACCGTCACCCAGATGCTCGGCAACAATGTCCAGCAGGACACGCGCTGGGGCGAGTTCCTCGTCACGCTCAACCAGTATCTCGCGCACGGCCAGCCGCTCTATATGGCGCTCTATGCCGCGGGCATCATCTTCTTCTGCTTCTTTTACGTCGCGGTCGTCTTCAATCCGGAGGAAACCGCCGACAATCTGAAGCGCCAGAACGGCTTCATCCCCGGCATCCGCCCGGGCAAGAACACCGCCGCCTATCTCGACTTCGTGCTGACGCGCATCACCGTGATCGGCGCGGCCTATCTGGCGCTGATCTGCCTCGTCCCTGAATATTTCATCGCGGGGTCGGGGTTGCCGTTCCAGCTCGGCGGCACCAGCCTGCTGATCATCGTCAATGTGACGATCGACACGATCAGCCAGATCCAGAGCCACATGCTCGCGCATCAATATGGCGACCTCATCAAGAAGGCCAAATTGAAGGGCGGTGTTGCGCGTCGCTGACGCCGCCGCTACGCGATTCCCGATAGGGCAGAGGCAACAGGGGCTTCCATGACGCTGAACATCATTTTGCTTGGGCCGCCGGGGGCGGGCAAGGGTACACAGGCTTCGCGGCTCGAAAGCGAGCATGGCATGGTCCAGCTGTCGACCGGCGACATGCTGCGCGCCGCGGTCAAGGCGGGAACGCCGATCGGCCTGCAAGCGAAAGCGGTGATGGACGCGGGCGAGCTGGTGTCGGACGAGATCGTCTCGGGCCTCATCGGCGAACGGCTCGACGAGCTCGGCGGCGAGACCTCGGTCATTTTCGACGGCTATCCGCGCACCGCGGCACAGGCCGATTCGCTCGACTCGATCCTGTCGGAACGCGGCCGCAAGCTCGATCATGTGATCGAACTGGTGGTTGAGGAAGACGCGCTCGTCGACCGCATCACGGGACGCTTCAGCTGCGCCAGATGCGGCGAAGGCTATCATGATCGCTACAAGCTGCCGAAGGTCGCCGATACCTGCGACGTCTGCGGCAGCCACGACTTCAAGCGCCGTCCCGACGACAATGAGGAAACGGTGCGCACGCGCATGGCCGAATACCGCGCCAAGACCGCGCCGATCCTGCCGATCTACGAAGCGCGCGGGATCGTCAGCAAGGTCGACGGCATGGCCGACATCGACCATGTCAACGACGCGATCGAGGCGATCCTGGGACGCGACGCGAGCTAGCCAGTGCCTCTGCCGCCGTCTATGAAGGCGGCGAGGGGGACAGGGCATGCATCTCAAGAGAATCTCGGGCGCAGCGCTGCTTTTGGCGGCGTCGCTCGCGGCGGCTTCGGTAGAAGCGAAGGTCATCGACCAGAGCGATATCGGCTTCACCGTGGCGCACACCGCGCAGGTCGCGGCATCGCCCGACGATGTCTGGAAGATGCTGCGCCTGCCCGACAAATGGTGGTCGAAGGAGCATAGCTGGTCGGGCGACGCCGCGAACTTCTGGCTCGATTCGCAGGCCGGCGGCTGCTTCTGCGAAAAGCTGCCGGGCGCGGGCGGCGCGATGGGCAGCGTCCAGCATGCGCGGATCATTTTCGCCAAGCCCGGCGAAATGATGCGCCTGTCGGGCGCCTTCGGCCCGCTTCAGGGCGAGGCGGTCACCGGCACGCTGACGATCCAGATCAAGCCGACCGCGGCGGGCAGCGCGATTCGCTTCGACTATGTCGTCGGCGGCTATATGCGCTTCAAGGTCGCCGACGTCGCGCCCGCGGTCGACAAGGTGCTCGGCGAGCAGCTCGCGGGGCTCGCGAAGGCGCTCGGTGGTTCACTGGCGGTCGCGCCCGACGAGAAGAAGGGCGGGGAGGCGAAGGACGCTCCGGCGAGTGACGAGCGCGCGGGCAGCGAGCCCGGGCTCGACGCCGCGGTCGCCGATTTGGTCGAGGACGTGCCGCGGAACGATTAGAGGTCGGGTTTTCCGCGAAGTTTCGCGAGCGCCGCGAAAGGCCCCGCCTGTTCCTCGCTGAGCACGCCCTTTTCGGCGAGGACCCGGTCGGCGTCGGGATGCCGCGGAAAGGGATCGAGCGACAGCGACAGCGTCTGCACCGCCGCTTCGCCAAGGTCGATCCGTTCGCCTTCGAGCGGCAATATATCGCAGTCGGCATCGCTGATCTCGACCTCTTCGTCGCCGTCCCCGGCGGGATCGGCGTCGCGCAGGAAGCGAAGGTCGAAAGGCTCGCGGATCTTGGCGGGCACCGGCAGATCGGTCGCCGCGCAGCTCTGCACGACATCGGCCGCGATGTCGCCCGCCGCGGCGATCCCGCCGGCGACCGCGCGGACCTCGGCCGTGACGACGAAGCGGTCGAGCGCGACCAGCCCCAGCCGCTTCGCGATCGCCGCGCGCTGCTCGGCATCGGCCTCGAGCGTCAGATTGCGGCCCTGCGCTGCATCGGCAAGCGTGACGAGGTGCGAAAATTCGGGCGTCGTCATCCGCTCTGTCCGGGAAGCTGGTCGGCAACGACCAGTGTCTCGACCGGCATCGCCGCGAGGCCGGCGCGCAATTTCGCGATCTCGCCCAAGACATGCGCGAGGCCCGCGTCGGGCGCATCCTTGCCGCGCCACAGATTGCGGACCAGCGCCGCCTTCAGCCCGTCCGATCCGTCGGGGGCGCGATAGGCGCCGAGCCGGCCGCCGAGCGCGCCCACCATCCGCCCGATCTGCTTGCCGACGACCATATCGCCGAAACCGATCTGGCGCATCTGCCCGTCCATGTCGTCGACGAACAATTCGGTCAGCTGCACGCTTGCGGCCGCCTGCGCCGGATCGTCGTCGATCCGGTGGAGGACGAGCGCGAGGACGAGGCTGATCATGTCGAACCGGCCGTCGAGCGTATCGGGAACCTGGCCATCGGTATACCAGTGGGGTGCGCGGGCGGTGGCGATCACCGCGTTCCACAGCGGGCGCCGCGCCTCGCGCGGATCGGGGTCGGATGTGAAGAGTTTGCGGAGCGAGGAAAACATGGCGATTCGCTTAGGCCGAATCGGTCGGTCGGAAAAGAGGCCTCGGTCAGCTTGGCGCAAGCATTGCCGCGGCATAAGCCGCTTGTGCCCGCCGTCCGCTTGCGGTTAAGAGGCGCGATTGCCAGCGCCCGGGCAACGCGGCGCAACGGAGATATGTTGATGCCGACGCAGAACCCCAAGCTTCCCGCCCGCCCCACGCGCCTGATCGTCGCCGGGCTGGCGCTTGCGCTGACCGCCAGCGGCTGCGCGCAGCTCAAGGGACGTCAGGGCTATGTCGTCGATCCGGTGCTGACCACCGCGATCACCCCGGGCGTCGATAATCGCGAATCGGTCGAAAAGACGCTGGGCCGTCCGACTTTCGTCGGTCAGTTCAGCGACAATGAATATTATTATGTCTCGCGCGAAACCCGCCAGCTCGCCTTCGCGCGTCCGCGCCCGGTCTCGCAGCAGGTGCTTCGCGTGCGCTTCGATCCCGCGGGCAATGTCGTTGCGGTCGACAAGACCGGCCTCGAGCTGGTGAGCAAGATCAGCCCCGAAGGCGACAAGACGCCGACGCTTGGCCGTCATCGCAGTTTCTTCGAGGATATTTTCGGCAATATCGGCGCGGTGGGCGCCCCGGGCATGGCCGGCGGCGGCGGTTCGCCGGGCCAGTAAGCTCCGGTAAGCGAAGATTTGGGGGAAGCGGCGGCGCCTTCGGGCGCCGCCGCTTTTTCCTATCCGGCGATCCCGCCGGCGGCGAGCACCGCGAGCGTCACCAGATCCGACGCGGGCGAGGCCATGGTCGCGACCTGCACCGGCTTTTCCATCCCGATCAGCATCGGTCCGATGACGGCGCTGCCGCCGAGTTCACGCAGCAGTTTCGCCGACAGATTGCCCGACTGCAGCCCCGGCATGATCAGCACGTTCGCGGGCCCCGACAGGCGGCAGAAGGGATATTTCTCCATCACCTTCGCGTTGAGCGCGACGTCGGGCGCCATTTCGCCTTCATATTCGAACTCGGGCTTACGCTCGTCGAGGATGTGGACCGCCTCGCGGATATTGTCGAGCCAGCTTCCTGGCGGGTTGCCGAAGGTCGAATAGGAGAGGAAGGCGACGCGCGGCTCGTGGCCCATCCGCCGCGCGACCTGCGCGGTGCGCTCGGCGATGTCGGCGAGCATTTCGGCCGACGGGCGCTCGTTGACCGTGGTGTCGGCCATGAACACCGTGTGATGCTGGCCGACGAGGACGTGGATGCCGAAGGCAGTCTTGCCTTCGGCGGGGTCGATCACGCGCCGCACCTCGCGCATCGTCTGCGAATAGGTGCGGGTGACGCCGGTGATCATTGCGTCGCCGAGACCGAGCTTGAGCAGCAGCGAACCGAAGATGTTGCGGTCGCGGTTGACCATCCGCTCGATGTCGCGGCGGAGATAGCCGCGGCGCTGAAGCCGCTCGTACATCATCTCGACCATCTGCGGTACATGCGGCGAATTGACGCTGTTGTGGACTTCGAAGCTTTCGGGATCGGTGACCCCCATCGCGCGCAGCTTGTCGTGCAGCCCTTCGCGCCCGACGAGCACCGGAATGCCGTAGCCGCCGTCGCGGAACTGGATCGCGGCGCGCAGCACCACTTCTTCCTCGCCCTCGGCGAAGACGACGCGCTTCGGATTGGCACGCGCCGCCTCATAGGCGAGCGTCAGCACCGAGGTCGTCGGGTTGAGCCGCGCGCGCAATGTCGTGCGATAGGCGTCGAGATCCTCGATCGGCTGCTGCGCGACGCCGGTGTCCATCGCCGCCCTGGCGACCGCGGCGGGGACGATTTCCATCAGCCGCGGGTCGAAGGGCGAGGGGATGATATATTCGGGACCGAAGCTCGACGCGCGACCGCCATAGGCCGCCGCGACCTCCTCGGGCACCTGCTGGCGTGCGAGGTCGGCAATCGCGTAAGCTGCGGCGATCTTCATCTCCTCGTTGATCGCGGTCGCACGCACGTCGAGGGCGCCGCGGAAGATGAAGGGGAAGCAAAGGACGTTGTTGACCTGGTTCGGATAGTCCGAGCGCCCCGTCGCGATGATCGCGTCGGGCCGCGCCGCGCGCGCGTCGGGGGGCGAGATTTCGGGGTCGGGGTTCGCCATCGCGAAGATGATGGGGGCGGGCGCCATATCCTTGACCATCTCGGGCTTGAGCGCGCCCGCGGCCGAGAGGCCGAGGAAAACGTCGGCGCCCTTCAGGGCTTCGGTCAGGTCGCGCGCTTCGGTCGGCACCGCGTGCGCCGACTTCCACTGGTCCATCCCCTCGGTGCGACCCTGATAGATGGTGCCCTTGCGGTCGCACATGATGACATTGTCGTGCCGCACGCCCATCGCCTTGATCAGCGCGGTGCAGGCGATTGCCGCGGCACCGGCGCCGTTGACCACGACCTTGATCTCGCCGAGGTCGCGTCCGGTCAAATGGCAGGCGTTGATCAGGCCCGCGGCGGTGATGATCGCGGTGCCATGCTGGTCGTCATGGAACACCGGGATGTTCATCTTTTCTTTCAGCGCCGCCTCGATGATGAAGCAATTGGGTGCCGCGATATCCTCGAGGTTGATGCCGCCGAAGCTCGGCTCAAGCAACTCGACCGCGTCGATGAACGCCTGCGGGTCTTCGGTCTTCACCTCGAGGTCGATCGAATCGACGTCGGCGAAGCGCTTGAACAGGACGGCCTTGCCCTCCATCACCGGCTTCGAGGCGAGCGCGCCGAGATTGCCGAGGCCGAGGATCGCGGTGCCGTTCGAGATGACGGCGACGAGATTGCCCTTCACCGTATAGTCATAGGCCTTGCCCGGATCGTCGGCGATCGCGAGCACGGGCACCGCGACGCCGGGCGAGTAAGCGAGGCTGAGGTCGCGCTGGGTCGCCATCGGCTTCGAGGCGATGATCTCGATTTTGCCGGGCCGGCCATATTCGTGGTAAAGCAGGGCCTCGCGGTCCGAGAATTGCACCTTGCTGCCGCTGTCCATGTTTTTCCCCTTGGTTCGATTTCCAGACGCGCGCCCGTTTCCCAATCCCCTAGCGTCACCTTGGCGAAATGTAACCGGCAATGTTGTGCGTCGGCGGCGGCGACAGGGACTCGGGTCTTATATCTTCGTCATTCCCGCGAAAGCGGGAACCCAGAGCGAGTTCGGCCGACTCCGCGCTGGGCGCCCGCTTTCGCGGGAATGACGAAAGTGGGGGTGTCCATTCTCCCCCTCAAAGCCGCCGTCGCATCGCGCAACCTTGCCATGCGCCCCCCAATCACTAAGCAGGGTCCGATGTCCGTCCCCGCCCGTACCGTCGCTAACAGCAACAGCGCCCCCGCCGCCACCCCGATGATGGCGCAATATTGGTCGCTGAAGGAGAAAGCGGGCGACTGCCTGCTCTTCTATCGGATGGGCGATTTCTTCGAGCTCTTCTTCGACGATGCGAAGGCCGCTGCGTCGACGCTCGATATCGCGCTGACCTCGCGCGGCGAACATGGCGGCGCGCCAGTGCCGATGTGCGGCGTCCCCGTGCACAGCGCCGAATCCTATCTCGCGCGGCTGATCAAGGCGGGGCACCGCGTCGCGATCGCCGAGCAGATCGAGACGCCCGCCGAGGCGAAGGCGCGCGGCGGGTCGAAAGCGCTCGTCGCGCGCGACATCATCCGCTTCGTCACCGCGGGGACGCTGACCGAGGAAGCGCTGCTCGAAGGGCGGAGCGCCAACCGGCTCGCGGCGCTGGCGCAGGTCGGAAGCGAAGGCGAGGTCGCGATCGCCGCCGCCGACATTTCGACCGGACGGTTCGAGGTCGTCGCGGTGCGCCCCGAGCAGGTCGATGCCGAACTCGCGCGCCTTGCACCGTCCGAGTTGCTGGTCAGCGAACAGGCCGGGGAGGTGCCCGAATGGGTCGCGCGGCAGGTCGTGCGACGCCCGCAATCCGATTTTTCGAGCACGGCCGCGCAGAAGCGCCTCGAAGGGCTTTTCGGGGTCCGGACGCTCGACGGCTTCGGCCAGTTCTCGCGCGGCGAGCTTGCCGCAATGGGGGCGGTCGCCGCCTATCTCGACCATGTCGCGACCGGGCAGCCGATCTTTCTGCAACCCCCGCTGCGCGTATCGGCCTCGGGGCGGATGGCGATCGACGCCGCGACGCGCGAAAGCCTCGAGCTCGTCCGCACCATGGCGGGTGCACGCGACGGCAGCCTGCTCGGGACGATCGACCGGACGGTGACCGCGGCGGGCGCGCGGCTGCTCGCCGACGATCTCGCGAGCCCGCTCACCGACAAGGATGCGATTCTCGACCGGCTCGATCTCGTGGACGGCCTCGCGCGTGATGCCTTGTGGCGCGGCGACCTGCGCGCGGCGCTGCGCGCGCTTCCTGACGCCGGGCGCGCTCTCGGCCGGCTCGTCGCGGGGCGCGGCGGCCCGCGCGATCTTGCGCAGCTTCGCGATGCGCTCGGCGGGGCGCGGCTGCTTCGCGAACGGCTCGCGCAGCGGCCCAATCTGCCGCCTCTGCTCGCACGGCTGCTGCCCGGTCTCGACGGCCATGGCGCCCTCGTCGACGAGCTGACCCGCGCGCTCATCGAGACGCCGCCGGTCGACGCCGCGCAGGGCGGCTATGTCGCCGAGGGCTATGACCATGCGCTCGACGTGCTGCGCGAAACCGCGCGCGACGGACGCAAGGCGATCGCGACGCTCGAAGCGCAATATCGCGACCGCACTGGCATCGCGTCGCTGAAGATCCGCCACAATGGCGTACTCGGCTATCATGTCGAGGTGCCCGCGAAGCACGCCGACGCGCTAATGGCGCCCGAGTCGGGCTTCACCCATCGCCAGACGCTCGCGGGCGTCGTGCGCTTCAACTCTGCGGACCTCCACGAGGCGGCGAGCCGCGTCACGCAGGCGGGCGTCCACGCGATCGCTGCCGAGGCCGCGCATCTCGAAGCGCTCACCGACGCCGCGGTGGCGCGGCGCGAGGCGATTGCGGCGAGCTGCGACCTGCTCGCGCGCATCGACGTCGCCGCCGCGCTCGCCGATCATGCGATGAGCCACAATTGGTGCCGCCCCGACCTTGCCGACGAACCGTGCCTCGACGTTGCCGGCGGGCGGCATCCGGTGGTCGAGGCGGCGCTTGCGAAATCGGGCGAGCGGTTTGTCCCGAACGATGTTTCGTTGTCGGAGCGTGATCGGCTGTGGCTCGTCACCGGCCCGAACATGGGCGGTAAATCGACCTTCCTGCGCCAGAATGCGCTGATCGTCGTGCTTGCGCAGGCGGGCGGCTTCGTGCCGGCCGCGTCGGCGAAGCTCGGGCTCGTCGACCGCCTGTTCAGCCGTGTCGGTGCGAGCGACAATCTCGCGCGCGGGCGCTCGACCTTCATGGTCGAGATGGTCGAAACCGCCGCTATCCTCGCGCAGGCGACGCCTAGCAGCTTCGTGATCCTCGACGAGGTCGGGCGTGGCACCTCGACCTACGACGGGCTCGCGCTCGCCTGGTCGGTGGTCGAGGCAGTGCATGAGGTCAACAAGTGCCGCTGCCTTTTCGCGACGCATTATCACGAACTCACCCGGCTCGCCGAAACACTGAACGCGCTGTCGCTCCACCATGTGCGTGCACGCGAATGGCAGGGCGATCTGGTGTTGCTCCACGAGCTTGCCGACGGTCCGGCCGACCGCAGCTACGGCCTAGCGGTCGCGCGCCTCGCCGGGGTGCCCAATGGCGTCGTCAAACGCGCCGAGGCAGTGCTCGCCAAGCTGGAAGCGGGGCGCGAGAAGACCGGCGGGCTCGCGGCGGGGCTCGACGATCTGCCGCTGTTCGCCGCGACGCTGGCCGAAGCGCCGGCGGCCGCGCAGGACGCGCTGCGCGAGGCGCTCGCTGGTATCGATCCCGACACGCTTGCGCCGCGCGAGGCGCTCGATGCGCTCTACCGCCTGAAGCAGATCCTGGCCGACGAACGATGACTGACCTCTTCGACGCCCTCGAAAACCGCCGCGCGATCATCGATCGCCGCGCGCTATCGGACCGGCTCGATGAGATTGCGGCGGAGACGAGCGATTCGGGAAAACGCCGCCGCGCCATGGTCGACCTGCTCAAGGCGGCGCTCGACGCGGGACGCGCCGAGATCAACCGGCGCCTGCTCGCTCATCCCTCATCGGGGCGGCTCGCGGCGAGCGCCACCGCTTTCCTGATCGACCAGCTCGTCCGTCTCAGCCATGATTTCACCACCGGCCATCTTTATCCGGCGAACAACCGTTCGGCGGGCGAGCGGATCACGCTGATCGCGGTCGGCGGCTACGGCCGCGGCGAGATGGCGCCGTTCAGCGACATCGACATCGGCTTCGTCACCCCGTTCAAGCAGACGAGCTGGACCGAACAGGTGATCGAGGCGCAGCTCTATACGCTGTGGGACCTCGGGCTGAAGGTCGGCCATTCGTCGCGTTCGCTCGACGAGATGATCCGCGCCGCGAAGGAGGATCTGACGATCCGCACCGCACTCCTCGAAGCGCGCTTCATCTGGGGCGACCGCGATCTCTACGATCAGGCGTCGGCGCGCTTCGATGCCGAGGTCGTCGCTGGCAATGCCCGGGCTTTCGTCGCCGAAAAGCTCGCCGAGCGCGACGAACGGCACAAAAGGATGGGCGATTCGCGCTATGTCGTCGAGCCCAATGTGAAGGAAGGGAAGGGGGGGCTGCGCGACCTCCACACGCTCTTCTGGATCGGCAAGTTCATCCACCGCGTCCGCACCGTTCCCGAGCTCGTCGATGCCGGACTGCTGACCGCGCGCGAACTGCGGCAATTCGAGCGGGCGGAGAATTTCCTGCTCGCGGTGCGCTCCCACCTCCATATTCTCGCGGGGCGCGCCGAGGACCGGCTGACCTTCGATTTCCAGCGCGAGATCGCGAACCGCATGAAATTCGCCGACCGTCCCGGCAAGAGCGCGGTCGAGCGCTTCATGCAGCTCTATTTCCTCCACGCGAAGGCGGTCGGCGACGTCACCGGCACCTTCCTCGCGCATCTTGACGAGCAGCTCGCGGCGCGCGGGCGGCGCTTTCTGCCGACGATCCGGCGGCGTCCGGGCAAGCTCCACGGCTTCGTCCTAGACCGCGGCCGGCTCGCGCTGCCGTCGGACGATTTCTTCGCGGCCGATCCGGTGCGGCTGATCGAGATTTTCGCGCTCGCCGACAAGCACGGGCTGGAGATTCACCCGCAGGCGATGCGGCAGGCGCGCCACGATGCGAAGCTGATCGAGACGCAGGGGGTGCGCCGCATCGCGCGCGCCAACGCGCTGTTCCTCGACGTGCTGACGTCCCCGCGCGACCCCGAAACGGTGCTGCGCTGGATGAACGAGGCGGGCGTCTTCGGCCGCTTCGTTCCCGATTTCGGCCGCGTTGTCGCGCAGATGCAGTTCGACATGTACCATCATTATACGGTCGACGAGCATACGATCCGCGCGATCGGGCTGCTTGCGGACATCGAGCAGGACCGGCTGAAGGACGACCACCCGCTCTCGACCGCGATCATGCATCAGCTTCAGTCGCGGCGCGTGATCTATGTCGCGGTGCTCCTCCACGACATCGCCAAGGGGCGCGGCGGCGATCATAGCGTGCTCGGCGCCGAGCTTGCGCTGCGCGTCTGTCCGCGGCTCGGACTGAGCGCGGCCGAGACCGAGACGGTGTCGTGGCTGGTGCGCTATCATCTGCTGATGTCGGCGACCGCCTTCAAGCGCGACCTCGCCGACTTCAAGACGATCCTCGACTTCGCGCAGATCGTGCAGAGCCCCGAGCGGCTGCGGTTGCTGCTCGTGCTCACCGTCGTCGATATCCGGGCGGTCGGGCCGGGCGTGTGGAACGGCTGGAAGCGGCAATTGCTGACCGAATTGTTCGACGCTGCCGAAGAGGTGCTGCGCCTCGGCCACAAGCAGCGCGGTCGCGAGGCGCGGATCGAAGCGAAGAAGGAGGCAGTCGAGGGGCTGCTCGCGATGGACCCGAAGGCGTTCGCGAAACTGATCAGGCGTCTCCCCGAAAGCTATTGGATCGCCGAGCCGGTCGAGGTGATCGCGGCGAACCTCCGCCATATCCAGGCGGCGGGCGACGCGCCGCTCCACATCGCCGCGGTCCCCGACGAAGATCGCGGCGCGACGCTGGTCATGGTGCTCGCCGCCGACCATCCGGGGCTCTTCTATCGCATGGCAGGGGGCATCCATCTCGCCGGCGGCAACATCATCGACGCGCGCATCCACACGACCCGCGACGGCATGGCGCTCGACAATTTCCTCGTTCAGGACCCGCTCGGCCGGCCGTTCGCCGAGGCGGGGCAGATCGACCGGCTGACGCGAGCGATCGAGGATGCGCTCGCCAACCGGCAGAAACTGCTACCGAAACTCGAGGCGCGCGCGCTGCCGCGCACCCGCGCCGAGGCCTTCCGCATCGCGCCGAACGTCTTCATCGACAACAAGGCGTCGAACCGCTTCACGGTGATCGAGGTCAATGCGCAGGACCGCCCCGCGCTGCTCAACCAGCTCGCCTATGCGCTGTTCCAGTCGAAGGTGACCGTGCACAGCGCGCATGTCGCCACCTATGGCGAGCGCGCGGTCGATACCTTTTATGTAACCGACCTGATCGGCGACAAGATCGACAGCGCTGCGCGGGTGAAGGGGCTGGAGAAGCGCCTGCTCGAAGCGGCGGCAAGCCGCAGCGAGGAGGCCGTCGCGGCCTAGAAATCGAATCCCTGCTGGGCGGGCGGGGTTGCGACCCCGACGCCCTCGAGTTCGAGCATGCGCGCCTTCGACAGCGACCCGCCGGGAGCCGAGAATCCCCCGATCTTGCCGCCGGCGGCCATGACGCGGTGGCAGGGGACGATCAGCGGAACGGGATTCGTCGCCATCGCCTGCCCGACATCGCGTGCATATTCGGGCCCGACGCCAAGGTCGCTCGCGACCGCGCCATAGGTTGTCGTCTCGCCCCAGCCGAGCTGGCGCACCCTGCCATATACGCGCGCGAAAAAGGGGCTCTGTTCGCCAAGGTCGACCGGCACGTCCGAAAAGTCGATGCGCTCGCCGGTGAAATAACGGATGGCGGCGTCGATCACGGCGCTCACTTCGGCCGGCGGTTCGGTCCGCATCGCGCCGGGCATGCGGCGGAGCAGGCTGCGTTCGGTCTCAGCGGCGCTTGGGGAGGGCAGACGCAGGCAGGCGACGCCGTGACGATTCCAGACAATGCCCGCAACGCCCGCCGCGGTTTCGAACAGCTGATAATGGCCTTTGCCGGTCATGACCCATTCTCCATCGCCGATGGAATATAGGGTTATCTTTCGCCGAAACCATATCGCCGCGCGAGCGCGGCGACCCGTTCGGTCGGCACGCTACCCGCGCAGGACCGCTCCGGCCTTTGCCGCGGCGGCCACCACCTTATCGGCGATCGCCTTCAGCTCGGCATCGGTGAAGCTCTTCTCCTGCGGCTGCAGCTCGACTTCGACCGCGAGGCTGACCTGCCCCTCGGGCACGCCCTGCCCCGCGAAGCGGTCGAACAAGCGGGCGTCGGTGATTGCCGCCTTGTCGGCGCCGCGGATCGCGCGGACGAGATCGCCCGCCGCGAGCGTATCGGGCGCGAGGAAGGCAAAGTCGCGGCGTACCGATTGCAGCACGGGCGGCGCGAAGGCCGGGCGGACCGGGCCGCTCGCGCGCTTCGCCGGAATCGAGTCGAGGAAGATCTGCACCGCCATCACCGGCCCGTCGACATCGAAATGCTTCGTCAGCGCCGGATGGAGCGCACCGAACTCGGCGAGCACAGCCTTGGGGCCGAGGCGCAGCGTCGCCGACTGGCCGGGATGCCAGATGCTGGGGGCCTCGACGGGCTCCATCACCTGCAGCCGGTCGGCGGGTGCGCCCGCGGCTTCGAGAAGGGCGAGTGCCGCCGCCTTCGCGTCGAAGGCGTCGAAGGGCGCGGCCTTGCCGGCCTGCCAGCCGCGCGGGCTCTTGTCGCTTGCCATCAGCACGCAAAGCGTCGGATGCTCGGTCGTGCCGCGATAGCGGCGGCCGATCTCGAACAGGCGGATGCTGTCCGCGCCGCGATTCTGGTTGCGCGCGGCCGCGGCGAGCAGGCCGGGCAGCAGCGACGGGCGCATGACTTTCAGCTCTTCGCTGATCGGATTGGCGAGGCTCCAGGTGCCGCCGCCGAAGGGTGCAGCCTCGCGCTCGCTGATGAATGACCAGGTTACCGCTTCGTGGAACCCCGCCGCCGCCGCGGCGCGGCGCACGCGGCGTTCGAGCAGCTGCTCGCTCGTTGCGGTGGGCTTGGCGACGCCGTCGGCACGCGGCAGCGGCACCGATTCGATCGCGTCGAAGCCGTTGATGCGCGTGACCTCTTCGACGATGTCGGGCGCGGCGTCGACGTCGCGGCGCCAGCTCGGCACCGCCACCTGCCAGCGGCCGCCATTCTCGATCACCGCAAAGCCGAGCGCGGCCAATATCTCCTTCTGCCGTTCGGGCGCGATCGCGATGCCGCCGAGCGTCGCCGCCAGCGACAGGTCGTAATCGACGGTCTTCACCTCGGCGGGCGGGGCGCCCGCGCGCGTCACCGCGGAGGGCGTGCCGCCGCAGATGGCCAGGATATGCCCGGTGACGATCGCGGTCGCATCGTCGAGGAAGGCCGGATCGACGCCCCGCTCGAAGCGGCTGCGCGCGTCGCTGGTCAGGCCGAGCGCCTGCCCTGTCAGCGCGATCCGCTCGGGCGCGAAATAGGCAATCTCGATCAGGACGTCGGTCGTCGTCTCGCTGCAACCCGAATGCTCGCCGCCCATGATGCCGGCGATGTCGTGAACTTCCTGCTCGTCGGCGATCACGGTCATCGTGTCGGTGAGCGTATAATCCTTGCCGTTCAGCGCGGTCACCGTCTCGCCGTCCTTCGCACGCCGCGCGACGAGCGCGCCCGAAAGCTTGGCGCGGTCATAGATGTGGCTCGGGCGGCCGAGGTCGAACATCACATAATTGCTGATATCGACGAGCGCGGAGATCGAGCGCTGCCCGACCGCTTCCAGCCGGCGGCGCATCCATTCGGGGGCAGTGCCGTTGGTGACGCCAGCAATCGTGCGGCCAAAGAAGGCAGGGCAGGCCTCGGGATCGTCGGTCCGGATTTCGGTCGCGGCGGCGCCTTCGCCGGCGATCGTCGGAACGTCGAGCGGCTTGAGCGTGCCGAGCCCGGCGGCGGCGAGGTCGCGCGCGATCCCGCGCACGCCCATGCAATCCTGCCGGTTCGGGGTGATCGAAATATCGATGACCGGATCGCCCGCGCCCGAATAGTCGGCGAAGGAGGTGCCGATGGGGGCATCGGCGGGCAGCTCGATGATGCCGTCATGGTCGTCGCCAAGCTCGAGCTCGCGCGTCGAGCACATCATGCCGTTCGATTCGATGCCGCGCACCGCCGCGACCTTCAGCTCCATGCCGTTCGCCGGAACGACCGCGCCTGGAAGCCCGAGCACGCCGACCAGACCCGCACGCGCATTGGGGGCGCCGCAGACCACCTGCAGCACCCCCTCGCCGGTATCGACGGTCAGCACCTGCAGCTTGTCGGCCTGCGGATGCTTGTCGGCGGTCAGCACCTTGGCGACGCGGAAGCCTGCGAGCTTCTCGGCCGGATTTTCGACGCCTTCGACCTCGTGGCCGATGCGGTTGAGGGTGGCGACGACGTCTTCGACGGTGAAGCCGCCGTCCAGATGCTCCCTGAGCCAGTCGAGGGTGATCTTCATGCCGAAATTCCCCCGCTCAGCGTCGGCACACTCAGCGCGCCGAACCCATAGTGCGCCAGCCACCTGAGGTCGCCGTCGAAGAAAGCGCGCAGATCGTCCATGCCATATTTGAGCATCGCGAGCCGATCGATGCCGGCGCCGAAGGCGAAGCCCTGCCATTCGTCGGGGTCGAGCCCGCAGTTCGCGATGACGCGGCGGTTGACCATCCCGCTGCCGAGCAGCTCCATCCAGGCATGGCCTTCGTCGTCGCCGCTACCGCCGACGATACGGCGGCCCTTTTCCTGCCGGTAGCCGACATCGACCTCCGCCGACGGCTCGGTGAAGGGGAAATAGGAGGGGCGCAGGCGCAGCACGATGTCGTCGCGCTCGAAATAGGCCTTGAGGAAGGTCTCGAGCGTCCATTTGAGATGGCCCATATGGATGCCGCGGTCGATGACCAGCCCTTCGACCTGATGGAACATCGGCGTGTGCGTCGCGTCGCTGTCGCTGCGGTAGACGCGGCCGGGCGCGATGATGCGGATCGGCGGCTCCTGGCTCATCATCGTGCGGATCTGCACCGGCGAGGTGTGGGTGCGCAGCAACATCCGGCCGCCCTCGCCCGGCCCGGCATCGGCACCGCCGCGCATCTGGTCGGGGAAATAGAAAGTGTCGTGCATCGCGCGCGCGGGATGCGTCTCGGGAATGTTGAGCGCGGTGAAGTTGCGCCAGTCGTCCTCGATCTCGGGTCCGGTCGCGACCGCGAACCCCATATCGGCGAAGATTTCGGCGAGTTCGTCCATCACCTGACTCACCGGGTGGACGCTACCCTTCGGCGCGTCGGCGGCGGGGAGCGTCATGTCGAGGGTCTCGCCCGCCAGCTTCGCGTCGAGCGCCGCGCTTTCGAGCGCGGCCTTGCGGGTGGCGATCTCCGCGGTCACGGCTTCGCGCAGCCCGTGGATCTTCGGACCCTGTGCCTGCCGCTCGTCGGGGGTCATCGCGCCGAGCGTCTTCAGGAGGCCGGTCACGCTGCCTGCCTTGCCGAGCGCCGTGACGCGCAGCGCCTCGAGCGCGTCGAGATCGGCCGCCGCCGCTATGTCGCCCACCAGTCCGGCCTGCAGGGCCTCGATATCGCTCATCGTCGTTCGTCCTGTTCCGGCGGCCTTGGCGCTGCTGGCCTGCTATTTCATGTCCATGGAAACCGCGGCTGCCCGCGCGTCCGTTCGCTCGCCGCTTGCACCGAAGGCGCGGCGCGGGTCAAGCCCGTTGGCGGAAACGCGTCTATCCGGAGGGCTTGTGGAGCCCCTGCACCGCTTCACCCGCCGTCGCGGCGCGGGCGCGTGCCGCGGCGCCGAGAATCGGCTTCGGTCGCGCCGCATAGGCGCGCGGGCTCATCCCCATGAAGCGGCGGAAGTCGCGCGTGAACTGCGCTTGGTCGTAATAATGATAGTCGAGCGTCTCGATCCAGCTCATCGTCGGGTCGAGCATGAAGCGCGCGAGGCTGCGCAGGAAGCGCTGGCGGCGCAGCAGCAGCTTGGGCGGAAAACCGAAGGCGCGGCGCGAGAGACGCTCGATCGAGCGCTCGGAGAGGCCGAGCTTCGCGGCGAGATCGGCGACGCTGGTCAGCTCATCGTCGACCAGCGCGGCGTGCGCGGCGAAGATCGCGGGATCGTCGCGTGGCGCGGTGGCGAGCTTTCCCGCGAAATGATCGTCGAGCATTTTGGCCGCGCCTTCGACGTCGTTCGCCTGCCGCAGTTGCTGGAAGAGCGACGCGTGGGCTGCGAAGACGGGATGCTGCGCCCCGTCGATGGATCTATCGGCGAGATCTTCGGCCGGAACCGCGAAAAATTTCGCCCAGCCCGCGGGCAGAAAGCCGATGCCCCAGGCGCGCATCGGGCCGACCGCGAAATAGGTCGCCTTGCTGGTCGGGCCGGTGACAACGAAGGACGGCATGGGTTCGGCCTTTCCGCCGCCGACCGCCGCGAGCGATGGTTCGCCGTCGATGAAGCGCAGATTCGCCCATTCGGGGTGAAGATAATCCTCGATCCGCGCGCCCGGCGGTCCGTCGATCTCGGTCAGATAGATGATACTGCAATAAGGGGCGAGCGCGGCGGACACGGGAAAGAAACGCGTCGCCACCCGCACGCTGTCCGGTCCGCTTGCAGATTCTCCCACGGTCATGACGTCATTCCATGCGGAGCCACGCGCAAAAAAACAACAGTCTAGGGGCACCGATTGTCGGGTTTTTACAATTTTTGGCGCTGCGGCGACGCCATATGTCGCGCCATAGGACGCTTCCGCCGGCCGTCAGCTTTCTGCGACCCACGGCTATTCGGTTCGGAGGGAGGGGGGCGATGGTTTTCCAATGAACCATTGTCGGAACGGCGCGAGGGGAGACCTTCGCGCCGTTCCTGTTTTCCGGACCTGATGGGGACGCTTGGCTCGATGCAAGCGGCTCAGCGTTTCGCCGCTGGCGTCCACGGCGCGCGATAATGAACCGCGACCGCCGCCGCCGAGGTATCGACGATCGTCGACCAGACGCGCTGGATCCAGTTCGATTCGGGGGCAATCCGGGCCATTGTCGTAACTCCTATGTCCGTACCGCGGGGAGGGAAGAGAGCCGTCGGCTCGGCGGGGCGGATGCGATCGTCTACCGTGACCAGCGCAGCCATTGGCGCCGAAATTGCGCATTGCAGTGACCAATTTTGGCATTATCGGTGGAATCATGCGAAAATTGATCGATCTCGATGCGTTCGACCGCCGGCTGCTCGAACTGGTCCGGCACGACAATCTCCAGCCCGCGCGCCTGCTTGCCGACAAGGTCGGCCTGTCGGTATCGGCGGTGCTCCGGCGGCTGCGGCGGCTGCGCGAGGAAAAGATCATCGTCGCCGATATGGCGGTGGTCGATCCGGCGCTGACCGGATCGGCGCTGACGATGCACGTCCTCGTCCAGATGCAGCAGGCGGGCCCGCAGACGATGGACGCCTTCGCGCGCGAGATCCCGAAGCATCCCGAAGTGACCGGCGCATGGGACATTACGGGCGACGATGATTTCCTGCTCAAGGTCCAGGTCGGATCGATGGAGGAATATGACCGCTTCACGCGCCGCGCGCTCGGCGAGGACAGGGGGGTCCACTCGTTCAAGACGCTGATCACGATTCGGCATATCATCGAGAATGACGTTGCGCGGCGACCGCTGCGGGAGTTCTGACGGGTTTCGACCGATTGCTGACGCCCTTCTCCCCTCCCGCTTGCGGGAGGGGTTGGGGGTGGGCAGCAACGGTGCAATGGCCCACCCCGCTGCGACTAACGAACAAAGTTCGTAAGTCTCGCTGTCCCTCCCGCCTGCGGGAGGGGATACGGGAGGGGATAACAGCTCTATCCTGCAACGTCCGCTCCCCACCCCTAAGCCGATATTCCCTTGCGCACGAAAAAGGGCGGCACATGGCCGCCCTTCTGAACCCGCGCTTGCGGAATGATACATCGTCGGTCCGTTCAGCCCGGCCGAACGGATCGGTGCCTCACTTGATCTTGGCTTCCTTGAACTCGACGTGCTTGCGCGCACGCGGGTCATATTTGCGCACCGACATCTTCTCGGTCATCGTGCGCGGGTTCTTCTTGGTGACATAGAAAAAGCCAGTATCGGCGGTGCTCACCAGCTTGATCTTGACGGTCGTCGGCTTGGCCATGGCCCTGTTCCTCGAAAAATCTGCACATCCGCCGGGGGGCCGGCCGATGCGGCGGGACTTGGGGCCCCGACGGGTGGTTTGAAAAACAAGAGGGCCGCGCACCGGGCGCCGCCCCCATTTATCCGGGCGCCATTGGCGGGATTCGGCGCCAATGTCAAGCTGCGTGTCGCCAAAAAGCGGGGCGGGCGGAAGGGACTTGCCCGCCCCCGGAGGGGTTCGATACGGCGTTCTAGCCGTTGCGGATCTGGAAATGCACGGTCATCACCTTCCAGCTTTCCTCGGGCACGCCGCCGCGCGTCGCAGGCTTGAAGCGCCATTTGGCGAGAGCGCGCCGCTTGGTTTCCTCGAAAAAGCCGGGGCTGTCGCTGCTGATCTGTTCGACCGCCTTCACCCGTCCGTCGGTGCCGATCAGTACGCGCACCCTGGCATAGCCCTCGATCTCGCGCCGCTGCTCGCTCGCCGGATAGTCGGGCTGGAACGTGCCGGCAAAGCGGGGGTCCACCTCCGCCAGCACGAGTGCGGGCTTCGGCGGCGGGGCCGGCGGGTCGATGATCGTGGTCCCGGTGCCCGTGCCTGCGGGCGGCACATAGGGCGGGAGCGGCGTCACCTTGGCCGAGTCGTCCGAAACCGGCGGCAGTGGCGTCGGCGGCGCAGTGAATTCGGTCTGGATGGGATCGGTCTGCGGCTTCGGATCGGGACGCGGTTCGGGCTTCGGCTGGTCCATCGTGAAGCTGATCCAGGGCGGTGTCCGGGTCTGCGGCTCGTCCTTGATGATCATCGGCGACAGCGCGACCGCGACGACGAGCGCTACGGGCAAGCCGACCGCGAGCAGCGCCGCGACCGGGTGACGGTTCGCGTCGCTGCCATAGCTGTGACGCTGTAGACGCATCGCGGCTCCGGCCGTGGCGGTCTCGGGCGCGGCCAATATGGCCGATATCAGGGGAATCAGGGTCATGGCACCTCTCCTTGCCTTGTCGTGACCCGGCCCCGCCCCGCTGACCGTGGCTGTCGGTCGAGTCATTGATGTAATATTATAACATCACTAAACTTGTCAAGCGACCGAGTCGGCAAAGGCGCGGGAACGCTTTCAACCGATGGGGTGCGTCAGGAGGTTTGCAGCCGCGCGACCGCCTGATCCTTGGCGATCAGCGGCAGCAGTTCGGCCATGTCGGGGCCATGATCGCGCCCGGTCAGCGCGCGGCGGAGCGGCAGGAACAGCGCACGGCCCTTGGCGCCGGTCGCTTCCTTCACCGCGCTGGTCAGGGCATGCCAGGGATCGGCGCCCCATGTGGTGTTGGGTGCGGCGGCGGCGGCGGCGGCGAGCACGGATCGATCGGCTTCATCGGGCGCGGGCGGGGTGAAGGGGCCGTCGAAGATCGCGACCCAGTCGGCCGCCTCGGCCACCGTCATCAGATTCGGCCGGATCGCGTTCCAGCGCGCTTCGTCGATAGCGGTCGGCAGCCGCGGCGCGACCACGGCATAGTCAGTGTGGTGGAGAATCTTCTGATTGAGCAGCGCGAGCTCGGCCTCGTCGAAGCGTGCGGGGGCGCGGCCGAAGCGGGCGAAGTCGATGCTTTCGATCAGCGGCGCGGGCGAGGCCACCGGCTCGACCGGATCGCTCGTCCCGAGGCGCGCGAGCAAGGCGACGAGCGCGATCGGCTCGATACCTTCGTTGCGCAAGGCAGCCATGCCGAGCGAGCCGAGCCGCTTCGACAATTTGCCCTCGGTCCCGACAAGCAGCGCCTCGTGCGCGAACTGGGGCGGTGTAGCGCCGAGCGCCTGAAACATCTGGATCTGCGAGGCCGTGTTCGACACATGATCCTCGCCGCGCACCACATGGGTGATTCCCATCGCTATATCGTCGATCACGCTCGGCAGCAGATAGAGCCAGCTTCCGTCGGCGCGCCGCACGACGGGATCGGACATCGTCCTGGGCTCGAAATGCTGGGGGCCGCGTACCATGTCGGTCCACTCAATCGGGGCGCCATGGTCGAGTTTGAAGCGCCAGTGCGGTGCGACACCCTCGGGCACCGGCGCATCCTCGGCCTTGCGCTCGTAAACCGGGGGCAGGCCCCGCGAGAGCAGCACCTTGCGGCGGATGTCGAGCTCTTCGGGCGTCTCGTAACAGGCATAGATGCGCCCCGCGGCCTTCAGCTTGTCGAACTCGGCCTCATAGAGCGCGAAGCGTGCCGACTGGCGCTCCTCGCCGTCGATGTCGAGGCCGAGCCACGCGAGATCGGCGCGGATGCCTGCGACATACTCCTCCTTCGACCGTTCGAGATCGGTATCGTCGATCCGCAACAGAAACCGCCCGCCATGCTTGCGCGCCCACAGCCAGTTATGCAGCGCGGTGCGGACATTGCCGACATGGAGCGTGCCGGTCGGCGAAGGAGCGAAGCGAGTGATCACGGTCATGGATGGCGCCTATAGCCGGTTTCGCGGCGGACGCGAGTCAGGCGGTGCGAAACCCGTGGGTGATCGGATAGCGCCGGTCGCGTCCGAAGTTGCGCGTCGAAAGCTTGACCCCCGGCGGCGCCTGGCGGCGCTTATACTCTGCGAGCATCAGCAGCCGCTCGATCCGTGCCACCGCGTCGCGGTCGAAGCCGTAGCGCGCGACGACATCGTCGACGCTTGCTTCTTCCTCGACGAGCATGTGGAGCATGCGGTCGAGATCGGCATAGGGCGGCAGGCTGTCCTCGTCCTTCTGATCAGGACGCAGCTCGGCGCTCGGCGGTTTGGTGATCACGGTCGCGGGCATCACCGGCGCGACCGGGTTGCGCGACAGCCGCGGAACATTCGCGTTGCGCCATTCGGCGAGCGCGAACACCGTGGTCTTGTAGGCGTCCTTCAGCGGATTGTAGCCACCCGCCATGTCGCCATAGATGGTCGCATAGCCGACGCTCATCTCGCTCTTGTTGCCGGTTGTCAGCAGCATCGGACCGAATTTGTTGGAAAGCGCCATCAGGGTGACGCCGCGGATGCGCGACTGGACATTCTCTTCGGTGATATCGACGTCGCGGTCGGCGAAACTGCCGGCGAGCATCGCGTCGAACGCTTCCACGGCTGGGACGATCGGGATCGTGTCGAGCCGACACCCGATCATTCCGGCGCAGCCCGCGGCGTCGTCGAGGCTCGACTGGCTGGTGAAGCGGCTCGGCAGCATCACGCACCAGACCTTGCCGGGGCCGAGGGCGTCGGCGGCGATCGCGGCGCAGATCGCCGAATCGATCCCGCCCGACAGGCCGAGCACGACGCCGGGAAAGCGGTTGCGCTCGACATAGTCGCGCAAGGACAGGATCATCGCGCTGTAGATGTCGGCGGGATGCGCCTCCCATTCGGCGATCGCTCCGGGCGCGCACGCCCAGCCCACCGCATCCTTCGTCCAGCGCGTTACGCGCTCCTCGGCTTCCCAGTCGGTCAGCCGGTGCGCCGCCGTTCCGTCGGCGTTCAGTACGAAGGAGCAGCCGTCGAACACCAGCTCGTCCTGCCCGCCGATGCGGTTGAGGAAGATCAGCGGCAATTTCGTCTCGGCGACGCGGGCCGCGAACACCTGCGTCAGCCGGCGGTCGTCCTTGTCGATCTCATAAGGGCTGCCGTTGACCGAGATCAGCAACTCGGCGCCCTGCGCGGCAAGATGCGCGCAGACCGCGGGAAACCAGCCATCCTCGCAGATCGGCAGGCCCAGCTTCACGCCGCGCCATTCGACGACTTCGGGAAGCGGGCCGGGCGCGAAGACGCGCTTTTCGTCGAAAGTGCCGTAATTGGGCAGCTCGTGCTTGCGCCGCGTAGCGACGATTCGCCCGCCGTCGAGCAGCGCGACCATATTGTAGAGCCGCCCGTCCGCATCGCGCTCGACCGAACCGACGAGCATTGCCGGGCCGCCATCGGCGGTCTCGTCGGCGAGCTCGGCAAGGATCGTCGCGGCGCGTGTCGCGAGCGCCGGCTTCAGGACCAGATCCTCCGGCGGATAGCCGACCAGCTGCAGTTCGGGATAGAGGATCAGGTCGGCTTGCGGGTGCCGCGCCCGCACGGCGCGCATCGCGTCGGCGTTGGCGGCAAGATCGCCGACCGCCTGGGTCATTTGCGACAGGACGATGGAGAGCTCGATTGTCATGCCAGCGGTTTAGGCGCAACCGCCCCGCCCATTCAACCGAAGAGAAGCGTTCATGGCACCCTGATGAACGATAGCTCGGCTTCGGGTCGTCAGCAGCCTTTCTTCAGGCGAACGCCCCGACGCTCTCGATGAACTTGATCACCGAAATCGGCTTCGACACATAGGCTTCGGCGCCCGCGGCGCGGATCTGTTCCTCGTCGCCCTTCCCGGCATAGGCGGTCACCGCCATGATCGGCACCGCGCGCAGGGTGAGGTCAGCCTTCATCTGGCCGATCAGATCGAGCCCGCTGACGTGCGGCAACTGAATATCCATGATGATCAGGTCGGGCGACACCTCGCGCGCCTTCGCCAGCGCGTCGCGCCCGTCGCGCACCGGGTGCGCGCTATAGCCATGGGCGTTGAGCAGGTCGCAGAACAGGCGGAGGTTCAGCTCATTATCCTCGACGACCAGGATGGTCTTGCCCATGTGCCTTGTCTTCCCCACCTTGCGTGCGCGGCCCGTTTAGGCGAATCGGCCGCACGACACAATTGCATCGCGATGAAGGGAATCGGGCTTGCACGAAGAGGACGCGGCACTGGCGCTCCGGGCGCTCGGCTGGATAGTGAGCGACGAGCCGCGTGCCGAGCGGCTGCTCGGCATGACCGGGCTCGACCCTGACGGCTTGCGCGCCTCGCTCGGCAGTCAAGCGACACTCGCGGCGATATTGGCGTTCCTTACCGGTCATGAGGCTGACCTGATCGCCTGCGCCGAGGCGCTCGATATCAAGCCCGAAGCCATCGCCGCCGCGGCGCATCGTCTCGAAGGACAGCAAAGGATGGACGCATGACCCGCCCGCTCGTCATCACCGATTGCGACGAGGTGCTGATGCACATGGTCGTCCCCTTCGCGCAGTGGGTCGACGAAGAACATGGCGTGCTGTTCCGCATGGAGGATGCGAGCTTTGCGGGCGCGCTCAAGCGCAAGGAGTGTGGCACGCCGCTGGAAGCGGCCGAGGTCTGGCCTTTGCTCGACGGCTTCTTCCGCACCGAGATGGGGCGGCAGACCGAGATCGCCGGCGCGATCGCGGCGATGGCGGCGATCGGCGACGTGGCGGACATCGTCGTCCTCACCAATGTCGGCCCCGACCATCAGCAGGCGCGCGCCGAACAACTCGCGGCGCTCGGCTTTCGGGCGCCGGTGATCGGCAGCCGCGGCGGCAAGGGCGAGCCGGTGCGCGCGCTGATCGCGGAGCGCAACCCTTCGGTCGTGGTCTTCATCGACGACCTGCCGAACCACCATCATTCGGTCGCGATCGAGGCGCCCGAGGTCTGGCGGCTCCATTTCGTCGGCGAGCCCGCGATCGCCGACAAGGTGCGCCCCGCCAAACATGCCCATGCGCGAATCGACGATTGGACCGCGGCGCGCGAGTGGATATTGGCACGGCTCGCCGAGAATATTCCGGCTCCGACCCCTGAACTTGCCTAGAAGGAACTTTTCCATGTCCGACGTCACCGCCAAGCTTGCCGAACTCGGCCTCGAACTTCCGAAGCCCGCCGCGCCGGTCGCCGCCTATGTCCCCGTCGTCGAGCATGGCGGGTTGCTCCATATCAGCGGGCAACTGCCGTTTCAGGGCGGGCAGGTCGTCACCGGGCGGCTCGGCGACGATACCGATGTCGCGAGCGGCTATGACGCCGCGCGCCGCTGCGCGCTGATGCTCGTCGCGCAGATCGGGCAGGCGCTGGACGGCGACTGGTCGCGCGTCGAGCGCGTCGTCAAGCTCGGCGTCTTCGTCAACAGCGCCCCAAGCTTCACCGATCAGGCGAAGGTCGCAAACGGCGCGTCGGAACTCTTCGAATCTTTGTTCGGCGAAGCCGGGCGCCATGCCCGCGCCGCGGTGGGCGTCGCGGTGCTGCCGCTCGGCGCGGCGGTCGAGGCCGACGCGATCGTCGCGGTGAAACCCGCGTAAGCCCATCGTGGCCGAGGCCGACCCGCCCGCACGCACCGTCTCGCTCGGCACCGGCGTCGCCGCGGTCGATGCCGCGGCGTGGGACGCGCTGGCGGGCAAGGCGAATCCCTTCGTCAGTCACGCTTTTCTGGCGCTGCTCGAACAATCGGGGAGCGTCGGGCCGGGCACCGGCTGGCAGGCGGCGCCGATCCTGATCGAGAACGGGGCCGGCGCCTTGGTTGGCGCGGCGCCCGCCTACCTCAAATCGCACAGCCAGGGCGAATATGTCTTCGACCATGCGTGGGCGGATGCGTGGGCGCGCGCGGGGGGCGACTATTATCCGAAGCTGCAGATCGCAGCGCCCTTCACCCCGGTGCCGGGGCCGCGCCTGCTGGCGCAGGACGACGAGATCGCGCGGCTGCTGATCCGCGGCGCCGAGGCGGTGGTGCGGCAGAATGCGCTGTCCTCGGCGCATGCGACTTTCGTCGCGCCCGCGCAGATGCCGCTGTTCGAGCAGGCGGGCTGGCTCGTCCGGCGCGACATCCAGTTCCATTTCGCCAATGCGGGTTATGCGAGTTTCGACGATTTTCTCGGCACGCTGACTTCGGCGAAGCGCAAACAGCTTCGGAAGGAACGCGCGCGCGCCGTGGAAGGACTCCGGATCGAGGAACGGACCGGCGACGCGCTGAAGCCCGAGCATTGGGATGCGATGTGGGCCTTTTATCAGGACACCGGATCGCGCAAATGGGGGCACCCCTATCTGACGCGCGAAGCGTTCGAGCTGATGGCCGCGCGGATGGCCGACCGGATCGTCCTGCTCATCGCTTACGACGGCGATCAGCCGCTTGCGGGCGCGATGCACCTGCTCGGCGCCGACACGCTTTATGGTCGCTATTGGGGCTGCCTCCGCGACATCCCCTATCTGCATTTCGAGCTCTGCTATTACCGCGCGATCGACATTGCGATCGAACGCGGCCTGCGCCGGGTCGAGGCCGGCGCGCAGGGTGGGCACAAGCTCGCGCGCGGCTATGGCCCCGTCGCGACCTGGTCGGCGCATTATATCGCCGATCCGGCCTTTCGCCGGGCGGTTTCCGATTATCTGGAACGCGAGCGCGCGGCCGAGGTGCAGGAAATGGAATGGCTGGAAGGGCATATGCCGTTCCGGCGCGGCAACTAATGTTTGCCCTTCTTCGTCACCCCGGACTTGATCCGGGGTCCTGACCAGAGCCGCTGGATGGATGCCGGATCAAGTCCGGCATGACGAAAAGATATGGACAGTTACGCCGCGAAGCGCCGCGCTGCCGGGCGGCGGGCGGTTTCGTCTAGCCACGCACGCGCCTGGCGCTGGGCTTCGGCAATTTCGTCGCGGCTCATTTCGTCGGACAGGTCGGCGCGGCATCGCTGGCCTTCCCGGTTGCCGCCGAGCGCAGCGAGATTGAACCATTTATGCGCCTGCACCAGATCGACATCGACACCGCCGGTCCCGGTGGAAAAAGCGATGCCGAGATCGAAATAGGCGTTGGCGTCGCCGCGCGCCGCATCGAGCAGACGGCTTTCGATCAGAAACTGGGCAGACTTCAGACTGTTCGCCATGATAACCCCCTTTGCCTCCACCCCACATGGAGACCTCGGGCCCCAAAGTTACGGCTTATGGTCAACAAAGCGTTAACGAGGATTCGACTTTTTTGTGGATATCACCGAGAAGGCCTGGAAATCCGCCGCTTCGGGCGTCAATCAATCCACCGCGAGATTGTCGATTAGGCGGGTTTTCCCGATGCGCGCCGCGGCGAGCAGGCGCGCGGGCTTGCGGAAAAGGCCCAGTCTTTCCAGACTGTCGGCGTCGGCGAGCGCGACATAATCGACGCCGTCGAAGCCGCCAGCGACGATGTCGGCTTCAGCCCTCGCAAGTGCTTCGGCGACGTCGGCGCCGCTGCCGATAGCCTTCGCCGCCGCTTTCAGCGCATTCGGCAAAGCGACGGCCGCGGCGCGCTGTTCCTCCGACAGATAGGCGTTGCGCGACGACAGCGCGAGGCCGTCGGCATCGCGCGCGATCGGCGCCCCCAAAATGTCGATCGCGAAGTCGAGATCGCGCGCCATGCGGCGGATGATCGCGAGCTGCTGCCAGTCCTTTTCGCCGAAGATGGCGACGTCCGCGCGGACCTGGTTGAACAGCTTCGACACGACCGTCGCGACGCCGTCGAAATGGCCGGGGCGTGCGGCGCCGCAATAGTCGGCGCCGAGCTCGGCGACCTCGATATGCGTCGAATGGCCGGCCGGGTACATCGTCGCGACTTCGGGCGCCCAGAGCAGCGCGACGCCTTCCTGCGCGAGCAGCGCGGCATCGCGCGCCTCGTCGCGCGGATAGGCGGCGAAATCCTCGTTCGGCCCGAACTGGGTCGGATTGACGAAGAGCGACACGACGACATGGTCGGCGACGCGCTTGCCCATCCGGACGAGCGACAGATGCCCCTCGTGCAGCGCGCCCATGGTGGGCACGAGCGCGACGCTCTTGCCGCCCTGCTTCAGTGCCGAAACGGCACGGCGCAGCATGGCGATGTCACGGATGATTTGCACGCTTGCCCGCCCTCCGATATTGGCGGCGCAATCGCCACCCCATGCGGCTGCCATGCGCCGCCAACAGGAAAATCGCAACGCTCATGACGACGCCCGCCCCGCACCGCATCATCTTTGCCAATGAAAAGGGCGGGACCGGCAAATCGACCTGCGCGGTGCATTTCGCGGTCGCGCTCGCGAGCCAGGGCTGGCGGGTCGCCGGCATCGACCTCGACCCGCGTCAGCGCACCTTCCACCGCTATCTCGAGAATCGCCAGAATACCGCGAAGCGCCGCGAAATCGAGCTCCCGACCCCGCGCTTCGAGGTGTTCACCGGTTCGACGATCGAGGAACTCGACGAACAGGTCGCGCGCCTTTCCGAAGGCGCCGATTATTTCGTCGCCGACACGCCCGGCCGCGACGACGTCTTCGCACGCCACCTCGCGACAACCGCCGACACGCTCGTCACCCCGATCAACGACAGTTTCATCGACTTCGACCTGATCGGCCAGGTCGATCCCGAAACCTTCCAGGTCACCCGCCCGAGCTTCTATTCGGAACTGATCTGGGACACGCGCAAGGCGCGTGCGAAGAGCGACGGGCGGACGATCGACTGGATCATCCTGCGCAACCGCCTCCAGCATGTCGATGCGCACAATATGCGCCGCGTCGGCGAGGCGCTGACCCAGCTGTCGCGCCGCGTCGGCTTCCGCGTCATTCCGGGGCTCGGCGAGCGCGTGATCTATCGCGAACTTTTCCCCGCTGGTCTCACCCTGCTCGACAAGGCGCACCTCGGCGGCATGGGGATCGGCCATGTCGTCGCGCGGCAGGAACTTCGCGAGGCGATGGGCGGACTGAACCTTCCGGCGCGCGAGCGGTTGCATCCGGACGGCGATCTGTTCGCCGCCGCCTGACCGCCTTCTCTCCCCAAGAGGATCAGCCATGACCCACAATTTCCACCCGACGATGCTCCGCGAATATGACATCCGCGGGGTCGTTGGCGATACGCTGTCCGGCAAGGACGCCTATGCCATCGGGCGCAGCTTCGCGACGCTGATCGCGCGCGCGGGCGGCAAGCGGGTCGCGGTGGGGTATGACGGGCGCTTGTCATCGCCGATGCTCGCCGGAGCGCTGATCGAGGGGATCAACGCCGCAGGGATCGATGCGCTGAACGTGGGCCTCGGACCGACACCGATGCTCTATTATGCCGCGTCAACCGAGGATGTGGACGGCGGCATACAGATAACCGGCAGCCACAACCCCCCCGACTATAACGGCTTCAAGATGGTGTTTCAGGGGCGTCCCTTCTTCGGTGCCGACATTCAGCGGATCGGCGAACTCGCCGCCGCGGGCAACTGGGAGAGCGGCAACGGCACGGCGGAGAGCCTCGACATCGTCGATGCCTATGTCGACCGGCTCGTCGAAGGCTTCGCGGGCGGCGCCTTCCGCATCGGCTGGGACGCCGGCAACGGCGCCGCGGGGACCGTCATCGAGAAGCTGACCGCGCGGCTGCCGGGCGAGCATCATCTTCTTTACACCGATATCGACGGCCATTTCCCGAACCACCACCCCGATCCCACCGAAGAGAAGAACCTCGCCGATCTGAAAAAGCTCGTCGCCGAGAAGAGCCTCGACTTTGGCGTCGCTTTTGATGGAGACGGCGACCGCATCGGCGCGATCGACGGTCAGGGCAGGGTGATCTGGGGCGACCAGCTCTTGCAAATCTATGCTGCTGCGGTGTTGCGCGATTTGCCCGGCTCGACGGTGATCGCCGACGTGAAGGCGAGCCAGGCGCTGTTCGACCGCGTCGCCGAACTCGGCGGCAAGCCGCTGATGTGGAAGACCGGGCATAGCCTGATCAAGGCGAAGATGAAGGAAACCGGCTCTCCTCTGGCGGGTGAGATGAGCGGGCATATCTTCTTCGCCGACGCCTATTATGGCTATGACGATGCGCCCTATGCCGCGGTGCGGCTGATCGAGGCGGCGACCAAGCTCGGCAAGAGCGTGACCGAACTGCGTGGCGACATGCCCGCGATGGTCAATACCCCCGAACTGCGCTTCCAGGTCGACGAGGTGCGCAAATTCGCCATTGTGGACGAGGTTCTGGAACGGCTCACAGCGGCGGGCGCGACGGTCGACCGCACCGACGGCGCGCGGGTGCTGACCGACGACGGCTGGTGGCTGCTCCGCGCCTCCAACACGCAGGACGTGCTCGTCGCGCGCGCCGAGGCGAAGAACGAGGCGGCGCTGGCGCGGCTGATGGCGGCGATCGACGAGCAGCTCGCGCTATCGGGCATCGCGCGTGGACCGCAGGCCGATCACTAGATCCTGATCCTAGCCGCGCCGAAAGCTGCTCCGGGACCGCCCTGCAAATATCTTGCCAGATTGACCTTCGCTGCGTCGCTGGGGTAACGCGCGCAGGGGGCTAGAACGGAACCGACCAGTTTATGACCGACGACGCGACCGCTACCACGATTGCCGAAGGCGACCACGGGATCAGCGAACACCGGGCGCATGTCCAGGAGGACGCTGCCGCCGGCAACGGACTCGCGGTCATCTCGATCGCCAAAAGCTATGACAAGCGCGTCGTCCTCTCCGATGTGTCGCTGTCGGTCGGCAAGGGCGAGGTCGTCGGGCTGCTCGGTCCGAACGGCGCAGGCAAGACGACCTGCTTCTATTCGATCATGGGGCTGGTGAAGCCCGACGCCGGGCGCATCATGCTCGACGGTGCCGACATCACCGCGCTGCCGATGTACCGGCGCGCGATCCTCGGTCTCGGCTATCTGCCGCAGGAAACCTCGATCTTTCGCGGCATGACCGTCGAACAGAATATCGCTGCGGTGCTCGAACTCGCCGAACCCGACAAGGTCGCGCGCGAGCGCCGGCTCGAGGAACTGCTCGACGAATTCGGCCTTGCGCGGCTGCGCGACGCCTCGGCGATGGCGCTGTCGGGCGGCGAGCGCCGCCGCGCCGAGATCGCGAGCGCGCTTGCGGCCAACCCGTCGATCATCCTGCTCGACGAACCCTTCGCGGGCATCGATCCGCTGTCGATCAGCGACATTCGCGACCTCGTCGCCGACCTTAAGAATCGGGGCATCGGCGTGCTGATCACCGACCATAATGTGCGCGAGACGCTCGACCTCGTCGATCGCGCCTGCATCATCTACGACGGCAAGGTGCTGCTCGCCGGCTCGCCCGAAGAGCTCGTCGCCGACCCCGAGGTCCGCCGCCTCTACCTCGGCGAGGGCTTCTCCCTGTGAGTTTCTAGCCGCCGATGGCGTTGGGTCCGCGCCTCGATTTACGCCAGTCGCAATCGCTGGTGATGACGCCGCAGTTGCAGCAGGCGATCAAGCTGCTTGCGCTGTCGAATCTCGAACTCGAATCCTATCTGGCCGAGGCGCTCGAGGGCAATCCGCTGCTCGACACCGCGTCGGGCGATCAGGACGGGGGCGGCCCCGACGAACAGGGGGGCGAGGCGTCTGTCGCCGCCGTTTCGGGCGAAACCGGGACCGATCAGGCGCTTTCCTCCGACGCGGGCACCGCCGACGATCTCGACGTCGATTTTGGCGAAGAGCGGTTTCACCACGACAGCGCCAGCGATTCGGTCGGTCTCTCGGGCTCGGGCGAGGACATCGATTTCGACAGCTTCGCAGACCATGACGGCACGCTTCACGACCATCTTCTCGCACAGGTCGGCGAGCGTTTTGACGGGATCGAGGCGATCGTCGCGGCGCAGCTTGTCGCGCTGATCGACGAGGCGGGCTATCTGCGCGCCGACCTCACCGAACTTGCGGTGCAGCTCGGAGTGCCGCTGGCGCTGGTCGAAGCGGTGCTGGCCGGCATTCAGCTTTTCGACCCCTCGGGGGTGGGCGGGCGCGACCTTGCCGAATGTATCGCGATCCAGGCGCGCGAGGCCGACCGCTATGACCCCGCGATGGCGACGATGATCGCGCATCTCGATCTCGTCGCGAAGGGCGCCTTCCCTCAGCTCAAGCGTATCTGCGGCGTCGATGACGAGGATCTCGCCGACATGATCCGCGAGCTGCGCGCCTACGATCCCAAGCCCGGCCTTAAATTCGGCGGCGAGGGCGCGCAGGCGGTCGTCCCCGACCTCTTCGTCCGCCAGACCGCGAAGGGCTGGGCGGTCGAGGTCAACAGCGGCACCTTGCCGCGCCTGCTCGTCAACCGGCGCTATTATACCGAGCTGGCGCAGGGCGCGGCGGCGAAGAGCAAGGCATGGCTGTCCGAACAGCTGGCGGGCGCCAACTGGCTCGTCCGCGCGCTCGACCAGCGCCAGCGCACGATCGTCAAGGTCGCGAGCGCGATCGTGAAGCAGCAGGAGGGGTTTTTCCTGCACGGGGTCGCGCATATGCGGCCGTTGACGCTGCGGCAGGTCGCCGAGGAGATCGGCATGCACGAATCGACCGTCAGCCGCGTGACGAGCAACAAATATCTCAGCTGCGCGCGCGGGTTGTTCGAACTCAAATATTTCTTCTCGTCGGGTATCGCGGCGACCGAGGGCGACGGCGCGGTGTCGGCCGAGGCGGTGAAGAGCCGGATCAAGGCGATGATCGAGGCCGAGGACGCAAAAGCGATTCTCTCCGACGAAACGATCGCGCAAAAACTCTCCGCCGAGGGCCACGATATCGCGCGGCGCACCGTGGTCAAATATCGCGAGGCGATGGGCTATGGCTCCTCGGTGCAGCGGCGGCGGCAAAAGGCGCTGGCCGGGTGACGAAATATGGGCGCGGAGCGGTTGACTTTTCGGCCGCTTCCCCATAGTTGCGCCGCTTCGCGTAGCAACGCCAAGATTTACGGACAGAGATCATGAAGATTCGCAACAGCCTGAAGTCGCTGAAGGACCGCCACCGGGATAACCGCGTTATCCGCCGCCGTGGCCGTACCTATGTGATCAACAAGACCAACCGCCGCTTCAAGGCGCGCCAGGGCTAAACGCCCTGCCGGGACATTGTCCCGCGCGCATAGCCAAGTTAGCGTGACGCCGTCGGATGCTTCCGGCGGCGCTTTCACGTGTCTGGGGCAGTCATGATTCGCCAAAGCGTGATCTTCGACGTCGGCCGCGTCCTCTTCGACTGGGACCTGCGCTATTTGTTCGCGAAGCTGATCGACGACAGAGGCGAGCTTGAATGGTTCGTGACCCATGTCGTTACGCCCGAATGGCATTTCCAGCACGACGCCGGCCGCCCGCTCGCCGCGATGCTGCCCGAGCTGAAGGCTGAATTCCCCGATCGCGCGCCGTTGATCGACGCCTATGCGGCGCGCTTCAACGAGACGATCCCCGGTCCGATGCCCGGCAGCCTCGAACTCGTCGAGCGGCTCGACGCCGCTGGCGTGCCGCTCTTTGCAATCACCAATTTCGGCCGTGAGTTCTGGGAAGGCTTCCGCCCGACCCAGCCGGTCTTCGATCGCTTTCGCGACATCCTCGTTTCGGGCATCGAACGACTGACGAAGCCAGATCCGGCGATCTACCGCCTCGCGATCGAACGGTTCGGCATCGACCCCGCAGGCGCGCTGTTCATCGACGATGTCGCCAATAATATCGCGGGCGCCGAATCGGTCGGCATCGCGGGACATCAATTCGTGGATGCCGGGACGCTGGAGCGTGAGTTGGTTGGGCTAGGCTATCTCACCTAACCTCCACGGAGATGACGGAATGAAAAACCTATTTCTCCACCCCGAGCTGCGTCAGCACGAAGGCGAACTCCTCGGCATCCTCGTGCAGTGAACCCCAGCGGCCCGATTTGCCCGCGTGGCCGGCGCCCATGTTGGTGCGGAGGAGGAGCGTCGCATCGTTCGTCCGCGTCGCGCGCAGTTTGGCGACCCATTTGGCGGGCTCCCAATAGGTCACGCGCGGGTCGTTGAGGCCCGCCGACACCAGCATCGGCGGATAGGCTTTGGCGGTGACATTGTCGTAGGGGCTGTAGCTCAGCATATAGTCGAACGCCGCCTTGTCGGTGACGGGATTGCCCCATTCGGGCCATTCGCCCGGGGTCAGCGGCAGCGTTTCATCGACCATCGTGTTAATGACGTCGACGAAGGGCACCCCCGCGAGCACCGCACCCCATAGTTCGGGCGCCTCGTTATAAACTGCGCCCATCACCTGTCCGCCCGCCGAGCGGCCCTCGATCGAGATCTTGCCGGCGCTGGTATAGCCCTTTGCGATCAGTCCCTTCGCGACGTCGATGAAATCGTTGAACGTGTTCTTGCGGTGATTGGTCTTGCCCGCGAGATACCAGGCGCGCCCGAGGTCATCGCCGCCGCGGACATGCGCGATCGCATAGATCATCCCGCGATCGACGAGGCTGAGCCGCGTCGTCGAAAAGCCCGGCGGAACGCGATAGCCGTAGCTGCCATAGGCATAGAGATGCATCGGGGCGCTGCCGTCGAGCTTCGTCCCCTTCTTGTAGACGAGCGAGGCGGGAATCATCGTCTTGCCGTCGCGGCTCGGCAGGTTAACCAATTCGGTTATATACTGTGTTGAATCATAACTAGAAGGGATTTCCTGGACCTTCAGCGTCTCGAGCTTTCCGGTCGCAAGGTCGTAATCATAAACGGTATCGGGGGTGACCATCGACTCATAGTCGAGGCGCAGCTTGTCCTGATGATATTCGGGATTGTCGCCGAGCCCTGCGACATAGGTGGCCTCCGGAAACTGAATCCGGCCGGGGGTCAGCGGTGCGTCATATGTGCGGACATCGACCTGATCGAGCCCATCCTCGCGGCTTTCGAGGACGAAATAGTCGCGGAACACCGAGAAGCCGGTGATGTAGCTGTGGTCCGACCCCGGAATCAGTGTCGTCCACTTTCCCGGATTCTTCACGCTCGCGGTCGCGACACGGAAGTTCGGATGCTCGTCGTTGGTGTGGATATAGAGCGTGCCGTCACGCTCATCGACGCTGTACTCGCGGCCCTTCTGCCGCGCCGAGACGAGCTGCATCGGGGCTTCGGGATTGTCGGCGGGGAGCAGATAGACCTCGCTCGTCTCGTTATCGCCCGTCGCGATGACGATATAATTGTCGGCGGCGGTCTTGCCGATCCCGACCCCGAAACCGATGTCGGGCTCCTTGTAGAGCAATTTGTCTTGGCCGACCGGGCTGCCGAGCTTGTGCAGCCGCACATTGTCGGTGCGCCAATTCTCGTTCGCCAGACCATAGAGGATCGCGTCGTTACCCGCGGTCCACACGAGCGACGACAGCGTGCCGGGGATGACATCGGGGAGCAGTTCGCCGGTGTCGAGATTGCGGATGCGCGCCTCGAAGCGTTCGGAGCCATTGTCGTCGAACGAATAGGCCATCAGCTTGCCGTTCGGGCTGATTGACAGCTCGGCGAGGCGGAAATATTCCTTGCCGCCGGCCATTGCCACTTCATCGAGAATCAGCTGGGTTTCGCCCCCCGCGACGGGTTTCCGATACCATTTCTTATATTCGGCGCCCTCTTCATATTCGACCCAGTAGAGCCAGTCGCCGTCCTTTTGCGGCACGCTCGAATCGGCCTCCTTGATGCGGCCCTTCATCTCCTGGAACAGCGTCTCGACCAGCTTGGCGTGCGGCTTCATCGCCGCATCGAAATAGGCATTCTCGGCCTTCACATAATCGAGGATGTCTTTGTCATCGACAACCGGATAGCTCTGGTCGCGCAGCCAGAAGTACGGATCGGACAGGGTTTCGCCGTGCAGCGTCAATAGGTGCGGCCGCTTGTCGGCAACCGGAGCGGCTGGGTTGTTGGTCAATATTGTCTCTTTCTCTTCGGCGAAGGCACTTGGGGTGGCGACAAGCAGGGTGGTAATTGCGGCCAGAAACATCCAAATAGCGCGCATCACGAGACCCCCGCAGCATCGCCCCCGGTGGGCAGGATCGGCTGCGATGTAGGAACAAGGAACCAGCCATGTCCAGCCCCGTCCCCGGCACAATTTACGGCGAACGCCTCGCCCGCGTCCGCGCCGAACTGAAAGCGCGCGGCCTCGACGGTTTCGTCGTGCCGATCAGCGACGAACATATGAGCGAATATGTCGGCGCCTATGCGCAGCGCATGGCGTGGCTGACGGGGTTCGGCGGCTCGGCAGGAACCGCGGCGGTGCTGCCCACGAAGGCCGCGGTGTTCGTCGACGGGCGCTATACCGTGCAGGTGCGCGATCAGGTCGACGGGTCGCTGTTCGACTATGTCGGCGTGCCGCAGTCGAGCGTCGCCGAATGGCTCGGCGCGAACGTCAGTGCGGGGCAGAAGGTCGGCTACGACCCCTGGCTCCACAGCATCGACTGGGCGCGCGGGCTGGAGCGCGCGCTGGCGGCGAAGGGCGCGAGCCTTGTCGCGGTGACGCCCAACCCGCTCGATGCGGCGTGGGACGACCAGCCCGCGCCGAGCGATGCGGTGGTGACGGTCCATGATGCCGCGCTCGCCGGCCAGAGCGCGGTCGAGAAGCGGGAGATCATCGCCGACTGGCTGAAGGCGAAGGGCCTCGACACCACCGTGATGACCGCGCTCGATTCGATCGCCTGGACCTTCAACATTCGCGGCACCGACGTCAGCCACACGCCGGTGGGCCTCGCCTTCGCGCTGCTCCATGCCGATGCGACCGCCGACCTGTTCATCGCGCCCGAAAAGGTCACCGACGCCGTGCGCGCGCATCTCGGCAACAGCGTGCGGATTCACGATCGCGACGCGTTCGAGGCAGCGCTCGCCGACCTTGCGGGCAAGAAGGTGGCGGTCGACCCCGACCGCGCCGTCGCGGCGATCTTCACCGCGCTCGAAGCGGCGGGCGCGAAGATCGAACGCCACCGCGACCCCGCAGTGCTGCCCAAGGCGATCAAGAACGCCACCGAACTCGACGGCACCCGCGCCGCCCACGTCCGCGACGGGGTCGCGGTCGCGCGCTTCCTCAAATGGATGGAGGAGGTCGCGCCGCAGGGCGGGCTCGACGAACTCGGCGCGGCGGCGAAGCTGCGCGCGTTCCGCGACGACAGCGGCGTGCTCAGGGATCTGTCGTTCGACACCATTTCGGCCGCCGGCCCGAACGGTGCATTGCCGCACTACAAGGTCGACGAGACGACCAACCGCGCGATCGAAACGGGGACGCTCTACCTCGTCGATTCGGGCGGCCAATATGCCGACGGCACGACCGATATCACGCGCACGATCGCGATCGGCACCCCGACCGCCGAGATGCGCCGCCGCTTTACGCAGGTCTTGAAGGGCCATATCGCGCTGGCGACCGCGCGTTTCCCCAAGGGGACGCGCGGCAGCCAGCTCGACATTCTCGCGCGCCAATATCTCTGGGCCGACGGGGTCGATTATGCGCATGGCACGGGTCACGGCGTCGGGACCTATCTTGCGGTCCACGAAGGGCCGCAGCGCATCGCCAAGCCCGCGGGCGGGCAGGCGGGGACCGAGGAACCGCTCCACGCGGGGATGATCCTCTCGAACGAGCCCGGCTATTACAAGGCGGGGCATTTCGGCATTCGGATCGAGAATCTCGTGATCGTCACCGCGCAGCGCATCGCGGGGGCCGAGGAGGAGATGCTGGGGTTCGAGACGATCACCTTCGCACCGATCGCGCAGAACCTTGTCGATGTGGCACTGTTGTCGCCCGCCGAAGCCGACTGGCTCGATGCCTATCACGCCGAGGTGCTCGCAAAGCTGGGCGCAGACATGGCGGGCGAGGAGCGCGACTGGCTCGAGGCGGCGTGCGCGCCGCTCGACCGCACCCCCGCCGCGCTCGCCGCCTGAGGCCGCGATGGAGCAGGTTCCGCTCGGTGATTTTCGCGTCCGCGAGACGGTGCGCGTGCGTTTCAACGAGATCGACGGCCAGAATATCGTCTTCAACGCCCATTATCTGGTCTATGCCGACATCGGGGTGACCGAATATTTCCGCGCGCTCGGGGAAGGGCAGCCCGGCCCCTATTTTCACCAATATGGTACAGACATTCGCGAGACGCATTGCGAGATCGCCTATCATGCTCCTGCGCGGCTCGACGAGCTGATTATAATCGCGGCGCGTGTCAGCCGGTTCGGGCGGACGAATTTCACGCTCCATTGCGGAATCTTTCGCGATTCAGAGCGGCTTACCGATATCGAGATCCGCTATGCGCATATCGACAGCGACAGCGGGCAAC
This sequence comes from Sphingopyxis sp., assembly GCF_041916015.1. GTDB lineage: Bacteria > Pseudomonadota > Alphaproteobacteria > Sphingomonadales > Sphingomonadaceae > Sphingopyxis. The sequence goes on along the minus strand of NZ_JAYSAH010000053.1, from coordinate 13,745 downwards.
CCACGCCGCTTCCGGGCAGCTTCATCGCCGAAGTGCGGCGATTCGAAGCGCGAACGCCGGCGCAAGATTGAAATCGAATCACCGAATCGACCCTCTCAACCAAAAAAGTCGAAAAAAAGGCCGCCCGAGGGCGGCCTTTGAAAGTTTTTGGGAGAGGATGCCTAAAAGGCAAGTGTGATATTGCACTGCACAATGATTTCCGCAACTGCGAAATGAGCATCCGTAGTTGCATTTTTTGCAATCTTTGCGGCGTGGATAGCCATTGCGTGCAATCGCGGCCCCTGCATCGTGGCTCGCAATATCGATCGACATCGCTTAAATTGAGCACATGGGAATGTTCAATAATATGGATGTCACCGGCGGCCTCAGCGATTTCTGGGGCTATATCCGCGAACCGCGCCCGCATCGCTGGGCGATATGGGGCGTGGCGATCGCGTTGACGTACCTGATCTTTCACGGCGTCTCGGAGTATCTGATCCCCTATGAGAAGCCGAAGCCGCAGATCGTCTATTTCGAAAATTGGAAAGCGACGCGGAGCGAAGGCGAGGTTCGCGCCGACTGGGTCGCGCGTGCGAAGGAAACGACGCGGCTCAACGCCGAAAAGCGCGCCGAATATCAGCGGCTCGCGAAGAGCCTGGGGATCGATTATGATTCGACCGAGGCTGACCGGTTGACGCGTGAGACGCTGGGCGATGCCGCGACCACCGAGGCGATGAAGAGACCCGAGCCGGTGCAGACGCATTCGACCCTGGCGGAACGTGCGGCGCGCGGGCCGCATGCGGCGCCGACGGCCAAGCCCCGGCCCTGATGCAGTCTTCACATACCGACGCCGACTGGATGGCCGCGACGATCGCTCTGTCGCGGCGCGGCCGGCCCGCGTCGGCGCCGAATCCGACCGTCGGCTGCATCCTCGTCAAGGATGGGCGCGTCGTTGCGCGCGGCTGGACACAGGCGGGCGGGCGGCCGCACGCCGAAGCGGTGGCGCTCGCGGCGGCGGGAGAGGCGGCGCGCGGCGCGACCGCTTATGTCAGCCTCGAGCCCTGCGCACACACCAGCACGCGCGGTCCGGCGTGTAGCGATTCGCTGATCGCCGCCGGGGTCGCGCGCGTCGTCATCGCCGCGCAGGATCCCGATCCGCGGACCGATGGTGTCGGGATCGCGCGGTTGCGGGAGGCGGGGGTCGAGGTTCTGTTCCATGTGATGCCTGCCGAAGCGCGCGCCGCGATGGCGCCGTGGTGGACGCGGCAGACCCTCGGGCGGCCCTTCGTGACGCTAAAGCTCGCGACTTCGCTCGATGGCTGCATCGCGATGGCTGACGGGTCGAGCCGCTGGATCACCGGCGACCGCGCCCGTGCGCACGGGCATCTCGAGCGCGCGATGCATCAGGCGATCCTCGTCGGGCGCGGGACGTTCGAGGCCGACGCGCCGAAGCTCGATGTGCGCTTGCCGGGGCTGAAAGAACGGAGCCCGCAAAAACTCATGCTGACGCGCCGCGCCGCGCCCGATGGCTGGACCGCCGTCGCCTCGCCCGAGGCGATCGGCGGCGTCGATTCGCTGCTCGTCGAGGGCGGCGCCGGGGCGGCCTCGGCCGTCCTCGCCGCCGACCGTGTCGATCGCCTGCTCCTCTACCGCGCGCCGATCCTGATCGGCAGGGGCAAAGCGGCGCTCGACGACATCGGCCTTGCCAATCTTGCCGACGCGCACGGCCGGTGGCGGCTCGCCGACAGCCGGATGCTTGGCAGCGACCGGCTCGACGTCTACGAGCGCGCCAGAGAAGGATAGGCGGAAGGATAAGCGACCCATGTTCACCGGCATCATCACCGACATCGGCACCATCCGCAGCCGCGAAGACCGCGGCGACACCCGGCTCGTCATCGCGACGCGCTACGAAGTCGACGGCATCGACCTCGGCGCGTCGATCGCCTGTTCGGGCGCGTGCCTGACGGTGGTCGATAAAGGCCGGGACAGCGGCGGCAACTGGTTCGCGATCGATGCGAGCGCCGAAACGCTCGTCCGCACCGCACCGGGGATGTGGGACGCGGGACGCCGCCTCAACCTTGAGCGGGCACTGAAGATCGGCGATGAGCTTGGCGGGCATATCGTCACCGGCCACGTCGATGCGGTCGGTCGGATCGTCGCGGTCGAATCTGTCGGCGACAGCGTCAAGGTGACGGTCGAGGCACCGGCCGAACTCGCACCGCATATTGCGCCCAAGGGGTCGATTACGCTCGACGGCGTGTCGCTGACTGTCAACGAGGTCATCGACCAGCCGGACGGCACCGCGCATTTCACGCTCAACATCATCCCGCACACACAGGAGATGACGACGCTGAACGAAGCGGCGGCGGGACGGCCGGTGAATCTGGAAATCGACGTCCTTGCACGCTATCTCGCGCGGATGCAGGCGCGCGGCGCCTAGCCCTCGATCCAGCTCGCCGCCAGTTCGGGGTCGGCCGCGATCATCGAGCGGCGCATTGCGAGCCGGCCGATACGGAGCAGTTCGGCCTTGCGCCGTGCCGGGGCGAGATTGCAGTTCGCGGCTTCACGCACGACCGCCGCGCTATAGCGGTCAGCGACGATCAGTCCCGAGGTTTCGGGGCGATAATCTGGGGTTTCCAGAATCGCCGGGTCGAGCCCCGCCGCCAGCGCCCAATAGAAGCGGTCGCACCAGTCGCAATAGTCGGGCCATTTGCCGTCGCCGTGCAGGTCGGCCCGGTTGACCTTGATCTCGACGATCGTGATATGGCCTTTGGCATCGATCGCGGTGAGGTCGGTGCGCCGCCCGTTGGGGAGCGTCACCTCTGGAATCGCGACGAGCCCCTGCTGCGCGAACAGCCGACACACGCCGCGTGCGACGTCCGCGGCGGTAATTCCGATTTCGGCACCGGCAAGTCCTGCCACGGTCATACCCTACATCGTTCGCCCTGAGCTTGTCGAAGGGCGGCTCTTCTTTCCCGCGGCGTCACAAGAAAGGACAGTGCTTCGACAAGCTCAGCACGAACGGGGCTGAGTTCTGGCCTCAGAAGGGGACGTCGTCGTCCAGATCGTCGTCGAAGGGCGGACGGCCGCCGCCGCTCGACCCGCCGCCGCCCTGGTTCCAGCCGCCGCCCGAGCTTCCGCCGCCGGACGAGCCGCCCTGATCCCAGCCGCCACTCGAACCTCCCGAGCTACCGCCGCCCTGGCCCCAGCTATCGCCGCCGCCGCGCGAGCCGCCACCGCCGCCCGGCGCGCCGTCGAGCATGGTCAGCGTGCCGCCCATGCCCGCGATGACGACTTCGGTCGTATAGCGATCGTTGCCGTCGCGGTCCTGCCACTTGCGGGTACGAAGCGAGCCTTCGATGTAAACCTTCGAGCCCTTCTTGAGGTAGCGTTCGACCACGCCGACCAGCCCGTCGCCGTTGATCACGACATTATGCCATTCGGTGCGCTCCTTGCGCTCGCCGGTCATCCGATCTTTCCACTGTTCGCTGGTCGCGATGCGGATATTGGCGATCTTGCCGCCGTTCTGGAACGACTTGATTTCGGGATCGGCGCCCAGATTGCCGATGAGAATAACCTTGTTGACGCTGCCAGCCATCGCCGCTCCGCTCCGCTTGAAGTTTGGGAGGATCAGCCGAGTCCGAAGGCGACGGCCGTCCAGTAAGTGATACCAGCAGCGACATAGGCGAGTGCGAACAAATAGCCAACCATGAAGAGGGGCCATTTCCACCCGTTGGTCTCGCGCCGGGTGATCGCGATCGTCGATATGCACTGCGGCGCGAAGACGAACCAGGCGAGGAAGGCGAGCGCGGTCGCGAGGCTCCACTTGCCCTGCAAAGTGGCGCCGAGCTTTTCCGACATCTTCTCCTCGTCGTCGCCCGCGTCGATCGCATTGGCGGTCGCCATCGCCGACACCGCGACCTCGCGCGCCGCCATCGCGGGGATCAGCGCGACCGCGATGTCGTGGTTGAAGCCGATCGGTTTCACCAGCACCTCGAGCCCGCTCGCGATGCGGCCGCCGACGCTATATTCGACCTGGCTCAGCGCGCTGTCGGCGGGCACTTTGGGATAACTCAGCAGAAGCCACAGCACCACCGTCGTCCCCGCGATGATCGTGCCGGCGCGGCGCAGGAAAATCCACGCGCGCTGCCACAAAGCGATCACGATGTCGCCCGCGCGCGGCCATTGATAGCGCGGCATCTCCATCATGAAGCCCGCGGCATTGCCCTTGGTCACCGAGCGGCGGAGGATCCAGGCGACGAGCAGCGCGCCCACGATTCCGCTCAGGAACAGGCCGAACAGGACGAGGCCCTGCAGCCCGATCGGCAGGCCGCCGACATTGCGCGCGGGGATGAAGGCGCCGATGACCAGCGCATAGACGGGCATTCGCGCCGAACAGGTCATCAACGGCGCGATCAGGATCGTCGTCAGCCGGTCCTTCTCGTCAGGGATCGAGCGCGTCGCCATGATGCCCGGCACTGCGCAGGCGAAGCTGGAGAGAAGCGGGATGAAACCGCGCCCCGACAATCCGACCTTGCCCATCAGCCCGTCCATCAGAAAGGCGGCGCGGGTCATATAGCCCGACGCCTCGAGCAGCAGAATGAAGAGGAAGAGGATCAGAATCTGCGGCAGGAAGACGACGACCGCGCCGACGCCCGCGAGCAGGCCCTCGACGATCAGCCCGCGCAAAAAGCCGTCCGGCAGGAGATCGGTGGCCCAGCCCTGCAACACGCCGACCCCGGCTTCGAGGAAATCGGCGGGCGCCTCGGCGGCGGCGTAGACCGCCTGGAACATCACGAACATCAGCGCAAGCAGGATGACGAGACCGCCGACCGGGTGGAGCACGACCGAATCGACGCGCTGCGTCCAGCGGCGCACCGGCGTCTCGTCGATCGTCGCGGCCTTGGCGAGCGCGCGCGCGCGCTGATGAAGCGAGGCGTCGTTCTGTGGAGCGGGCATGGCTTCGCGCGGTTGATGCTTGGCGATCGCCCCATCGACCGCTTCGAGCAATTCGGCGAGCCCGCGCTTGCGCACTGCAACGGTCGGGACGACCGGGACGCCGAGTTCGCGCGAAAGCCGTTCGGGATCGAGCGTCAGCCCGTCGCGCTCGGCAAGGTCGAGCATGTTGAGCGCGACCACGGTCGGCAGCCCGAGCGCGAGCAACTCGAGCGCGAAGCAGAGGTGATTGTCGAGGTTCGCGGCATCGACGACGACGATCAGCGCGTCGGGGCGCGTCTCGCCCGCCTGCTTACCGAGCACGACATCGCGCGTCACCGCCTCGTCGAGGCTGGCGGGGGTCAGGCTGTAGGTGCCGGGAAGGTCGATCAGCGAGATCGGACGTCCGTCGGCGAAACTCGCATGGCCGGCCTTCCGCTCGACGGTGACGCCCGGATAATTGGCGATCTTCTGCCGCGCGCCGGTCAGCGCGTTGAACAGGCTCGACTTGCCCGCATTGGGATTGCCGACGAGGGCGATGGAGGGAATGGCGCCAGTCATGTCGTTCGCGTCATGCCGCGGTCTCGACCTCGATCGCCGCCGCCTGCCGGCTGCGGATGATCACCTGCATCCGCCCGATGGTGAGCGCGAGCGGGTCGCGTGAGAAAATGCTGCCGCGATGGCGCGGGGTGATCTCGCACCCTTCCATCAGCCCGAATTCGCGTAGGCGCCGCCCCTCATCCTCTGACATCGCGGCCCAGTCGATGCGGGCGATGCGCACGGCGATGCCGAGCGGCGAGGAATCGAGCTTCGCAATCATTTGCGAGCGATTATCAATAACAGCGAGGGAAGGCCAGCCCTGTTTGTAAATTAGGGCTTAGCGGCCCGGATAGCGCAGCCGCCCGACAAAGCGTGCGAGGCTCGGGCGTTCGATGCTGCGCGCGGCACGGCGATGCTTCCAGCCCTCGAAGCGCATCACGCCGTCGATGCGGCGCGCGAGGAAGGCGCGGGTGTCGGCGAGATCCTCGCTCTCGTCGTTCAGGAACACCGCCATCGTCGAGCCGTAAACCGCGCCGAGGATCGCGCGCTTGCTGTAATGATTATAGTCGGTGGCGGTGTCGCCGGCGAGGCGCCACATCAGATCGGCGGCGCGCCAGCCGAGTTTCGCCGCGTGCGGGGCATTGGTCGGCAGCGCCAGCAGTGCGAGCGCGCGGCGCAACGACTCGCGGTTGTCGGCGAGCAGGTCGACGCGCGCTTCGACGAGCGTCGTGATGCGTTCGCGAATCTTGAGCATCGCGAGCTTTTCGGCGGGCCAGCGTTCGGCCATCGCGGCGTCGATGCTCGCGAACCAGGCATCGACCATGTCGCGCGCGCCGCCGGGAAAGGCGAGCCGTGCGATGTCGGGATCGACCCCGGCGCGCTGGGCGGCATCGGTGAGCGCGGCGTCGCTGAAGCCGCCGAACGCTGCCGTTTCGGCGACCAGCGGTGCAAGCGCGGCGCGAATCTCGTCAAGCGTGGGGTCGGCGGGGAGCGTTTGGGCCATGTCCGTCAGATAGGCCGTGCGCGGCGGCTCGGCAACCGAATCAGCACCAGCGCCGCGCCGACGAGCGCGCCGCCGAAAATGTCGATGGGTCCCAGCCGCTCGCCGAACATGATCCACCCCGCGAGCGCCGCGCCCGCCGGCTGGACGAGCAGGGTCAGCCCGATCACCAGCGGCGAAAAGCGCGGCAGCGACCAGGTCATCAGCCCCTGGCCGATAATCTGGCTGGTGAGCGCGAGCAGGATCAGCGGGGTCCAGTCGTGCGGCATGACGGTTTCGCCGAGCGCCAGCGCGGTGCCGAGCAGGATCGGTATACAGACGAAGGAGGCGATCGACAGCGCGGTCCAGGGCGCGAGCGTGTCGCGGACACGCTGCATCAGGATCACATAACCGGTGTAGAGCACCCCCGCGAGCAGGCTCAACAGGTCGCCGACCAGATAGGCGGGCGAAAGCTCGTAGCTTTGGCCCATCAGCAGCGCGGCTCCCGCAAAGGCGAGGAGGATCGCGAGCGCCTGTCCGCCGCGCGGCAGCGTGCGCGTCAGGAAGATGCCCCAGAGAACGAGCAGCAGGCTGGCGCAGTTGCCGAACAGCGTCGCGTTGGCGACCTTGGTCTGCAGGATACCGAGATGCCATGCGGCGAGGTCGAGCGCGAAGAAGATGCCTGCCGCCGCGGCCACGCCGATCGCGGGGCGCGGGGGCAGCCGCCCGCCGCTCTCCCGCGCCGCCAGCGCGAACAGGAAGGGCAAGGCGATCGCCATCCGCCAGAAGGCCGAGGCGGTCGGGCCGACGCCGTCGATTTCGGCGAGGCGAACGAACATCGCGCCGACCGACAGCGCGATATTGCCCGCGAGAAGCGCGAAAAATGCCCAGCGGCCCCTGCGGGAGCTCGCCCCCTGCCCGTCGTCCACGCTTTCGATCTTCGCTGTCATTTAGATTTTCTTTTGCTACCCACCATTGTGCCGGCGCCGGGGCATCCATAGCTTCGCGGGCCATAGCGGCGACCGGCCAGGGCGTCGCGGATAAAAGTGAAAGGTGGAAAATCATGGCCGCATCACTGTTCGACCCGATTAAACTGGGCGCCATCGAGGCGCCGAACCGCATCATCATGGCGCCGCTGACCCGCGGCCGCGCCGGGCCGGGCTTTGTGCCCAACGAGCTCGCGCGCGACTATTACCGCCAGCGCGCCTCCGCGGGGCTGATCATCTCGGAAGCCACGGGCATCTCGCAGGAAGGGCTCGGCTGGCCGAGCGCTCCGGGCCTGTGGACCGACGCGCAGGTCGAGGGGTGGAAGCCCGTGACCGATGCGGTTCATGCGGCGGGCGGGCGTATCGTCGCGCAGCTCTGGCACATGGGGCGCGTCGTCCATTCGGTGTTCAACGACGGCAAGCCGCCGGTATCGGCCTCGGCGACGCAGGCGCCGGGCAAGGCGCATACGCCGGTCGGCCGGTTCGAATATGAGGTCGCGCGCCCGCTTGAACTCGGCGAAATCCCGCGCGTCATCGCCGATTATGTGAAGGCGGCCGAAAATGCGAAGAAAGCCGGCTTTGACGGGGTTCAGCTCCACGGTGCCAACGGCTATCTGATCGACCAGTTCCTGCGCGACGGCAGCAATTTGCGCGACGATGATTATGGCGGGCCGGTCGAGAACCGCATTCGCCTGCTCCGCGAAGTCGCCGAGGCGCTGATCGGCGTGTGGGGCAAGGACCGCGTCGGCGTGCGCCTGTCGCCGAACGGCGATACGCAGGGCGTCGATGACAGCGCCCCCGAAGCGCTGTTCCCCGCGGCGGCGGCGGCGCTCGACGCGCTCGGCATCGCCTTCCTCGAACTGCGCGAACCGGGTCCCAACGGCACTTTCGGGCGTACCGACGTGCCGAAACAGTCGCCGGCGATCCGGCAGGTGTTCAAGGGGCCGTTGATCCTCAACAGCGACTATGGCGTCGCCGAGGCGGAGGCAGATCTGGCGAATGGTGTTGCCGACGCGATCAGCTTCGGCCGGCCCTTCATCGGCAATCCCGACCTCGTCGAGCGGATCCGGAGCGGCGCCGACTGGTCGGCGGACAATCCGCAGACCTGGTATTCGCCGGGGCCGGAGGGCTACACCGACTATCCGGCGCTGGTCGCCGCTTAGGCTTTAGTCCTTATTAAGCAGTAGTTTGGTGTATCCCCGCAAGGCGGGGACCCATCTCCGGACGGTTAAAAATGGCGCCGACGGGAGATGGGCCCCTGCCTCCGCAGGGGCACGCGGTTCCATATCGCTGCAACCCTCTAATTCCGTTCCGCCACCGCCTTGTCGACGATGCCGGCGCCGATCGGTCCCAATATCTTGCCGCCGAACTGGAAGGCGAGAAAGGCGCCGATGAACAGCACGACCGGCGCGATGAACAGGGTCACGATCGCCGCGATCAACACGGCGAAAAACAGGGTGGTGAAACCGCCGGTCAGCACCTGCTGACCTTTCGGGCCAAGCTCGATCGTCCGCGGACCCTTTGAATCCCACCATTTCCCGGTGACGATCGTCTTGCGGCCGACCGCTTGCGTCCGCAGTGCAGGGCGCTGCGGGATGCGCGCTGGTGCGGCGGCGGGTTTCCGCGATTGATTCTTCCACGGCCGCTTGTGGTTCATCGCCGCGACGGTGGCTGCCATGGTGGGGTTCGCGGGCCGCACCGGCGCCTCGATCACCAGTTCGACGGTTTCGGGGGCAAGGTCCGCGGCCGCTTCCTCGGGCGAGCGCCGCGCCGCCGGACGGACGGGTTCGGTTCCCATACGCCGGTCATGCTCGGCCATGCGCTCGGCGGCGCTCGGCGGGGTCCGGCCGGTCTCGCGATCGATCACCACCAGCCGCCCGCCGCGTTCGACGACGGAATAGCGGCCGGGGGGCGGTCGATCAGCCAATGCCGAATTGTTCCTTCAAGGCCAGCATCGCAAGCGCAGCCTTCGCCGCCTCGCCGCCCTTATCCTTGCGCGTCTTGTCGGCGCGCGCAAGCGCCTGTTCCTCATTCTCGACGGTCAATATGCCGTTGCCGATCGCGAGCCCGTCGAGCGTCAGCGCCATGATGCCCCGCGCGCTTTCGTTCGAGACGACCTCGAAATGATAGGTCTCGCCGCGGATCACGACGCCGAGCGCGACATAGGCATCGTAACGCCCGCTGTCAGCGGCGAGCGAGATCGCCGCGGGCACTTCGAGCGCGCCGGGGACGGTCACCGTCTCGTGGCTGTGGCCTTCGGCGTCGAGCGCGCTGCGCACGCCGTCGAGCAGCATGTCGTTGAGGTGGCTGTAGAAGCGGGCTTCGACGATCAGGACATGTGCCATTATTCACTCTCTCCGGGGATCGGGCGTTCGCCGACGACTGACAGGCCATAGCCTTCGAGGCCGACGATATTGCTGTGGGTAGGGGTGAGCAATTCCATCGCATGGACGCCGAGGTCGGCAAGAATCTGGGCGCCGATACCGTAAGTGCGCAGGTCCATGCCGCCCGAGGACGGCGGGATCGCTTCGGCCTCCGCCGAGCCGGGGAGCGGACGCATCAGCATCACGATCACCCCCGCACCCGCCTCGCCGATCGCGTCCATCGAGCGCTGGAGGCGGCGCTTGCGGGGGCCGGGACGCCCCATGATGTCGTCGAAGATCGAGACAGCGTGCATTCGCACCAGCGTCACGCCCGCGGGATCGACGGGTCCCTTCTGGAGCACCAGATTGACCGAGCCGTCGACCTTGTTGCGATAGGATTTGAGGCGCCAGTCGCCGCCGTAATCCGATTCGAACGGTTCGTCGGACACGCATTCGACCAGCCGGTCGCTGCGGCTGCGATAGGCGATCAGGTCGGCGATCGTCCCGATCTTCAGCCCGTGGCGGCGGGCGATGGGGATGAGGTCGTCGAGCCGCGCCATCGTCCCGTCGTCGTTCATGATCTCGCAGATCACGCCCGAGGGGTTGAGCCCGGCGAGCCGTGCGATATCGACCGACGCCTCGGTATGGCCGGCGCGCACGAGGACGCCGCCGTCGCGCGCTATCAGCGGAAAGATATGGCCCGGCGTGACGATGTCGTCGCGGGTCTTGCCGGCGTCGATCGCGACCGCCACGGTGCGCGCGCGGTCGCCCGCCGAAATGCCGGTGGTGACACCCTCGCGCGCCTCGATCGAGGTGGTGAAGGCGGTTTCGTGGCGGGTGCCGTTGTTGCGGCTCATCAGTTCGAGCCCGAGCGTCTCGACGCGGCTGCGCGTCAGCGTCAGGCAGACGAGCCCGCGGCCGTGGGTCGCCATGAAGTTGATCGCATCGGGAGTCGCCATCTGTGCCGGGATAACGAGGTCGCCCTCATTCTCGCGATCCTCGTCGTCGACAAGGATGAACATGCGGCCGTTGCGCGCCTCGGCGATGATTTCCTCGGGCGTCGCCATCGGGGAAATGTCGCTGCCGGTCGCGAGCCAGTTCTCGAGCTTGCGCAGCGTCTCGGCGGTGGGGTTCCAGCCGTCGGAATCGATGTCGCGGAGGCTGTTGGCGTGGAGACCCGCGGCGCGCGCCAGCCCCGAGCGGGACATGGTGCCGTCTTCGACGATGGCGCGGATACGATCGATGAGCTGTGTGGACATGGCGATCATGTCTCACATCAAAATGTGATTGTCAATCCGCATATCACATTGGTAGCTATTTCGGCCCGAAGGTTGCCCCCGAATCGCGCACCGCGCCGTCCTTGGCGTTGAGCAGCGCGGTGAGCTGGCCGGTACGGTCGTCGCGCTTGGCATATTCGCGCGCCGACATGCCGGCGATATGGTCGGCCTTGTCAGGGCTGGCGCCGTTCCGGACGAGCAGCCGCACCATCGCGGCATTCTTGGCCTGCACCGCCAGGATCAGCGCGGTCTCGCCACGGCGGTTCGTCTGATCGACGGGCGCCTTGGCCTCGAGCAGCGTTTCGGCGCCTTCGGTGAAATTCATCAGCGCGCAGTGCATCAGCGGGGTTACGCCCTGACGGTCGGCGATCGAGGGATCGGCATTCTTGCTGACCAGAAAGCGCAGCCAGGTCGCGTCGCGCCGCTTGGCGACGATGATCAGCGCGGTCTCGCCGGTGTCGGGGTTGCGCGTGTTGACGAAGGAGGGATCGTCCTTCAGCGCGTCGGTCGCCTTGGTGCCGTCGCGGCTGTCGACCGCCTGCAGGAAGCCATAGGCGCCGCGGAACTGGGCGAGCGCCGGAGCGCTCAGCGAGCCTGCCGCGACCGCGGTCAGCAGGACCAGAGAGGCAAGGCGGATATCCGCGCGTCGGAACATGGTGGGCGACCCCTCGCAAATGATGTCGTCGTCACGACAAGGTAAAATTGTCGTCGTCACGACAGTGGTTGATTTTCACCGGCTAGCCGATCAAGGCTGGCCCCATGATGAATATCGCAAACATGGGGCGAAAGCTGGCCCGGTCAAGTGCTCTCCTGCTGATGACCGCGATGCTCGCGGCGTGCAATGCCTCGTCCGATGCGCCTGCCGGCGAACCGCCGCTCGCGGGGGCGAAGATCGGCGGGCCGTTCACCTTGACCGATCAGGACGGCAAGACGGTCCGCGACAGTGATTTCGCGGGCAAATACCGCCTCGTCTATTTCGGTTACAGCTATTGCCCCGACATCTGCCCGGTCGATCTGCAGAAGCTGATGCGCGGCCTCGCCGCGTTCGAGAAGAGCGATGCGGTGCGCGGCGCCAAGGTCGCGCCGATGTTCATCACCGTCGATCCCGAACGCGACACGCCCGCGGCGCTGAAAGCGTTCGTCAGCCGCTATCACCCGCGGTTGATCGGCCTCACCGGCACGCCCGAGCAGATTGCGGCGGTCGCCAAGGCCTATGTCGTCACCTACAACAAGGTGCCGGGATCGGCACCCGGCCGTTATCTGATGGCGCACAGCCAGCTCGCCTTCCTGATGGACCCGGCGGGCAAGCCGCTCGCGCTGCTGCCGCTCGACGACCCCTCGACCGACGCCGACGAAGGCGCTCCCGAGAAGGTCGCCGCCGAGCTGGCGAAGTGGGTGAAATGAGCCCGGCCGGGCGCCGCTTCTGGGAAGCGCCGCTCGCCAGCCTCGACGCCGGCGAGTGGGAGGCCTTGTGCGACGGCTGCGGCAAATGCTGCCTCCACAAGCTCGAAGATGAGGATAGTGGGCGCATTTATCCGACCAATGTCGCGTGCCGCCTGCTCGACCTTTCGACCGCGCGCTGCGGCGATTACAAGCATCGCCGCCGCCATGTTCCCGATTGCCTGACGCTGACCAAGGCGAAGGTCGCCGACATCGAATGGCTGCCGCAGACCTGCGCCTATCGACTGCGTGCCGAGGGCGAGCCGCTGCCCGACTGGCATTATCTGGTCTGCGGAGATCGGGAGGCGGTGCACCACGCCGGCGAATCGATCGTCGGCTGGACGGTTGGTGAGGATATGGCGGGGCCGCTGGAGAATCATCTTGTCGAACGCGTCGTCTGATCTTCGCGACGAGCGCCCGCAGATCTGGGTGGGCGAAACCCCATGGCCGGTGCGGCTCGTCCACCATGCCCAGTCGCGCCGTTACAAGCTGATCTTCGACGGAGCGCGCGGCGAGCTCCGGCTTACCTTGCCGCGCCGCGCGAATGCCGCGCGCGCGCTCAAATGGGCGAGCGAACAGCAGGACTGGTTGAAGACCCAGGTCGGAAAGGCCGATGCGCCGGTATATGTGGGGCCGGGCCAAGCTGTCCCCATGTTCGGTACGCTCCGCCGGGTCGATTGGAATCCCGCCGTGCCGCGCGCGGTCCGGCTACGCGACGATGTCCTCTTGGTCGGTGGCCCGGAGGAGACGGTCGGTCGCCGGATCGAGCGCTGGCTCAGGGCCGAGGCGCTTGAGGTGATGACGCGCGAGAGCCGCGAGATCGCGGACCGCGCGGGGCTGCGCGTCGGCCGCATCGGGGTCGGCGATCCGCGCAGCCGCTGGGGGAGCTGCACCCACGATGGGGACCTGCGCTATAGCTGGCGACTGGTGATGGCGCCCGATCATGTCCGCCGCGCGACCGTCGCGCACGAGGTCGCGCATTTGCGGCACATGGACCACAGCCCGGCCTTTCACGCGCTGGTCGATGAACTGCACGACGGCGATGTCGCCGCCGCGCGCGCCTGGCTGCGCCGTGAGGGGCGCGGGTTGCATCGCTATCGGTTTGGCTAGGGTCAGGACTCATTGATCAGAGCCAGAAGATGACAGTGGCAGCGAGGGCGACGGCGGAGAAGAAGGCCTTCGGGCACCGATCGTAGCGGGTTGCGACGCGGCGCCAGTCTTTCAGGCGACCGAACATAATCTCAAT
>NZ_JAYSAH010000052.1:0-80128 GCF_041916015.1 Sphingopyxis sp. | reverse complement strand
TCGAGACACGCGAAGGCTGGCGCTTCCCATGCGTGTCTCGACTTCGCTCGACACGAACGGGAGTATAGGCTTGGCTTATCCACTCCCGGTCGAAGAAACCGGCCGAAGCCGAGCGCCGCATCTTATAAGCAAAAGCATCCGGGGGGCGGGGCCTTTCGGCCGCTCCGCCCCCCGTCTGCGTCGGGGGCAAGTGGGGATGTCCGGAGTGGGGGCAGGGGGCATCAGGGACCAGACCGATGCCCCCCACCGCTCCATTGAGCGGAACACTCGGGAACATCCGATACCATACAAACGCCGTGCCAGTTCGCCGAGCTCGCGGTTTCCTGCGTGGAACGCTGGTTAGCGATTCCTTACCGGCCGGCACGGCTGTCAAAAATCCCGACACATCGCGGTTCATCCTCGTTCAGCAAGCGTTCAGCCGATTGACTACAGTTGTAGTCGTGTTGCAGGTAAGCGCCAGTAAGGGAGGGGTTCCGATATGGCGGAGCGAGCAAGCGAGTCGGAGATGCAGGTGCTGTCGGCGCTGTGGGACAAGGCCCCGCAGACCGCCGCCGACCTGACCCAACGCATCGGCAAGATCAACGGCTGGACGCAGGCGACCGTGAAGACGCTGCTTGCGCGGCTGGTCCAGAAGGGCGCGGTGACGGCGGAGGCCGACGGGCGCCGCTATCTGTACCGCCCCGCGATCGACCGCGCCGAGGCGGTCGGCGAAGAATCACAGCGCTTCGTCGACCGCCTCTTCGGCGGCCGCGTCAGCCCGATGATCGCGCACCTCGCCGAGCGCGAGGCCTTGTCCGACGCCGACATCGCCGAGATCGAGGCCTTGCTGCGGAAGCTCAAGTCATGAGCGCCGACCTGATCATGCAGGCCTGGGGCGACACGATGGTCGCCACCGCGCTCCTCGTTCTTGCGGTGCTGCTGATCCGCAAGCCCTTCGCGCGCCACTTCGGCCCCGGCCTGACCTACGCGCTCTGGCTCGTTCCGGCGTTGCGGCTCGTCCTGCCGCCGTTGCCCTTCGCCGAGCCTGTGACGGTCGCCGCGACGCCGACGGTTCCTGCCGATGTGGTGCTGATCGAAATGGCCGATGCGGTGCGGACCGCAGGCACGCCCGCCGCGCCTGTCGCGCCCATGGGATCGACCTGGACGTTCGCAGACGCGCTGCCGCTGCTTTTTGCGCTGTGGATCACCGGGGTTCTGATCGTCCTCGTCTCGGCGTGGGTATCGCATCGGCGGTTTCGCGAAGCGGCGCTTGGCGGTGCGGTCGAGCTCGAACCGCTCGGTTCCATCCGGCTAATCATGACCGACGCGGTCGACGGCCCCGTCGCTTTCGGGCTCTGGCGGCGCTTCGTCGCGGTCCCGCACGATTTCTTCGCGCGCTATGTCGCCGAGGAGCGTGCGCTCGCGATCGATCATGAGCTGGCGCACCATCGCCACGGCGATCTCTGGGCCAATGCTGTCGCGTTGCTGTTGCTCGCGACGCAATGGTTCAATCCCTTCGCGTGGCGCGCGATCCGCGCCTTCCGGTTCGATCAGGAGGCGGCGTGCGACGCGCGTGTCCTCGCCTTGGTCGAGGGTGGGGCCAACGAGGCTCCCCGGGGCCTGCGTACCGCCCGCTATGCCACGGCGATCGCCAAGGCGGCGGTCGGGTCGCGGCTGTCGCTCGCGGCGCCGATGGCGGTCCACGACAATCTGCAGGAGAGACTGACGATGCTCACGAGGGAGGATATTTCGAAGCAGCGCGGCCTGATCGGCAAGCTGCTCGTCGGCGGCGCGACGCTCGCCGTGCTCGCAACCACTGCGACGCTGGTTCCCGCTGGCATCGCGACCGCGCAGCCCGCCGACGTTCCCGAGCCGCCGGCTCCGCCGCCAGCACCCGAGGCGCCGGCTGCGCCCGAAGCCCCGGGCGTGATGATCTTCACCGAACAGCATGACGCCGCCGCCGCCGACAAGGATGGCAAGAAGCGCGAAGTGCGCCGCATCGTCGTCCGCCGTGACGGGGGCGGTGAGGGACATCCGGCGATGATGTTCGCCCCCGCCGACGGCACAGGGAGCAAGGACAAGGTGCGGCGCGTCGAAATCCGTATGCCCGGCAGCTTGTCGCGCGACGATGTGCTCGCCACGCTGAAGGAGCAGGGAATCACCGGGGCCAAGGCCGACGCGATCGCCGACAAGCTCGAGGCGAAGCGCCGCGAGAGCTTTCGCACCGTGATGGCGCCGATGCCCCCCATGCCCCCTATGCCGCCCATGCCGGCAATGCCCGCGATGCCGCATGGCGCCTGGGCGCCGGTGGGAGGCAAGGCGATGGTCGTCCGCTGCGGCGAAGGCGGAACGACCGCACCGATCGTCAACCGCGACGAAAGCAACGGCAACAAGCGCAGCCGCGTCATGATGTTCGCGTGCGCCGATGGTCCCGAGGGCCGTGCCGCTCGCCTGTCGGCGCTCAGGAAGGCGCGCGAATCCTTTGCCGAGGGCGAGCGCGCCCGCGGCCTTTCGGAGGAGATGCGCGCCAAGGTCGCCGCCGACCTCGACAAGGCGATCGCCGACATCGAGAAATCGGACCAATAGGGCCCGACAACCGAACCAATTGAGAAAGCGGGCCAAGGGGAGTCAGGACCCCCGCAACCCGCCAGCTTCACCGCCTGTCTTCGTCCCCGGTAAGGCCGGCGTCGGGAGCGGGAAAGGGAGCGGTCCGTCCCGCTCCCTTTTTCGCGTCTCGGGGCTTTTTCGCCTCGGCTCCCTTTTCCTTCGGCGGGACCGATGCCACATGAGAGGCATGAGCGAAGCGAAATCCTGGCCCGACACGATCCGCGCCGGCGAGTGCGAGCAGCACGAACCGCTGGTACGCCGCGTGCTCGCGCCCAATCCGTCGCCCTATACCTTCACCGGCACCCAGACGTGGATCGTCGGGGCGGGAAACGACCTCGCGGTGATCGACCCCGGTCCGACCGGATCGGGGATGAGCATCGGCGATCCGCCCGATGCCAATGGCGCGGGCCATGTCGATGCGATCCTGCGCGCCACCAAGGGTCAGCGCGTCGCCGCGATTCTCTGCACCCACACCCACCGCGACCATAGCCCCGCCGCCGCGCCGCTGAAGGCCGCGACCGGCGCGCCGATCGTCGGCTGCGCCCCGCTCGCGCTTTCGGACGACGGTCCGCGCGCCGATTCCGCCTTCGATCCGGACTACGCCCCCGATCGCGTGCTGGCGGACGGCGAGCGGATCTCTGGCGACGGCTGGACGCTCGAAGCTGTCGCGACGCCGGGGCACACCTCGAACCATCTCTGCTTCGCGCTCGTCGAGACGGGCGCGCTGTTCACCGGCGATCATGTCATGGCCTGGTCGACCAGCGTCGTCAGCCCGCCCGACGGCGATATGGCGGCCTATATGGCCAGCCTCTCGAAACTCTACGAGCGCGGCGACCGCGTCTATTATCCCGCGCACGGCCCCGCGGTGGCCAAGCCGAAACAGCTTGTCCGCGGGATGCTCGGCCACCGCAGGCAGCGCGAGCGGCAGATCCTGCGCGAGCTCGAAAAGGGGACGGCTGTGATCCCCGTCATGGTCAGCCATATGTACAAGGGCTTGGACCCACGCCTGACGGGTGCGGCCGGCCGGTCGGTTCTGGCGCACCTGCTCGACCTGAAGGCGCGGGGGATGGTCCGCGTCCGTCCGGATGAAGCCGGGCGGGAAGAATGGGAACTGGCATGATCGTTTCGCTGTTTCTGGCTGCCGCTGCCGGAGCCTTCGCGCCCGCATCGGGGCCCGTCGTCGCGCTCGTCGCCGGGGAGGGCAAAAGCCAGTGTCTGCCCGACCATAGCCTGTGCCTCGACGTGCCGCCGGCCGAAGAGGGCAACGGCGCGGGAGCGGTGCTGCGCATCTCGTCCCCCGGTGCCGAGGCGGTTTCGCTGGCCCTGCCCGAATTCGCTGAAGCGCAGTCGGTCGAACTTTGGCCGCGGCTGATCCGCGCGGAGGATGGAGCGAACCGCTATCTCGTCGGTATCCTTACCGGACAGACCAGCATGTATTCGGGCGGCGGCGGATCGGCGTCGCAGCTTCACCTGATCGAACTCGATGCTAGGCCGAACGCGCTCCGGCTGAGCGGCGAGGCGCTCGACATGCCGTGGAGCGGGTCGCTGCTCATCCGCGCCTGCTTTTCGGAAAAGGATAGGAAGAACCGGCTCGAGGCGTGCCACGACGAATATGATTTCGGCGCGGCGCTCGCCGCGGCACCCGGCGGCGCGGCGGTTTTCCCGACGCTCAGCTATCGCGCCGTCGCGACGGCTTTTCCGCGCACCTCGCGCCGGTCGGAAGACAATAGCGCCACGAAACTGAAACGCGCCGATCTCGTCCGCGCGCAGGACCCGGCCTGTACCTACGATCGCGTTCTGCGATACGATCCCGCGACTTCGCGCTACGAACTGGATCGCCCATTGCCCGATTGCTCGGACTATACGACGCCATGACCGACAAGACCTCCGCACCGCGCCTTGTGTCGCGCCTGATCCTCCTCGCCGCCGCGGCGCTGCTTGCGCTTGCCGTCTGGTGGTCGATCTCGGCATGGCGCGACTGGCAGCGCGGTTTCGATCCGCAGACGGTCGTCGCCGCGAGCCTGCAGGGCTTGCAGGAACAGAATGTCCTCGTGCCTTTCACCGCGCGCTACGTCGCCGTCGTGACCTCGACCCAGACGCGCCTCGGGCTCGAGGCGAAGAAGACGCTGATCATGCCCGGGACGGTCCGCTACGAGCTTGACCTCGGCCGCCTGAAACAGTCGGACCTCGACTGGGACGGCGACACCAACGCGCTGACCGTCACCCTGCCGCCGCTCCGCCTTGCGGGACCCGAGATCGATATCGACGCGATCAGCGAGTTTCGCGACGGCGTGATCCTGCTGACGCTGACCGACGCCGAAAAGACGCTCGACGCCGCGAACCGCAAGGCGGCGCAGGAAGAGCTGATCAAACAGGCGAAGGGAACCACCCCGATGCGCCTTGCGCAGAACGCCGCGCGCGCCGCGGTCGAGCAGAGCTTCGCGATGCCGCTGAAAGCCGCGGGAATCGACGCGAAGGTGACCGCGCGCTTCGCGGGTGCACCCGCCGGATGATCCGCGAATTGCCCTGTCGGCGGGGGGCGTGTAGAGGAGCGGGCAAGGCTAAAGCCACATAAGGATAATGCGATGACTGCTCCCATCCGCGAGACTCTCTCGGGCCTCGACCTCCGCGCCGAAATCGACCGCCTCCGCAAGGAGCGCAACGCCGTCATCCTCGCGCATTATTACCAGAAGCCCGAGATTCAGGACCTCGCCGATTTCGTCGGCGATTCGCTGGAGCTGTCGCGCAAGGCCGCGGACACCGACGCCGGCGTCATTGCCTTTTGCGGCGTCAAGTTCATGGCCGAAACCGCGAAGATATTGTCGCCGGAGAAGATTGTCGTGCTGCCCGACATGGACGCCGGGTGCAGCCTCGAGGACAGTTGTCCGCCCGAGCAGTTCAAGCGCTTTCGCGAGCAGCATCCCGACCATATCGCGCTGACCTACATCAACTGCTCGGCGGCGGTGAAGGCGCTGAGCGACGTCATCGTCACGTCGTCGAGCGCCGAGACGATCATCAGCCAGATCCCGCCCGAGCAGAAGATCATCTTCGGCCCCGACCGCCATCTCGGCGGCTATCTCAACCGCAAGTTCGGGCGCGAGATGCTGCTGTGGCCGGGCGTCTGCATCGTCCACGAGGCGTTCAGCGAGACCGAACTGCTGAAGCTCAAGGCGCAGCATCCGGGCGCGCCGGTCGCGGCGCACCCCGAATGCCCCCCGCACATCATCGACCACGCCGACTATGTCGGCTCGACGAGCGGCATCCTGCAGTTCGCCAAGAGCTTTCCCGGCGACACGCTGATCGTCGCGACCGAGCCGCACATCATCCACCAGATGGAACTGGCGCTGCCCGAAAAAACCTTCATCGGCGCGCCCGGCGCCGACGGCAACTGCAACTGCAACATCTGTCCGTACATGGCGCTCAACACGATGGAGAAACTCTACCTCGCGCTCCGCGACCTCCAGCCGCGGATCGAGATGGACGAGGAGCTTCGTCTTGCCGCGCGCAAGAGCCTCGACCGGATGCTGGAGATGGCGTCGGGAACGGTAGGGAAGGGCGATCTGGGCCGCGCCTGATCCGCGACTCGGCGGAGACAATTCGGTCAAGCAGGCGCCGCGATTCGATTGCTGCATTGCGGCAATCGAATCCGAAAATGCTGCAGCCCTGTTACAAAAATGCTGCGCCGAATCCGCTTGTTGCTAATGCCGGACTTATCCACAAGCACGGGGGCCGGGACGGGCTTTTGCGTTGGTTTTTGCTTGGCGGCCAAAGCGGTTCGTGACAGCTTCAAATCATCGGGCGACAGAGACGAAAAGCCGCCGGGACAGGAAGGGTAGTTGCAAGACTAGCCGGATGAGAACGGACCGGATTTACGAGGACATCGACCGATAGCCTGATCACGGAACGCCGCGATTCCCACGAGTTGAGGCGAACCAGATCGGCATATGAAAGACAGTCCATCGCTCTGAAAGCGCAGTTGCTTCGGCAAAGGCACGGACAAGATGATGAAGGGTCTTTCAGGTGAGGCCGGCCCCCGAAAGGGGGCCGACCAAACCATCGCCGGATTGTTCCGGAGCCCGCTGCGGCGCATGACCATGTGGCCCGTCGGTCGAAAGGCCGGCAGACCGGAAGGCTGCGAAGCGCGGCGCGAGGAATGAAACCGGATAGTGGGGGTTGACAGCGATGTCGGCCCCCATTTCGTTTGGCGCGTCCGATGCACCCGCCCATCCCCGCGCAATCCTCGAAAATTCTCGTCCTGTGATTTTCGTCACATCGCGGTCGCACGCCGCCGCCTATGACTGTCCTGCGACCCGGAGCAGTTCCCCGACCGGAACTGATCCTCCTCTCCCGGCCGCGGTCTTTCGGGGCCCGGCCGGGAACTTTTGGCGCCTGCTCGCATTGTTGGCACATCGCTGGAGTGCGGCAGGGATGCCCGGTCCGGTTTCCCGCATTTCGCCCGCCGCGGCGCGCCCGGTCGCTCCGGGAAAGGAAGATCATGGGCCTCGTCATCTCCTTGATCGTCGGCGGCATCATCGGCTGGCTCGCGAGCATCGTCATGCGAACCGATGCGCGGCAAGGCATCATTCTCAATATCGTCGCCGGCATCGTGGGGGCCTTTCTCGGCGGCTTTCCGGGCCGTGCCTTCGGGGCGGGCGCCAGCCTCGAACCCTTCGATCCGGTCGGGCTGCTATGGGCTTTCATCGGCGCCATTCTGCTGCTCGCGCTCGTCAATCTGATCCGCCGCGGCGGTGTGCGGTGAGGTGCATGGCGCCCGCCGCCCGGCCGCCGCCATTTCGCTAGGCGATTGCAGATATTTAGGTTAGCATCCTCCATGCCTGTTTCATCAGGCGCCATAATGATCGTAGGGGGTCAGAACATGATTGATTTCATTATTGCACTTGTCATGGGCGGCATCATCGGCTGGCTCGCCAGCATCGTGATGCGCACCGACGCCCAGCAGGGCATCTTCCTGAACATCATTGTCGGTTGCGTCGGCTCGATCCTCGGCCGGCTGCTGCTCGGCGGTTTCCTCGGCGGCGGCCATTTGCGCGGCGACGCCTTCGACTGGCGGACGCTGGTCACGGCGTTCATCGGCGCAATCGTTCTGCTTGCCATCATCAACCTGATCCGGCGCGGGCGGGTGCGCTGACGCCGGACGCACCGGCGGCGATCCGGCCCGACCGGGCCGGACGGAAAGTCCGTGAAATCAGGGGGCGGTCGACAGCGGTCGGCCGCCCCATTTTCATGCCGCAAGCACTGGAAATCGAGGAACAACTTGCTTATGACGCGCGCCGCGGCGGGAACCGGGACGGCAAAGTTTCACCTCTTGCACGTGGTGATTTAATAAGATAATACACCTTCAAAGGGACGATCCCGCTCTTGCGGGCCGGGCGCGCTGCCCTTTGCGGCGGCGCTTTTGGCGAGCGCGGACGGCGGAGGGGATGCGGCGTGAACTACGAAACGAAAGTGGATTCGATGGACAGCCTGGCGGGGACGCAAAGCTTTTACGAGGACGAAGCGGATAATCGCCGCAAGCGGATGCTGACGATCGCCGCGGTGGCGCTGATCGCGGTGGTGCTGCTCGGCGTCTGGTACGCTTTCACCCACAGCAAGGGCGGCGAAGGCGCCGCTGGCGGGCCGGCGGCGCAGAATATCCCCAATGTCACGGTGATGATCCCCGGCCGCGTGTCGGTCGATGCCGCGATCGCCGCGAACGGCACGATCGCCGCGCGCCGCGAGATGCCGGTCGGCATCGCGGGCGAGGGCGGTCAGGTCGTCCGCGTCCTCGTCGAGCCGGGCCAGTGGGTCGGCGCCGGACAGACGCTCGCGGTCATCGACCGCTCGGTGCAGGCGCAGCAGGCCGCGAGCCTCGCCGCGTCGATCAAGGTCGCGCAGGCCGATGCCAGCCTTGCGCAGTCCGAACTCGACCGCGCGCAGGCGCTCGTCGGCCGCGGCTTTATCTCGAAGGCCGATCTCGACCGCAAGCGCGCGACCCGCGATGCGGCGAATGCGCGCGTCCGCGTCGCGCAGGCGCAATATCAGGAAGCGGTCGCGCGCAACGGCCGGCTCAACATCGTCGCGCCCGAGGCCGGCCTCGTGCTGACGCGCCAGGTCGAACCCGGCCAGGTCGTCGGTGCCGGGAGCGGTGTATTGTTCCGCATGGCGAAGGGCGGCGAGATGGAAATGCTCGCGCAGCTTGCCGAAGGCGACCTCCAGCATGTCAAGGTCGGGACCCGCGCGGTGGTGACGCCGGTCGGCACCAGCCTGCAGATCGCGGGGCAGGTCTGGCAGGTCTCGCCGATCGTCAACATGGACACGCGTCAGGGCACCGTCCGCATCGCCGTCCCCTACAGCGCGGCGCTGCGCCCCGGCGGGTTCGCCGACGCGCGGTTGGTCGCCGGCACCGCCGAGGCGCCACTGCTCCCCGAAAGCGCGGTGCAGAGCGGGGCCGAGGGCAGCTTCGTGCTGATCGTCGGCAAGGACGACAAGGTCGAACGGCGCCCGGTCAAGGTCGGCACGATCACCGATGGCGGCGTGTCGATCGCGTCGGGCCTGACCGGCACCGAAAAGGTCGTCGTGCTCGCGGGCGCCTTCCTCAACCCCGGCGACAAGGTGAAGCCGGTGGTGCAGAAATCGTCGCAGTAACGACCGACCGCATTCGGGCAATCGCATTCGGGCAGCACGCGCAAAAGGCGTTTGAATCATGAGCTTTCGCAACATCTCCGCCTGGTGCATCCGCAATCCGGTGCCGCCGATCGTGTTGTTCGTGCTGTTGCTGCTGGCGGGCGTCGTCAGCTTCAACCGGATGGACGTCAACGACAATCCGGACGTCGAATTCCCGGCGGTGCAGGTCATCGTCGTGCAGCCGGGCGCGGCGCCGTCGGAGCTCGAGACGCAGGTGACGCAGCGGGTCGAGGCCGCGGTGCGCGCGGTCAGCGGCGTCGATGAACTCTCCTCCTATGTCAGCGAAGGCAACAGCCGCACGATGGTGCAGTTCGCGATCGGCACTCCGATCGACCGCGCCTATAATGACGTGAACCAGGCGGTTCAGCAGATTCGCAGCGACCTGCCCGACGGCATTCTCGAACCGCAGGTCGTGCGCGTCGATATCGCGGGCGGCCCGATCACCTTTTTCGCGGTCGAGGCGTCGGACATGACGCTCGAGCAGCTGAGCTGGTTCGTCGACAATACGGTCGCGAAGGAATTGCTGTCGATCCCCGGCATGGCGAAGGTCAGCCGCTCGGGCGGCGTCGATCGCGAAATCCGCGTGATCCTCGATCCCGCGCGGATGCAAAGCTATGGCCTGACCGCCAGCCAGGTGAACCAGCAGCTTCGCCAGGTGAACGTCAACGCCGCCGGCGGCCGCACCGAGATCGCGGGAGCCGAGCAGGCGGTCCGCGTCCTCGGCAACGCCGCCAACGCCTTTCAACTCGGCGAGACGCGCATCTCGATCGGCAACGGCCGGACGATCCGGCTCGCCGACGTTGCCAAGGTCAGCGACGGCTACGCCGAGCAGCGCAACCTCGCGAAGATTCGCGGCAAGCAGGTGCTGTCCTTCTCGATCGAGAAGGCGAAGGGTGCCTCCGACGTCACCGTCCATGACGAGGCGATGAAGAAGCTGGCCGAGATCAAGAAGAACAACCCCAAGGTCGACTTCAAGATCCTCTTCACGCGCACCGAATATACGAAGGAACAATATCGCAGCTCGATGGCGGCGATGATCGAGGGCGCGGTGCTCGCCGTCGTCGTCGTCTTCCTGTTCCTGCGCGACTGGCGCGCGACGCTGATCAGCGCGATGGCGATCCCGCTGTCGGCGATTCCGACCTTCTGGTTCATGGACCTGATGGGTTTTTCGCTGAACGGCCTGTCGCTCCTCGCGCTCAGCCTCGTGGCCGGGGTGCTCGTCGACGATGCGATCGTGGAGATCGAGAATATCGTCCGGCACATGCGGATGGGCAAGACCGCCTATCAGGCGGCGATCGACGCCGCCGACGAGATCGGCCTCGCGGTCGTCGCGACGACGATGTCGATCGTCGCGGTCTTCCTGCCCGTCGCGCTGATGCCCGGCGTTTCGGGGCAATTCTTCATCCAGTTCGGGATGACCGTCGTCTTCGCGGTGCTTGTCAGCCTTGCGGTCGCGCGCATGATCACGCCGATGATCGCGGCCTATTTCCTGTCCGCGCAGGGCGAGCAGGAGCATGCATCGGGGCCGTGGGTCGATCGTTACGAGCGCATCCTCGCGTGGACGCTCGACAATTCCAAGCATCAGCTCGTGCGGGCGGGGTACGCGCCGGTGCCGACGCGGCTCGTCTTCCTGTCCATTCCGCTGGCTGCGGCCGCCATCACCGCGCTGCTGATGGTGTTCAGCTATTTCCAGCCGGTTCCGCTCGGACAGGATGCGCCCAATCCGGCGCTGCATTTCTTGCTGAAAACCCCGTTCATGATCGTCTTCGCCTATCTGGCTGTCGGGCTGTTGCAGATCGTCATCGGTGCCGTCGCCTATGCGGCGGGGATGCGCGAATGGGCCTTTACCCGCTGGGCCGCCTTCATGGCGCGGCGCGCCTATGCGCGATTGTTCGACCACCGCGTCTGGATCGTCGGCATCGGGGGCGCCGCCTTCGCTCTCAGCATCATCCTGTTCGCGACCCTGCCGCAGCAGTTTCAGCCGACGATCAACAGCGATTTCAGCCAGGTGAAATATGAACTGCCGCCGGGCTCGACGCTGGCGCAGAGCGAGACGATCGCGCGCCAGATCGGGGCGATCCTCGACGATAATCCGTCGGTCGAAACCGCCTTTTACGACGTCAATGTCGGCGGCGGCAACGCTTTCATCACGCTGAAGAAGAAGCGCGAACTCAGCAGCGTCGAATGGGAGCGCGGGCTGCAGCCGAAGCTGGCGGCGATCCCCGACGCCCGCGTGACCTTCCAGAGCCAGTCGGGCGGTTTTTCCGGCCGCGACATCACGATGGTAATCGGCGGCGACGACCCGAAGCTGCTCGAACAGCATGCGCTGAAGATCGTGGCCGAGATGAGCAAGCTCAAGGAACTGCGTTCGCCGCGCATCGAGGGCGACATTCCGCGGCCCGAGATCATCATCAACCCGCGGATGGACCTTGCCGCCGAACTCGGCGTGACCACCTCGGCGCTCAGCCAGACGATCCGCATCGCGACCTTGGGCGATATCGACCAGAATGCGGCGAAATTCTCACTCTCCGATCGCCAGATTCCGATCCGGGTGCTGCTGTCCGAGGATTCGCGCCGCAGCCTCGCGACGATCGAGAATCTGCCGGTGCCGACCGCGCGCGGAACCACGGTGCCGCTGAAGTCGGTTGCCGAGATCGGCTTCGGCGCCGGCCCGACCGAACTCCGCCGTTACAACCAGACGCGGCGTATCGTCATCGGTGCCGACCTTGCGCCCGGCCTCGTCACCGGCGACGCGCAGAAGAGGATCGACGCGCTGCCCGCGGTCAAGAACATGCCGCAGGGCGTGCGCAAGATCATCCAGGGCGATGCGAAATGGCAGGCCGAGCTGATCACCAACTTCATGATCGCCGTCGTGTCGGGGCTGATGCTCGTCTTCTCGACGCTCGTGCTGCTCTACCGCCGTTTCCTGTCGCCGCTCGTCAACATGTCGTCGCTGCTGCTCGCGCCGCTCGGCGGCCTGCTCGGTCTGCTGGTGACCGGCATGGAAATCTCGATGCCCGTCTATATCGGCCTGCTGATGCTGCTCGGCATCGTCGCGAAGAACTCGATCCTGCTCGTCGATTTCGCGATCGAGGAGATGGATCATGGCGTCGGCAAGCTGGAGGCGCTGCTCGACGCAGGGCGCAAGCGCGCGCAGCCGATCGTGATGACCACCGTCGCGATGGTCGCGGGCATGGTGCCGACCGCCTTGTCGCTGTCGGGTGACGGCGCCTGGCGCGCGCCGATGGGGGTCGTCGTGATCGGCGGCCTGACGATGTCGACGATGTTGACGCTGCTGATCGTGCCCGCGGGCTTCAGCCTTGCCGACAGCATCGAAAAGCGCCTCGGCCGCTTCTTCTCGAACAATCTGCTGACCTACCGGAAGGGCGACGATACGAAACCGCATGCCGCCCCGGCACCGCACGCGGCGGAATGAGGGTGATCCACCGGCGCGGCGACATGCTGCGCCGGTTGCAACCTTTGCGGCGTTTCGCCATTTGAATCGCATGACCGACCATGCTCTTACCCGCCCGGCGGGCATCGCCGTTCCGGTGCGGGGCTCGAATATCCGCGTCGTCGCGACCGGGCTGCTGATCGCGATGGCGGCGGTGTTCGTCGCGACCAGATATTATCAGGACGTCCATCCCGCGATCGGCTTCGTCCGCGCCTTTGCCGAGGCGGCGATGGTCGGCGGCCTCGCCGACTGGTTCGCGGTGACCGCGCTCTTCCGCCATCCGCTCGGCCTTCCGATCCCGCACACCGCGATCGTTCCGCGCAACAAGAACCGCATCGGCGACACGCTCGCGCGCTTCCTGCTCACCAATTTCCTGCTGCCGCGGCTGATCGCGCGCAAGATGCGGACGCTCGACGTCGCGGGCGCGGTCGGCAAATTTCTCGCGCAGCCTGCGGAAGGCGGCGGGCGCCTCAAGCTCGGCGCGTCGCGCATCATCGCCGATGCGCTCGGCGCGCTCGACCAGCAGCGGCTCGGCGGCATGGTCAAATCGGCGATTGCCGATCGCTTGCGCGAACTCGATGTCGCGCCGCTGCTGGGGCAGGCGATGCAGGCTGCGCTCGCCGAGGGGCGGCATCAACCGCTGCTCGACGCGATGGTCAAATGGGGATCGAAAACCCTCGAACTCAACGAGCATCTGATCCACCAGATGGTCCACGACAACAGCAATGCGATCGTGCGCTTCACCGGCCTCGACGAGAGCATCTCGAACCGCATCGTCGCGGGGCTGTCGAAGCTGCTCAGCGAAATGGCGGTCGATGAAACCCACCCCTTGCGCCTGCGCGTCGAGGAAGGCCTCGCCAAGATGGCGCTCGACCTGCGGCACGACCCCGAGGTCAAGGCGAAGGTCGCGCACGTCCGCGACGAGCTGCTCGAAAACAAGGCCGTCAAGCGCTGGCTCGACGGCCTGTGGGAGCAGGGGCGCAGCGCGCTCCTCAAAGCCGCCCGCGACCCCGAAACGATGCTCGCGGGCCGGATCGGCGAACTCGTCACCCAGTTCGGCGCGATGCTGGGCGAGGACGAGGCGATCAAGCGCACCCTCAACCGCTACGCGCGCCGCGCGGTCGTCGGCATGGTCGACAGCTATGGCGAAGCGGCGCTCAAGCTGGTGTCCGACACGATCCGCGGCTGGGACGCCAAGACGATAACCGACCGCCTCGAAAACGCGGTCGGCGACGACCTCCAATATATCCGCATCAACGGCACGCTGGTCGGCGGACTGGTGGGGGTGGCGATCCACGCGGTCGATATTTTGATTTAACCCCCTTGCTCGTCATTCCCGCGAAAGCGGGAACCCAGAGCGTGCGTCGACTGACCCCACACTGGTTCCCGCTTTCGCGGAAACGACGAAGCTAAATGAGGCTCGCCAATCCCTCGCGAAACGTCGGATATCTCGGCGTCCATCCCAGCAGCCGTTTCGCCTTGCCGTTCGCGACGCGGCGGTTCTCGGCATAGAAGGCACGCGCGGCGGGCGACAGACCGGCATCGTCGAGCGTCCGCAGCGGCGGCACCGGCGCGCCGAGCATTGCGCAGCCCCATTCGACGAGCCGGTTCTGGTGACAGGGCGCGTCGTCGGCGAGGTTGTACACGCCCGCCGGCCCACGGAACGACGCCATGATGCCGCCCGCGATGTCATCGACATGGATGCGGCTGAACACCTGTCCAGGCAAATCGATCCGGTGCGCGGACCCCGAACATATTCTATCGAGGATCGAGCGGCCCGGACCATAGATGCCGGGCAGGCGAAACAGGCGCATGTCGCCGCGCAACGCCTGCCACGCCGCATCGGCGGCGTTGCGGTCGGGGCGGCGGCCCTTGATTGGCGCGCTCTCATCGACCCACGCGCCACCGGTGTCGCCATAGACGCCGGTCGAGGACAGATAGCCGGCCCATCCGGCAGGTGCGAGGGCGATTGCTTCGCCATAGCGCTCCAGAACCGGATCGGACCCATCGACCGGCGGCACCGACGACAGGATATGCGTCGCCGAGCGCAGCGCGCCGAGCACCGCATCCTCGTCCCCGAAGGAGAGGCTATCGCCGCGTCCGTCGCGCGTCGTTCCCACGACCTCCCAGCCGCGCGCATCGAGCCGCGCCGCGAGATGCCCCGCCGCATAGCCCATTCCGAAAATCAGCATCTTCGCCATCGCAGCGCTTATTGCGCGCTTGCCGCGCCGCGCCTAGACCCCATGGCATGACCGACGCCTCTTCCACGCCCCCCGTTCCCGTCACCATCCACCGCGGCGATTATCGCCCGCCCGAATGGCAAGTGCCCGACATCGCGCTCGATTTCGCGCTCGGCATCGACGCGACGCGCGTGTCGTCCGCGCTGTCGGTGGTCCGCCACGCCGACACTATGGTGCCGCTGGTCCTGCGCGGCGACGGGCTGACCCCGCTCGGCGTTCGCGTCGATGGCGAGGGCTGGAACGACTGGCGCATGGACGGGTCCGACCTGATCGTCGACCTCGGCGACCGCACCGCCGCGACGGTCGAGGTCGATACCGCGATCGACCCTGCGGCGAACACCCAGCTCATGGGCCTTTATGCTTCGAACGCCATGCTCTGCACCCAGTGCGAGGCCGAAGGGTTCCGCCGCATCGCTTTTCATCCCGACCGGCCCGACGTGCTCAGCCGCTACAAGGTGCGGATGGCGGGCGACAAGGCGGCCTTCCCGGTCCTGCTGTCGAACGGCAATTGCGTCGCCTCGGGCGAGGAGGGGAGCGATCACTGGGCCTTGTGGGAAGACCCGTGGCCGAAGCCCGCCTATCTCTTCGCGCTCGTCGCGGGCGATCTCGTCGTCAACCGCGACAGCTTCACCACGCTGTCGGGACGCAAGGTCGATCTCGGCATCTGGGTGCGCGCCGGCGACGCCGACCGCACCGGCCATGCGATGCAGGCGCTCAAGAACAGCATGGCGTGGGACGAGCGCGTCTATGGCCGCGAGTACGACCTCGACCTGTTCAACATCGTCGCAGTCAGCGATTTCAACATGGGGGCGATGGAGAACAAGGGGCTCAACATCTTCAACACGCGCTACATTCTCGCCGATCCCGATACCGCGACCGACGTCGATTACGACGGGGTCGAGGGCGTCGTTGCGCACGAATATTTCCACAACTGGTCGGGCAACCGCGTCACTTGCCGCGACTGGTTCCAATTGTCGCTGAAGGAGGGCTTCACCGTCTTTCGTGACCAGAGCTTCTCGGCCGCCATGGGTTCGCCGCCGGTCAAGCGGATCGAGGATGTCCGCCTGCTCCGCGCCGCGCAATTCCCCGAGGATGCGGGGCCGCTCGCGCACCCGATCCGGCCCGACAGCTATCAGGAAATCTCGAACTTCTACACCGCGACCGTTTACAACAAGGGCGCCGAGATCATCCGCATGATGGCGACGATGGTCGGGCCGGAGCGCTTCCGCAAGGGCACCGACCTCTATTTCGCGCGCCACGATGGCGAGGCCGCGACATGCGAGGATTTCGTGCGCGCGATCGAAGAAGGCGCGGGCGTCGATCTCAAGCAATTCCGTCTCTGGTACAGCCAGGCGGGCACGCCGCGCGTCACGGCGCGGATCGACACCGATGCCGCGACCGGCGAGCGGACGCTGCATCTCGCGCAATCGGTTCCCGCGACCCCCGGCCAGCCCGACAAGGCGCCGATGCTGATTCCGCTCCGCATCAAGGCGTTCGATCTCGACGGCAGTCATGGCGCGGAGGAAGAGGCGCTCGTCCTGCTCGACCGCGCCGACATGGCGGTGCCGCTCGGGTCCTATCGCAGCCGGCCGATGCTCTCGATCAACCGCGGCTTCTCGGCGCCGGTCATCGTCGATTGCGCGCGCGAGGCGGGCGAGCTTGCCTGGCTCGCGGCGCACGACGACGACCCGTTCGCGCGCTACGAGGCGTTGCAGCAGCTGATGCTCGACACGCTCGTCGCCGCGGTTTCGGGCGACAAGGCCGATCATCGCGCGGTGATCGATGCGGTCGCGACGACGCTCGGCGGACGCGCCGCCGATCCGGCTTTCGTTGCCGAGGCCGTGCTGCTCCCCAGTGAAGCCTTCATCGGCGACCAGATGGTCGTCGTCGACCCCGACGCGATCCGGCGCGAGCGGCTGGCGCTGCAGGCGGCGATCGGGGCGGCGCTGGAGGCGGAATGGCGCGCAATCCTTGCCGAGGGCGCGCCGCCCGCGACTGATCTCACCCCCGCGGCCAAGGGGCGGCGGCGCCTGCGCGGGGTCGCGCTCGCCTATCTCGCCGCGACGCCCGCCGCCGATGCGCCGGCGCTGGCCTTCGGAATCTTCTCGGGCGCCGACGGCATGACCGAGCGGCAGACGGCGCTCGCGACGCTGGCGCATGGGGACAGCGACGAGCGCGTGGCGGCGCTCGACATCTTCTACCAGCGCTACCGCGACAATCCGTTCGTGCTCGACAAATGGTTTCAGGTGCAGGCCTGGTCGCTGCGTCCCGATACCGTCGATGCGGTGCGGGAGCTGGCGGGGCATCCCGACTTTACCCTGTCGAATCCCAATCGCGTCCGCTCGCTCTACGGAGCGCTCACCGGAAACCAGGCCGCTTTCCATCGCGCCGACGGCGCGGGCTATCGCCTGATCGCCGATCTTGTCATCGCGCTCGATCCGAAGAATCCGCAGACCGCGGCGAAGATGATCCCGCCGCTCGGCCGCTGGAAGCGCTTCGACGAGGCGCGCGCCGCGATGATGAAGGCGGAGCTTGGGCGCATTTTGGCGCAGCCCGGCCTGTCGCGCGACGTGACCGAGCAGGCGAGCAAGAGTTTGCTGGGGTAGGGCGGCTTCCCGACCTTGGTCATTCCGGCGAAAGCGGGACCATCTTTGTTATAACGGGGGCGGCCTTGGGTGTCTTGGCATCGTTTACGAAGTCGAGGATGCCCATGAGCGAGCTGCGGAACCTGGCGTGGACCTTCCCCGCCTCTCCCTGGTCGTGTTCCCCCGCTCAGCCGGGGCTGCGGTGGTTTGAGCGGCAACGCGGGACGGACTGGCGGGCTGGAACAGATTTCCGGCCGGTCAATTTCTTCTCAGCCTCTCATCCGGATTCGCGCGACAAGATTTGTGTGAGATGCCGGAGCGTAAGGGATATCGAGACCGAGGCCGCGTTCGAAGGCCGTGATCGCGGCGAGGTCCGCCTGTGTGTCGCCCTCGATATTGATTGCCGCGTGCGCAAGAACGCCGAACCAGCCCCCGCTCTTTCGAACGAGGCAGGCCGTGCCTGCGATTTTTTTCCTGCCGGAGACGATGTTGAAACGCCCGTCGCAATAGCTGCCCTTGACCCAGCCTGTTTCGGCGGAAACGCCGATCGCGGCGAAGCCTATGATCAGACGCTCCGTAAAGCGTTGGAAACAGGCGTTGATATCGACCGCACCGACGGGCGCGATCTCATATAGGCTGAAATTCAATATGCCGGGCCTGTGAACCACCGTGGTGCCGCCGCTTGTACGAACGAAAACGGGCCAGCCGCGTGCACGACTGGTGGCCGCAGCATCCGCAAAGCCTTCCATGCGGGCGAACCGGCGCGTTGTGACGAGGCAGCGGCTGTTCGTCCAGAGCCGTGCGTGTTCGGCGCCGCGCTGTGCGGCGAGCAGGGCGTTGAGCTGTCGCTCATCCTCGGTGACCGCCGCCTCGCCGTCTCCGCGTTCAACGGGGGTGCCCGGCGCCAGCGCATGCGCGAGGCCGCTGAACAAGGGCGCGCGCGCCCCGCCTCAGCCGACGCGGCCGACGATCTCTCCCGCGGCGACGGGAGTTTCGGCGGGAACATCGATACGAAGGGTGCCGGAGGCGGGCGCGGTGAGCTCGAAGCTCGATTTTTCGACCATGATCTCGGCAATGATGCTACCTTCCGTGACAACATCGCCGTCGGCATAGAGCCAGGCCGAAATGGCGGCCTCGTCGCCCTCGTTCCAGAGGCCGGTGGGTATGGTGATATCGGTCATCTGCTCATGGCTCCAGAATGGCGAGCGCGGCCGCTGCGACCTTGTCGGCATCGGGCAGCACGAAATGTTCCATCACCGGCGTGAACGGCACGGGGATATCGGGATGCGCGATGCGGCGCGGGGTGGCGTGAAGCGGAACTCCGGCCTCGCAGACGCTGGCGATGATCTCGGCGCCGATGCCGTAACTCATGTAGTCGTCATCGACGACGAGCAGCCGCCCGGTCTTCCGCACGGAGGCACGCACGGCCTCGCGGTCGAGAGGCGCGATGCTGCGCAAGTCGATGACCTCAGCTGAATAGCCCTTCTTTTCGAGCCGCGCGGCGGCGTTGAGCGCGTGATGCACGCTGAGCCCGAGCCCGATGAGCGTGATATCTCTGCCCTCGCGCACGACGGTCGCCTTGCCGAGCGGCACGACGTAATCGCCTTCGGGGGCGTCGGTGATCGAACGCTGCACGGTGCCGAGCCAGCCCATGCCCTGCAGCGCCTTGTGATACATGAAGATCACCGGGTTGGGATCGCGGATGGCGGCGAGCATCAGTCCCTTCGCGTCGTGCGCGTTCGAAGGGATGATGACCTTGAGCCCGGGCAGGTGGCCGAAGGTGGCGTAGAGCGTCTGGCTGTGCTGCCCGGCGTCGCCGTACCCGCCGCCGACACTCGTCATCAGCACCATCGGGCAGGTGACTTGCCCGCCCGAGAAATAGCTTTGCTTCGCCGCGAGATTGTAGATCGCGTCCATGCAGACGCCGAAAAAATCGACGAACATCAATTCGACGATCGGCCGCATACCGGCGGCGGCGAGGCCGACAGCCGCGCCGATGAATGCGGTTTCCGAGATCGGCGTATCACGTATGCGCTCCGCACCGAATGTGTCGAGAAGGCCCGTGGTCGTGCCGAACACGCCGCCGAGCTTGCCGATATCCTCGCCCATCACGAGAACGGCCGGATCGCGCTCCATCTCCTGGCCGATCGCTTCGGAAATCGCGCGTGCAATGGTGAGGCGGCGCGCGGGGCGGGGCGCCGCGATGGCATCAGGCGAAGACATGGGCGAAGGCCTCCTCCGGCTGGGGATAAGCCGCGGCGCGTGCGGCGGTGAACGCTGCATCGACGGCGGCGCGCGCATCAGCCTCTGCCTCGTCGAGATCGGCGGCGTCGAA
The DNA here is from genome assembly GCF_041916015.1 of Sphingopyxis sp. Lineage (GTDB taxonomy): Bacteria > Pseudomonadota > Alphaproteobacteria > Sphingomonadales > Sphingomonadaceae > Sphingopyxis. The sequence continues at coordinate 60,244 of NZ_JAYSAH010000052.1, read as the reverse complement.
ACCGTCGGCGAGCAGGCGGTCGCGGTAGGCGGGGATCGGGTCGGCGGCCTTCAGGCGCTCGACCTCGCCCGCCGGGCGATAGGCTTCGGCATCGCCCATAAAATGCCCTTCCAGGCGGCAGGTCTCGATTTCGATCAACGACGGGCCCTCGCCGCGCCGGGCACGGGCGATCGCTTCCCCGGCTACGTCATGGATCGCATCGGGATCGTTGCCGGGGATGAAGTGCCCGGGCATCGCATAGGCGGCGGCGCGGTCTGCATTGCGCGCGACTGCCGTGCAATCGCGCTTCGCGACCGAGATGCCATACGCATTGTCCTCGATCACGAAGATGGCGGGCACTTTCCAGACCGCGGCGAGGTTGAGCGCTTCGTGAAATGCGCCCTGATTGGCGGCGCCTTCGCCGAGGAAGGCGACCGCGACATGATCCTCGCCGCGCAGCCTGCTCGCGAGTGCGGCGCCGACCGCAGGGCCAAGGCCCTGTGCGATGATACCCGAGCAGGCGAAATTCACGCGCGCATCGAACAGGTGCATGTGCCCGCCGCGCCCGCCGGAAAGCCCTGTCGCCTTGCCGAAGATCTCCGCCGCCATGGCATGAAGATCGACGCCCTTGGCGATGGCGATGTGGTGCGGGCGGTGCGTCGCCGTCACCGTGTCGCCGGGGCGCAGGTGCACGCAGACGCCGACCGCGCATGGCTCCTGTCCGTCGGACAGGTGCATCTCGCCGGGAAGCGGGCCCTTCGCCATGTTGAACACGGGGGTCTTGCCTTCGAAATAGGCGGGCTTGATCAGCGCTTCGAAATGGCGGCTCTTCACCATCGTTCCGTACATCCAGAGCCGGTCGCTACGGTTACTCATCGCGCCACCGCGCCGCCGTCGATGACGAGCTCGATACCGGTGACGAAGCGCGCCTCGTCGCTGGCGAGATAGACCGCGCCCATGGCGATGTCCTCGGGCAGCCCCACGGCGTTCAGCGGATTGAGCGCAGCGACTGCCGTCCACGGATCGTCTGCCGGGATCGAGCCTTCGCGGACCCAGCCTTCCACCGCCGTTTCCAGCATCGGCGTGTGGATGCAGCCGGGGTGGATCGAATTGCAGCGGATCGGTAGCCGGTGCGCGGCCCATTCGATCGCGAGGCTTTTCGTCATTTGCCGCACCGCGCCTTTCGATGTGTTGTAGGCGAGCTGGTCGGGGTAGCCGACGAGGCCTGCGACCGAGGAGAGGTTGATGACGCTCGCTGGCTGGCTTGTGCCGCCGCCCTTCGCGAGCAGCGCCTGAAAGGCGCGGCAGCCGAGGAAGACCCCATCGACGTTCACCGCCATCAGCCCGCGCCAGTCGGCGAGGCTGTGCTCGGTCACCAGCTTCACAAGTTCAACACCGGCGTTGTTGACGAGGATGGAAAGCTTGCCGTGCGCGGAATCGATATGCGCAGCCGCCTTCGCCCAGTCGGCCTCGCTCGTCACATCGAGCGCGAGCGGTTCCGCGCCGATTTCGGCGGCGAGCGTCTCAACGCCCGCGACGTTGCGATCGGCGGCGATCACGACCGCACCTTCGCGCGCCATCGCACGGGCTATACCTGCGCCGATCCCCCGCGCCGCGCCCGTCACCAGCGCGACCTTGCCTTGCAACCTGTCCATAAGCCTCTCCTTCGCATGTCATTTGTGAAAATGACCTACAGGAGCGGAACTGGCGTGGCTTGCGCCAGAGCGGCGGCTTATTTGGGCAGGAGGGAACTTCGTTCGTCATCCGCCGCGCGCGCCGTGGCTTTCCGGTAACTGCGCGGGGAGAGGCCGAAGGCGTCGCGGAACGCATGGCTGAAATGCGAGGCGTCGGCGAAGCCGTGCCGCATCGCAATCTGCGTGATGCTGTAGCCCGCCATGGTGCGGCTCGCCAGGTCGCTGCGCGCCGCCATCAACCGCCGCTCGCGAATCCACGTGCCGACCGTCACGCCGAATTCCTCGAACAGGCGGTGGAGATAGCGCGGGCTGAAACGGAATGCCGCCGCAATCGTAGCGGCCGAAAGCCTGGGGTCGCCGAGATGCGCGAGGATATGCTCCTGCACACGGCCGAGCACCGCGCGGCGGAAGGCGCTGCTCGCGATACGGTCGTGCTCCGGGCGGAAGGTTGCGGCGAGCAGTTCGACCGTGGCGTGTAGCACGGCGGTGCGATCCTGCGGGTCCACGGTTTCGACAGTTTTGTGGATCTGGCGCAGGTGGGAGAGCAGGATGGAACCGAGCCCGGCGCTGCCATCCACGGAGAGGCCGCACATGTCCTCAATGCCCGGCACGATCGTCGTTGCCATGCGGTGCGGGATCAGGATCGAGAGCTGGTGCAGTTCGCGCGTGTTTTTGAACATCGCGGGGCGGGTGCTGTCCCACACCGAAATGATGTCGCGACGTACAACCGATTCATTGCGCCCTTGTCGTATCAGGCTTTCTCCTTCCTTGAAGTAGAGAAGGCAGAAATAGTCGTTTTCGCTGCGTTTCACGTCATCTATGGTGCGGAAACCGGTGGTGGGGTCGCAGACGACCTGCGTGAATACGAAGTCGTTGATCGTGCGGCGGCGGACCTTGGCGCCGTAGCGTTCCTTGCCCGCGGCCGCGAGGCTCCAGTGGGAATGCGTGCGGTCTAGCACCTCCTGAAAGCCGGGAAGTTGCCGCGGCGGCGGCAGTGATGCGGAACTCCAGCGCTCTTCGCTCAGAAGCATAGTTCAACCCTCTCCGAACCGGCAGGCTATGCCCGTCCGTGACCGGACGCAACAGGCATGGCGTGCAGGTTCGCGCATACCCAAGAGTTGGGCCGCCCCTGTACAAGTCGCCCGCAAGTCGTCTGTCGATTTCTCTGGAAATTGCGGCTTTCAGGCAGGAGGCGCGGTTCGCAGCCAGCCAAATTTTGCGGCACTCTGGCGCATGATCGAAGCGCCGCGCGCCATCTAAAAGGAGGGCATGAACATGGGGTGCCCATGCAGCATGCCCGCATAACCTTTGAGGGGAGAGTTTAATGAAAGGCCGGTTCCGTTCGCCGCTGCATGCCGCCGGTGCCGTCTCGGCACTTGCAGCTAGCGCTCCGGCGCTGGGGCAGGGGGCTGCCCGGCGCCCCGAAGTTCACGCTTTCGACATATGCACAGGTAACGATCCCGGTGGGTGAGTTCGAGACGCGTTGGCGTGCCGAGCACAACTACACCGGCAAGAAATATTACGGCAACGCCGAGAGCGATCTCATCAGCTCGGGCGAGGGCTATGGCCCGCTCAACCTCCGCGCCACGCTTGCCGATCGGGCGAAGGAGCGGGGAGTTTGCCGCATGGGCCAGGAACGTGACAGGCAAGGCCTGTATCGTCGATGCGCTCGACACGACCGGCTACGGCTTCGTGCCCCGCTACTACGGCGAGCACGCCACATACGGCGTCGAGCTGTCTTTCCACTTCTGATTACCGGGAAAGGTTAACCCACTGCCATGATTGATGAACGCCTGATCACCCCCGCCGATATGAAGTGGGCACCCATGACCGATGGGATCGAGGTCTGCCTCCTCTATTCGAGCCAGGAAACAGGCCGTTGGACCGTGCTGTTCCGGGCTCAGCCGGGCAGCTCCTTCAAGCCGCACCGGCACCTGGGCGCGGGGGAATATTACGTGCTCAAGGGGCGCATGAGCTACCGGATGGGCGAGGCAGTGGCCGGAACATACGGCTACGAACCGCTCGATGTGGTGCACGACTACAGTAGCTTCCCGGAGTATACGGAGTTGCTCTTCACCAACTTTGGCCCAATTGCCTTTCTGGACGATAAGGGTGATGCGGCTTCGATTCTCGATCACAAACTGCTTGAGGACATGACCGCAACCGCCGTTTGAAACCATGGCGCGTCAGCGTGCGAGGGTTTGACGGAGCGCTACGACGCGCTGCGCCGACATGACCGGATGGAGCCGAGCCGGAACATCCGCGTGATGGGCGCCCGGAATTCCGGACCGCCCTGCTGGTGATTTTCCAGCGCGCGGATGAAGAGGCCTTTGTCGCTCCACCGCTTCCAGCGATGCAGAGCGTCTTTGTATGCTCCTCGACTGCGATGGAAGAGAAATTGGGCCCGTAGCATGAACATGGCGATAGGCGGCCGGCGCTCTTCCTGTCTGGGCCGCTTTTTCGCCTAACCTCGATGCCGAGGACCATCATCGCTGACAGCGCGAGCGTCTCGTACCAACATCATGCGGCGGTCGTGCCCGCAGCTACGGATGCGGTGCCCGGCCTCCAAGCGATGTCCGCTGCCGAGGTTCAAGATATGATCCGCCGATCTGCCACAGCAAAAACCGCTCGTCGTGATCCCCAAGGCAAAATGAAGAACTGTCCCCGCTGCGCCCGACGCCAAAGCGAGCGCAGCGAGGCGTTCATATGGCGATCTCGAGCGAGTTATAACATCGGTGCGCCCACGAAAGCGGAGACACCAATGTTGGCGGCTTTGGCCGATAGCGGCCCCGCAGCCACCATGATGGTGCTCGGCGCCTCTATGCCCATGCCACCACCGTGACGGGCGCAGCCTCCAGAGCCCCGCGCAGGGCAGGCAGACGAGAACGGCTAACGGGTAGGGGCGCGCCTTCGTTCAAGTGCAATTGCCAGCGGCCTCCATCGCGTTCCAGCCGTTGTGCCCGGGAAAGGTTGGCGATCACTGACCGGTGAATGCGAAGGAAGCTCACCGGCAACTGGTCTTCGAGGCCGTCGAGGCGCGCCGCATGCAGCAGGCTGCGACCGCCCGCCAGCCGCAACTCGACATAGTCGTCAGCCCCCACGACGGCCAGTATCTCCGCAATCGGCACCAATTCCACACCGCGCGTGGACGCTACCGTCAGGCGATCGGGGCGACTGGCGGCACGGGTCAGGGCCGTTTCCCGGTCACGGCTGTCCCGGCTCAGACGCACGACCTCGACGATCAGGAGCGGCAGCACCAGGCCTGCGGCGAGCAGAAAATAAGAGAGGTCGGTGAACCACTTCGGAAACCCGACAGCCAGCGCGAGAAACAGCAGGAGATAGGCGAGCATCGCCCGCGCGCCGGGGAGGCGCCTGCGCACCCCGGCGGCCGCCGGCAAGGCCGCAAGCGCCACTCCCAAGGTCAATGCCCATAGCGTCTTCGCGTCGAAACCCGGCAGCAGGGCCGTGGCAGCGACGAGGCCCAAGGAGAGGCTCGTCACATAAAGGCTTGCCCGGGGGATAAACCGGATGGAGACATAGCGCACCAACAGAACGGCAAAGACCGCGGCCAGCACCCAGATGACGCCCATCCGCCAGGCATGCAGAGGATAGGAATAGTCGAAAAATGTCCGCGAGCTCTCCGCAATGGCCTGCAGGGTCGCAACTATTGCCATGGCGGCCAGGACCAGGCTGGTCCCGGTGCGACGCATGGCGTGGATGACCCCGAAACCGAATGCGGCGGCCAGCAAAGCGCCGGCCGCCAGCAAGGCAACCGCCAAAGGCGCGAGGCGCGGTGGATAGGGATAGGGCGCGACGGCAATGGCGCTCATCGGCTGGGCGAAATGGAAGCCCCCGTGGAAGGACGACAGGCGTAGCACCAGCACATTGCCGCCTGGCCGCCAGACGGCATCGCGGATGGGAAAGATCGCCTGATAACGCCCAGGCGATTCGTCCTGCGCCGTGGGGCCGGGGCGACCGTTCGTGCCCAGATACTGGCCGTTGAGCCAGGCCTCCGATGAAGCGACCCCTGCGACATAGAGGACGCGGGCGCGCGCATCGGGCGGGGAATGAACAACGGATCGAATCCAGATTTCCCGGCCTTGCGGATCGATGGAATCGGCAATCGGGCGGCAGTCACTGAGCCCCGGACCGGCCGGCCCCGCCGCGCCGCGACAGAGTTGCCATGAACTGTCCCGGGCTTGCGCCGAGGACATGAATTCCATCAGGAAGAAGGTGAGAAGCAGGATTCGCCACATCCGCCCCCTCTAGAATGCAACTCGCCGATATGCACCGCCATTCACCGATGAAGGGGTGCCGTTGACCGAGCGATGATAGCGGAGTGCGCTGCAAACGGCCCAACCGATGGCATGCATTCCTCAAGCTTTTGGATCACCGGATAATGCTCCACAAATTTTCGGCCGCAATCGGCCTGATTGCAACCTTGGGCGGCCTTTCTCACACTGCACACGCCCGCACGGCGCCGATCGCGGAAGCGGATAACAGGGCCGTTGCGGTTGAACAGCTGGTTCGGAGCGAAATGAGCGATCGCGGTATTCCGGGGCTCCAGTTGACGATCGTGCGGCAGAACAGGATTCTGCTCACCGGCGCATATGGCCAGGCCAATATCGAAACCTCCACGCCCGTCACGGAACGAACCACCTTCCCCATCAATTCGATCAGCAAGGCGGTTGCCGGTGTCGCGGCCATGCAACTCGTCGAGGCCGGAAAACTTGATCTCGATGCGCCGATAAAGGCCTATCTCGAAACCCTTCCGGAGGCATGGAGCGGCGTTACCGTTCGGCAGATTCTGACCCACATGTCGGGTCTGCCCGAAATTGCGGATGACAATGTCCGGCTGCTGGGCGGTGCCGAACCGGATGCCGCCTGGGCAAAGGTCCAGGAGCTCCCCCTCAAACTCCCGCCGGGGACGCGGTTCGATTACACCCAGACCAATTATGTCGTGATGGGGAAGATTATCGAGAAGATCACGGGGACATCCTACGCCGAGTTCGTCCACGATCGGCAGTTCGATGCCGCGGGGATGAAGCGAACGCGCTTCGCCGACGTCACGGGCGCCAAAGCCGAGCCTGATGCCGCGACGCTCTATACCTATCTGACGCTGCGCATCGAGGGGATGAAGACGGTCGGCGTCGAACGCAGCAACATTCCGTTCGCGCGCCATGAACCGTGGACAGAAATCGTGTTCCCGGCCGGTGGAGTCCGAACCACGTCGATCGATTTGGCAAAGTGGGTTATCGCGCTGCAAAAGCAGAAGTTTATAAAGGCGGACAGCCTGGAACAGCTCTGGAAACCGCAGCCGCAGCAAGACGGAACCTATCGCGGTTTCAGCTCCACCATAAATGGTTATGGACTGGGATGGCCATCGGCCCGGCGTATCGATCATCCTGCGATCACACCCGTCGGCGGCGCCCGCGCCGCTCTATTCATCTATCCCGGCGACGACCTCTCGATTGTCGTTCTGACGAACCTGATGGGCGCTTCGCCCGAGAAGTTCATCGACAAGATTGCGTCGCTATATATTCCCGGCTTCGCCGTCGAAAAGTGACGGCAGCATCTCGCAGCGAGGTTCGGTTCCATGCAGGCACCGACAGATATCAATCTGAACATGGAGAAGCGTTGATGTCCGCAAGGCCGCCGCTCCTGTCACGCCGCCAGGCCTTGATCGGCGGTTGCCTTTTGTCCGCCGCAAACACCTTCGCACAACCTGCGCGTGCGGCGGATGCGCTCGATAACCTCGTCATCGTGCAGATGGCGAAGTCCAGGGTTCCCGGCCTCGCCCTCGGCATCGCGCGGAACGGCAAGATACTGGGCACCCGAACCTATGGGTTTGCCGACACCGACAGCCGGCGCCGCGTAACCCGCGACAGCATGTTCCACATCGCATCCGTGACAAAGACGGTAACCGCGCTCGCCATCATGCGTCTCGTCGATCAGGGCCGCATCACGCTCGACGCTGCGGTTGCTCCTTACCTCGACTTCGCGATTCTCGGCGACGAAGCAGCTTCTATTACCTTCCGTCAGCTCTTGATGCATACCTCGGGTATCTCGGATGCGCGCTACTATGAAATCGACTTTCGCGAGCGCGGCCATGATGCCCGTCTTCCGATCGGCGAATTGCTCAAGTCGTATCTGGCGACAGACGGTCGCTATGTCGGCACGGGCAATTTCAACGCCCGACCGGGTACTGCGTGGGATTATTCCAACATCGGCTATGGACTGCTCGGCTATCTGGGTTCGCGCATCGCCGGACGCGATCTGCGCCTGCAGACCCGCGATGACATCTTTCGGCCGCTGGGGTTGCGTCATACCGCCTGGTCGATCGCAGAAACGCCGAGCCACCTGCGCGTCACACCCTACGATATCATGGATGGCAGGATCGCAGCCGTCGAACCAGTCGGCTTTCCTGATTGGTCCGCCGGTATGATGCGCGCGTCGATCTGTGACCTGACCCGGCTCGTCGCCATTGCCGCCAACAGCGGCATTGCCGAGGGGAAACGGATCGTCAGCGATGCCGCCGTGGCCGCGATGCTCGACATGCAGCGACCGGCGGGGCTGCCGTCGTGGCTCACCGGCCAGGGTTTGGCATGGCAGCAGTCGCCGCTGAACGGTGTCCCGCTCGCCAACCATTGGGGCGGCGACCCCGGCGTGTTCACGATGGCTTATGTCGATCCGGCGCGCCGAACGGGGATCGCGATATTGTGCAACCTTTCGGCAACGGCAGAGATCACCAGTGCGCTCAAAACCATAGCCACCGCAGCAATGCGCATCGGGGAATGACATTCGATCCCGAAGCAAAGGCACTGGCAGCCGTTGTTATTACCTCCATGGATACCCTGATCGAATTCCCCTGAAACTGCCTGTCAAACATGGAGAAGCCGAAGTGCGGCAGACGACACAATGCCGGGAATGAGGAAATTGCGCGATGCGAAATATCGGCCTTCGGCCCCAGTCTGCCGACCCGCGCTCCGGATCACCCGGCCGGAAACAGCTTCGTCCCGACCACCCCGATCACGATCAGCGCCATGAAGCCGACCTGCGCGACGCTCACTTTCTCGCCGAACAGGATAATCCCGCCGATGATCACCCCGACGGCGCCGAGGCCGGTCCAGATCGCATAGGCGGTGCCCGCCGAAATCTCGCGCATCGCCAGCGCGAGCAGCGCCATGTTGACGAAGCTCAGCGTGACGGGAACCGCCGAGGCCTGCCACGTCCCGAGCGTCGCCGCCCATTTGAGGCTGAGCGCCCAGCAGATTTCGGTAAAAACGGCGATAGCGAGGATGATCCATCCCACGGGCGAGTCCTTTCGGTCAGGCGGGCTCGTGGGGAAATGCATGCCGGAAACCCGAAAGAGGCACGCAAGGTGGCGCCCTTAAAGCATGATCGGTTGAAGTAAAGGATTGCTGCGCCCCTGCGAAGGCAGGGGGCCCATCTCCCGCCGGCTCAAGATGACACCGGCCGGAGATGGGCTCCCGCCTTCGCGGGAGCACGCAGCCCTTTCGCCAAAAGAAGATCAGCCCCCCAGCCACCCCGCGACATCGACCGCGACCTTGTTCGCGGCGCGGGTCAGCGCTTCGCCCACGGGCTTCGCCTCGATCGCGCCCGCGATCGGCTCGCGCACCTCGAACCGGCGCTGCGTAACGCTCTTGCCGCCGGCCGACACCAGCATCGCCTGATAGACGACGACCGCCTCGCTCGTCCGCGCATCGACGCCGAAATCCATGAGCTGCCCCGCGAGCTGCTCGCCCGGCGCGGTCAGGTACTGCCCCTCGTCGAGCACGACGCGCGAGGTGCGCGCCGCGACGGTTTCGGAGACGAGCCGCTGGAACAGCCGCTGCGGCGCCTCGACCCATTGCGCGTCCTTGACATAGGTCACGCTCGCCTCGTCCTGCTGCACCGGAATGCGCGTCGTGCGCAGCTTCTGCGGCGCGGTAGGGATCAGGATTGTCAAGGTCGCGGCATCGGCCGCAGTGCGCGCGGCCCCGGCCGCCGGCGCGGCATCGGCGTCGAGCGTCAGCAGGAAGGGCGGGGTCTTGCCGCCGAGCCCGATGCAGCCCGAGAGTGTCAGCGCCGCAGCCGCGACGAGCAGGGAAGGGCGGAGCGTTCGCATTGTCGGCATCCTCATTTCTTGTAATCGGGAAGCTTGCTGCCGCCCAGCACCGCTCCGGCGCCCTGCTGGTCGAGCTTGTCGGTCAGGCTGGACAGCGAGGCCGAGGTACGGCGCAGGTCGCGGATCAACGCATTGGCTTCGGGAACGGTGGTGTCGCTGAAGGTCTTGAGGCCCGGCCGCGCGTCGGCAATCGCCGATTCGAGCGTCTTCATCGACTCATTCGCGGATTGAAGCGTGTCGCGCAAATTCGCCATCGCCGGATCGACATTGCGGTCGATCGTGCCCTGTGCCGAGGCGGCGAGATTGCCGATCTGCTCGGCGGCGTTGCCGGTCTGCTGGATCGCGATGCGCGTGTCGGCGAGCGCCTTTTCGAGCGCGGGGCCGTTGCGGGCGAGGATCGCAGTCGATGCCTCGACATTGTTGAGGATGCCCTTCATGCTCGCCTGATTCTCGTCGTCGACCAGTTCGGCGAGCCGTTCCGACAAGGTCGACAGGCGCTGGAGCAGCTGCGGCGCGGTGTTCAGAAGCTCGCCGAGACCGCCGACGCGCGTCGGAATGACCGGCTTGCCCGCCGGCCCCTTGTCGGTGATCGCCGGCGCGCCCTTGACCGCGCCGTCCAGCGAGATTTGCGACACGCCGGTGAAACCGACGCCTTCCAGCGCCGCGGTCGTCCCCTGCAGGATCGGCACGCCCTCGTTCACCTCGATGCGGACGCGGACGAATTGCGGGTCGTCGGGCCACAGCGCGATCTCGCGCACCTGTCCGGCAGGGACGCCCGAGAATTGCACCTGCGCGCCCTTGTTGAGGCCGTCGACTGATTGCTTGAAGAAAATGTCATACTGGCGCTTCACGCCGCCGCTGTCGTTCGCCAGCCAGACGACGAAAAAGGCGAGCGCCGCGGTGAAGAAGAGGACAAAGGCCCCGACCAGGACATTGTTCGACCGAGTTTCCATCAGCTTTTCCTATCCCGCGGCTCGTGCGTCTGGTTGCCGTCCGCTGCCGCGCGCCCGCGCGGGCCGTTGAAATATTCCTGTATCCACGGATGCTCGGTGGCAAGCAGTTCCGGAATCGTGCCGACCGCAATCACCTTCTTTTCCGCGAGCACTGCGACGCGGTCGCAGGTCGCATACAGCGTGTCGAGGTCGTGGGTGATCAGAAAGACGGTCAGCCCCATCGTGTCGGCAAGCCCGCGGATCAGCTCGTCGAACTTCGCGGCGCCGATCGGGTCGAGGCCTGCCGTGGGCTCGTCGAGGAACAGCAAGGCCGGGTCGAGCGCCAGCGCGCGGGCCAGCCCGGCGCGCTTGACCATCCCCCCCGACAGTTCGGCAGGATATTTGGGGCCGGCGTCGGGCGGCAGGCCGACCATCGCGACCTTGTAGGCGGCGATCTCGTCGAGCAGTTGCTGGTCGAGCCGCGGATAATATTCGCGCAGGGGAACCTGGATATTCTCGGCGACGCTGAGGGTCGAGAAGAGCGCCCCGCCCTGGAACATCACCCCCCAACGGCGGCGGAGATCGCGCGATTCCTCCTCGTTGGTGATCGTGTCGAGCGTCTTGCCATAGACCTCGATCTCGCCCGCTTCGGGAATCTGCAGACCCACGATCGAGCGCAGCAGCACCGACTTGCCGGTGCCCGATCCCCCGACGACGCCCAAAATCTCGCCCGAGCGGACGTCGAGGTCGAGATGGTCGTGGATCACCGTGTCGCCGAAGCGGTTGACGAGTCCGCGGATGCGGATCGCATATTCGAAGCGTTCGGGCCGTACCGCGTCGGCGGCGGCCAGCTCCTCCCTGATCTCGATCTCGGTGTCCTCCGCCATCAGTTCCACCCCAGCGAGGAGAAGAAAACCGCGAAAAAGGCGTCGAGGACGATGACGAGGAAGATCGCCGCGACGACCGCCGAGGTCGTGCGCCGCCCGACTTCTTCGGCATTCTGGCGCACCTGCATCCCTTCATAGCAGCCGGTGACGCCGATCAGCAGCCCGAACACCGGCGCCTTGATCAGCATGATCCAGAAATCGTGCATCGGGATGATCTCGCGCAGCCGCTGCACATAGGTCAGCGGCGGAATCTCCAGCCCGACCCAGCAGAAGACGCCGCCGCCGACGATCGCGCAGATGCTGGCGTAGAAACCGAGCAGCGGCATGGTGATCGTCGATGCCGCGACTCGCGGCAGCACGATCGCCTCCATCGGCGACACGCCGATCGTGCGCATCGCATCGACCTCTTCGGTCAGCTTCATCGTCCCGATCTGCGCCGCGAAGGCCGATCCCGAGCGGCCGGCGACCATGATCGCGGTCATCAGCAACCCCAGTTCACGGATCGATGCGCGCCCGACGAGGTTGATCGTGAACACCTCGAGCCCGAATTGCTCGAGCTGGACCGATCCCTGCTGCGCGATGACGATGCCGATCAGGAAGCTCATCAGGCCGATGATGGGGAGGGCATCGACGCCGACCGCCTGAAAGCGCGTGACGACCGCATTCCAGCGCAGCCGGCGGCGCGCGCGGATCTGGATGAACAGCGCGATGATCATCGCGCCGAAGAAATCGACGATGCCGATCAGTTCGCGCCAGATCGCGATGCTCGCGTCGCCGATCTGTTCGAGCATCCGCTCGATCGCCGAGCGGCGGTCGCGGTGAACGCGATACTCGCTCTTGTCGTCCTTGAGCGCTTCCAGCAGCCGTTGCGCGTCTGGACTGGCGCCGGTGATCGTCGCGCCATGGTCGTTGGCGGTGCGGGTTACGATCCACGCCCCAACCGTATCGATCCGTTCGACCTCCGACAGGTCGAGCGATTCGATCGGGCCAAGCTCGCCAAGCCGTGCGGGAACGTCGCCGAGGCGGGCCAGCGTTAGCCGGCCAGTGAAGCGAACCGCGGCGCCATCGGTGCCGTCGCTAGTGTCGAAGTCCGCCTTGACCACCATCTCGCGGGGGACATTGTATTATTTACCGGGGCACGGCAAGCCATTCCGGTCCCCTTGGCGGCGACGGCGCGCGGCCTTATGAACGGCGGCATGGAAACGCCATCCGTCCCCCCGGCACCCGGCCACGCCCATCGCGTCGCGATGTACGACATGGACCGGACGATAACCCGATCAGGGACTTACAGCGGTTTCCTGATGCATGTTGCGAGGCGGCGCCAGCAATGGCGGCTGCTGCTGCTGCCGCTCGTCGGGCTCGCGGGTGCGGGCTATGCGCTGCGGCTGATCGACCGGTCGCGGCTGAAGGCGATCAACCTGCGGCTGCTCGTCGGCAAGCGCTTCCGCCGCAGCGAGATCGCGCCGCTTGCCGAAAGCTATGCCGACAAGGTCATCGCGCGCGGGCTGCACGCGGCGGCGCTCGATCAGATCGCGGCCGACCGCGCGGCGGGATACCGGCTGCTGCTCGCGACCGCTTCTTTCCACCTTTACGTCGATGCGATCGCGCGGCGGCTCGGCATCGACGACGTGCTCGCGACGCGGCTCGACGAGCCCGACGGCGCCGACCATATTCACGCCCGGCTGGCGGGCGACAATTGCTATGGCGAGGCCAAGTTCGCGCGCATTTCGGACTGGCTCGCGATCAATGAAATCACGCGGGATCAGGTGCATGTCCGCGCCTATTCGGACCATGTCTCCGATCATCCGATGCTGCATTTCGCCGACGAGGCGGTCGCGACGACGCCATCGCGGCGACTGAAGCGGCTCGCGCCGAAAATGGGCTGGCAGGTGGTCGATTGGCGGGGGAGGAAGTGAAAAGCCCCTCCCCTTCAGGGGAGGGGTTGGGGTGGAGGCCGAGGCGTTGCGCAAGGCTTCTGGCCCCCACCCGCTGCGACTAGGCAGCAAGCTGCCAAGTCTCGCTGCCCTCCCCTGAAGGGGAGGGTGTATTTTACACCGCGTCGAGCGCCTGCGCGAAGTCGGCGATCAGGTCGTCGGCATTTTCGATCCCGATCGACACGCGCACCAGATTGTCGGTGATGCCGAGCGCCTTCTTGCGCTCGTCGGGAACCGACAGGTGGGTCATCGCGGCGGGATGGCTCGCGAGCGTCTCGGTGCCGCCGAGGCTGACCGCGAGCTTCGCGATCTTGAGCGCGTCGAGGAAGCGGAAGCTTTCGGCCTCGCCGCCCTTGATGAACAGCGAGAAGGTCGACCCCGCACCGCTGCAATGGCGGTCGAAAATATCCTTCTGCCGCGGGTCGCTGATGAAGCCGAGATAGCCGAGACCCTCGACCTTCGGATGATCGCGCAGGAAGGTGCAGACCTTCAGCGCATTCTCGCCTGCGCGGCTCATGCGAAGCTCGAGCGTTTCGAGGCTGCGGAGCAGCATCCAGGCGGTGTTCGGGTCGCAGATCGTGCCGATCGTGTTGCGCATCGGGCGGATCGCGTTGATCAGCCGCTGGTCGCCCGAAACCCCGCCCGCGACGAGGTCCGAATGGCCGCCGGCATATTTGGTGAGGCTATAGACGACGAGTTCGGCGCCCTGCTTCAGCGGCTGCTGCCAGAGCGGGCCGAGGAAGGTGTTGTCGATCGCAATCGCGGGCTTCTGTTCGCCGGGAAAGGCAGCGTCGCGCGCGGCGCGCACCGCCTCGACATCGACGAGGGCGTTGGTCGGGTTGGCGGGGCTTTCGAGATAGACAAGCGCGACCTTGCCGCCCTTTTCGTCGGCGAGCGCCTGCGCGCGGGCCAGAATCGCATCGAGTTCGTCGCGCGACGCGCCGGCGGGGAAATCGACGAAACTGACGCCGAAGCGCGACAGGATGCGCGCGATCAGCGTTTCGGTTGCGGCATAGAGCGGGCCCGAATGGACGACGACGTCATTCTGGTTGACGAGCGCGAGGAGCATCGTCGCGATTGCCGACATGCCGCTCGAAAAGACGAGGCAGTCGTCGGCGCCGTCCCAGACCGCGAGGCGGTCCTCGACGATTTCCTGGTTCGGCCCGTTGAAGCGCGAATAGACAAGCCCGTCGGCAGGGCCTTCGCGCTTGCCGGTGATATGCTCGAAGAAACGCTTGCCTGCGGCCGCGCTTTCGAAAGCGAAGGTCGAGGTGAGGAAGATCGGCGGCTTCAGCGACCCTTCGGACAGCATCGGGTCGTAACCGAGCCCCATCATCAGCGTTGCGGGGCTCAGATCCTGGTCGCCGATCTTCTTGCTGTTCATCTTGGGGTTGCCGCGCACGGCCATGGGGATGCTCCTCGAAATGGTGGAGTCCCTCTTAGCAGCGCCGGTTTCGATTGTAACTAAATTGCGCGGTCAATCTTCGACGATCAGGCTGCGCTCTTTCGTTTCCGGCAGCAGCAGGGTCGCGATGCCCGCCAGTGCGATCACGGCGGCGACGTAGAAGTAGAAGAGCCATTCGACTCCCTGGCCCTTGAGCCAGAGCGCGACCATCTCGACCGTGCCGCCGAAGATCGCATTGCCGATCGCATAGGGCAGCGCGACGCCGAGCCCACGGATATGCGCGGGGAAGAGTTCGGCCTTCACCAGCGCGTTGTTGGCGGTATAGCCGCTTTGCAGCGTCAGGGGCACGAGGATGAGCAGGGTAGCCGCAACCGGCGAGGTCGTCCTTTCGAGCGCGAAGAGGGTCGGCGCGGCGACGATCGCGCCGCCGATGCCGAACAGCAGCAGCATCGGTTTTCGCCCGAAGCGGTCGGCGAGCGCCCCGAAAACGGGCTGCATCGCCGCGAACCAGAGCAGCGCGGCGGCGATGATCCACGTTGCGGTTTCCTTGTCAAACCCCGCGGTATTGAACAGGAATTTCTGCATATAGGTAATGTAGGTATAGGCGCCGAGCCCGCCGCCCGCGGACAGCATGCCGACAAGGATGCTCTCGCGCCGATGTTCCTTCCAAAGCAGACGGGCGGTCGACGCCGGGCGGTCGACGGCCTGATTGATGAAAGAAGGCGTTTCGGCGAGATTGCGGCGCAGCAGATAGACGCCGATCGCAAGCAATGCGCCAATCACGAACGGAATGCGCCAGCCCCAGGCGGTCAGTTCGGCCTCGGTCAGGAAAGCCTGCAGGATGAGCGCGACGAAGATCGCGCAAAGCTGGCCGCCGATCAGCGTCAGATATTGGAAGCTCGCCCAGAAGCCGCGATGCTCGCGCGGCGCCATTTCGGACAGATAGGTCGCGCTGGCGCCATATTCGCCGCCGAGCGACAGGCCTTGCAGCATCCGCGCAATCAGCAGCGTTGCGGGACCGAGCAGGCCCGCGGCGGCATAGGTCGGCGCGACCGCGATCAGCAGCGATCCGCCGAACATCAGCGCGACCGACAGCGTCAGCCCCGCCTTGCGCCCGCGCGCGTCGGCAAAGCGCCCCATGATCCACGCCCCGATAGGCCGCATGACGAAGCCGACGGCAAAGATCGTCGCGGTGCTGAGCAACTGCGCGGTCGGATCGGCCTTCGGAAAGAAGACCGGCGCGAAATAGATAGCGAAGGAGGCATAGGCGAACCAGTCATACCATTCGACGAGATTGCCCGCCGAGCCGCCGATGATCGAAATGAGGCGTTTGCGCGGTATGGAGAAAGCCTTCATTCGGTTTCCTGTCCCTCCGCTCACTTCGTCATACCGGGCCCGACCCGGCATCCCGCTTGCCTTCTTTCAGGAAGCGGGACCCCGGATCAAGTCCGGGGTGACGAAGAGTTTAGAATGTCCGTGCCAGGCCGATCACCGAAATCTGCCGTCCGTAGCTGTTTTCCTGCCGGTGGCAGGCGCGCCGATAGCTGAAATAATCCACTTCCTCGGCATAGGTGTCCTGTCCGCCGATGGCAATGCGCGTCACCCCCGCAGCGGCAAGGCGCGCGGCGACATAGGCGGCGATGTCGAACATCGCATGGCCGGGCTTGCCGGCGGCGAAGAAGCGCTCGTTCGCGGGATTATCGGCCACGAAACGGTCCACGAAAGCGGCATCGACTTCATAGGAGGCGCGGCCGATGCAGGGGCCGATGGCAGCGGCGATGTCGGCGCGGGTCGCACCGAGGCTTTCCATCGCGTCGAGCGTCGCATCGGTGACCCCGGCGATCGCACCCTTCCACCCCGCGTGCGCGGCGCCGACCACGCCTGCTTTCGCGTCGGCGAACAGGACGGGCACGCAGTCGGCGGTGAGGATACCGAGCAAAATCCGGGGAGTGCGCGTCGCGAGCGCATCGGCTTCGGGCCGCGCGGCGAGGTCGCTGTTTTCGTCGACGATCACACAGTGATTTCGATGCACCTGATAGAGGCCGGTCAGTGCCGCGCCCGGCAGCACCGCCTCGGCGGCGCGGCGGCGGTTCTCGGCGATCAGCGCGGGATCGTCGCCCGAGCCGAGACCGCAGTTGAGCGAGGCGAGGTCGCCGCTCGATACGCCGCCCTGGCGTCCGAAGAAGCCGTGCGGAACGTCGCCCAGCGTCGGTGCGGTGGTGAAGGATGCGGTCACAGATCGAGCCTCCAGATGCGGTCCTCGTCGATATGGTTGCCGACACGGAACGCATTGCGTCCGATATCGACGAAGCCATAGCGGCGGTAAAAGGCTTGCGCGCGGGGGTTTTCGGTGAAGACCGAAAGATAGAGGATCTTCGCGCGGTCCCGTGCCCAGGCGATCCCCCAGTCCATCAGCGCCGCCGCGACGCCGGTGCCCTTGGCTTCGGACGCGACGTAAAGCTGGTGGAGCTCGGTCGCATCGTCGGTCGGATGACCCTCGGGAATGTCGAAATCGATCGGGCCGAGCTTGGTGAAGCCCTGGATCGCACCGTCGCCGCCGCGGATCAGCGCGATCGTCCAGCCGGGATCGGCGATCTGCGCCGCGATGCGCGCGGGTGGATTCCAGCCGGCCAGAAAGGCGGCTAGATCGGCGGGGTCATAGATATGGCCGAAGGTGTGGGTGAAGGACGCCTCGGCAAAGCGCGACAACTCCTCCGCGTCGTCGGCGGTGGCGAGCTGGATGGCGGTCATGCGGCGTCTCCTGAAAAGCCCGCGGGCTCGGGCCACGTCGGGGCGGTGAGCGCGATCACCTTGAACAATTCGCCCATCGCATCGGCTTTTACGAGGCGGTCCCGCTGGCCTTCGAGTTCGCCCGCGCGCTCGGACGAAGCGGCCGCCAGCGCCTCCAGCCGCGCGTCGATGCCGAGCCGGCGCAGCCAGTCGCCCTGCGTCGCAAGACCGCTGACGGTCACGCCGGCGGGCCGCGACGCTTCGGCGAGCGCGGTGAAATCGACATGTGCGGTGAGGTCGGCCTCGCCCGGATCGGTGAAGACGTCGGCAAAGCGATGCGCGCGGATCGCCTGTAGCGTGTCGCCCGCCGCGGGGCCGGCATAGCCATAGTCGATCGCCAGCATCGCGCCGCCCTGCCGCGCGAGGCGGAAGGCGCAGCGCTGCATGATCGCTGCTGCGACCGGCGCGGTCTCGACGATCGTGCCCGAGGGCCCGGAACGCAGGGCAGGAGGGATGGCCTCGTCGGCGGGCAGGCCGCCGGCCTCAGGCGCGAGCAGGCCGTCGCGGCGCACGACCATCCGCTCGCGCCAGCCGTTGGCCGTGCGGACATATTGATGGATCGGCAGCGCGTCGAAAAACTCGTTCGCGACGATGATCAGCGGCATATCGCCGGGGAGAGCATCGACCTCGTCATGATGTTCGGCCTCCGGCAGTCGCGCTGCCTGCGCTGCGCGCAGCGTCGGGCTCGTCTCGACCAGATGAGTGCCGGCCGGGACGCAGCCGAAACGTGCCGCCACGCGCAGCGCATCGGCGGCGAGCGTCCCGCGGCCCGGCCCCAGCTCGACATAGCGGAAGGCGGGGCGGCCAGCGCGCGACCACAGGTCGGCAATCCAGATGCCGATAAGCTCGCCGAACATCTGGCTGATCTCGGGCGCGGTTGTGAAATCGCCCGCGGCGCCGAGCGGATCGCGCGTCGCATAATAATGCGCGTTCGCCGCCGCCATATAGTCGGCGACCGTCGTCGGCCGGGCGGCCGCGATATCCTTGATCAGCTGTCCGGGTGTCGGCGGGCCGTCACGCAACGCTGTCCGTCCCCGCGACCGGCTCGACACGCTGGCGGCGACCCTTCGCCGTCGCGACGAGCCAGACGCCGATCAGGACCATCGGCACCGTCAGCCACTGGCCCATCGACAGGCCGGTCGCATCGACGACCCACTGGCGCTGCACATCAGGCTCGCGGAAATATTCGACCGTGAAGCGGCTGAGGCCATAGACGATCGCCGCCATGCCGAACAGGAAGCCGGGCTTGTAGCGCGCGTCGGTGCGCCAGAAGAAGAAGGCGAGCACCGCCATCATCACGATCCCCTCGAGCCCCGCCTCGTAAAGCTGGCTCGGGTGGCGGGGCAGTTCGCCGGCGCGCGGAAAGACGATCGCCCATGGCACGGCCGTCACGCGGCCCCACAGCTCGCCGTTGACGAAATTGGCGAGGCGGCCGAGGAACAGCCCGATCGGGACGACGCAGGCGATATAGTCGCAGAAGCGGAAAAAGCTGAGCTTTTCCTTGCGGGTGACGTACCAGATCGCGATTAGCACCCCGATCACGCCGCCGTGCAGCGACATGCCGCCGTCCCACAGGCGGAAGATGTCGAGCGGCTTCCGGATATAGGATTCGAGGTTGTAGAAAAGGACGTAGCCGAGCCGCCCGCCGAGGATGATGCCGAGCATCGCGTAGAAGATCATATCGTCGGCATGGCGCCGCGCCATCGGGGCGCCGGGCTGCGCGATCAGCTTTAGGAGATACCAGTAGCCAAGGAAGATGCCCGCGAGATAGGCGAGCGCGTACCAGCGGATGGGGAGGCCGAAGATGCTGAACGCAATCTCGCTATGGTCTCCCATCAGCTCGTGGAAGTTAAGATATTGCGTCGCTTCGGCTAAGGTTGCAAAAGAAAACATAGTGTCGCGCTGTCCTTCCCCAGGAGAGGCCTTCCCCATAGGGGGTAAGGCAAGCGAGACCAAGAGGAGAGATGCCCCATGCCTTCCGCGCTCGATCTGCGCCTGGAAACCGCGTATAATCTGATCACCGGTCCGGGCGGCCCGATCCAGCTCGGGTCGGTCGAACGCTTCGGCCGGCAGCTTCCCTTCATCGCCAATGCGCCGACCAATCTCGCCGATTATGTCGCTTTCTTCGCGGCGCAGCACGGCGATGCGACCTTCCTCGTCGAGGGTGACGAACGGCTGAGCTTCAAGCAGGTCTATGCCGCGGCGCGCCGGGTCGCGGCGGCGCTGGTCGAGGGCCATGGCGTCCAGCGCGGCGACCGCGTCGGCCTCGCGATGCGCAACGCCAACGCCTGGTGCGTCGCCTATGTCGGCATTTTGCTCGCGGGCGGCTGCGCCACCTTGCTCAATGGCTGGTGGCAAGGCGGTGAGCTCGCCGCGGGGATCGAGGATGCCGAGGCGAAGCTCGTCATCGCCGACGTCCAGCGCGCGGCGCGGCTCGCCGAGCCCGGCGTCAGCCATGGCGCGAGGGTCATCGCGCTCGACATTGCGCAACCGATCGACCAGGCGCTCGCGCCGATCACCGGTGCGGGCGGCAGCGCCGACACGGTGCTTCCCACACTCACGGGACAGGACCTCGCAACCATCCTTTTCACCTCGGGCTCGACCGGCCAGTCGAAGGGCGCCTATTCGCGGCACGAGGCCGTCGTGCAGGCGATCTTCAACTATGTCACGCAGACCGCGAGCATCGTCCACCTGCTGACCGAGGACGGGCAGATGTCGGACCTGCAGCCCGCGACTTTGATCTGCACGCCGCTGTTCCATGTCACCGCTGAAATCCCGGTATTCCTGCAAAGCTTCGTGCTCGGCCGCAAGCTCGTCCTGATGCCCAAGTGGAGCGCCGACGAGGCGATGCGGCTGATCCAGGACGAGAAGGTCAATTATTTCGTCGGCGTGCCGCTGATGAGCTATGAGATTCTCGTCAGCCCGAACCGCAAGAATTACGACCTGTCGACGTGCAAGAGCTACGCCGGCGGTGGCGCGCCGCGTCCGCCCGAGCATGTCCGCCGCCTCGCGACCGAAATGGGCGAAGGCAAGCCCTTGCTCGGCTATGGCCTGACCGAGACCAATGCCGTCGGCTGCGGCAACCTCAACGAAAATTATCTCGCCAAGCCGCTGTCGACCGGCCCCGCGTCGAAGCCGCTGGTCGATCTCGCGATCCTCGACGACAATGGCGAGGAACTGCCACAGGGCGGCGTCGGCGAGGTGTGCATCCGCTCGGTCGCCAATTTCGAGGGTTATTGGAACAACCCCGAAGCGACGAAGGCGGCCTTCTTCGACAATGGCTACTTCCGCTCGGGCGACCTCGGCTATGTCGATGAGGACGGCTATCTGTTCATCGTCGACCGCAAGAAGGACATCATCATCCGCGGCGGCGAGAATATCAGCTGTCAGGAGGTCGAAGCCGCGATCTACGAGCACCCCGAAGCCAATGAATGCGCGGTCTTCGGCCTGCCCGACGAGCGGCTCGGCGAGGTCGTCGGCGCGGTGATCTGGATGAAGCCCGGCAGCAGCGTTACTGCCGAGGATATGCGCGCCTTCCTCGGCGAGCGCCTCGCACCTTATAAAGTGCCGCTGCGTATCTGGATGTCGAACGACGCGCTGCCGAAGCTCGGCAGCGAAAAGATCGACAAGGTTACGCTCCGCACCCGCTATCGCGAGGAATATAAGACGGAGGTGGCGGCGTAACCAAAGGCGGCGGAGGAGCGAAGGAGAGATATGGCCGCGCCCGCCTCTCCCGACAGTCCGCCGCCGGCGCCCGCATCGGCGGGCGGCGCGCGCATCTATCGCCACCGCCTGCCGACGCGCCTCTGGCACTGGGTCAACGCCGCCACCTTGCTCGTCATGCTGATGAGCGGGCTGATGATCTTCAACGCGCACCCCCGGCTCTATTGGGGGCAATATGGCGCGAACCCCGATCATGCATGGTTCGCGATCGGGGCGACTGCCGACAGCGGTTTCGTCCGCCTTGGCGATACGCGGATCGCGACCACGGGCGTGCTCGGGCGCTGGACCGACCGCGCGGGTGAGGAGCAGACGTGGGCCTTCCCCGGCTGGGCGACGATCCCGACCAGCTATGATCTCGCGGCGGGACGGCGCTGGCATCTCTTCTTCGCGTGGGTCCTGTCGGTCGGCCTGACGCTCTACATGGCGTGGAGCCTGATCGGCGGGCACATCAGGAAGGATCTGCATATCCGCCGCGCCGAATGGTCGCCGCGGCATATCTGGCACGACATCAAGGACCATGCCCGGCTGCGCTTCCCGCAGGGCGAGGCAGCGGCCCGCTATAATATCCTCCAGAAATTCAGTTACATCGGCGTGATCTTCCTCCTGCTGCCGCTGATGATCGCGACCGGGCTTACCATGTCGCCGGGAATGGATGCCGCCTGGCCGTGGCTCGTCGATCTGTTCGGCGGACGCCAGTCGGCGCGCTCGATCCATTTCATCATCGCTTGGCTGCTGGTCCTTTTCTTCCTCGTCCATATCGCGATGGTGCTGCTCGCGGGTCCGGTGAACGAGGTGCGGTCGATGATCACCGGCTGGTTCACCCTGCCGCGCGCGAAGGACGGCGACGCATGAGCGGGCTGATCGTACCGCGCCGCCAGCTGATCGCCCGCGCCGGCGGCCTCGTCGCGGCGGCGGGCGCGCTCCCGCTGCTGCCGGGCTGCGACGCGATCAGCGAAGCGCCGATGGTGCGGAAAATCCTGTCGATGGGCGAGGAGATGAACCGCGCGAGCCAGCGCGCGCTGATGAACCGCGACGCGCTCGCGCGCGAATTCACCCGCGCCGACCTGTCGCCGGTCTTCCGCTCGAACGGCACGAAGCTGCCCGAGGGACCCGACTATGCTGCCCATGCCGCGCGCGGTTTCGCCGACTGGCGCGTGACCGTCGGCGGCCTCGTCGCGCGGCCGTTGTCGCTGTCGATGGCGGACATAAGGGCAATGCCGCAACGCACCCAGATCACCCGCCACGACTGCGTCGAGGGCTGGAGCGCGATCGGCGGCTGGACCGGGCCGCAACTCCGCCGCATCCTCGCCGCCGCGGGCTTGAAGGACAGCGCGCGCTACATCGTCTTCCGCTGCGCCGACCGCATCGGCGACGCGCTCTATTATGAAAGCTGTGACAGGATCGATGCACTGCATCCCCAGACGATCCTCGCCTGGGCGCTCAACGGGGAAATCCTGCCGATCGCCAATGGTGCGCCGCTGCGCCTGCGGATCGAGCGCCAGCTCGGCTACAAGCACGCCAAATATCTGACCGGGATCGAGGCAGTGGCGAGTCTCGACGGTATCGGCGCGGGCAAGGGCGGCTTCTGGGAAGATCGCATTGATTATGAATGGTATGCGGGTATCTAGGAAAGGGCAGGGGGCCGAATGATGATAAAAATGAGGTCGCACCCATGTCGGTTCTTACCCCTTTCCTCTCGCGCGTCATTCGCCATGGCCGGCTGACCGTCGTCGATCCCGACGGCGCCGCCGAGCATTTCGGCGAGCCGGCGCCGGGCTTTCCGGAGGTGAGCGTCCGCTTCACGACCCGCCGCGCGATGCGGCGCGTGATCCTCGACCCGCGGCTCGGCGCCGCCGACGCCTTCATGGACGGCGAGATGGAACTGACCGACGGCGACATCATGGCGCTGATCGGCCTCATCCGGATGAACACGCCGTGGGACCGCGGCGCGAAGCTCAAGGACAAGACGTGGATCGGCCGGCGGGTCGAAGGCGTGAAGACGCGGCTCGGCTCGATCAACCGCCGCCGCCGGTCGCGCGCCAATGTCGCGCATCATTACGACATCGGCAACGATCTCTACCGCCTCTTCCTCGACGCCGACATGCAATACAGCTGCGCTTACTGGCCCCGCGAGGGCATGACCCTCGACGAGGCGCAGGCGGCAAAAAAGGCGCATATCGCGGCGAAGCTCGCACTGAAGCCGGGTCAGCGGGTGCTCGACATCGGCTGCGGCTGGGGCGGGATGGCGATCACGCTCGCGAAGCTCGAACAGGTCGAGGTGCTCGGCATCACCCTGTCGACCGAACAGCTCGACCTCGCGCGGCAGCGCGCCGAAGCGGCGGGGGTCGCGGGCCGCGTGCGCTTCGAACTGATCGACTATCGCGACCTCGCCGCGCGCGAGGCGGGGGGCTTCGACCGCATCGTGTCGGTCGGCATGTTCGAGCATGTCGGCGCGCCGAATTTCGATATCTTCTTCCGCGCCTGCGCGAACCTGCTGAAGGCCGACGGGGTGATGCTGCTCCACACGATCGGACGTTTCGGCAAGCCGGGCGCGACCGACGCCTTTACCCGCAAATATATTTTCCCCGGCGGCTATATCCCGGCGCTCAGTGAGACGCTGGCGGCGAGCGAGAAGAGCCGGCTGATCGTCACCGATGTCGAGACGCTGCGGCTGCATTATGCGCTGACGTTGCGCCAATGGTATGCGAACACGCTGGCGCGCGAGGATGAGATGGCCCAGATGATGGGCGCGCGCTTCTTCCGCATGTGGACCTTCTACCTCGCCGGCGCGACCGCGGCGTTCGAGAGCGGCGGGATGGGCAATTACCAGATCCAGTTCGCGCGCAGCCGTCACGCCCTGCCGCTGACGCGCGATTATATGGCGGAGGCGGAGGCGCGCTATACCGGATAGCGTTCGTTCATGACGTCCCAGCTCAGCGCGACAAGTTGTTCGAGCACATCCAGATCGACGTCGGCGAGCTTGTTCACATAAAGGCATGACTTGCCCGTCTTATATTTGCCCAGCTTCGCGAGCAGCGCGTCGGCCTCGGGCTGGCGGTCGAGGTAATGGCCGATCAGATAAAGCGTCATCGCGGCCTTGCGCGGGCTGAACCCCGCGCGGCACATCGTCCCCGAACGGCCGCTGTCATAGACATAATCATAGCTGCCATAGCCGATGATCGAGGGGCCCCACATTTTGGGTTCAAGTCCGGTCACGCGGCGGTGCATCGCATCGACCGCCGCCGCTTCTTCGCGCCGCCGCGCATCCGGGACGGCGGCGATGAAATCGGCGACGCCGGCCTCGGTTGCCCTGGTCTTGATTTCCGCCTTGCCCATGCTTCGTCTCCCGCGGCAGGATAGCCTGCCGAAAGCGCCGTGCCAACGGATCGGCGGCTGTCGGCGCGGCGGGCGGTTTCAGGTGGATACGGACCGTTCCCCGACGTCTGCACGCGGTCGAAACCCGTCACCGCGGCTGCCGAAACTCGATCAAATCCCATTTGTTGCCATAAAGATCGAGGAAGACCGCGACGGTGCCATAATCGGCCTCCATGGGCTCGCGCTCGATCCGCACGCCCTTGTCGAGCAGGCGTCGATAGTCGCGGTGGAAATCGTCGGTTGCAAGGAACAGGAAGACGCGGCCGCCGGACTGGTTGCCGATGAACTCCGCCTGTTCCGCATTCGCCGCGCGCGCGAGCAGGATCGTCGCGCCGCCCGGTGGATGGCCCGGCGGGGCGACGAGCACCCAGCGCTTGTCCTGTGCAGGCACATAATCGTCGGCGACGAGCGTGAAACCGAGCGTCCCGACATAGAAGTCGATCGCCTCGTCATAGTCGCGGACGACGAGCGCGACATGCGCGAGCGACTGGCGCGTCATTCGCGCAGCCCCCGCAGCGCCGCGCCCGCCGCAAATGGGCCGATCATCGTCAGGAGCAGGCTCGATGCCGCGAGCAGCTTGATCGCGCCGCGCCCCGAGGGGTCGAGCATCCCGGCACCGAAGATCAGCATCGGCACCGCGAGCGGCAGGACGAGCAGCCCGCCGATCGCGCTGCCGCCTTTCAGGTTCGCGGTCAGCGCGGCGCTCAATACCGCGAGCGAGGCGAGCGCGGGGATGGCGATGGCGAGCCCGGTCGCCAGCGACTGAACCCGTCCTGCGTCCTGCGCAAGCAGCGCGGCGGCGGGGAGCAGCGCGACGAGCAGCGGCAGGCCGAAACCGATCGCGTGCGCGGCGATCTTGATCGCGGCGATGATCTCGTCGGCGAAGCCGCGCACCGCGAGTTGATCGAGCACGCCCGCTTCGCGATCGGGACGGACCAGCCGGTCGATCGGCAACAGCGCGGCGAGCAGCGCCGCGACCCACATCATCCCGCCGCCGGTGCGCGCGAGCAGCGGCGCGTCGGGGCCGACCGCGAACGGAAAGGCGGTCGCGACGAGCAGGAAGAAGACGACCGGCAGCCACAGCGCGCCGCTCCCCCAGGCGCGGCGCAGGTCGCGCCAGAAGAGGGCGATGAGGGCGGTCATGCGAGTGCCCCCATGCCGAGCTCGGCGAGGTCCGGGATACCGAGTGCGAAATGCGACGCCAGCAGCACCGCGCCGCCGTTCGCGCGATGCTTTGCGATGGCGGAAACCAGCCGGGCCTGCGCCGCATCGTCCATGCCGTTCGCGGGTTCGTCGAGCAGCCAGATCGGCGCGCCGCTGGCGATCACGCGGACCATCGCGGCGCGCTTGCGCTGGCCGGTCGAGAGCATCGACACCGGCACTTCGGCAAGGTTGCCGAGCGCCATTTCGTCCATCGCGCGGTTCACCGCATGGCCGTCGACCGTATCGACCCGCGCCCAGAAATCGAGCGCGCGGCGCAAGGGGAGTTCGGCGTCGAGTGCCGCCGCCTCGTCGATCAGCGCGGTGCGCTCGCGGCGCTCCACCGTGCCCGCGGCCGGGCGCAGCAGCCCGGCGGCGAGGCGGATCAGGCTCGACTTGCCGGCGCCGTTGGGGCCGCGCAGCCACAGTGCGTCGCCGCGGCGCAGGGTCAGCGACAGCCCCTCGAACAGCAATCGGTCGCCGCGGATGCACGCCACCTGGTCGAGTTGCAACAACTCGCTCACGCCATATCCTCGAGCGCGTGCATATCGTCGTCGGAGAAACCGAAATGATGACCGATCTCGTGGATCAGCACATGGCGCACCAGCCAGTCGAGCCGCTCGCCGCCCTCGATCCATTCGACGAGAATCGGGATGCGATAGAGGGTCACGCGGTCGGGCATGCCGCCGCTCTGGTCGATGCTGCGCTCGGTGAGCGGGCGGCCTTCATAGAGACCGGTCAGGTCATAGGGATGCTCGATGTCGAGCGAGGCGAGCGTCTCGTCGTCGGCAAATTCCTCGATTCCGATCACGACGCCTTCGATATGCGGCCGGAAAACCGCGGGCAGCGTTTCGAGCGCCGTCTCGGCCATCGCGAACAGCGCGTCGGCATCGGGGGCGGCGCCGGCCCATCCGGCGGGAAGCGCTGAAAGTTTCGAGGTCTTGTCGCTCATCGCGCCCTTCCTTATGGCGGGCAGGCCAACTTGGCCAGCGGGAGAAAAGAGATGGTCCGGAAACTCGACGAGGCCGAGCGTGCCGCGCTCTTCGCCCGCTTTCCCGGCTGGACGCACGAACCGCAACGCGACGCCATGACGCGCCGGTTTCAGTTCGGCGATTTCGCGCAGGCCTTCGGCTTCATGACCAGCGTCGCGATCATCGCCGAAAAGATGGACCATCATCCCGAATGGTCGAACGTCTACAACCGCGTCGATATCCTGCTGACGACGCACGACGCCGATGGCTTGTCGGAACGCGACGCGAAGCTTGCCGAGGCGATCGACGCGCTGCTTTGACGGCAAGCGACGGCTGGATTGGACGGGCGCGCAATTTTTGCGCGGGTCTTGTTGTTATCTTGCGCTGACGCGTCACTCCCTTACAAGCGACGCAAAGCCAAATAGGGGAGCCACCGCATGAGCGATAGCCTGCTGCGCCGCAAGGCGATCGTTCCGGAACAGCCTGAAGGTCACGGCCTTGCGCGGACCTTGAGCTGGCCGCACCTCGTCGCGCTCGGCGTCGGCGCGATCGTCGGAACCGGCATTTTGACACTGATCGGCGTTGGCGCCGACAAGGCGGGACCGGCGGTGATCCTGTCCTTCGTTGTCGCGGGCGTGATCTGCGCCTGCGCGGCGCTCGCCTACGCCGAGATGGCGACGATGATTCCCGCATCGGGCAGTGCCTATACCTACAGCTATGTCGTGATCGGCGAGCTGATCGCGTGGGTCGTCGGGTGGAGCCTCATCCTCGAATATTCGCTGGTGGTCAGCGCGGTGGCGGTGGGCTGGTCGGGTTATGCCGCGCCCCTGCTGCACGCCTGGGCCGACGTACCGATGGCGCTGATGCAGGGGCCGGAACTGGGCGGCATCGTCAATCTGCCGGCGATCGCCATCATCGCCTTGGTCGCGGGCATGCTGCTGTTCGGCACCCGCGAGAGCGCGACGGTGAACGCGATCCTCGTGCTCGTGAAGATCGCGGCGCTGGTCGTCTTCGTCGCGGTCGCGCTCCCCGCGTTCAATGCCGCCAATCTCGAACCGTTCAGCCCCTATGGTTTTGCGAAGCATGTCGGATCCGACGGGGTCGAGCGCGGGGTGATGGCGGCGGCGGCGATCATCTTTTTCGCCTTCTATGGCTTCGATGCGATCGCGACGGCGGCCGAGGAAGCAAAGAATCCCGATCGCGATCTCAAGATCGGGATCGTCGGATCGATGATCGCCTGCGTCGCTATCTATGTCGCGGTGGCCATCGCGGCGGTCGGCGCAATCTCGTTCAGCCGCTTTGCGAACAGTCCCGAGCCGCTGGCGCTGATTCTGCGCGAACTTGGACAGCCGCGAGCGGCACAATATCTCGGCATTTCGGCGGTCATCGCGCTGCCGACGGTTATTCTTGCCTTCTTCTTCGGGCAGAGCCGCATCTTCTTCACCATGGCGCGCGACGGCTTGCTGCCGGCCAGCCTGGCAAAGGTGTCGTCGCGCGGCACGCCGGTGCGGATCACGATCTTCACCGCGATGATCGTCGCCATCCTCGCGGGCTTTATTCCGCTCGACGAACTGGCGGCGCTCGCCAACGCAGGGACGCTGGCAGCCTTCACGGCGGTTTCGGTCTGCATGCTGATCATGCGCCGGCGCGCGCCCGATGCTCCGCGCACCTTTCGCGTGCCGATGCCGTGGGCGATCGGCCCGATCGCCGTTCTCGGCTGCTTCTATCTCTTCCTGAGCCTGCCCGCGAAGACCCAGATCTGGTTCGGCGTCTGGAATGTCGCGGGGCTGGCCGTCTATTTCCTCTATGCCCGGCGGAATGCCGTGGCTGCGTGACGAGAAGCGCCCCGGCAAGGAAAAGCGGTTGCATCGGGCGGTTCCCCCATGCAGTCAGCGCGAAGGGCGAATGGAATAGACAGGGGATTGGGGCATGACCCGATGGGGGCGGTGGGTGCTGGCGGCGGCGATGCTGGTCGCACCGGAAGGGGCGGCGATGGCGGGCGAGCAGCCGCTGTATCAGCCCGCGCCCGCCTGGGTAACTCCCGCGAAACTCGCCGACCCGCAAAGCGTTACCGGCGGGATCGCGATCCTCGACATCCAGCAGCGCATCGACGGCGCGACGGTGTGGAACTATGCCGACACCGCAATGAAGCTCAGCACCCCCGAGGAGTTGTCGCAATATAGCAATATCACCGTCGCCTGGGCCCCCGACAAGGGCGACCTCATCATCCATCAGCTCGTGATCGTCCGTGACGGGGCGGAGATCGACGCGCTCGCCGGCGGGCAGAAATTCACGGTGCTGCGCCGCGAGCAGTCGCTCGAACAGCTTGAGCTCACCGGCATGTTGTCGGCGACGCTGCCCGTCGAGGGGCTGCGCGCGGGCGACATATTGCGGCTCCGCATGTCGACGACGGTCAAGGACGGCGCGCTCGGCGGGCGGGCACAGTCGCTCTCGCCGCTGGTCGTCGAACCGGCGCGCGTCGCGCAGGCGGGATACAGGCTGTCGTGGCGGACCGGCGAGGCGACGCAGTGGAAGATTTTCGCGAAGGGCGCCGAGCCCAAGGCGCGGCGCAGCGGCGACTTCATGGAACTGCCGGTCGCGATGCCGCTGCCGAAGCCCGCCGAACTGCCCGACGATGCCCCGGTCCGCTACCAGCGCCTGCCGATCATCGAGGCCTCGACCTTCGCCGACTGGGCCGATGTGTCGAAGGTGATGGCACCGCTCTATGCAACCGATGGTACGATCGCCGACGGCAGCCCGCTCGCGGGCGAGGTCAGGACGATCATGGCGGCGACCGACGATCCGCTGAAGCGCGCCGCGATGGCGTTGCAACTGGTGCAGGACAAGATCCGCTATCTCGCGGTCGGCATGGACGGCGGCAATTATGTGCCGCAGGCCCCGGCGAAAACCTGGGAACTGCGCTACGGCGACTGCAAGGCGAAGACGCTGCTGCTGCTCTCGATCCTCCGCGCGATGAACATCGATGCCGAGCCGGTGCTGGCGCATGCGCAGCTCGGCGACATGGTGCCCTTGCGCGTGCCGAGCGCGCTCGCGTTCAACCATGTGCTGGTGCGCGCGACGATCGGCGGGGAAAGCCTGTGGCTCGACGGCACGATGCTCGGCACGCGGCTCGCCGACATCCGCGACACGCCTGCGCTCGGCTATGTGCTGCCGGTTCGCGCCGATGGCGCCGCGCCGGTCAGGATTGACCTGCGCGCGCCGACGCGGCCGACTGTCGATCTTCAGGTCGATGCGGACGAAAGCACCAGCATCGACCTGCCGTCGGTCATCAATCTCGACATGGTGGTGCGCGGCCAGATCGCCAATCTTCTGACGCTCGCCGAATCGCGGCTCGGGCCCAAGGAAGTGCGCGACGTCTATGAGCAATTCCTCCAGTCCTATGTCGGCGAAGCGCAATATGATTCGGTGACGGCGACCACCGATGCCGCCGACGGCAGCGTGACGATCAAGGCACGCGGCGCTTTCGGGACGGGCTGGAAGCGCCAGGATTTGCGGACGGAGCGCTGGATGTCGCGAGTGCCCAATGTCATCGCGTTCGAGCCCGATCGCGCTCGCCCTGCGTGGGCCGATATCCCGGTCGCGACCGCGGCACCCGACCGCGCGCGCTACCGGCTGCGGATCAGGCTTCCCGATGGAGGGAAGGGGTACACGATCGATGGCGAGGCGCCGCTCGATGAGCGGTTCGCGGGCTTCGACGTTCATCGGTCGGCCGCCTTGGCCGACGGTATCGTCACGGTCGACGAGACGATCACGAGCGCCGGAGTCGAAATTCCGGCGTCGGCCGTCGCGGGAGAGCGCGATCGCGTCGCGACGATCCTGGCGCGGACGCCGCGCCTGATTGCGCCCGAGGCGGCGACGCGGCGCTGGAACCTCGCGCAGGCGGCGTCGCGCACGCAGATCGATGCGATCAACGCGATCTACAAGAAGCAGGCCGCCGAAGCCGATGAGGAAAATATCACCGCACTGACGAGCAGCGCCTCGTTCCAGATCGGGATCGGCGATTATAAGGGCGCGGCGGCGACGCTGACGCGGCAGATCGAGCTGCTGCCGTCGGCCGAGGCCTATCTCGACCGGGCGGGAGCGCGGCGCGAGATGGGTGACGTCGCGGGGGCGCTCACCGATGCCGAGGAAGCGCGCAAGCTCGACCCGTCGTCGGTCGCGGCAATCTCGACCGTCGCGAACCTGACTGCCGCGCGCGGCGACATCGCGAAAGCGACGACGATCTATGACGAGCGGATCGCGCTCGGCGGCAAGACGCGCGACGATTATCGCGTCGAAAAGGCCGCGATGGTCGGCGAGTTCGGCGATGCCGAAGCGGCGATCGGCGAACTCGATGCGCTGATCGCGACCAAGCCCGGCAACCCGGCGATGCTGAACCAGCGATGCTGGATCAAGGCGACGCGCAACGTCCATCTCGATACCGCGCTCAAGGATTGCACGTCGGCGATGGAGCTCAGCGACAGCACGGCGCAGATTCTCGACAGCCGCGCGCTCGTCTGGATGCGCATGGGCCGCGACGAGGACGCTTTGCGCGACCTCGACGCGGCGCTGCTGCAGGTGCCCGGCATGGGGTCGAGCCGTTTCCTGCGCGCGATCGTCTACAAGCGGGTCGGCCGTGCGGCCGACGCCGCCGCGGATCTGGCGATCGTGCGCCAGATGACGCCCTCGGTCGAACGCGACTATGCGCGCTTCGGTCTGAAGCCCTGAACGGGCTCAGGCTGCTTGCCAGTCGAACGCCAGCGGCGCTTCGCGAAAGGCGAAGCGGTCGAGGTGGCGCGCAACCACGCCCTGCATCGCTTCCAGATGCGCGTCGCTGCTCGCGTCGATGCGGACCGACAGGCTGTCGGGTCCGGCATCGAAGGTGACCAGCGCATCGGCCGCCCATTCGGCGCCGCGCGCATCCCTGGGGAAGATCACGGTGCCGTGCTCGGGGGTGAATTCGACCGCCAGATTATGCTGCCAATGCTTGCACAGCTGCTGCAGATATTTGCTCGCATGGCCCGTGGCCACCTTGGCGACCGCGCGGCTCATCCGAGCCGCTCGATCTTCTGCGCGGCCTCGTCGATCAGCGCGACGATGTCGTGCAGCGCCGCCTCGTCGAGGTCGCGGTCGCCGAGCCGGTTCATCAGCACCGCGCGCAGATTGCCCATCGCGCGGCGGACCGAGGCACTGTCGGTGCGCTGCCGTTCCTCCCCGACCGCGGTCAGGCGGGCGATCAGCTCATCGACGGCGCTTTCGTTCGCTTCGATTTCGGCGCGGCCCGCGTCGGTGATCGCGAACAGCTTTTTCGCGCCGTCGCGGTCGGCTGCCTCGATCAGGCCCATGTCGTCGAGCAGGGTGAGGGTGGGGTAGATGACCCCCGGGCTGGGCGCATAGGCGCCGCGGGTCCATTCCTCGATCTGGCGAATCAGGTCGTAGCCGTGGCGCGGCTCGTCGGCGATCAGCTTGAGCAGTACGAGCCTGAGCTCGCCGCTGTCGAACATGCGCCGGCGCCGGCCGCGGCCTTCGTCGTCATGGCCGTGGCGGCCGCCGGAACCTCTGCCTCCGAAACCATGGCCCCCGAAACCGCGCCCGCGTCCGCCGCGGTGCATCGCGTGGCGGTGGCCGCAGCCGCGTCCGCCCATATATCCATAAAACATCATCCAAAATTCCTTAGAGTGATTCGTGATAGCTCTAAGATATATCTTAAAGTCGAACACGCAAGAGGCAACGTCGATTTTTTTGCACCTCGCGAGCGTTCGGGCTTGGGGTCGGCCATTATGCAGAATGATTTCGCGCCGCGCAAAGCGGAGGCACGCGGAGATGCGCAGAGTGGAACGGCCACGGCGGAGCGGCGATCGGCCGCCAATTGCCATTCCCCGGCTTGACCCGGCGTCCGCCCTGTCTTCTAGACGGGCGATCCCGGCCGGAACCGGCGACACAGGAATGCGATCTCGATGCCCAACCCCGACGCCCCCTATCACGCCCATATCTATTATGATCCGGGCGAGCGCTCCGCCGCCGCGGGGTTGCGCGACGATTTCGGGCGCAATCCCGCGATCCTGTTCGTCGGCGCGATGACCGACGCCCCGGCAGGGCCACATCCTGTCGCGCAATATGAGGTGCATTTCCTTGCCCGTCATCGCGCTGCGGTCGTCGCGGCGATCGAGGCGACCGGCCTGCGCGCGCTCGTCCATCCGCTGACCGACGACGATCTTGCCGACCATACCAGCCTTGCGCACTGGATCGGCACGCCGGTCGAACTCGACGTGACCGTGCTCGACCCGCCCGGCGTCAATCAGGGCCTTCCGCGCTTCGGCCTTTCGGACTTTTAACGGCGAGCGACCGGCGGGTTCAGGGCAGGAACTCCTTGCGCTTGACCCGCCATGCATCGGCGCTTTGCGTCCAGGCATCGACCGGCGCGTCCTCGAAGGGGGCGGGCAGGCGGGTCGGCCTGCTGTTCGTCGCGCCCAACCGTTTCGCAAGCGCCTGCGAGCGGGTGTTGGCGGGGTCGATGCTGTGCATCAGTTCGGGCCATTTCAGAAATTCGACCGCGAAATCGCACGCCGCGACCGTGCCCTCGAAGGCATAGCCCTTGCCGGCGAATTTTGCGCGGACGCCATAGCCGATCTCGGGCGCGGGCCAGCCGTCGGGTTCCCACGGGCCGAGTCGCCCGACCCATTCGCCGCTTTCGCGCTCGATCACCGAAAACATCGAAAAGCCGCGGATATGCCATGCGCCCGCGAGGGTGCACCATTGGCGCCATGCCGCCGAACGCGGAGCGATGCCGCCGATGAAGCGCATCGTCTCTTCCTCGGCGCACATTTCGGCGAAGGCGTCGAAATCCTCGGCTGCGGGCGGCCGCAGGATAAGCCGTTCGGTGACGAGCAGGGGACCGTTCAGCATATTTCTCTCCCGCCGCGGTTTGGCCGACGCTTGTGGGCCACGCGAAGCGCTCGGGCAAGGGCGAAAAAAAAATTGAGGACGCCGGCGCGGGGCCGACGTCCTCTCCATCACGTGGTGCGGGCGGAGGGGTCTCGGACCCACACCCGCGACGGGTTAGTGTCGCTTAGCGGCAGCGATATTTATCCTTGTCGATCTCGCGGCCGAGCAGTGCGCCGCCCGCGGCGCCGAGGACGGTGCCGAGCAGCTTGTCGCCGTTGCCCGCGATCTCGTGACCCGCAAGGCCGCCGACCGCGCCGCCGATCAGCAGGCCGGTCGTGCCATTGTCCTTCTTGCAGCGATAACGGCCGTCATTGCCGCGCCAGATGCGGGTGTTGCCGTTGATCCGCTCGTCGCGCGAGGCGTAATAGTTGCGCTTGTGCTTGCGCCGGTAATAGTCCGCCGAAGCTTCGGCCTTGTGATAGCCGGGCGCGGGGACCGCCCCCAGGCTCGCATAGGCCGGGGCAGTGCCGACGACGCTCGCCGCGACGAAGATGCCCATCAGGCCCTTGGTGATACGCATGGTAAATCCTTTCCTGGTCTCGGCGCCTCGTTCCCGTCCGGAACCGGGCGCTTCGCAGAACAGAACGAGCCGTGTCCCGGCCCCGTTGCATGAACCTGCGGCAACAAGACGAAGCGAGTGTATCCATCGATGAACCGAAAGGGCCTTGAAGGGCCTTGAAGGTCGGCCACCGCCATGCGACATGAGGGGCATGCTGAACATCGCCTCGATCGTCATCGGCGTCATCGCGCTGATATTGGCCATTCCCGCCTTCATCCCGCTGCTTGGCTGGGCGAACTGGGTCGTGGTGCCGATCGCGGTCGTCGGGCTGGCGCTCGGCGCGATGTCGGACCGGACCAGCGGGCGCAATCTCAATATCGTCGTCATCGTCATCGGCGTCGTCCGCCTGATGCTCGGCGGCGGAATCATCTGATCGGGCGTCATGGCACAAACATCGGCCCCCGCGGGGAGCGAGCAGGGCGGCCTGCCCTATGCGCTGGCCGCCTATGGCATCTGGGGCTTCGTCCCGCTCTTCTTCAAACTGGTGTCGAGCGTGCCGCCGGTCGAGGTGCTCGCGCAGCGCATCATCTGGTCGCTGCCGCTTTGCTTCCTCATCATGGTTTTCCGGCGGCAGATCGGCGACTATCTCGCCGCGTTGCGCGATCCGCGCGTGCTTCGGATGCTGCTCGCGAGTTCCTTGCTGATCGCGGTCAACTGGCTCGTCTACATCTTTTCGATCTTCACCGACCATGTGCTCGCGGCGAGCCTCGGCTATTATCTCAATCCGCTGGTCAATGTGATGCTCGGGATGCTCTTCCTCGGCGAGCGGCTCAGCCGGCTGCAGTTCGTCGCGGTCGTCATCGCGGGGATCGGGGTCGCGATCCTGCTTGCCGGTGCGCTCGACACGCTGTGGATCAGCCTGACGCTCGCGCTCAGTTTCGGCCTTTACGGGTTGATCCGGAAAATCGTCCCCGTCGGCTCGCTTCCCGGTCTTGCGATCGAAACGACGCTGCTGCTGCCTTTGGCGCTGGCAGTGTCCATCTATTACCTCTGGATCGGCGACGGGCGGGGTTTCGGGTCGGACGGTTCGATCAGCCTGCTCTTGATGGCGGGCGGGATCGTGACCGCAGTGCCGCTGCTCCTCTTCGCGACCGCGGCGCGGCGGATGAGCTATGCCGCGCTCGGTTTCGTGCAATATCTGGCGCCGACGCTCCAGTTCCTGCTCAGCCTGCTCGTCTTTCACGAACCGCTGAAGCCGGTGCAGCTCGTCTGCTTCCTGCTGATCTGGGTCAGCATCGCGGTGTTCAGTTTCGACATGTGGCGCAAGATGCGCGCCGACCGGCTTGCCGTTTAGACCAGCCGCCAGCCGAGCGTTTCGCCGGCGTGGAAGGGCACAACCTCGCCGATCCGGTCGGGAACGGCCGTTGCGCCACGTTCGAGCGTGATCGTGCCGCCGTTGAGCGGCAAGCCGTAGAATTTGGGGCCGTGCTCGCTCGCAAACCCCTCAAATCTGTCGAGCGCGCCCTCCTCGTCGAACACCGTTACATAGGATTCCAGCGCATAAGGTGCATTGAAGATGCCCGCGCAGCCGCACGCGGCCTCTTTGGTATGGACCGCGTGCGGGGCGCTGTCGGTGCCGAGGAAGAATTTGGGCGAGCCCGACACCGCCGCCGCGCGCACCGCGAGCCGGTGCTGCTCGCGCTTGGCGACCGGCAGGCAATAAGCGTGCGGCCGGATGCCGCCGACGAGCATCGCGTTGCGGTTGATGTGGAGATGCTGCGGCGTGATCGTCGCGCCGATGGTTGCGGGCGCGTCCTTGACGAAATCGACCGCTTCGGCGGTCGTGATATGCTCGAACACGATCTTGAGCTGCGGCAGCGCCTTCACCAGCGGCGCGAGCGTGCGGTCGATGAACACCGCCTCGCGGTCGAAGATATCGACGTCATGGTCGGTCACCTCGCCATGGATCAGCAGCGGCATGCCGATCTCCGCCATGCGTTCGAGCACAGGCATGATGTTGGCAATGTCGGTGACGCCATGCGCGCTGCCCGTGGTCGCATGCGCCGGATAGAGCTTCGCCGCGGTGAACACGCCCTCGGCATGGCCGCGCGCCATTTCTCCGGCGTCGCTGTGATCGGTGAGATAGGCGACGATCAGCGGAGTGAAGTCGAGCTCCTTGGGCACTGCGGCGCGGATGCGGCCGCGATAGGCGGCGCCTTCCTTCGCGGTCGCCACCGGCGGCGACAGGTTCGGCATGATGATCGCGCGCGCGAACTGGCGTGCGGTATGGCGCGCGACCTGCTCGAGCATCGCGCCGTCGCGCAGATGGACGTGCCAGTCGTCGGGGCGGCGGATCGTCAGGCGGTCGGTCATCGAAATACTCGCTAGCGGGCTTGGCTTTGGCTGGGGCGTCCCTAGATTATCGCCATGCCCAATACCACCCTCAACGACCGCGCTCTCATCCGTCTCTCCGGCGAGGATGTGCGCGGCTTCCTGCAAGGCCTCGTCACCAACGACGTATCGGGTAATCTGCCCGTATGGGCGGCGCTGCTGACCCCGCAGGGAAAGGTCCTTTTCGATTTCCTGATCTGGGGCGACGCGGCGGACGTGCTGATCGACTGCGAGCGCGATGCCGCAGCCGAGCTGATGAAACGCCTGACGCTTTACCGCCTCCGCCGCGCAATCACGATCGCGCGCGAGGAGGGACTCGGCGTCCATTGGGCGACGGGGGGCGATCTCGGCGCCGTCGATCCGCGCCTGTCCGGCCTCGGCCAGCGCTGGCTCGCGCCCGCGGATGACGGGGAGGGCGCCGACGCCGCGTGGCGCGCGCACCGCCTGTCGCTCGGCGTCACCGAGGGGCGCGCCGAGCTTGGCGACGGCACGACGCTGTGGCTCGAATGCAACGCCGCCGAACTGAACGGCGTCAGCTTCACCAAGGGCTGCTACGTCGGGCAGG
This sequence comes from Sphingopyxis sp., assembly GCF_041916015.1. Lineage (GTDB taxonomy): Bacteria > Pseudomonadota > Alphaproteobacteria > Sphingomonadales > Sphingomonadaceae > Sphingopyxis. The sequence continues at coordinate 22,826 of NZ_JAYSAH010000052.1, read as the reverse complement.
AGAATACGGCGCGGATGAACTGGCGGCAGAAGGTCAACCGCCGCCTTCTCGTCGTGCCGATCGCCGAGGCCGACGAAAAGCGGCAGGTCGTCGCCTGGGCCGAACTCGGCTGGTCGGTCGAGCACCGCCGGGTCGAAAATATCGACCCCGCCGCCGCGCCGGGATGGATGCGCGAAGCCCTCACCGCCGACCGCAGTTCCTGACTTATCCTCCCTCGTCACCCCGGATCGAGTCTGGGATGACGAAGAAAATTGCGCGCCTCCTTCTTCCAAAGGCGGTTCATGACAGGTGCAGGCGGGCGTGATAGATTTCCCGCCATGCGCGTCCTTCTGATCGTTTCGGCGCTCGCCGCCGTCTTCGCCGCAACATCCGCCGCGGCCGAACAGCCGCTGATCCCCGTCGAGCCCGAACCGGCCTCCGAACCCTCGGCGCTGGTGCCGCTCGCGCCCGATTCGCCGTGGACCGCGCGCTTCGCGGCGGCCGCCGACGAACTGCTCCCCGCCTTGCGCTCGCTCGACGAAAGCCGCTGGGCGCCGCTGCTCGGCGGCCAATGGCTCGCGGCGCCCGATCGTGCGCGCGTTGCGGCGCTGCTCGCCGACCGCGACGGCCCGTTCCGCCATGCGCTGTTCGCCGAGGGCTTCGCCCATCGCGTCATCCTGGGCTGGCAGCCGCCCGCGACGCTGACCGCCGAGGACCGGGCCGCGATCTCCGCGCGGTCCGAGGCCGAGGCGATCATATGCTGGGCGTCGGGGGGCACGGGCCATTCGTGGCCGCGCACCGCGGCCGAGGCCGACAATGCGCCCGGCCGGCCCTATGCCTGCGCGCGGATCGCTTACAGCATCCGCGGCGAAACGCCGAACTGGCGGGCCTTCATCGAGCGCGGCTGACTTAACCATTCCCCAATCATGATCTGCGACAAGTGCGCCATGCTGGGGCGTTTCATAATGTTAGCCGCGATGATCGCGGCAGGATCGGTCGGTGTGGCGAGTATCGCTGGCCGGCAGGTCGCGGACGCGCCGAAAGCGCCCGCAGATCTTTATGCCGGCGAAAGCAACTGGACGACCAGGGGCCGGGACGCGGCCGCCGCCGTGGCCAACGATGCCGCGTCCCGGCCGAGCGAAGTGCGCATCCGGCGGGCGTCCGATTCGCATTTCTATGCCGACACGCAGGTCCAGGGCAGGCAGATTCGCATGCTCGTCGATAGCGGCGCATCGCTCGTAGCGCTGACGCGGAGCGACGCCGAAGCGATCGGACTCGATGTCGACGCCCTGCCGATCGGCGGCACGGCGCAGACGGCAGGCGGGCAGGTTCCGATGCGGATCGTCGTTCTCGACAGTGTCGAGGTCGATGGAATCACGGTCCGCAATGTCGAGGCGGCGGTGGTCGATGCCGACATGGGCGTGTCGCTGCTCGGCCAGAGCTACCTTGCCAAGCTCGCTGCGGTGAATGTCGAAGGCGATACGATGACCCTGCGTTAGCGGCGATTTTGGGGTGGATTCCAGACCGTCCTCTATTTCCGTTCGTGTCGAGCGAAATCGAGACACGCTTGGGAAGCGCCAGCATTCGCGTGTCTCGACTTCGCTCGACACGAACGGGAGCTGAGGTTTTGTCTTCCCCTCCCGGTCGATACCCGCCCTTGACCGTCCGTCAAACGTCCCGCCCTTGCCAAATCCCGCCGATTTCCCCACATCGGCCGCCATGAACGCTCCCAATCCTCCGCTGAAGGCCGCGATCGTGCCGGTCACCGCTTTCCAGCAGAATTGCACCCTCCTCTGGTGCACCGAAACCAACAAGGCGGCCTTCGTCGATCCCGGCGGCGACCTGGACAAGCTGAAGGAGGCGGTGCGGCAGACCGGGGTCGAGGTCGAGAAGATTCTCGTCACCCACGGCCATATGGATCATTGCGGGCAGGCCGGCGTGCTCGCGAAGGAGCTTGGCGTGCCGATCGAGGGCCCGCACGAGGACGACCGCTTCTGGATCGAAAAGCTCGGCGAGGATGGGGCGCGCTTCGGCATGGAGGGCGAGCCGTTCGAGCCCGACCGCTGGCTTGTCGATGGCGACAAGGTGACGGTCGGCAATCTCGAGATCGATGTCATCCATTGTCCGGGCCACACCCCCGGCCATGTCGTCTTCCACCACGCCCCCTCGAAGCTCGCGATCGTCGGCGACGTGCTGTTCCAGGGCTCGATCGGCCGCACCGATTTTCCGCGCGGCAACCACCAGCAGCTGCTCGATTCGATCACGCAGAAGCTCTGGCCGCTCGGCGGCGACACGATCTTCCTGCCCGGCCACGGCCCGCACAGCAGCTTCGCGCAGGAGCGGCGAACCAACCCCTATGTCGCCGACGGCGTGGTCGGCGGCTGATTATCGCGGCGCGACGACCACGGTCTTGACGGTATCGGCCGAGGTGAAGGTGACGGGCGTCGCATAGACGGTGTAGATCGCGAATCCGGCAAGCCCGAGCTGCGTCAGCATCGTGATGATCGTGCCGGCCATGCGGCCCCACATCATACCGTCCATGCCGAGCGCATGGAGGATACGGCCGACGAGATAGAGCGCGCCGACGGCCCACAGTCCCATCGACGATCCGACGCCGAGTTCGAGCAGCGCGAGCAGGATCAGCACGAAGGCGGTATTCTCGACGAAATTGCTGTGCGCGCGCATCCGGCGGGTGAGGGCATCGTTGCCGCCGTCCCCGATGAACACCTTCTCCTTCGTCCGCACACGGCCGACGCGGACGCTGAGCCAGAGGTTGAGCAGCGCCGCGCCGGCGGCGATCGTCAGGCTGATCGGCAGGATGATCATATATTTCCCCCATGTCGTTGACCGGCGTTCCGGCGACAGGGAGATGTGGCATTGGCGGCGGGGCGGGGCAAGGGTTGCTTTTGCCCCTTCGTCACCCCGGACTTGATCCGGGGTCCCGCTTTTCAGGCGTCGCTTGGCGGGGCCCCGGATCAAGTCCGGGGTGACGGGAAGGACCGGCGATCCGCCATTTGCCTCGGGGCTTGCCTTTGCGGGCAAAAACGCTATAGCCGCGCCCGATCCGGCACCCGACACCAACAGGCGTTGAGGCACCCACCGGCGGAAGATTTCCGATCGTTTTTCAAACGATAACCGATCTTCGGCATAGGTGGGCGGGCCAGTCATTTCCGGCAACGGAAGCGACACGTTCGGGTTCGCCGATTCGAGTAAACATTTAGGAATGCAGGAAATAACATGGCCGTCCCCAAGCGAAAAACCTCGCCCTCGAAGCGCGGCATGCGTCGCAGCCACGACAGCCTGAAGGTCGAGGCCTTTCAGGAATGCCCGAACTGTGGCGAGCTGAAGCGCCCGCACAATCTCTGCAACGCCTGCGGCCATTATAACGGCCGCGAAGTGGTTTCGGCCGGCGCCTGAGCCTAGCCGGAGGGCGCCAGAATGAGCCTTACACCGCGAATCGCGATCGATGCGATGGGCGGTGACGTCGGCGTGCGCATGATGCTCGCCGGCGCCGCGATGGCGCGCCACAAGCATGACGGTCTGCGCTTTCTCCTCGTCGGCGACGAGGCGCAGATCAAGGCCGCGCTCGAAAATCACCCGAATCTGCGCGCCGCGTCGGACATCATCCACACCGATGGCGTCGTCACCGGCGAGGACAAGCCCAGCCAGGCGCTCCGCAAGGCGAAAAGCACCTCGATGGGGCTCGCGATCGACGCGGTGAAGCGCGGCGATGCCGGCGGCGCCGTGTCGGCGGGCAATACCGGCGCGCTGATGGCGATGGCGAAGCTCGCGCTCCGCACGATGCCGGGAATCGACCGGCCCGCGCTCGCGGCGCTGCTGCCGTCGCTCGGCGACAATGACGTGGTGATGCTCGACCTTGGTGCCAATACCGAGTGCGACGCGAACAATCTCGTCCAGTTCGCGGTGATGGGCGCCGCCTATGCGCGCACCGCGATGGGCCTCGAAAGGCCGCGCGTCGCTTTGCTCAACATCGGCACCGAGGAACTCAAGGGCACTGACGAGATTCGCGACGCCGCGGCGCTGCTCCGCGAAACGCAGGGCCTGCCAATGCAATTCACCGGCTTCATCGAGGGCGACAAATTGTCGCGCGGCGATGTCGACGTCATCGTCCATGACGGTTTTTCCGGCAATATTGCGCTCAAGACGATCGAGGGGACGGCGCGCTTCGTCACCGATCTGCTGCGCCGCGCCTTCACCTCGTCGGTGCGCTCGAAGATCGGCTTCCTGATCTCGCGCCCCGCGACCGAATTGCTGCGCCATCATCTCGATCCGAACAACCATAATGGCGCGGTGTTCCTCGGCCTCAACGGCGTCGTGCTGAAAAGCCACGGCAGCGCGGACGCGAAAGGGGTCGCGAATTGCGTTCACCTCTGCGCCGAGCTTATCGAGAAGGATATCACGCGTCAGGTGACCGAAGACCTCGCCAATTTCCGCGGGAGCGCCGCGGCATGACGCTTCGCGCGATCCTCGCCGGCACCGGCTCCGCCCTCCCGCGCACGCGCGTTTCCAACGCCGAACTGGCCGAGCGTGTCGATACCAGCGACGAATGGATCGTCGAACGCACCGGCATCCGCTTTCGCCATATCGCCGAACCCGACGAGACGACCGGGACGCTCGGCGCCGACGCGGCGCGCGAGGCGCTGAAGGCGGCGGGGCTCGAAGCCGCCGACATCGGCCTGATCATTGTGGCGACCGCGACCCCCGACAATACCTTCCCTGCGACCGCGACGAAGGTCCAGGCGCTGCTCGGCGCGCCCGACTGCATCGCCTTCGACGTCGCGGCGGTCTGCTCGGGCTTCCTCTATGCCGTTTCGGTCGCCGACTCGATGCTCCGCACCGGCGCCGCGAAACATGCGCTGGTGATCGGCAGCGAGACGTTCAGCCGCATCCTCGATTGGGAAGATCGCACGACCTGCGTCCTGTTCGGCGACGGCGCCGGGGCGGTCGTGCTGTCGGCCGAGGAAGTGACCGACGATCGCGGAATCCTCGCGACACGGCTCCATGCCGAGGGCCAATATTGCGACATGCTCTATGTCGATGGCGGCCCGTCGACCACGGGCACGGTCGGTCAGGTCCGCATGCAGGGACGCGAAGTGTTCCGCCATGCCGTCACCAATCTCGCCTCGGTGCTTGGCGAAGTGATGGAGGAAGTCGGCCTCGCCGCCAGCGACATCGATTGGGTCGTGCCGCATCAGGCGAACAAGCGGATCATCGATGCGACCGCGAAGAAGCTGGGCTTGCCCGCCGAGCGCGTCGTCCTCACCGTCGACCAGCACGCCAATACCTCGGCGGCATCGGTGCCGCTCGCACTCGATCTCGCGGTGCGCGACGGCCGGATCAAGCGCGGCGACCTGGTGGTGCTCGAGGCGATGGGCGGCGGCTTTACCTGGGGGGCGGCGGTCCTGCGCGTCTGACCGTCCGGCCGGGTCGGTCGCCGGACCTGTCCCGAAATCCATCGCATCAACTCTTCACTCCATCCAATTCAGTTTGGCGGATTAATTCGCATTTGTTACATAGGTAGCCGGGACTCGTGATGGTGGGGGCCTTCCGGGAACCTTTGGCCGGGAACCTTCGGGTTTCATCCGCTTCAGGAGGGGAAGGGAACAAGATGACCACAGGAACGCTCACGCGCGCGGACATCGCCGCGAAGATCAACCAGCAGATCGGTCTGTCGCGCAATGAATCGGCGGCGATTGTCGAATCGATTCTCGATCATATGTCCGATGCGCTCGCGGGCGGGCAGAATGTGAAGATTTCGGGCTTCGGCACCTTCGTGCTGCGCGACAAGGCGCAGCGGATCGGCCGCAATCCCAAGACCGGGATCGAGGTGCCGATCCTGCCGCGGCGGGTGATGACCTTCCGCGCCAGCCAGACGATGCGTGCTCGCGTCGCGGGCAAATAGGCCGGGCATGGCCCATGGCTGATTTCGACACCGGGGCGGACGGCGGCAAGGCGGCGGGCGCGATGCTCGCGATCGGCGAACTGGCGGACCGCATCGGCGTGCCGACGCATGTGCTGCGCTATTGGGAAACCCGTTTCCCGCAGCTCCGCCCGCTCCAGCGCTCGGGCCGCCGCCGCTATTACCGCGCCGAGGATGTCGCGCTCGCCGAGCGCATCCATCATCTGCTCCATGTGAAGGGCTATACGGTCGAGGGCGCGCGCAAGGCGCTGTCGGAGCCGAATGGCGCGGCACGAATCGAACCGGCGGTTTCCGCGGCGACTATGCCGGCTGTTACGGTTCCGTCGCATGGTATTCCGGTGGAAGCGCTCGTCGCGCTGCGTCAGCGGTTGGCGGCGGCGTTGCGTTAAGCGTGCCGGCTTGCGTCCAATTGCGGACGCCCGCTTTCCTTCGTCATTCCCGCGAAAGCGGGAACCCAGGGATGGGTAAGCTTACGGACGCCCTGGGTCCCCGCGTTCGCGGGGATGACAAAGTAAAGTATAGGCAGCGCCCGCTCCCCACCTCTAAGCCGCCAGCCGCCCTCAATCGTCATCCATCGCCGGGCCGAGCGCCGGGTCGAGGTCGCGCGGGCGGATGAAGGCGGTGATTCGCGCCATGTTGACGTCGAGCTCCCGCCAGTCGGCGATATCGAGTTCGAGCCGCACGAGCGCCGAGGTCGGCAGCTTTTCCTCGACCGCCGCGCGCAGTTCGCCGCCGCCCTCTTCGGGGGCGAGCATCAGCGCCAGATCCTCAAGCCCCGGATTGTGGCCTGAGATCAGCAGATGGGCGGCGTCCTTCCCCGTATCGTGGATCACGTCGATCAGCGTCGCTGCCGAGGCGAGATAGATGCGCCGGTCCCAGACCGGCTCGATCGCATCGAGATTCGCCGCAGGCTGGAAGATATCGAGGGTCTCGGTCACGCGCACCGCGGGCGAAGCGACGATGCGGTCGACCGGCATCGCGTGCCGCTTCACATATTGGCCGATCAGTTCGGCGCCGCGGCGCCCGCGGGCGTTGATCGGACGGTCGAAATCGCGCTCTACAGCCACGTCCCACCCCGATTTCGCATGCCGCAATATGGTCAAAGTCTTCAAGATCGCTCCCCGCGACATCCCCTCGTTCGGGCCTTCTGCCGCAAACTCAGGACGGTGAAAAGGCAGGAAAGGCGGTTTTTCTTTGTTCGACATTCGCCGCGGCGACATGGTTGACCGCTTCGTCGAGCGGCAGGCGGCGGATCGGCGTGCCTTCGGGAAAGGCGCCGAGCAGCCGGGACGGAAAGCTTGGCGACAGCATCACGAACTGCCCGAAATCGTCGGCGCGGCGGATCAGCCGCCCGAAGGCCTGCCCGATCCGCGCGCGGATGACGCTGTCGTCATAGCCGCTGCCGCCCTGCGCCGCGCGCCGCGCGGCGTGAAGGATCGTCGGGCGCGGCCAGGGCACCCCCTCCATCACGACGAGCCGCAGCGAATCGCCGGGCACATCGACCCCGTCGCGCAAGGCATCGGTGCCGAGCAGCGAGGCGTGCGGGTCGGCCCGGAAAATATCGACGAGCGTCCCGGTGTCGAGCGGATCGACATGCTGGGCATAGAGCGGCAGCCCGGCGCGCGCGATGCGGTCCGCGATCCGCGCATGGACGATGCGCAGCCGCCGGATCGCGCTGAACAGCCCGAGGGCCCCGCCGCCCGACGCCTCGATCAGCCGGCTGTAGGCGCCGGCGAGCGCGGGCAGGTCGCCGCGCGGGATGTCGGTGACGATCAGCACCTCGGACTGGCGCGCATAGTCGAACGGGCTCGGCACGGCGAAATGCTGGACCCCGCCGTCCATGTGCCGTGCGCCGGTGCGGATGTCGGCATCGGTCCATCCGCTTCCGCTACGCAAGGTCGCCGAGGTCACGAGCACCCCCTGCGCGGGCCGATAGACGATCTCGGCGACCGGCCGCGCCGGGTCGAGCCAGTGGCGATGAAGCCCCATATCGAATTCGCGCCCGTCGAAGCGATCGACGGCGAGCCAGTCGACGAAATCGGGATCGGCGGGACCGCCGACGCGCCCGAGCAAGGAGAGCCACCCGCCGAGCGTGTCGATGCGCGTGCCGAGGCTGTTGCGCGCGCCGTCGACGCGCGCGCGCGCCTGTCCGTCGAGCCAGTCGGGCGGATCCTCGACCAGCGCGTCGAGCCGTTTGCCGAGCGCCATCAGCGGGCGCAGCAGGGCCTCGATCGCGTCGCTCGCATTCGCGGCGGCGGCGACCAGCTCGGGATCGGGATCGGCGAGTTCGGTTTCGAGGCCGTAACCGCTGTCGCCGGTGCGCGCGTCGACGCTGCGCGCATAGGTCATTGCGCGCACCGCGACGAGCAGCCGCTCGATCGCGCCCCATGGTTCGCTCTCGGAAATGCGCCCTAGCCAGCCTTCGCCGGGCAGTTCGCCTGCTGCCTGGATCGCGGCCTGGATCGCCTTGTCGCCAGCCTCGTCATAGCTCGCGACGTCGGCGAGGCGCGCCGCGAGCCCGCGCCGCCGTCCGCGCGACTTGCCTTCGGGTCCGAGCACCCAGCGGCGGATTTCGACCGCTTCCTGTCCGGTCAGCGCCGCCGCGAACATGCTGTCGGCGGCATCCCACAGATGATGGCCTTCGTCGAAGATCAGCCGCGTTGCAGGCGCACCGCCGTCCCGCGGGCGCGCCGCCTGCACCATCGTCAGCGCATGGTTGGCGATGACGATATCCGCCTGGCCTGCGGCGCGCGCCGAGCGCTCGATGAAGCATTTGCGGAAATGCGGGCAGCCCGCATAGATGCATTCGCCGCGCCGGTCGCTGAGCGCGGTCGTCCCGTTGCGGCGGAACAGCGCGGGGAGCCAGCCAGGAAGGTCGCCGCCGACCATGTCGCCGTCGCGCGTATAGGCTGCCCAGCGCGCGACGAGCTGCGCCAGGATCGCGGCGCGGCCCGAAAAGCCGCCCTGCAAGGCATCCTCGAGGTTGAGCAGGCAGAGGTAATTTTCGCGGCCCTTGCGCACCACCACCTTCTCGCGGTGCGTCGCGGCATCGGGATAGAGTTTCTCGGTCTCGCGCGCGAGCTGGCGTTGCAGCGCCTTGGTGAAGGTCGAGATGCAGACCGCGCCCGCCGACTGGTCGATCCATTGCTTGGCGGGGGCGAGGTAGCCCAATGTCTTGCCGATCCCCGTGCCAGCCTCGGCAACGAGCATCTGCGGCATGTCCTTGCGCTCGCGCGGCGCGAAGATCGCGGCGGCCGCGCGCGCATAATCCTGCTGCCCCGCGCGCCGTTCGGCGCCGTCGCCGGTCAGCCGGTCGAGCCGCGCGCGGACGTCGTCGGGATTGACCGTCACCTGACGCGGTTGCGGGCGCGGCGGCGCTTCTTCCCATTCGGGCAGCCGCGCGAAGAGCCAGCGGTCGGCCTTGTCGGGCGGGCCGAGGCGCGATTGCATGAGCGACGCCCACGGCCAGCGCTGGCGCCCGAGCGCTTGCAGCCCGTGCCAGGCGCCTTCGCGCTCGGGCCAGTCGGGCTCATCTAGGCTGGCGAGCATCGCAGCGGCGGCGAGGCGGAGGAAGGGCGCGATGTCCTCTTCGGCCTTCGGCGCTTCGAGGCCGATCGATGCGGCGATCCCGGCGGGCGTCGGCACCGCGAAGCGCGCCGGGTACAGGAACGCGAAAAGCTCGAGCAGGTCGAGCCCCGACAATTCGGGGTAACCGAGCCGGTCGCCGGTCAGCGTCGCATTGAGGAGCAGGTGCGGCGTCGCAGCGACGGCGGCAATGGCTTCGCCGCGCCCGACGCGCTGCACGCGCCCTGCGGGATCGGCGATCCAGATGCCGACATGGCTCGCGTGCAGCGCGGGCAGGGCAAGGGGATCGACGCGGGGGAGCATCGGCATACGCTAGGGACAAAAGGCGAACGCGGCAAGGCGGCATACCAATCCTCCCTGTCGCAAGGCGATGGGGAGGGGGACCGCCGAAGGCGGTGGAGGGGCGAGAGGCACCGGCCCTTCCGTCAGCGCTTCGCGCTGCTACCTCGCCATGCTTTCGGCACAAGGAGGATGGAAGGACTAGCTGAGCCCGCGGCGTCCGAAGCCCGCGGTGCGCTGGCTCAGGAAGGCCGGCGGCACGTCGGTGGGTTTGACCCTGCGTGCGTTCCGGAGCGCGTTGTAGAGTGCGCCATGCGTCAACTCGTAAGGGAAGCGCACGCCCATACGGTCGAATTCCGACCACATCACGATCGCGTAGGTGACCTCGCCGGCATAATGGATTTCGCAGCGCGATCGCGCGGGCATGCTCGCGCCGTCGATGCGCGCGCCGCCTTCGGACAGGTCGACGATGCGCCCCTCGACGAAATTGAGGACGCCATTGACCATGACCTCGATCGAAACCGGCGTCCGGTTGTGGCTGCGCGCCGTGGGGGAACGAAAATTCGTCATGGGCGGAGGCTAAGCCCGACATGGTAAATTTTCCGGTAACGATAACCCGCCTGACGGTGCCATATTGCAAGCAATCGCCGACGATGATCTATCACGGCTCATGGCGCGGTCGATCATCCTCTATGGCATTGCGCTGGCCGCGGCCGCGTTCCTGCTCGAATGGCTGAATTATCGCCATGTCGTGCATCGCTGGTCGGCCGAATTCTATATCGTCTGCATCGCGGCCGTCTGCGTTGCGCTCGGCATCTGGGTCGGCAACCGGCTGACCGCGCGGCCGCGGCAGACCTTTGTGCGCAACGATGCGGCGATCGCAGCGCTCGGACTCAGCGCGCGCGAGTGCGAAGTGCTCGAAATGCTCGCGGCTGGGCACGCCAACAAGGTCATCGCGCGCCAGCTCGATATTTCGCCGAACACGGTGAAGACGCATGTCGCGCGGGTTTATGAAAAGCTGGAGGTCGCCAGCCGGACGCAGGCGGTGCAAAAGGCGCGGACGCTCGACATCCTGCCGTAGTTTCGGACCAAAGGCCCAAAATCACCCGTTTGGGCGATGGATTTCGGCCGTTGTGCCGGCGCATCTCGCATGGCATTCATCCATCGGGGAGATATATCATGGGCAGGATCATCGCAGTTTACGGCGTCATTGCGGGCGTCATCGTCGTCGCGGGGATGTTCATCAACATCGGCTTCCTCGCCGACCATGGCGCGATGGGGATGGTCGCCGGCTATCTGTCGATGCTGGTCGCGCTCATTTTCGTCTTTGTCGGCGTGAAGCGCTATCGCGACGTCGATCTGGGCGGGGTGATCGGCTTCTGGAAAGCCTTTGGCGTCGGGATTGGGATCGGGCTCGTCGCGGGGCTGTTCTATGTCCTCGGCTGGGAACTTTATATGTGGCGGACCGGCGGGACCTTCATGGCCGAATATATCGCCTCGAGCATCGAGGATATGCGCGCGGCCGGCAAATCGGCGGCGGAGATCGCGAAATTCTCGTCGGAAATGGGCGCGATGGCCGAGCAGTACAAGAATCCGCTGTTCCGCATGGCGCTGACGCTGACCGAGATATTGCCGGTCGCGCTCATCGTGTCGCTGGTGTCGGCGGCGCTGCTGCGCCGGAGCAGCTTCATGCCGGCGGTCCAGCCGCGCGGCTGAACCGGGCGGGAAGGGGACTGGCGCGTCCGGTCTTCTTCCCATCCGCGCATCTTGCCGCTATGGCGCGCGGCATGACTGACTTGCACCTTCATCCGTCGCTGCGCGAGCCCGCGCAAACGTCCAAGGCCTGGCCGTTCGAGGAAGCGCGCAAGCTGGTGAAACGCTATCCGCAGGGCAAGCCGGGCGGCGAGGCGGTGCTGTTCGAGACCGGCTATGGTCCCTCGGGCCTGCCGCATATCGGCACCTTCAACGAAGTGCTGCGCACGACGATGGTCCGCCGCGCCTATGAGGCGCTGACCGGCGGCGCGGCGACGCGCCTCGTTGCGTTCAGCGACGATATGGACGGCCTGCGCAAGGTTCCGGACAATGTGCCGCAAAAGGAAATGCTCGCCGCGCATCTCGGCAAGCCACTGACCGACATCCCCGACCCGTTCGGCAAGTATGAGAGTTTCGCGCATCATAACAATGCGATGCTGCGCGAGTTTCTCGACCGCTTTGGTTTCGATTACGAGTTCGTCAGTTCGACCGAGCGTTACAAGTCGGGCGCGTTCGACGAGGCGCTGAAGAATGTCCTCCGCCATAACCAGGACATTCTCGACATCATGCTGCCAACGCTGCGCGCCGAGCGCGCCGCGACCTATTCGCCGATCCTGCCGGTCAGCCCCAAGTCGGGGATCGTGCTGCAGGTGCCGGTGACCGTCGTTGACGCCGACACGGGCCTCGTGTCGTTCGAGGATGAGGGCGAGACGATCACGCAAAGCATCCTTGGCGGCGGCGCGAAGCTGCAGTGGAAGGTGGACTGGGCGATGCGCTGGGTCGCGCTCGGCGTCGATTACGAAATGTACGGCAAGGATCTGACCGACAGCGGCATCCAGTCGGGCAAAATCGCGCGCGCGCTCGGCGGGCAGAAGCCCGAGGGGCTGATCTACGAAATGTTCCTCGACGAAAAGGGCGAGAAGATTTCGAAGTCGAAGGGCAATGGCCTCAGCCTCGAGCAGTGGCTGAGCTATGGTAGCGAGGAGAGCCTCGCCTTCTTCGCATACCGCGAGCCCAAGGCGGCGAAGCAGCTCCACATCGGCGTGATCCCGAAGGCGGTCGACGAGTATCTGCAGATGCGCGGCAACTATGCGGCGCAGGAGCCCGACAAGAAGCTCGGCAACCCGGTGCATCACGTCCATGTCGCGCGCGGCGAGGATATGCCGTCGGCCGAGCTGCCGGTGACGTTCGGGCTGCTGCTCAACCTCGTCGGGGTGATGGGCGCCGATGCGTCGAAGGAGCAGATCTGGCGCTACCTCGGCCAATATGTCGACGGCGCGAATGCCGAGACCTATCCCGAACTCGACCGACTGATCGACAATGCGATGGCGTATAACCGCGACTATGTCGCGCCGACGCTGAACCGTCGCAAGCCGCAGGGCGGCGAAGGCGCGGCGCTTGCCGAACTCGACGCGAAGCTCGCGGCGCTGCCTGCCGATGCCTCGGCCGACGATATCCAGAATATCGTGTACGAGATCGGCAAGAACGAAGCCTATGGCTTTGAAAACCTGCGCGACTGGTTCAAGGCGCTTTACGAGACGCTGCTCGGTTCCAGCGCGGGTCCGCGCATGGGCAGCTTCATCGCGCTGTTCGGGATCGACAACACGCGGCGGTTGATCGCCGAAGCGCTGGCTTAAACGCAAGCCGACGTTAAATTCCGTTCGTGTCGAGCGAAGTCGAGACACGTTGCGGCGGAGTGCCAAGCCAAGGCATCTCGACTTCGCTCGATGCGAACGGACGTTTATTGGGAGGATAACATGGCGGACTATGAACTCGCGCAGATCAATATCGCGCGCTTCCGCCTGCCCGCCGACCATGTCGCGAACCGCGACTTCATGGCGGCGCTCGACGGCGTCAACGCGATCGCCGAGGCGAGCGACGGCTTCGTCTGGCGGCTGACCGGCGAGGGCAATGACGCGACCGATGTGGCCGTCACCGACGATCCGCTGGTCATCCCGAACATGTCGGTGTGGCGCGACCTCGATGCGCTCGCGGCGTTCGTCTATCGCCAGCCCGAGCATCTTTCGATCATGCGGCGGCGCAAGGAATGGTTCGACCATATCGCCGTCTATCAGGTGCTGTGGTGGGTGCCCGCGGGCCACCGTCCGACGGTGGCGGAGGGGATGGCGCGGCTTGCGATGCTCGAAGCGATCGGGCCGGGTCCCGAAGCCTTCACCTTCAAGCAGCCGTTCGCGGCTCCCGACGGCACGCCGGCCCTGCCGGTCCAGGACGAATGCGCGTGATCGACATTTTCACGACCGGCGGGACGATCGACAAGGTCTATTTCGATGCCTTGTCGGAATTCCAGATCGGCCCCGCGGCGATCCCCGACATGCTGCGCGAGAACAACGTCCTTGTTCCGCACCGCGTCACCCAGTTGATGCGCAAAGACAGCCTCGAGCTGACCGACGCCGACCGCGAGACGATCCGCGCTGCGGTCGCCGCGAGCGATGCAGGCCGCATTCTCGTGACGCACGGGACGGACACGATGGTCGTTACGGGTCGCGTTCTCGCAGGGATCCCAGGCAAAACGATCGTCATGACCGGGGCGATGCAACCCGCATCGGTGCGCGCAAGCGATGCCGAATTCAATGTGGGTTTCGCGCTTGCCGCCGCGCAAACGCTGCCTCCGGGCGTCTATATCGCGATGAATGGCATGATCTTCGACCCCGAAACGACGGTGAAGGACCGCGCGGGCGCGCGCTTTGTGTCGAGCGCCGGATAAACGCGGCGGCGCTGTAACCTTCTTTCGGCGCATCCGAATATCCCTCCGTGGACCGGTATCGTGCCGCGCCATCGTGTCTTCGGAGGAAATCATCATGACCAGCAACAAATTCGCCGCCGCCATCGCCGCTTCGGCCACCGCCCTCGCGCTCGCCGGCGCCGCCATGGCTGCGCCCGCTCCCGCGGGCAGCTCGGGCGCCGCGGTCGGCGCCAAGGACACCGTCCACTGCTACGGCGTCAACAGCTGCAAGGGCACCGCCGACTGCAAGACGGCGTCCAACGAATGCAAGGGCCAGAACGAATGCAAGGGCCACGGCTTCAAGGCGATGGCCGCGGCCAAGTGCCTGTCGGACGGCGGCGTGATCGGCGACCTCGGCTGATCCTGCGCTGATCGTCCAATCTTTCCCGTGCGGCGAACCGTCCCGCCGCACGGGAAATCCCTTCGCCTGTGATCCAGATCATGCCACAAGGCCCTCGGGTCGTGTGACAAAAGCACGGGGGCGACGAGTCGCTCCACCTTTATCTGGACAACCAAGGGAAGGGACGATCACATGAACAGCAACAAACTCGCAGGACTCATCGCTGCCTCCGCCACCGCGCTGGCGCTTTCGGGTGCGGCCATCGCGGCCGACAAGCCGTTGCCGAAGCAGATCGGCGCCAACGACACGGTGAAATGCTATGGCGTCAACAGCTGCAAGGGCTCGTCCGATTGCAAGACCGAAGCGGCCTCGTGCAGCGGCGATTCGGGCTGCAGCACCGCGGGCAACAGCTGCGCCGGCGCCAACAGCTGCAAAGGCAAGGGCTTCAAGAAGATTGCGGCGGGCAAATGCCTGACGGACGGCGGCAAAATCGGCGTCTGACGCGAAGACGGGCGGGTCCGGCTACGCGCCGGACCGCTTCGTTCGCCATGGAGACGACGCGTGACTGAACCCGATCGCAAGACCGCGCCTTCGCCGGGTTTTGGCCTGGGGTTGCGCCCCGATCATTACCCCGATTTCCTGCGCGAGCCCCAGCCGGTCGACTGGCTGGAGATCATTTCCGAAAACTACATGGTGTCGGGCGGCAAGCCGCTTGCGATGCTCGATGCGATCCGCGCCGATTATCCGATGGTCATGCATGGCGTGTCGCTGTCGATCGGGTCCGACGAGCCGTTCGACATGGACTATCTCGCTGCGTTGAAGGCGCTCGAAAGACGCGTTGAACCGCTTTGGATTTCGGATCATCTTTGCTGGACCGGGATCAATGCGCATAACACGCACGACCTGCTGCCGCTCCCCTATGATGCGCCCGCGCTCGACTGCGTCGTCGAGAATATCGGCCGTGTGCAGGATTATCTCGGCCGCCGCATTCTGATCGAAAATCCGTCGAGCTATGTGACCTTTCGCTCGTCCGACCGCAGCGAATGGGAGTTCCTCGCCGAAATGGCCGGGCGCGCCGACTGTCTGCTGCTGCTCGACGTCAACAATATCTATGTCAGCGCGCGCAATCACGGCTTCGATCCCGAGGACTATCTGGCGGGGCTGCCGACGGACCGCATCCAGCAGATTCACCTCGCCGGGCACAGCGACATGGGCGATTATGTCATCGACACCCACGATGCCGACGTCTGCGACGCGGTATGGGACCTTTATGCGAGCGCGATCAGGCGGTTCGGATCCGTCGCAACGATGATCGAGCGCGACGACGCCATTCCGCCGCTTGCCGACGTGCTCGCCGAACTCGATTGCGCCCGGGCGCTTGCGGCGCGCGCGCTGGAGCCCGAGCATGCCTGAGACGCTGCGGGAGATGCAGCGGCGCTTCCTTGCCGGCATCGTCGGCGACGATGGGGAGGCGGAGGAGCTGATCGTCGACGACGACCGCGTCGGCGCCCGCCGACGGCTCGACATCTATCGCAACAATTACCGCGCCAGCCTGACCGGCGTCCTCGCCGATCATTATGAGCGGCTCCACGCCTATCTGGGCGATGAGCAGTTCGACAACGTCGCGCAAGCCTATGTGACTGCGCACCCGTCAACGACGCGGAACCTGCGCTATTATGGCGAGGCGTTGCCGGCCTTCCTCGCCAAACATTTTCCCGATGACGGCGAGCTTGCCGAGCTTGCCGCGCTCGACTGGGCGCTCCGCCATGCTTTCGATGCGCGCGACACCGCGATGCTAGATGCCGCGGCGGTCGGCGCGCTTGGCGACGCATGGATCGAGCAGCGCCTCTTGCTGCATCCCTCTGTGCGGTTGCTTCGGGTGCGCTTCAACGTCGCAGCGTTGTGGAGCGCGCTCGATGCCGAACAGGAGCCGCCCGAACCGGTAGCCTTTGCGTCGCCTGCCGCGTTGCTCGTCTGGCGGAGCGGCCAGCAGCCGAGTTTCCGTAGCCTGCCGGACGCGGAGGCCGACGCGCTGGCGCGGTTCGAAGCCGGTTCCAGCTTCACCGAGCTCAGCGCACATGTCATCGCCGCGATGGGGGAGGCGGGGGCGATGGAATCGCTCGCGGCCTGGCTCGGCCGCTGGCTCGCCGACGGCGTGCTGATCCTGGCCGACTAGGCCTTTGCCGTAACCTGCCGTAGCACCGCGCGGTAGTTCGGCGCGATCGTCATCGCCCGATGCTTGTCCTGCGATCCCAGCATCGCGTGGACGGCCGGCAGGCGATAGCAGGGCACACCCATGAACAGATGATGCTCGGCGTGATAATTCACCCAATATGGAGCGACCGTCGCGCGCGCGATCCAGCCGGCATAGGTCGTGCGCGCATGGGTGAAGGGATCCTGACTGCCGGCGGTCGTGCAGGCATGTTCGGCGATGTTGCGAATGCGAAGGTAAAGCTGAAAGGTCGTCGCCAGCCCGGCGAGCCACAGCAGATAGGGCGTCCAGCCATAGAGCGCGAGCGAGGCCGTCAGCAGCACCACTTGCACGGCGAGGAAACGCCCCACCGCACGCGTCACCGCCATCGCGCCCGCGACGTCGATCGTCGGTGACGTCATGCCGTCGTCCGACTGCTTGTTGAACGGCGTGCCCGCCTTGGTACTCGCACGGCCGTTTTCAATCGTTTCGCCGCGCAGCATCGCCTTCAGGCCTTTGAAGGCGAATCCGAACTGCGCCATGCGCTGCTTGAAAAAGGTCTGGCCGGTCAGGTCGCGCAGCACCTTGCGTCCGAGGCTGGCCCGCGTGGTGGGGAAAGGCTTTGACAGCGACAGGTCGGGGTCTTCGGGTTGCTGCGTGAATTTGTGATGTTGAAGATGATAGGTGCGATAAGCGATCAGGTCCGACCCGATCGCGGCGCCCGTAAGCCACTGGCCAAGGAAGTTATTCACCTTGCGATTGGGGTGCAGCAAGCCGTGCGCCGCCTCATGCATCAGGATCGCGAGGCCGAGCTGGCGCCCTCCGACGAGGATCACGGCGAGCAGCCAGGCAAGCGGATTGCCGCTCCATGCGGCGAGGCCGACCGCGGCGATGCTGACGATCCATGCGTGGGCAACGAGCCAGGGCCCGCGCCAGCGCGACGGCGCGGTGATCGCGGTCCATTCGGCGCGGTCGAAAAAACGGTCGGGCGGCAGCAGGCGGACGGCAGGCATGCGACCAGTCTAACCCGTTGCGATCCGAAACCCAACCCCTTCCGTTTTGGTACAGGATCGGGGGAAACGGGGGCGGTGGCGGTAAGGATTTGGAAACCCCTTTCCCGACAGAGACGGGAGGGGGCAGTTGAGCGGATTGGGGCGTTTTTTTGGGGGTTAAGCATCATATCCTGCGGCCAGCCGAACGCGATATGCCCGGTGGGGGCGCGTCGCCGTTCGCGACACCCGAATTCGCGATGCGCCTGCTGCGCGTCGCGCAGCTTTGGCATTATGTCTTTTTCGCGCGCACGCTCGCCTTCCTCTCCTTCGCCTTTTTCCCCGGTGTCGAGGGTTTTCTCCGCCATCCTTCGCAATGGTTCGTCATGGGGACGGGCCTGGTCTGCGACTTGGCGCTGACGATCATCGGCCAGATGTCGCGCGGTTGGCGCAAGCTGCCCGTGAACCGCATCCAGGCCATTCTTGCCGTTAGTTTCTCGCTGGTGACATTGGGAACGATGCTAGGTTCGGCGGCGACTTTCTCCGCAGTCGCCGTCCACGACGGACGCCCCTATTTCGACGCATTCTCGGCGGTCCAGCTCGGCGTGATCCTCGTCGCGGCGGCGGCATCGGCGATCCAGCGCCCCGCCTTTTTCGCCTTCGCCGGCGCGACCGCGGTCGGCGGCGCGATCGGGATCGCGTCCTGGCCCTTCGGTGTCGCCGGGCTCGTCTTCCTCGGCCTGCTCATCG
Source organism: Sphingopyxis sp. (assembly GCF_041916015.1). Lineage (GTDB taxonomy): Bacteria > Pseudomonadota > Alphaproteobacteria > Sphingomonadales > Sphingomonadaceae > Sphingopyxis. The sequence goes on along the minus strand of NZ_JAYSAH010000052.1, from coordinate 4,277 downwards.
TGATGCTTCGCCACGATGTCCGCCGGCAAATGCGCGCGACGCGCGCCAGCAGGACGACGATCAGTGAACAGCAACGCGCGCTCGGCCTGATGCGCGATTTCGAGCGCGCGGGGCGTGGCTGGTTCTGGGAGACCGACCGCAATGGTCACCTCGTCTATATTTCCCCGACGGTCGTTGCGAAACTCGGCCTCTCGCTGTCCGACGTCCTCGGCCGTCCGTTCACCGAGATCATCCGCAAGCGGCTGGGCAATGACGAGAGCGAGGAGCGGACGCTGGGCTTCAGCCTGTCGTCGCGCACGCCCTTCAACGAACTCACGGTGCTGGCGGCGGTGCCGGGCGAGGAGCGCTGGTGGTCGATATCGGGGCATCCGATCAGCAACGAGCTTGGCAATTTTCAGGGCTTTCGCGGTTCGGGAACCGACCTCACCGACAAGAAGAAATCCGAACGCGAGATCAAGCAGCTCGCGCGCTACGACACGCTGACGGGCCTCGCCAACCGGCTGCATATCACCGAATTGCTCGAACGCGCGCTGCGCAACCATATGGGACAGGTGCAGCCCTGCGCGCTGCTTTTGATGGATCTCGACCGCTTCAAGGCGGTCAACGATACGATGGGGCACCCCGCGGGCGACCAGTTGCTGCAGCAGGTCGCGGGCCGGCTCACCCAGATCATCGGCGACAAGGGGCAGGTCGGCCGTCTCGGCGGCGACGAGTTCCAGATCGTGCTGCCGCAGATCGTCGAGCCCGAGAAGCTGGCCGGAATCGCCAACGCCATCATCCTCAGCCTCGCCAAGCCCTTCGCGATCGAGAATGAGCAGGTGCGGATCGGGTCGTCGATCGGCATTGCGATGTCGGAAGGCGGCGGCGTGACCGCGTCGGCCCTGGTCCGCAATGCCGACCTCGCGCTCTATGCCGCGAAGGACGCCGGGCGCGGCGTCCACCGTTTCTATGCCGACGCGATGCACAATCAGGCGAGCGAGCGGAAGGCGATCGAGGATTCGCTGCGCGACGCGCTGGCGAACGACGAGTTGCAGTTGCTCTATCAACCGATCGTCGATGTGAAGAGCGAGCGGATTTCGGGCTTCGAGGCGCTGATCCGCTGGCGCCGCGAGTCGGCGGAGATCGTCAGTCCGTCGAAGTTCATCCCCATCGCCGAGGAATCGAACCTGATCATCCCGATCGGCGAGTGGATCATCCGGACCGCCTGCGCGACGATCGCGCGGCTGGGGCCCGACTATCGCGTCGCGGTCAATGTCTCGCCGCGCCAGTTCGCGAACGAGAAGCTGCCCTTGACGATCCTGAACGCTGTTGCGGCAGCGGGGATCGAGCCCGGCCAGCTCGAGCTTGAGATTACCGAGGGCGTCTTCCTCGACGAAAGCCCCGCGAATCTGGGGATGTTCCAGAAGTTGAAACGCACTGGCGTCCGCCTCGCGCTCGACGATTTCGGGACAGGCTATTCGGCGCTCGGCTATCTGAAGAAGGCGCCGTTCGACAAGATCAAGATCGACCAGAGCTTCGTGCTCGGCGCGGCCGACAGGAACAGCATGAACGCCGCGATCATCTCGTCGATTGTCGGACTTGCCGACGCGCTGGGGATGGAAACCACGGCGGAAGGGGTCGAGACGCACGACGACCTCGCGCTGATCCGCGGGCTCGGGTGCAGCCACGTTCAAGGCTATATCTACGGCAAGCCGATGGATCTCGATGAGGTGGAGGCGCTGCTGGCCGAGCAGGGCGGCCTTGTAATCGCGCGCGGGTTCAAGAGCGCACGTGAGCCGCGCGTCCGCACCTTCCGCACGATACAGGTCGAAAGCGGCGGACATCGCTACGAAGCGATCGTGCGCAACCTGTCGTCGCGCGGCGCGCTGCTCGAAGGCCTGTGGCATGTGCCCGAGGGAACGTTATTGTCGCTCGAATTCACGCCAGAGGTGCGAGTCGACGGTCAGGCCCGCTGGTCGACCGAAAGCCGCGTCGGAGTGCAGTTTGCCGAGGCGGTGGATACGGGAGCGCTCGTCCGCCCCGTCAAGGCGAAGGCGGTTCGTCCGCGCGTCCACCGCGCCGCGTGAGCGACGGTCAGTCGGCCGCGCGGCCGCGCACCATCACCCAGTCGACCTTCTCCAGCACTGCAACATCGCTCAGCGGATCGCCCGCGACGGCGATCATGTCAGCCGACAGGCCGGGCGCGATCCGTCCGATCTGATCCTCCAGCGACAGCAATTTCGCGGCGACCGTCGTTGCGCTCGCCAGCGCCTCGCGCGGGGTCAGGCCATATTTCACCAGCAGGGCGAATTCGCCTGCATTACGGCCATGCTCGAACACGCCAGCGTCGGTGCCGAAGGCGATCGGGACGCCCAGCGCCTTGGCGCGCCCCACCGCCTTGCCGACATCGTTCATCGTCATCCGCACCTTGGCCTCGACTGTCGGCGTATAGATGCCCTTGCCGAGGCGCTCCTTGATGCCCTCGAACGCCATCAGCGTGGGGACCAGATAGCTTCCCTTCGCCTTCATGACCTTGAGCGCTGCGTCGTCGGCAAAGGTGCCGTGCTCGATGCTGTCGATCCCAGCTGCTGCGGCCGACTCGATGCCGCGCGCGCCGTGTGCGTGCGCCATCACCCTCAGCCCCAGCGAATGCGCGGTGTCGGCGATGCTGACGAGTTCGGCGTTCGAGAAATGGCCTTCGAGCCCGCGCCCCTGCTGCGACAGCACGCCGCCGGTGGCGGTGATCTTGATGACGTCGGCGCCCGCGCGCGACGCCTTGCGCACCTTCTCGGCGCATTCGACCGCGCCGGTGCAGGTATAGCCCTGATCGAGCACGGCGTGGACGTCCTCGCGAAAGCCGGTGACGTCGCCATGCCCGCCGATGATCGACAGCGGGGGGCCGGCCGCGACGATCCGCGGACCTTCGATCATCCCCTCGGCAGTGCCGCGCCGCAACGCGAAGGCGGTATATTGCGCCGATCCCGCCTCGCGGACGGTGGTGAAGCCTGCGCGCAAGGTGAGGCGCGCATTCTTGGCACCGACGACGACGCCCCATTCGTCGGGATCCACTGCTTCGCTGCGATAGTCGCCGCCTGGATCGCCGGTCAGGTGGACGTGGAGGTCGATCAGGCCGGGGAGCAGCGTCTTGTCACCAAGATCGACGATCTCGGCGCCCGCGGGCGCCTCGCCGCGACCGGGCACGATCGAGGTGATGCGATCGTCGGTGACGACGACAGTCGAGGGCCCCAGCGCCGGCTTGCTCGCGTCGGTGATGACGCGTCCTGCATAGACGACGGTGGTTTTGGCTATCGCGGTGCCGCTCAGCAGCGCGAGCGTCGCTGCCGCGACCAGTCGGATTGAGCGCATGATATCTCCCCTCATGTTGTCACGCGATCGTGGCGCGACGGGCGGGGGAGGGCAAGCGGGTAAACGTGGGTCGATAAAAAGAGGGGCCGGAAGGCCGGCCCCTCAGTTTGCCTCTGATAACCGAAAGGATGTTACCAGAAGAAGTCGTAGATCACGTCGACCACGCGGCCGCTATAGACGTCGACAAGCAGCGCATCGTCATAATAGCGGACCCAGCGATAGTCGCCGTAGGCCGGCGGCAGGCGATAATACCAGGGATCGTTGATCCAGTAGCGCTGGCCGTAGAAGAGCGACCCGAGCGTAAAGCCGATGCTGAAGCGCGTGTAGCCATAACCGCGATAGGGGTTGTAGTAGCGCGGCATACGATAATAGCTGCGGTTCCGGTCGCGGTAGCTTCGCCAGTCGTAGCGCCGATCGTCGCGCCAGCCGCGGTTCCAATTGTTGCCCGGACGGCCATCGCGATAGCGCCGGTCGACATAGCCGTTGCGGTTGTTGTCCCAGCGCCGGTCGACGCGATTGTCGTTGTTGCGATCCCAGCGGCGGTCGAGATCGCCGTTGCGATTGCGGTCGTAGCGGCGATCGACGCGGTTGTTGTCGTTGCGGTCCCACTGACGATCGATCTGGCCGTCGCGATTGCGATCCCATTGACGGTCGGTGCGGCCGTTGTTGTTGCGGTCATAGGTGCCGCGCTGGCCCTGCACGCGCTGCTGCTGCGCGACCGGGCGCTGCGCATCGCCGCGCTGGCCCTGCCATTGCTGGCTCGGACGCTGGCCGTCGCCGCGCTGACCCTGACCCTGCCACTGTCGCTGCCCTTCGCTGCGCTGGCGCTGGCCGTTCCAGCCGTTGCCGCCGCGGTCGCCGCGCGGTGCCTGCTGCACCTGCTGCGTCTGCGGTGCGTTTTGGCTCCGCTGAGGCTCGACGCGCTGGCCGCC
>NZ_JAYSAH010000051.1:0-26008 GCF_041916015.1 Sphingopyxis sp. | reverse complement strand
GGAACAGCAACTGTCCTCCCGAGCGTGCGAACGGCAGATATCCAAGCTCGTCGAGCACCACCAGGTCGAGCCGCGACAGCTGCGCCGCCAGGGTCCCGCCCTTGCCGATCCGGGTCTCCTCTTCGAGGCGTGTCACCAGCCACAGAGGCGATGCGACCCAAGGGATGGTCGAAAGACCATCTTGCACAGACTTGAAGTCCGCCGGTTTGCCGGCGGGCTTCTTTTTGCCGGAATGATCGCCTGGGAGTCAGATCAGCGCCTAGCCGCGGATAGGAAATCATCCGAAAGGCGTCCCGCCTACCGCGATCTACTTCGCTGCGCTCCACCGGGCCGCCGCTGCGCGCCGTCTCGTCGGCTGACGCCGCTACGATCGACTGACGCGAAAGACCGGAGCTATCCGTGTCGGTCAGGGAGCTTCGCGGCTCCCCGCCGACCTCGCGCTGTCGATGCTCCCGAGCCTGCCCTGTCCCGCGTTGGAACGGCTGGCGCAATCGATCATCGACCGTCTGGACGATATGGACGGCGGTCCCAACCTTGAACCCAATGGCGACGAACAGGACCACGGCAACGCGGAGGATGATTGGCGCGCTCCCTGCCTTCCATCTTACGACGGCGAGGACCAAGGCGTCCATCCTGCCCGCTCCCAAGGGGATCGAGCCCACCCGCTGGAGGGTTAGCTAACTGACGCCAAAGACCACTGTCGGGCGGCGAGTTTCGGCTCGCCGCCCTTTTTGTTTGGATCATTTAAGGTCAGAAATTCTTGCCTTAACGCCTCGTCCTTCGCAGACGGCGCGCCACGTTGTCATCACACGTCTCCCGTCACAGAGATGTACTTGCCCGCTCCAACGGCCTTGATCTTCACATTCGCACCCCCATTGACCTTCCAGACACGGATCGCGCCCGAACCGGGTTCGGCGCCCGATGAGTCCGTCACCACGCTGGCGATCGCGGTTATCGTCGTGATCGTATTGTTCGCGCCCGTAACCTGATAGACGCCGCGTTCACCCGTCTCCGGCAGCAAGATCGTGAAAATCCCGGTCGAAGGGACATAGCCGAACAGCGGGAGCACGATGTCCGTGCCGTTTTCCAGATAGGTTGCGCCAAGCGGAACGCGGCCCGAAAGCGAACTGTCGTACATAAATTCGCCCGTCAGCGGGGCGATGCCGGGGACACCGTGGCGAACCCCGCGATTGACTGCAATCCCGATGTTGCCACCACCTTCGCGGATGCGCCCATATTTGTTTTCCAGCGGCGTCCCCGTGATATCGGCGATCAGCGGCACCTCCGCGCCCGTGTTCTGCACGGACGTAAAGACGCCGGTCAGGTAGTTCATCGGCGCGTTGCATTGTAAAGCGGCAGCGTCGATCGTGCCGCGAAATCTGGAAATGGTGAGGTCGAACGGGTCGGAATTGCCATTCGGGCCTATGCGCGCCAGATATTTGACTGGGTTCGCCCCCCGCAGTTCGACCGACCCGATAATCGCGCTCTTGGAGGACGTCGAGCCCGCACCGTTGAAGAAATCAACCAGATATTCCAGCATTTCCGGCCCCGCTGTTTTGTCACGAACCGCCAAGTGACCAACGTGCATCACGCCATAGCTAGAGCGCGCTAGGCTGGTGAAGAAGCTGATGGGGATCGGGGCATTGCCCTTCAGCGCGTCGCCCGAATATTCGATATCCACATTCGAGGCAGAGCCTTCACCATATTGGAAATTGACCTCGACTGATCGCGCTCCGGTGATACCTTGCACTGATCGTTCGACCCTTACTTGCTCCACCCTGGTCGCGCGGTAGGACTGGTTCTTGTATGTGCGGCCCATGCACTCTTTGCCGATGATCGTCCCGACGCGGCACGAGGCACCATTCTCGTCATTCTGGTAAAGGGCGATCCCGTCGCAATCGACGCGGTTTGCCGACCCCACGGCATCATCGCAAAGAATGTTGCTCGCCTCCGCCAGCGTAATGTCGATGACGCGCGGAGCATATCCTGAAACCCGTCCGAAATGAATCCCCATCGTCCCGAAGCTTCCCGGAGAACCGGTTCCCGCCGCGCGGCCGATATCGCGTGCGGCAAGGCGCTCGGCCCTGACGATATCGAAATTGCCGAGCGCGAGGATACCATAGGCCCCGGTGTTGAATCCGTTACCGGCGACCATCCGGCAGTTGATGCATTCGACATCCCCAAAGATCGCATCGACGCGCGTAGCATGATCGTTGATCAGGTAGATTCCGACATTTGCCTTGTTGTTGCTGTCGACCCTCAACTTGCCGGATATGGATACATCTCCGCCCGCTGCATCGATCTTCAGAAGCTGGGCAATATGTGTCGAGCCGGTGTAGCGAATCGTGACCGGGCCAAGGCAGCGGACGCGAACCGCCCCACAGATCAGGCCGATATCAGTCAGGTAGGTGCCACCAGGCATGACCAGTTCGTCACCAGTTGCTGCCGCGCGGGTCATCGCATCCTGCAATGCGGGGCCGTCATTGGCTATGCCGTTGCCGATTGCGCCCCTCTGTTGCGCGGTGAAGCGGCCCGCCATGAAATCGGCCGCTGTGCCGCCACCGACCACACCTACCCTCTCCCCGCCAGAGGATGAAGCTAGCACGTCCTGCGACACGCCGAGGGCGTCGATGGCTTGCTTGACCCGCAGTGGAGTCATAGCCTTCTCGTCAATCATACCCGCTTCGGCTTCGGCTTGGGAAGCGGTTGGGACAGTAGCATTGATCATGAGCGTTCCTTTCTCAACTCTTCTCGAAATCGCCGAGAAGAACAAAAAGGGAACATGCGATTTCCTACAATGCATCCTATATCGTATGGCTGACATCCTATTTCGTGACGGCGATCTCGGAAGTCATCCCTCGTGGCTTGGCTTGCCGCTACTACCCCTTCTCGCCACTCCCATACGGCGGGGTCAGGTGCGGTCGCCGCGATCGCGCGCGCCAAAGCTGCTTTCCGCTCGTGCAGTGGGATATCGCACCGACCCCCTCCGGCCCGAAGGTCATCGCGCTTTCGCGCGCTGGCGATGGCCTCCGGCCGTGCGGTGGGAGCGTCGCTCTCCTGTGAGACCCGCCCGGCAGGGTGCAACCCCTGGCGGGGTTCTCCACTGTGTTCCAACCCTTCGGGTGCGCCCTGCCTTGGTGGCGGGCCTCTCCGGTCGCTCTCGCCGCTCCCCCCGCTCAGCCGGGGCTGCGGTGGTTTTGAGCAAGGAGAGCAGTCATGGAATTTCAGCATATCGAACTGTCGCGGCTTGTCGTGTCGCCCGTCAACATGCGCGGTGCCGTCAAGAAGCCAGACATCACGAACATCCTGCCGTCGGTGCGGGCGCGCGGTATCCTCGTGCCGTTGATCGTCAGGCCCGGAGTGGTAGACGGCGACTATGAGGTCGTCGCCGGTCATTCGACGGACGCCACCGGGACGCCGGCGGTTGCGGCGAGAATGGCCGGACCGGCCTGCATCTGCTCGACCGATCCCATGACCATTCCGCCGCCATGGATATGCAGGATGGCGCCGCTACCCGGCCGGCTCGAAGCGGGGCGATAGAGGAAGACGGGAATATCCGGGCCGCCATGGATCGATGGCACCGAAAGCCGTTGGGGAGCGATCACCGGCGGTGGCAGGATGGCGTATGCCTTGGCCGCGCTCGCCCGAATTTCAGCGATTGGGGCTGCATCGAGATCGACACGCGGGAATAGGTCGAGCAGCGGCAGTATCTGCGGATCGACGAGGTGACGGCTGTTCATGGATGCGCCTTTGCGAATTTCCGGGTGGGCCGTTCAACCGACGGGTCGTGAGGACGGGAGGAGTCGCCGTCGCTCTGTCGCTATCCGCCGATGTAGCAGAAACGTCGAGCCCGCCACTATAGCGCATCGATCTGGGCATCGAGTGCGGCGATGACCTGTTCGACATGATCGGCGCCGCCCGTCGCTCGCGCAATGATGCGCTGGCCCGATCTGAAGCCGGTGAGGCTGGCGATCATCATTACCGCACGAACCTGGCTGTCGGCGCGGGAGAGGCTCCCGGCGGCGGCACGTTCGATCAATGCGGCGGCCAGCTCGATTCCCGGTCGCCAGAGTTCCGAATAGAGAATCTCGAAGGCGGGGCCGGGACTTGCCATTTCGCGTTGCACAAACAGTGCCCGATCCTCGGCACCTTCTTCCGACAAGAGGAAGTGGGCGAGCGCGGCGAAAAGCCGCTTGAGCCATAGCGTCGCATCATTGCCGTCCGGCTTGGACAGGGAGGCCGCAGCGACCTCGGCAACCGCTCCGACCCCTTGCCGGAACGAAGCGGCAATCTCATGCGCGCAGGCGAGGTAGAGCCCTTCCTTGTTGCCGAAATAATATGTGAGTCCCGGCAGGTTGGTCCCGGCCGTTTCCGCGATCTGCCGGGTGGTCGCCGCGGAGAAACCTCTGCTGCCGAACACCGCGAGAGCGGTATCCAATATGCGCTTCCGCATTTCCTCGCCTTTCCGATAGCCGGCATCGGTCGATCGCTGGGCGACAGGTTTCCGGGCTTTTGGCGAGCTGGAGGGGGGCATAGGCAAACCTGCTTGAATTTATATCGGTTGATATATATTGTGATCGGCGACGATTGGAAAGGATGAATCCCGATGAGCGAGCTTGTGGCCAAAAGTCTCTGGGCAAAAGTGGAATCGCAGAAGACGGCTATTCCCGCCATGTACGGCGCCTTCGATTTCGCGGTCGTGCCCGAACGCTTTGCCGATCAGCCGGGCGACGTGACGCAGCTCGGCGAAGGCACGGCGAAGCAGCGCGAGGCGATCTTGTCCAATCGCGAGCGCGTCGATTTGATCCGCGCCTATTCGATGATGGGCGATCTGGTCGCCGACGCCTATGCCGCGCTGATGCGCCAATATGGCTTTCGCGCGCTTGTCGAGATGCTCGTCCAGGCGTGTGATCACGGGATCGAGAGCGTCGCCGAAGCGCCGCCCGAACTTGCCGCCTTCATCGCCGACATGGAGCGGAGGCCCGACTGGGTCGATATGGAACTGGTCGAGGAGGGCGCGCGTCTCGACCGCAACTCCGCCGCCAATTTCGGACCCTTCATCATTCGGGGCGCCTTCATCGCGACCTTCATGAACAAATATTCGGCGCTGCCGATGGCGATCACCAACACGCTGTCGAGCGAGACTGCCGGGCGCCGGGTCAAGGAGACGGCGACCTTCTTTTCGACATCGGTGCTTCCCGGCGCGCTCGAGCGGTTCGGGCCGGGCTTCAAGGCGGCGGCGATGGTGCGGCTGATGCATTCGATGGTGCGCGCCAACGTGCTGCGCCGCCCCGAGGACTGGGACCAGCGCGTCTATGGTTTCCCGATCCCGCAGGTCGACCAGATGCCGGCGGGGCTGATCCCGATTTTCCTGCTGTCGTACAAGATGCTCGCGCAGGGGCGCACCGAATTCACGCGCGAGGAGCGCGCGCGGGTTGAACTCGCGCGCTATCGCTGCTTCCTGCTCGGCCTGCCCGAGGAATTGCTCGCCGATACGCCGCAGGGCATCGTCGAGCTGATGTCGACGCGCGCGGCGACGCTGCGGCAGGATTATGACGACAGCACGTGCGGCGAACTGCTCCGCGCGACGATGGCCGCCGACCTGCGCGCGAACGATGGCGCAGGCGAAACCGTCCACGCTTTCTTCGAACGGGCGATGGCGAAGCTGTTCTTCCTGCGAAACTTCATGGGCAACGACCGCGCCAAGGCAGCGTCGATCGGCGTCAAGGTCGGGACGCGCGATCTCGTAGTCGCCGGTGCCGCGGGGATTTTCGTCGCTTCGCGCATGGGGCTTTATGCGCTGGCGTCGCGGCTGCCGGGGCTGCGCGGCGTCGCCGACCGCCGGCTTGTCTCGAAGCTGGAGAAACAGCTCGCGAGTTACGGCAAGGCGCATTTTACGACCGATGCCGCCCAATATCGTCCGCAGCCCAGCCAAGGTGCCATGGCTGCCTAGCGCGGGAGGCAGGATCAGAAGGTTGCGAGCAGGGCAAGCATGACGCCGGTCGCGACCAACATCAGCCCGGCCACCTCGCTCCTCCGGACGGGTTCGCGCAGATAGAAGTGGGCGAAGCCGATGGTGAAGATCACCTCGACCTGTCCGACGATGCGCACCAGCGCGGCGGGGGCGGCGGCGAAGCCGGTATACCAGCAGGCCGAACCGAGCGCGGAGAGCAGGCCGACCTGGCTCGACGACCGCCATGTCCGGGCGACCGCGCGCAGCGTATCGCGGTCGCGCGCGACGATCCACGCGAGGTGGAGCACGCTCTGCATCGCCATGACGATGACGAGCGTGACGAGCGCCGAGGCGACGACGTCGAGGCCGGTTAGCCTGGCGGTCGCGAACTTGATCGCGATTGCGGCGCACGCGAACATCGATCCTGCCCCCAGCCCATACAGCGCTGCGGGTTGCCCGAGCGAGCCGAGGATCTGCCGCGCGCTGATCCCGCGCCCGACCAGCGCGAGGATTAACACGCCGGCGACGCCCGCGACGATGCCGGCCCATGCCAAGAGGGGGAGGCGCTCGTGGAAGAAGATGGCGGTGACCAGCGCGGCCTGGATCGCCTCGGTCTTGGAAAAGGCCGTGCCGACGACGAAGCCGCGATGCCCGAAGGCGAGGATGAGGAGGATGGTGCCGGCCATCTGCGTGACTGCGCCGGCTAGCGCCAGCCCCACGAAGGCGAGGCCGAAGGCGGGAACGGCCGCATGCTTTACCGAAAACCAGATCGCGGCGAACAGCAAGGCGAAGGGCAGGCCGTAGAGATAACGGACGAGCCCAGCGCCGCTCACGCTGAGCTCGGCGCGCAGCCGCTGCTGGAGCGCGGTACGCCACGCCTGGAAGAATCCCCCGAACAGCGAGGCGGGGAGCCAGATCGGGTTCATACCGCACATCTCCGGCGTCAAACGGCCATGGGTTTATCAGGGCATCCGGGTGGCGCCCCTCCGTCGCCTTTCGGCGGCGGGAGTGCGCGTGTCAAACCGGCTGGTTGTACATCTCGGTCGGTCCCGGATATTCGCGCCCGTCGTCGAGCCCCTTGCCGATCTCGCGATCGCACAGGGCATTCGTCATCGCGTTGAGGCGCAGCACCGTCTTGCGATGCTTGGGATCGTTGGCAAGATTGACGATCTCTTTCGGATCGGCGTGGGTGTCGTAAAGTTCGAGGTCGTTCATCGCGCTCAGCGACTTCCAGTCGGTCGGGCGATTGTAATGGGCCGGGGCAAAATAGCGCGCGAACTTGTAGCGGCCATCGTGGACGCCACGATGCAGGCGGCGCTTCGAGAGGTCGAACTGCTTGCTGTAGTCGGGCTCGCCCGATGGCAGCTTGGCGCCGCGGTCGGCCTTCACCGTCGTCGGCTCCCAATAATGGACGACGGCATAGTCGAAGAGATGGCCGATCTTGTCGCGCTGCGTCGGCAGCGTCGGCGAGGCGAGTAGCGCCGACACGTCGAGGCCGGGCAAGCCGGGGAAGCGCGTCGCGGCCTCGTCGCCCGACAGGCCGGCGAAGCTCATCAGCGTCGGGGCGAGATCGACCGCGCCCATCAGTCCCTTGGTCGTGCGCCCGCCCGGATAGTCGGGATGCGCGATGATCATCGGGACATTGGTTTCCTCGCGGTACATCGTTGCGCCCTTCTGGCGCATCCCGTGCGCGGCGGCGCGTTCGCCATGGTCGCTGGTGTAGATGATGATCGTATTGTCGATCTGGCCGCTGGCTTTCAGCGCCCAGAGGAGCTGGCCGAGCCGGCGATCGACATCACGCAGGCAGTTGTAATAATAGTTGATGAAGCGATGCCACGACGCCTCGTCGTCATGCGCCATCTTGCCATAGAAAGCGTCGTTCAGGCGGACGATCGCCCGGTGCGCCTCGGGCTTGGTCGACAGGTCGTCCTTGTGGAAGCTTTCCGGCAGGTCGAACTTATTGTCTTCCTCGTAAAGCGGATCGCCCGGCTCGCGGCGCAGCGGGCCGAGGATGTTGGGATCGGGGCGGCTTTCGGCCTGCTTGCCCGTCGCGTCATAGAACATGATGTCGTGCGGGTTGACGAGCCCGACGACCTGAAACCACGGCTTGCCGCCTGCCTTGTCGTTGCGGGCATAGTCGAAGATCTGGCGCGCGGCGTCGCCCGCGACGAACATGTCGGCGCGATAGCCGTCCCACGTCAGCCCGACTTCCTCGCCGTCGAAGCCGTAGTCGTGGAAACCGTATTTCTCCATCGCATTTTCGGTGGTCGGATAGATACCGCCGGGTATCCGCGTCCAGTTGCGTTCATAATTCAGGCGACTGAGGTGCCATTTGCCCTTGTAGCTCGTGTAATAGCCTGCGGCCTGCATCATATGGCCGAGCGTCGGCATGCTGGTCGCCGCGACGGGATAGGGCGCGTTGTCGCTGTTGAGAAACAGGCCCGTCTGCTGGGTGTGGTGCCCCTGAAAGATCGTCGAGCGCGACGGGGTGCAGGGGGTCGTGTGGACATGATAATTTTCGACGAGCATTCCGCGCTCGAGCAGTTCGCGGTGCGCGGGCAGCTTTTCGAGCAGGCCATCGGGATAGCTGGCGAGCCCCTGTTCCTGGTCGGTGACGATCATCAGCACGTTCAGCTTCTTGCCGTTCTTCGCATAGGCTGGCATCCCGAGCCCCGCGGCGGCAAGCGCGCCCATGCCGACGAATGTCCGGCGATCCAGATCCCAGGTCATCCAACTCTCTCCCGTCATGATCCTCGTATGAAAACAGAAATCCCGCGGCGCCTTCAGACGCCGCGGGACATAGCCGTCAGAATTTGACCGCGAAGTCGACCCCGAATTCGCGCGGCGGCTGATAGAATTGCGAGATCGGCGTTGCGCCCGCGTTGGTGGCGCCCGAAATCACCTTCTGGTTGGTCAGGTTCGAGCCATAGAGGGTGACCTTCCACTGCTCGTCCTCGCCGGCGACCGCGATGCTCGCGTTGAGCAGCACGACTTCATTACGATAATAGCCGGGGTTGTTGCTGCGGCCCCAGGTGTTGAAGCGCGACGAATAGCGTGCGTCGCTGTGCAGCTTCACTTCGCCGAACGACACCGGGATCGCATAGTCGGCCGACAGGCTCCCGCTCCACTTGGGCGCGTTCGCAAGGTCGAGTCCTGTCGAGTCGGTGGGCACCGAGAAGGTGCCGTTCGGCACGCCGTTGATCAGGATCGGCGTCGCGGGTCCGCACTGGCCGACCTCGGGCGCGCCGTTGGTGAAGACCCCGTTCGTGTCGGCGCAGAAGTCGGTATAACGAGCATGCAGATAGGCGATATTCGCGCCGAGCGTGAAGCCGTCCGCCGGGCGCAGCAGCGCCTCGGCCTCGAAGCCGTAGATTTTCGCCGCAGCGATGTTGGTGGTGATATTCTCGGCGCGGACGGCGCCCATCTTGGTCACCGATCCCTGCAGATTGCGGTAATTGTTGACGAAACCCGCGACGTTCAGACGCAGCAGCCGGTCGAACAGGTCGGTCTTGGCGCCGACCTCGAACGCATTGACGCGCTCGGGATCATAGGGGCCGACATTCTCGGCGATCGTGCCGCGCGAGTTGAAGCCGCCCGACTTGTAGCCTTGCGAATAATTGGCATAGACCATCGCCGCCGGCGAGAAGCGATATTCGACGGTCAGGCGCGGCGTGAACTCCGCCCACGAGGCCTTGAGGTCGGCCGCGAAGGACGACAGCTGCCGGCCGCTCAGCAGCGATTGCATCACCGCCTCGGTATAGGCGTCGCCGGTCAGATTGCCGACCGGCGTGGTGTTGGTGCGCACCTGCGTCGCGATGCTGTATTTCTTGCGGTCATGGCTGAAGCGGCCGCCGAGCGACAGCGTCAGCCCCTCGACCGGATGCGCGTTGACCAGCGCGAACATCGCATAGCTTTGCGTGTCCTGATGAAGCTGCGCGAGCGTCGTCGTCGTCGGGTTTGCGAACACCGTGTTGAACTGGCGCCACTTGTCGGCCTGGTAATAGAGGCCGACGACGAAATCGACCGGCTCGCCGGCGGGCGAGACATAACGCAGTTCGCCGCTCTTCGATTCGCCCGAGAAGTCGCGGATCACGTCGAGATTCGGTGCAGGCGTGATCAATCCGTCGAAATCGCCGCGCGTGACATAGGTCAGGTGGCGATAGCCGAGGACCGAGGTGATCGTGCCGTAACCGACGTCGAGGTTCGATGTCCACGATCCGCCATAGGTTTCGGTATTGGCATAGGGGTCGAACAGCACCGCCGACTTGCGGACGTCGGTCTTGACGACGTCGGGCAACAGATCCCAGTTCGGATCGCCATTGTCGAGGACGTGCGGCGCCGGGCCGGTCGTCTTCTGCTTCAACCAGTCGGCGACAATCGTCGAATTGAACGCGCCGCCCTGATCGTAATTGAGCGCGCCGCGCACCGACTTCACATTGGCGCCGTTGAGGCGGTTGCCGGTGATCACGTTGCGGGCATAGCCGTTATAGTCGCGGAAATTGACCGAGACCTTCGCCGCCAGCGCGTCGTCCGCAAAGCGGCCGGTGTTGATCTTGCCGCGGAACTGCTTCAGCCCGAACGAGCCGAGGGTGACGCGCGCTTCGCCGCCGAAATCGTCGGCCGGGCGCGCGGTGATGACGTTCAGCGTGCCGGCGAGGTTGTTCTTGCCGAACAGCACGCCCTGCGGGCCTTTCAGCACCTCGACGCGCTCGATATCGAACAGGTCGAGCATCGTGCTCGACACGAAGGGGATATAGACGCCGTCGATGATCGTGCTGACCTTGGGGTCGGCGTTGGGATCGGGGTCCGACGTGCTCATGCCGCGGATCGAGATCATCGGCACGTTGGCGACCAGACCCTGCGTCTGCAGCACGACGTTGGGAGCGAGGCCGTTGAGGCTGGTGATGTTGGTGCTGCCGCTTCCCTCGACCATCTCGGCGTTGAAGGCCGAAATGGCGATCGGGACATTCTGGATGCTTTCGGAGCGGCGCTGCGCGGTCACGAGGATTTCGCCATAGTCGTTGCCGGCGTCAGATGCGGCGGCGTCGGTGGTGGCGGTGCTTTCGTCCGCCGGCGCAGCAGTATCCTCCGTCTGGGCATGGGCCGGGGCAGCGGCAAGGGCGACGGTCGCCGCCGAAATGAACAGAAATGCGGTCTTCATCACTTCCTCCGTGGAAGGCCGGGCGTCGCTTGTGCCGCTACCGTCATCACGGCGAAGGTGCGGGGGCAGCATCCGGCCAGATCATTTCATTCGGAACGGCGAGTTGATGGTGAATGCCGGTTTTTCCGCAGGCGCCGGACGTCTCGTGCGTCCTCGACTCGGGCCTTTGGGGCGTTTCATCCTCCGTTCCCGCCCGGGCTTCTAGCAGGTGTCGAAAATACTTCAAGTACTAAGTATTACACTTTTGAGACATCCGAAAATGGCGGAAAACCTCTTGATGAACGATTGCCTGGGCTGTATAAATTAGAATTCTAAGTAAATTTCCGCCCGGGCCGGGGGCGGCCGAGGGAGTTTGCGCGCAATGCACCGGGGCGATCGAAAAGCTGCTGCACGGGTGACGGAGCGATGAGCGCGCGCGGCCCCCGCACCCTTTACGACAAGATATGGGACGCGCACGCCGTCGCGGAGGACGAGGGCGAGACATTGCTCTATATCGACCTGCACCTGCTCCACGAGGTCACCTCGCCGCAGGCCTTTGCCGGGCTCGCTGCCGCCGGTCGGCCGGTCCGCCAGCCCGGGCGGGTGCTGGCGCTTTCGGACCATAATGTTCCCACCGTCGGACAGGCGGCCGGGCCCGCCGGCGTCGAGGACGCCGAGGCACGGGCGCAGCTCGAGGCGCTCGTCGCGAACACGCGGCGGCACGGGATCGAGAATTTCCCGATGGGCGATCCGCGCGGCGGTATCGTGCATGTCGTGGGTCCCGAACAGGGGCGTTCGCAGCCGGGAATGACGATCGTCTGCGGCGACAGCCACACCTCGACCCACGGCGCGTTCGGCGCGCTCGCCTTCGGGATCGGCACGTCGGAGGTCGAGCATGTGCTGGCGACGCAGACGATCCGCCAACGCAAGTCGCGCAACATGCGGGTCAGCGTCGAGGGTCGGCTGGCGCCGCATGTCCATGCCAAGGATCTGGCGCTACACCTGCTCGCCGCGATCGGCGTTGATGGCGCGACCGGCCATGTCATCGAATATGCCGGTTCGGCGATCCGCGCGCTGTCGATGGAGGGGCGGATGACGCTCTGCAATCTCAGCATCGAAATGGGCGCGCGCGCCGGACTGATCGCGCCCGACGAGACTACATTCGCCTATCTGAAAGGGCGGCCCGGTGCGCCCGTGGGCGAAGCATGGGACGCGGCGCTGGCGCGCTGGCGGACGCTCCACAGCGACGCGGGTGCGCGGTTCGACCACATGCGTTCGATCGACGCGGCCGAAATCGCGCCGATGGTGAGCTGGGGGACGAACCCGTCGCAGGTCGCTCCGATTGACGGTAGCATCCCCGACCCGGCAGCGATGGCGAGCGCCGAGGCTCGCGCCACGGCCAAGCGGGCGCTTGCCTATATGGACCTGGCCCCCGGCCAGCCGCTCGCCGGCATCCCGCTCGACCGGGTGTTCATCGGAAGCTGTACCAACAGCCGGATCGAGGATCTGCGCGTCGTCGCCGATATCGTGCGCGATCGCCGCGTCGCACCGCACGTTCGCGCGATGGTGGTGCCGGGGTCGGGGCTGGTCAAGCGGCAGGCGGAGGCCGAGGGGATCGATGCGGTGCTGCGCGCGGCGGGCTTCGGCTGGCGCGAGCCCGGCTGCTCGATGTGCGTCGGCATGAATGCCGACCGGCTGCAACCCGGCGAGCGCTGCGCCGCGACGTCGAACCGCAATTTCGAGAATCGTCAGGGCCGCGGTGGCCGCACGCATCTGATGAGTCCGGCGCTCGCTGCCGCGAGTGCGATCGCAGGCTGCATCGCCGATCCGGCTAGCCTCCGCTAGATTTCGGGGCTAGATCCTCTCTTCGAACCGCGTGATCGCGCCTTCGTGGCGCATCGTGCGGTCGATGTCGTCGAGCCCGTCCATCAGCGTGTGGCGATCGTGCGGATCGACGATGAAAGGAATTTCGGCCCCCGACGCGAGAGTGATCCGCTGTTCGACCAGATCGATGGTCATTGGCGCATATTGCGCGAGCGCTGCGCCCGCGCGCAATTGTGCGCAGATCTCGTCCGGCAGGCGGATCAGCAGCAGGCCGTTCTTGCGGGCATTGTTCGAGAAGATGTCGCCGAAGCTTGGTGCGATGACGCAGCGGATCCCGAAATCGGCGAGCGCCCACACCGCATGTTCGCGCGATGAGCCGCAACCGAAATTGCGGTCGGCGATCAATATCCGGGCCTGTCGCGTCGGTCCGCGGTTCAGGATGAAATCCGCGCGTTCGCTTCCGTCGGGCGCATAGCGCAGTTCCTGGAACAGGTGCCGCCCGAGGCCGCCGCGCGTCAGCGCCTTCATGAAGTGCGCCGGGATGATCATGTCGGTATCGACATTGGTGAGCGGCAGCGGCGCTGCGACCGCGGTCAGCCGGGTAAATCGTTCCATGGGCTTCTTTCAGTAACTTAGTATTCTAAGTATATCGGACCGTGGCGCTTGTCGAGCGATATTGCCGCACCGAAGCTATTGCCGCGGGAATCATAGGCTTCTAAGATATTGGTCAAAGGGGAAATCCGGTGGTCAAGAAAAACCAGAGCTATCGAAATCCGGCGGAATATTACACCAATCCGGAAAACAGCATCGGCTATCTCGCCCGCATCGTCTTCCGGTCCTTTTCGCGGCTGCTCGAACGCGGGACGCTGAGCTACGACGTATCGGCGGGGCAATGGCGCTTTCTGCGACAGTTATGGCGCGAGGACGGCATCACCCAGCGCGAACTCAGCGAACGCGTCGGGATGCGCGAGCCGACCACGGTCGTCGCGCTCAAGGGGCTCGAAAAGGCGGGGTTCATCACGCGCAAGAAGACCGAAGATGATCGCCGCAAGACTTTCATCTATCTGACGCCGCACGCGAAGAAGCTCGAGCTCATCCTCGCGCCGATGAACGCCGAGGTACACGAGGTCGCGACGCGCGGCATGACCGACGAGGAGGTCGCGACGCTGCAGGCCTTGATGCGGCGCGTGATCGAGAATCTGTCGGACGAAACGGCGAAGCTGTCGACGCTGTCGGATATCAAGGCGTAAGTTTTCGAACGGGACTGGTCGAAGCCATGGATGGCGTACAGCTATATGGCAGGAAGTTGATTTATCTTCCATCCTCATCCCGGACTTGATCCGGGATGAGGATGGAAGGGAATGACAGTTCCGACCCCGACTGACAGGCATAACCACCAAATTTGTGACAACCTTCATAAAGTCCGTTGCGGTCCTTTCCGAAAATAGATTAGTATTCTAATCATTTTGTCGGGAGGGAAGATTGACCAAGATAGCCGTTATCGTCGGAAGCACGCGCGAAGGATCGTTCAATCGCGCGCTCGGAAATCTCGCGATCAAGGCGCTCGAAAGCCATGGAGCGACCGTCGCCGACGTCGATCTCGCGACGTTCGACCTGCCGCTCTATTCCGCGGCGATCGAGGCCAATGCCTTTCCCGCCGACGCCGAGCGGTTGAAGGCGCTGTTCGCGGCGCAGGACGGGCTGCTGTTCGTCTCGCCCGAATATAATGGCTCGCTGCCGCCGCTGCTCAAGAATGCGATCGACTGGGCGTCGCGCCCGACCGGCGGCGAATCGCTCGTCGCGCTCACGGCCTATCGCGGCAAGGCGACCGCGGTGATGTCGGCGTCGATCAGCCCCTTCGGCGGGCTGCGCGGCCTGATGCACCTGCGCCAGATTCTCTCGACGATCCAGACGCTCGTCATTCCCGAACAGGTGCTGGTGCCGAATGCCCATGCGGCGTTCGATGCCGACGGCAATCTCACCGAAGCGCTGCCGGCGACGCTCATCGACATGACGGCGGCGCGCTTGGTCGCGGTCGCCAGAGCGCTCGCGGCTTAGGCTTTCGATTCCATATTGTCGCCCCAGTCGGCTTCAAGGATTGTGAGCAGTTCGGTAAAACGCTCGTGCCCCAGCCGTTCGGCGAGTTGATCGGACATTGCGTCCATCGCGCGCTGCGCGTCCTGCCGCATCCGCGCGCCCGCCTCGGTCAGCGAGACGATCATGCGCCGCCGGTCGTCGGGATCGGGCTCGAGCGCGACGACGCCGAGCGCGACCATCTGGTTGATCGTGCTGTGGATCGCCTGGCGGGAAATGCCGAGGTTGCGTGCGATGTCGGACGGGCGCACGATGCCGCTGACGATATTGGTCATCACCATCGACTGCGGCCGGCTGACCTCGGGCCAGCCGCGGTCGCGAAGCCGCGCCTGCAGACCTTCGTCGAGCCAGCAGAAGCGCTGAAAAAGGGCGATGATAAGCTGGTTGGTCCGCATGTTATGCTGACGATATACCCCTGTCGTCGGCGGTGGCCGACGCCGTCACGCTAGTAGAGGGCAGGGGACGACGCAAGGCACAGCGGCGTTGCAAAATCAAAATGCTTAGTATACTATCTTTCTAGCCATATGAGGGAGAAGCAGGCCGCATGGACGGTTTGATGCAGAATGTGCCGCTGACGGTCGATCGGATCATCGACCATGCCGCGGCGTGGCATGGCGGCCGGGAAGTGGTTTCGCGCGATGCCGAGGGGCGCGTCACCCGCTCGACCTACGCCGACATCCACGCCGATGCGAAGCGCGTGTCGAACGCGCTCGCGGCCGAAGGAATCCGGCCCGGCGACCGCGTGGCGACGATGGGTTGGAACAGCGGCCGCCACCTTGCTGCCTGGTACGGCGCGGCGGGGATGGGCGTCGTCCTCCACACCCTCAATCCGCGGCTGTTCCTCGAACAGATCGCCTATATCGCGAACCACGCCGGCGACCGGCTGCTGATCGCCGATCCGGCGACCGCCGATCTCGTCGCGGAGTTGCTGCCGCACGTGCCGTCGATCGAGAAGGTGATCTTCTTCTGCGATCGTGCCTCGCTGCCCAAGACGGATTTCGAGGCGATCGCTTTCGACGACTGGATCGCGGGGCAACCCGCCGATTATCCATGGGGCGGCTTCGACGAGAATGCCGCGTGCGGCCTTTGCTACACGAGCGGCACGACGGGCAATCCCAAGGGCGTGCTCTATTCGCACCGTTCCAACTATATCCACGCGCTGATGACCTTGCAGCGCGACGCGCTCGCGCTGTCGGCGCGGGACGTCGTGCTCCTCGTCGTGCCGATGTATCACGCCAACGCATGGGGCGTGGTCTATTCGGCGCCCGCGGTCGGGGCGAAGCTCGTGCTGCCGGGCCAACGGATGGACGGCGAATCGATCTACAATCTGATCGAGCAGGAGGGCGTGACCTATTCGGCGGCCGTGCCGACCGTGTGGCAGATGTTGCTGCAATATATGCAGGAAAATGGAAAGCGCTTCACGACCCTCCAGCGTGTGACGATCGGTGGTTCGGCGTGCCCCGAATCGATCATCCGGACCTTCCGTGACGATTATGGCGTCGATGTCATCCAGGGCTGGGGCATGACCGAAACCTCGCCGCTCGGCACGGTGTCGGTGCCGAATGCGTCGATCGCGGCAAAGTCCGACGACGAGCAGATGGCGTACAAGCTCAAGCAGGGCCGCCTGCTCTGTGGGCTGGAGATGAAGCTGGTCGATGATGCGGGCGATCGTCTGCCGCACGACGGCAGGACGCCCGGCCGGCTGATGATCAAGGGACCGACGATCGCGCGCGGCTATTTCGGCGGCGATGGCGGCGACGTGCTCGATGCCGAAGGTTTTTTCGACACCGGCGACGTCAGCACGATCGATTCGGAAGGCTATATGCAGATCACCGACCGCGCCAAGGATGTGGTGAAGTCGGGCGGCGAATGGATCAGCTCGATCGAGATCGAAAATATCGCCATGGGGCACGCTGCGGTCGCCAATGCGGCGGTGGTCGGGATCGCGCACCCCAAATGGGACGAACGGCCGATCCTGCTTTGCGAGCTCAAGCCGGGCGCTAGCGCCTCCGCGGATGACCTCAAGGCGTATCTCGACGGCAAGATCGCGCGCTGGTGGATGCCCGACGATGTGCTGTTCGTGGATAGCATCCCGCTCGGCCCAACCGGCAAGATCGACAAGAAGGCCATTCGCGCCGGGCTCGATGGCTACACGCTGCCTTTTGAAGTGAGCCGCTAATATGGTCCCCATTTTTGTCATCCCGGACTTGATCCGGAGGCCATTCAACCAGCGCCGAAAGAATGGACCCCGGATCAAGTCCGGGATGACGACGGCGAGATATAACCAGCAGGAGAGAAACTAATGGACCCGAACGGCAGCGAAGGACTGGACGCGCAATTTATCGGACTCGTGTCGCCGACGGCACCGCGCATCCAGGCGGGCGGGCATCCGTGCCAGGGCATCTACTGGACCGAGGCCGGCAAGCGTCCGAAGGTTGCGATCATTGCCACCCATTATAACGTCGATTTCTCCGAACATTATATCGCGCCCTATTTTGCGCGGCGGGGCTTCGGCTTCCTCGGCTGGAATACCCGCTATCGCGGCATGGAGGACCAGTTCCTGCTCGAACATGCGATCCTCGACATCGGTGTCGGCATGAAATGGCTGAAGGAAAAGGCCGGGGTCGAACAGATCGTCATCCTCGGCAATTCGGGCGGCGGCTCCTTGATGGGCGCCTATCAGGCCGAGGCGATTGCGCCGACGCTGACCGATCGCCTGTCGCCCGCCGGGCAGGATGCGCTCGCCCAGATCATCAAGGGCGATCTGTACATCAGCTTCAACGCGCATCAGGGGCGCCCCGAGGTGCTGACCGACTGGATGGATGCGTCGGTCATCGACGAGAATGATCCGACCCTGACCGATCCCGCACTCGACCCGTTCAACCCCGACAACGGCCCGCCTTATTCGGAAGACTTCATCGCCAGATATCGCGCCGGCCAACGCGCGCGCAACCAGCGGATTACCGACTGGGCGAAGGCCGAGCTCGAGCGTCTGAACGCCGCGGGCATTCCCGACCGCATCTTCCCGATGTTCCGCTGCTGGGGCGATATCCGCTGTGTCGATCCGTCGATCGATCCCTCGGACCGCAAGCCGAACTGGTGCTACCGCGGCGACCCCGCGATCGCGAACCGCACGCCGAGCATCGGCCGTGCGAATACGATCAAGACCTGGCTCAACATGTGGAGCCTCGAAACCTCGCCGTGCCAGGGCCAGCCGCATCTCGCCAAGCACGACACGCCTGCGCTCGTTGTGCAGGGCACCGCCGACACCGGCGTCTTCCCGAGTGATGCGCGCAAAATCTTCGACTTCCTCGGCAGCAAGGACAAACAGCTCGAACTGATCACGGGCGCCCATTATTTCGAGGATTCGATCGAGGAACGCCAGAATGCCGCCGACCTTGTCGGTGCCTGGATTCGGGAGAAGCTCTGACGTGACGGCCGACGCGGACATCATTGCGGGGTTGCGCGACGCCGGTCTGTCGGGCGAGGGCGATATCGTCCTCGAGCCGCTGACCGGCGGCGTGTCGTGCGACGTCTGGAAGGTCGAGACGCCGACCGGCCCGATCGTCGTCAAGCGCCCGCTCGAACAACTCCGCGTCGCCGCCGACTGGCACGCTCCGGTCGAGCGTGGGCAAAGCGAGGTGCGCTGGCTGCGTCGCGCGCGCGGCGTGGACCCGGCGATCGCGCCCGAGGTGCTCGCCGAACTTCCCGGTTACGGCTTCGCGATGCGCTTCCTGCCGGGTTGTCCGGTGTGGAAGGATGAGCTCACCGCTGGGCGCGTCGATGCGGATTTTGCGGCGGGGGTGGGGCGCGGCATCGCGGCGGTTCATGCGGCGACCGCGGACAGCGCCGCCGACCGCGACGCCTTTCCGACCGACGCGATGTTCCGCGCGCTGCGCGTCGATCCCTTCCTGCTCCATGTCGCGCAGAAGGATACCGAACTCGCACCCGTGCTCACGGCGCTCGCCGACGATCTTTCCGCGCGCAAGATCGCGCTCGTCCATGGCGACGTCAGCCCCAAGAATATCCTCGTCAGCACCGGCGGGCCGGTGTTTCTCGATGCCGAATGCGCGGTCTATGGCGATCCCGCCTTCGACCTGGCTTTCTGTACCACCCATTTGCTGCTCAAAGCCGTGTGGCTGGAGGATGCCCGGCTGGGCGAGGCCGCGAGTGCGATGGTCGCGGCCTATCGCGCCGGGATCGAGTGGGAAGACGCCGATGACCTGTTGCTGCGCGCCGGCAAGCTGACCGCCGCGCTGCTTATCGCGCGCGTCGAGGGCAAATCGCCCGCGCCCTATCTGACCGACCCCGGTCACAAACGCATCGTGCGTGATCAGGCGCGGGCGTTGATCCTCGCGCCAACACCGATCGACGCGCTCGTCGCCAACTGGAAAAGGAACCTAGCATGACGTCCCGTATCGCCTCCGTCACCGGCCGCCAGCTTTGGGATTCGCGCGGTCGGCCCACCGTCGAGGCCGAGGTCGTACTCGAATCGGGCGCGGTCGGCCGCGCCATTGCGCCCGCCGGCGCCTCGCGCGGTGCGCATGAGGCGATCGACCTGCGCGATGGCGGGACGGCGTTCGGCGGCTTCGGCGTCAACGGCGCGGTCGCCGGCATCGGCGCCGAGATCGCGGGCGCGATCTCGGGTATGGACGCGCGCGATCAGGCTGCGGTCGATCGGATCCTCTGCGACCTCGACGGCACCCTGAACAAGGCGCGGCTCGGCGCCAATGCCGTCGTCGCGGTGTCGATGGCGGTGCTCCACGCCGCGGCGGCCGATGCCCGCGAACCGCTGTGGCGCTATCTCGCGGGCGGTCGCAAGGTGCGCATTCCACTCCCCGAAATCCAGATATTCGGCGGCGGCGCGCACGCGGGGCGGCGCACCGATGTGCAGGATTTCATGGTCATGTGTCCGAACGCAGGCAGCTTCCGCCGCGCACTCGAGATCACCGACGACGTCTATCGCGCCGCGGGGAAGCTGATGGAAGCGAAGGGCCCGCTGTCGGGGGTTGCCGACGAGGGCGGCTGGTGGCCGAATTTCGCTTCGAACGAGGATGCACTGGGCACGCTGACCAAGGCGATCGAGGCGAGCGGCCACCGCGCGGGCGAGGATGTCTTCATCTCGCTCGATATCGCGGCGAACGAACTCGGCGACGCCTCGGGCTACAGCCTCGCTCTCGATGATGGCCGCCTGACCAGCGAGGAGATGGCGGCGCGGATCGTCGAATGGGCGAAGACCTATCCGATCCTGTCGATCGAGGACCCCGCCGGACAGGACGACTGGACAGCGATGGCGGCGGTGACAGCGGCGATCGGCGACAAGGTCCAGATCATCGGCGACGACGTGCTCGTCACCAATGCCGATCGGGTCGCACGCGCGGGCGAGGCGGCGGTGTGCAACGCGGCGCTGATCAAGGTCAACCAGGTCGGCACCGTCACCGAGGCGAAGGCGGCGCTCGACGCAGCGGTCGCGCGCGGCTGGGGCGCCATCGTCTCGGCGCGCTCGGGCGAAAGCGAGGATGTCACCATCGCGCATCTCGCAACCGGCTGGGACGCGGGACAGCTCAAGGTCGGCAGCTTCACCCGCTCCGAGCGCATGGCGAAATGGAACGAGATGCTGCGGATCGAGGAAGCGATGGGCGCCGACGCCGAGTTCGCGGGCTTCTCGGCTTTCGCCGGGTCGATCGGCCGGGTGGCGGCATGATCGTCCTCCACGCCCGTCCGAGCCCCGGTTTTCGCGAGGCGGTCGATACGATCTTCGGTCCCGGTATGGTCGTGCATGTCGATGAAGCCGCGCCGCTCGACAGCGTTGCGGGTGAGATCACGGCGCTGCTCCATGTGCTGACTCCGGTCACGCCCGAGTTCATCGCCTCGGCACCCCATTTGAAGCTGATCCAGAAGCTCGGCGTCGGGGTGAACACGATCGCGCTCGACGCTGCGCGTGAGCATCGGGTCGCGGTGTGCAACATGCCTGGCACCAACAGCCAGGCGGTCGCCGAGATGGCGCTGTCGCTGATGATGGCGGTACTGCGCCGTACCTGCTTCTTCGACATCCGGACGCGCGCCGGGGAGGGGTGGACCGCCGACCCGTCGGAGCTCGACAGCGTTGGCGAGATCGCCGGGCGCACGGTCGGGCTCGTCGGCTTCGGCCATTCGGCCGGTTTGCTCGCGCCGGTGCTGGCTGCGCTGGGGGCGAAGGTCGTTTATACTGCGCGCAGCCCGCGCGACGTGCCTTACGAATATTGGCCGCTCGACCAGTTGCTCGCGGAAAGCGACATCGTCTCGCTTCATATTCCGCTGACTGACGAGACGCGTGCGTCGATCGACCCGTTCGCGATGAGAAAAGGTGCGGTGCTCATCAACACTGCACGCGGCGAGCTGGTCGATCAGACGCGGCTGGTCGAGGCGCTGACGGCGGGCCATCTGCGCGGCGCGGGGCTCGATGTGTTCGCCGAGGAGCCGCTGCCGCGCGGCAACCCGCTGATCGGCCTGTCGAACGCCGTGCTCGCCCCGCATATCGCTTGGCTCACGCCCGAAACGCTCGTGCGCAGCCTGACGGTCGCGCACGAAAACTGTCGCCGGCTCAGCGCGGGCGAACCTCTTCTCCATCAGGTGGTCTGATGTCGCTTCCCATCGTCCTCATTACCGGCCAGCTTCTGACCGACGCCGTCTGGCAACCGCTGATCGACGCCTGGCCCGACCGCGAGGTGATCGTCGCCGACAATCGCAGCGACGACACGATCGAAGGTTTCGCGCAGCGGCTGCTCGATAACGCCCCTCCGAAATTCGTGCTGATCGGTCACGCCATGGGCGGCTTCGTCGCCTTCGAGGTGATGCGCCGCGCGCCCGAGCGGGTGGCGAAGCTCGCCCTGATCTCGACGCTCGCCTCGGCTGATGGTCCGGCGCAGACCGCGCGGCGGCAGGGCTATATCGATCTCGTGGAAAGCGGTCGCTTCGACCATGTTGTCGAGGAGCGCATCCCGATCCTCTTCCCCGAAGAAAAGCGCGGTGATGAACGTCTGCTCGGCATCGCGAGGCAGATGGCGGCCGACACCGGCGCCGACACCTTTCTCGCGCAGCAGCGGGCGATCATGGCGCGCATCGACAGCCGTCCGCGGCTCGTCGAGATTGCGGTGCCCACGCTGCTGATCTGGGGTGAGAAGGACGGCATTACCGGCCGCGCGCATCATGACGAGATTGCGGACGCGATTCCGGGAGCGCGGCTGGAGGTGATCGTCGGAGCGGGCCATCTGCCGACGATCGAGGCGCCGGAGGCGGTGGTGCCGTTGCTGACGGGCTTTATCGACGCCTAATGATCGTCATCCCCGCCTTCGCGGGCACATCATTATTATAACTCCCTGACACTCGCCGTTTGAACCTTTCGAAGGCGAATAACCGCTGATTTGCGCCCGTTCCGGCCCAGTGAGATATGACAGTCGCTCCCTCGAAAGCTGCCATTCTGTTCGCGTTGCCTATTTCGATTTTTGAAGGAGAGTCCGAAAGAAGGCTTCGATCGTGCCGGACTTGGTCAGGGTTTCGAAGACGAGATCGAAGCGGCTTCTGGCCGTCGCCAGCATGTCCAACGGTGCGCCGGTGGAGGTCGCCCTGATCAACCATCCGATAAAGAACGCTTCGCAGGCGAGCGCCACGTTGATGTTGGTTGGCGTCATTCGCGACAGTTGCTTCTGCCACGCCTGCGTCTGATCGAGGATCGCCTCCGCGACCATCGGCCGGAGCAAAGTGTCTCGGGCCGCCTCGCTCCAGATCGAATAGTGGGCGATCGTGGCAGCGCTATATTCCGTGGCCTCGCGGATCAGGATCGCGGTTGTCGTGTCGATAAGAGCCGATCTCGACGCAATTCGCGCGCCATGCAGCGCCAAGCCTTCGCGATAACGCAACTTCGACCATTCGAACAGGCGTGCCTCGGCCGCGTTCAAAAGGTTGGAGAGTCTTCCGAAATGATAGGAGGGCGCGGTCAGTGCCACGCCGCCGCGCTCCGCCACAGCTTGATAGGTCAGGGCGCCGGTCCCCCCCTCCAGCAGCAGGTCAACCGCCGTGTCGATCAGCTTTTCGCGCGTTTGTGCGCCGTTGCGACGTCCCTTCTGCTCGGGTGCAGGCCGCCGCGGCGCCGCGGCAAGATGCCAGGTCTCGATCGGGTCAGCTCCCTGAATGACGGAGAGGACCTGGCTGCGATCGAGGCCCAGCGACAAAGTCATGAATACGAGTCCGCAGGTGACGTCGAGAAGGCATTGAATGGCGGTGGCGTCCGAATTGAGGCCGCCAATTTCGGCCAGATCGATCCACGCATCGTCCATGTCGCTGAACCATGCCAACGCAAGGTCCTGTCCCTCGTCGGTGCGTGCCGATGCCAATATGATCTCGGCCCACGCATGGTCGAGGTCGCGATCTCTTTCGGCCGCATTGCTAATGAGCTCTATGATCAGGGCAATCGGATCAACGGACGCGGCATCGAAGCGCGCCGCCTCGACGGTTTGCTGGAACAGGCCGAGATAGGTGTAAAGAACGCGGCTTACGGCATCGCGGAAGATGTCTTCCTTGGTTTCATAATAATAGGTGGTCGACGACAGCGATATTCCCGCCGCTTGCGCGATCTTCCGATGGGTCGTCCGGTGCATCCCGACCGTCGCGATCACATTGATCGCCGAATCGATGATCCTTTCCTTGATCGGGATATTGATATCAGGAAGCATCGATCGCCTGTCCGTTTGAGCCTAAACCCATTCGTCGAAATCGCACCGTCATATTGCGCCAAGCCCTTTGTCTGGCTTTGGCTGTGTATGTTGCGGATGTCCAGTTCGGCGGTTTGGGGACGCCGTGTGCGCCGCCGATCTGCGAGAGGTGGTCAGATCGTAAACGGCTTTCTGGAAGAGGGGGAGCCCCGCGCGCGCGGGAGAGGGGCGCTGGCCGGCGCGCCGTGCGACGCTGCCGGGCAGCAGCGATATGTCATCCTGGATCATGTAGATGGCGATCAGGTCATATTCCGG
Organism: Sphingopyxis sp.; assembly: GCF_041916015.1. Taxonomy (GTDB): domain Bacteria; phylum Pseudomonadota; class Alphaproteobacteria; order Sphingomonadales; family Sphingomonadaceae; genus Sphingopyxis. The sequence continues at coordinate 1,992 of NZ_JAYSAH010000051.1, read as the reverse complement.
ATCGGTCTGCCACCAGGTGCCGAAAGCGCCGAACCAGCCATAGGCGCCCCTCGCGCCAATGCCGAGCGGTGGAGCCGCGGCCGGATCGAGAATGGTCATCAGCCCAAGCCCCTCGCCGTGTGACGCCCACCGATCGGTTCCCAGAAATGGCTGGCGATGCTGCTCCGGGGTCAGGCGGTCCTGCCGCATGGTGGTTATGCTGTCGGGGCGCAGAATGCGAACGCCGTCCAGTTCCCCTCCGCGATGCAGCATCAGCGCGAAGCGAAGATAGTCGGGAACGGTCGAGTAGAGACCCCCGCCGCCCGCCTGAAACCGGGGCAGCGAAAAGGCGGGGTTTGTAACGTCGGTCATCTCGCCATCGCTATGCGCATAGATACGGGCAAGCCGGTCGCTGTCGGCGGGGCGCACGAGAAATGCGGTATCCTTCATTCCGAGCGGCCCCGTGATCCGCCGGTGCAGAAGCTCGCTCAACCTACAACCGTCGATCCGTTCCAGCAGGAAACCCAGAAGCTCGAACGAGTGGCCATATTCCATTCGTTCGCCGGGTTGATGGCGAAGGGGAAGGCCCGCCAGCGCCGCGACCCAGCTGCCGGCGGAATGCCACGTGTCGGTGGGCGATCCGAGCGCGAGATGATAGGCTTCGGCGATCGGGCCGGTCGATGTGAAGGCATAGGTTATGCCCGATCTATGCGTCATCAGATCCTCGACCGTGATCGGACGCCGCGCCTCCACGCACTGATCGATCGGCCCTTCGGGGTCGCGCAATACTCGGGGCGACGCAAATTCGGGTAGCCATGTCGCTATTGGTGTTTCGAGCGTCAGCCGCCCTTCCTCGATCATCTGCAGGGCAGCGACCGCCGTGAGCGGCTTTGTCATCGAGGCGATCTGAAAGATCGAATCGACCCGCATGGGCGTTCGGGCGGCGAGGTCGCTGTAGCCCGCAGCCTCGACCGCTACCGCTTTTCCGCCCTGCCAAATCGCCGCGACCGCCCCGGCCATCGCCTGCTCACGCAATAATGGTCCGATGAGCCGCGATAGATCCAGAGGAGGCACAACCCCTTCGTCTGCCGCCCCTTGGTCCCCGAGTTCCTCAATCATCGATCCACCCCGCGTTGCCGAAAGCCCGGCCTCGTTGCCCGAACATGGTAGGAGAAGGGATGGAAAAATCCAGTACATTCTTTCAAAGAATATTGACAAAGCTTTCCGCCAGGGCATATCAAGGGGGAATAAGAGCATATGATAGCCGATTCATAGCGTATCCTTTGGCCGATCGCTGTGAAGCGCCCGGTACATATATAATATTAGGGAGATTTAGGATGACAGAGGATCGCGTCGCCTGGTTGCTGACGACCGCTGCAGGGGCCATGCTATGGAGCGGTTCGGCGCTCGCTCAGGATGCTCCAGCCGCCGCTGAAACCAGTGGAGTTGGCGAGATCATCGTCACCGCCCAGAAGCGTTCCGAGTCGGTGAACAAGGTCGGAATGTCGATCAACGCCGTGTCGTCGGACGCGCTGTTGCAACAAGGCGTCGGCTCGCCTGCGGACCTTGTCCGGATCGTTCCGGGTTTCCAGACGACCGAAGCGCCGCGCGGCACGCCAATCTATTCGATCCGCGGCATCGGCTTTGACGATTCCACCCTGGGGTCGAACTCGACGGTCGCGCTCTATGTCGATGAGGTTCCGCTGACTTTTGCGCCGGAAGCCCGGTTCGCAACGCTCGACCTTGAGCGGGTCGAAGTGCTCAAGGGGCCGCAGGGCATCCTGTTCGGCCAGAATTCCACCGGCGGCGCGATCAATTTCATCGCCGCCAAGCCGACCGATGAGCCGGCCGCCGGCTTCGACGCGACCTATGGGCTGAGGATCAGCGTGCAATAGGCACCCCCTTCGTGGGGTGATCGGCGTGCAAAAAGGACCCCTTCATCCCGGGGATATAGTCGGCCGACTGGTTTTGATCAGTTGGCGAGAACGGGATGTTGATTGTGGAGACAGTGGT
>NZ_JAYSAH010000050.1:0-33901 GCF_041916015.1 Sphingopyxis sp. | reverse complement strand
TGCAGCGGGAAAGGCGGTTTGTCAATAAAGAGAGCAATAATAGAAGCTTAGGAAAGAAAAAGAAGCTCTAGAAAAGAGCCAAAATCAAGTTGCCAAGGTTGGGGTCGAGGGTTCGAATCCCTTCGCCCGCTCCAGTTTTCCATGAAATTTCAATAACTTACGCCGATTGGCGGCGTAATATGCCCTGTTACGCGAGCCCGAATTTTGCCTCGCGTAATAAGGACGTAATATGATGGGGGCGAGCTGTCGGGTGCCTCTGGGCAAGGATCGGCGGCTGTGTTCGCACAGGTCCGAACATTCTTCCGCCGATCCGATAGGCCCCACAGTCTCTAGCCTTGCTGCTGTTTGGCTTCCTGCCGCGCGTCGCGAAGGATTTCGATCCCGCCCTTGATCGCGATCAGTGCAGTCGCAAACCCGACCAGAAGATCCGGCCAGTTCGTCCCAAGCCACCAGACGAGTACGCCCGCGATCAGGATGCCACCGTTCGAGATGAAGTCGTTGTAGCTGAAGGTCGTCGCGGCTCTGAGGTTGACGTCCGGATCCTGAATGCGCTGCAAGAGCTTGAGGCAAGCATAGTTCACCACTGCGGCGACGGCCGACATGATCATCATCGTCGGGCCGATCGGTTCGCTCCCTTCGAAATACCGTCGTCCCACATCGAACAGGACGCCGGCTGCGAAGATCAGCAGCATCACGCCCGATGCCGTGGCAGCGCGGGTTTTCCATTGCAGACCGTGGCTGAGCGCAACGAGGCTCAAGGCATAGACTGCGGCGTCGGATAGATTGTCGAGCCCATTGGCGATGAGCGCGCTCGAATCGCCGAGTGCGCCGGTTAAAAGGAAGGCGATCGCGATCGCCGCGTTCAGGACGAGAACGATCTGGAGCGTTCGTTTTTCGCGTTCGCTCCCGGATGCTTTGTCATTCATTGCAAGCTCCTCAATCCTCACCATCCATAAAAGGAGGCGGAACCCGCTTGGGTTCCGCCCCAGTCAGCACTCCTGGTTGCCGCCGACAGGGGGGAATGGCGGCCATCCGGGAGGGTCTCAGCCCGCGGGGCTGGGCACGCTGCTCGGGCGCGCCAGCTCATCCTCTTCGGCCTTCGCGGTCCGTCGATGGACCAAGAGGTAAAGCGCAGGCAGGACGAGCAGAGTCAGGATCGTCGACGAGATGATCCCGCCGATGACGACGGTTGCCAGCGGACGCTGCACCTCGGATCCGGCCCCGACGTTGAGCGCCATCGGTACGAACCCTAGCGACGCCACCAGCGCGGTCATCATCACCGGTCTGAGTCGGGTGAGCGCCCCCTCGCGGATCGCATCGACGAGGCCTTTTCCGCGGTCGCGCAAATCCTTGATGAAGCTGAGCATCACTACGCCATTCAGCACCGCGACCCCGGAAAGCGCGATGAAGCCGACACCCGCCGAGATGGACAGGGGAATGTCGCGGAGCGCAAGCGCCGCGACCCCGCCCGTCAACGCCAGCGGTACGCCCGAGAAGACGATCGCCGCATCGCGGACCGAACCAAACAGCATGAACAGCAGTCCGAAGATCAGCAGCAGCACCAGCGGCACCACGATCTGGAGGCGCTCCGTCGCGGACTGGAGCTGCTCGAACGTCCCGCCATATTCGATGTAGTAGCCGTCGGGCAGTTCGACTTCGGCTTCGACCTTCTGGGTCAGCTCGTCGATAAACGAGCCCAGATCGCGCCCACGGACATTCGCCGTGATCACCGCGCGGCGTTTGCCATTTTCGCGGCTGATCTGGTTCGGCCCCGCAGCGAGCGATATCTCCGCCAGCTCCGAAAGCGGCACAAAGCCGCCGGCCGGAAGTGCAACGGGGAGATTGCCGAGCGACGCGAGATCGGTGCGAATGGCCTCGGGAAGCCGGACGATGACGTCGAAGCGGCGGTCACCCACGAAAAGCTCGCCGGCCTGTCGGCCGCCGGTCGCTGTCGAAACCGCATCCTGGACCGTTTCCATGCTGACACCATAGCGCGCTAGCTTGTCGCGGTCGGGCGTGACCGAGAGCATCGGCAGGCCGGTGACCTGTTCGAGCTTCACGTCCTGAGCGCCCGCGATCCCGCCGGCGACTTCCTCGATCGCTTGCCCCGATTCGAGCAATTGATCGAGATCGTCGCCGAAGAGCTTGATCGCAACGTCGGCGCGGACGCCGGCGATCAGCTCGTTCATGCGCATCTTCACCGGCTGGGTGAACTCATAATTGTTCCCCGGCACCTCGTTTACTGCCTTGTTGAGTTCGGCAACGAGCTGGTCGCGCGTCTTTCTCGGATTGGGCCATTCCTTCCGGTCCTTGAGCATGATGAAATTGTCGGCGACCGACGGCGGCATCGGATCGGTCGCGACTTCGGGCGTGCCGATCTTCGCGAACACCCGCTCAACTTCGGGGAACTGCCTGATCCTCTTCTCCAGCGCTTCCTGCATCGCGATCGACTGGGTGAGGCTCGTTCCGGGAATGCGCATCGCGTGCATTGCGATATCGCCTTCGTCGAGATCAGGGATGAACTCGGACCCGAGACTAGTCGCCGCCACGCCGCTCAGCGCGACAAGCGCCAGGGCACCAGCCAGCGCAGCCTTCGGCCAATTGAGGACGCGGTCGAGCAACGGGCGATAGCCCTTGCCGAGACCACGCATCAGCCAATTTTCCTTCTCCTCGACCTTACCGGTCACGAACAGCGCCACCGCGGCAGGAACCAGGGTGAGCGACAGAAGCAGAGCGGCGGTAAGCGCGAGGACGACGGTGATCGCCATCGGATGGAAGGTCTTTCCTTCGACGCCTTCGAGCGCGAAGATCGGCAGATAGACGGCGGTGATGATGATGATGCCGAAGATGCTCGGCTTGATCACCTCTGCGCTCGCCGAGGCGACGAGACCGAAACGTTCGTCGCGATCGAGCAGGCGTCCGAGCCTGTGCTGAGCCTCGCCGAGCCTGCGGAGGCAGTTCTCGACGATGATGACGGCCCCGTCGACGATGAGGCCGAAGTCGAGGGCGCCGAGGCTCATGAGGTTTGCCGATGTTCGCGTCTGGAGCATGCCCGTCAGCGTCATCAGCATGGCGACGGGAATGACCGCCGCCGTGATCAGCGCCGCCCGGAAATTGCCGAGCAGCAGGAAGAGGATCACGATGACGAGGAGAGCGCCTTCGGCGAGGTTCTTCTGCACTGTCGAGATCGTCCGCTCGACGAGCGCGGTGCGGTCATAGAGCGGCTTGGCAACAACGCCCTTCGGCAACGCACGCGAGGCTTCGACGAGACGTTCGGCCGAGGCCTGCGCCACGACCCTCGGATTTTCGCCGATCAGCATCGAGACCGTTGCGAGGACGACTTCCTTGCCATTCTCGGTCGCGGCGCCCGTGCGTAGCCCCGAGCCGATCGCGACGTCGGCTACGTCGGCGATCCGGATCGGAACCCCCCCGCGGGTGGTGACGATGATTTGCGACAAGTCACGCTCGTTATTGGCCTGACCCGGTACGCGGATCAGAATCTGTTCACCGCTGCGCTCGACATAGCCGGCGCCGCGATTGGCGTTATTGGCCTCCAGCGCGGTGACGACATCGTTGAGCGAGAGGTTGAGCGCGGCGAGCGACGTCGGGTTGGGGGTTACATGATATTGACGGGCGTAGCCGCCGATCGTGTTGATCTCGGCGACGCCCGGGATAGTCCGCATCTGCGGGCGGATCACCCAGTCCGACATCGTCCTCAAATCTTCGGCCGTATAGGGCGTACCGTCTGGCTTTCGCGCGCCGGGTTCGGCTTCGATCGAGAACATGAAGATCTCGCCGAGGCCCGTCGAGATCGGACCCATCTCGGGCTCCATGCCGGGTGGCAGCTGGCCGCGCGCGGCCTGGAGCCGCTCGTTGACCTGCTGGCGCGCGAAATAGATGTCGGTCCCGTCCTCGAACACGACGGTGACCTGACTGAGGCCATAGCGCGAGATCGACCTGGTGTAGTTGAGGTTCGGAATGCCCGCGATCGCGGTCTCGATCGGGTAGGTGATGCGCTGCTCGGACTCGAGCGGCGAATAGCCTTCCGCCTTGGTGTTGATCTGGACCTGGACGTTGGTGATGTCGGGAACGGCGTCGATGGGCAATTTGGTCGCGCTCCACGCGCCGATCGCGCACAGAAGCGCGACGACCGCGAGAACGAGCCATCGTTGCCGGATCGAAAAGCCTATGGTTCTGGCTAGCATGTTATCCTGCTCCCCGATCAATGGTCGTGGCCCGCGCCGGACTTTTCGATGTCGGCGCGAACGAGGAAACTACCCTTGGTGACATAGGCGGTGCCGGGCTTGATGCCCGACAAGACCTCGGTCCATTCGGGCGACGAGCGGCCGAGCTTCAGCATCCGGACCTCATAATCCTGACCGAAATTGGCATAGACCACCTTGAAGTCGCGGAAGGGCTGGATGGCTTCGGTCCGTACCGCGAGCGGCACATTGACGGGATTGACCATCACGCGGCCGCGCAATGCCATCCCGGGCCGGAGCGTCCCCGACCGGTTCGGGATCGTCGCGCGGATCAGCGCGGTGCCGGCCTCGACATTCCCGTCGGGCAGGAACTGCCCAAGCGGCGCAGACGCAATCTCGGCGCCGTCCTGCGTCTCCACCGTCACCCGCATTCCCGGGCGGATTATCGCGAGGTCACGGGGGAAGATGTTGAAGACGACCGTCGTCTGGGCCGGGTCGGTGACCACATAGAGGGCGCGCCCATCGGTCACATCGCCGGGATTGGCGTTGCGCTCGGCGATTACGCCGCCGACTGTCGCATACACCGGATATACCTGAAGGCTCTCGCTCGACTCGATGCGCGCGAGCAGGTCGCCGCGGCGGACGCTATCACCCACCGCCTTGGTTACCGAGACGACGCGGCCGGGGAACTGGCCGCGAATTTCGGAGCGGGCGGTTGGCGACAATTGCACGGTGCCGAAGAGCTCGCGCATCTCGCCCACCGTTGCCGGTCCAACGACTGCAGTTTCTATACCGCCGGCCCTGGCTGCATCGGGTGCGATGCGGGTGCGGCCTTCGGGATTGGCATATTTCCAGACATGGCGCTTGCCGTTCGAGACCGCGACGACTTCAACGTCGAAGCTGTGCGGCTCGGTGACGACGCCCTGCCCGGCGAGGAACTTGCCTTGGGGGCGGAAGTTGAAGCGATCGACGTCGCCGCCGAGGCGGGTCAGCGTCATCGCGAGCTGAACGGTCTTCGGATCGACCGCTTTGCCATCGCGTGTTGCGAAGACCCGGAACTGCGGTTCGGTGCCATTCTCGAAGATCGTCACCTCGACGGCGAAATCGCCGTCCTTGAGGAGGCGGCCACCGTTCGGTCCCTCGGCGTCTTCCTCGCCTTCGCCTTCTGCGTGGCTTTCGCCTTCTTCATGCTTGTCCTCGCCCTCGGCGCCTCCGCCGCAGGCGGCGAGAGGAACGGCAAGGAACAGTGCCGCGGCAGCGGCGGGAAATGGAAATTTCTTCATGGAATATTCTCCGCAAGGGGAGCCGCATCGAAGCGGCCGGTCAGGCGATCGATCTCCGCGAGCAAATCGCGGTAGCTCGTCATGGCGTCGGACCACTGACCCTGGATCTGGATGATGACGTCGGCTGCGTCCTGAACGTCGGCGAACAGGAATCCGCCGCGCGCATAGCCTTCGCGCACCTGAGCGAGCGTCTTCACCGCTTTGGGATAGACGTCGTTCATGATGCCTTCGGCGCGCACGCGCGCGGCATCGGCATCGGCTCGAAGCGATGCGAGGCGCCGCAGTCGTTCGAGGCGGCTGGCCTCCGACTGGAACTCGAGCTGCCGTCGCTCGGCCTGAGCCCGAGCGATATTGCCCTGGTTCCGGTCGAACCGCCCGAGCGGGATCGAGATTCCGCCAAGCACGGCCACATCGTTCGTCTCGCGAAGGAAGCGCGTCCCGCCCGACACCGTGTAATCCTGGTGGGCGCGGCTTTGCTCGACGACCACTTGCGCCCGGGCGCGGTCGACCGCGGCATCGAATATGGCGGCGTCGGCTTCGGCGAGGGGCGGGTCGCGCGGATCGGGCTTTTCGATCCCTTCGGCGATGACCAGACTGTCCGCCGTTCCGCCCCAGAAGGAGGCCAGAAGCGTTCTGGCCGACTGGCGTTTCGCCTGCACCTCTTTCAGCGCGAGTTCGGCTTCGATGATGCGGGCGTCGGCGCGCGTCTCGACGAACAGCGGGTCCTTGTATCCGCGCACCCGCCGGATGGCCTCGGCGCGGATCTCCTTTTCGAGTTTAACTCGGTCTTCGGCGATCCAGACCATCTGCTCGGCAATCTGGGCATTGATGTAGGCGCGTTGGACCTCCTGCGCGATGTCGAGGCGAACGACGCGCCATTGCGCTTCGGCGAGCACGACGCCGCGCTCGGCGAGCGCCATGCGCGCTTCACGCTTTCCGCCGCGTTCGAGCGGTTGCGAGTAGGTCACGGTCAGTTCCGATTGCCGGAACAAGCCATAACTTCCAGTGCCGACCCCATTTTCCATGTCAACCGACACGGTGGGATTGGGGCGAACCCGGGCTTGAAGCTGGTCGGCGCGCGCGGCGTCGACCCCCGCTTCACCCGCTCTGAGCTCGGGTGATGCGGCGATGGCCCGTTCGACCGCCTGGTCGAGCGTCAGCGGCTGGGCCCAAACGGACCCCGCCAGCAGCGCAGCCCCGGCCAACAGGGCGGCACGCATATGGATATGCATAAATTATCACTCCTGAACGGATCGGCTGAGCGCAGGCCGGGAAGGGCCGCGCGGCAGGCGTCGTTCAGGCGAGGGGAGGGTTCAGGGGAGGCGCGAGTGCGCGCGACGCAAGGCGCGTCGCAGGAAGGGCGAAGTGAAGTCCGCCGGAAAAACAGGACAGATCGTCATGGCCGGAAAGGGCCTGATCGGAGGCGACCGGGCAATTATGGTGGCTGCCATGGAGGTCGGCGTCTTGCTGACCCTTTTTCGTGTCACTGTCCGACGCATGACCAGGCTCGACATGGTGCGAAAGGTGGGAGTCCGTCGCATGGTGCGTCATCCCCGCCATCGCCGGCGCAGCATTGTGCAGCCCGCTGAGCAGCAGGATGAGCACAAGAAACAGCCGAAGGGGAACGCCGGACATGGTCGCGCCCCTAACAGCCAATGAATCAATCCGAAAGCCCAAATCCCGGTCAGAGCGCATGGTCGCTCCTTTGGTCCTCCCGACCAGCTGCCTCGATCAGCGTGTGAAGCTCGGGAGGGATCGGCATGGGTTCGAACGCACTCACCCTTGCACGCCCGCTATTGCCTGCAGGGAGGCGGCCCGTAAGAGAACCCAGTGGCACGAGCAGCAGCCGCATCGCTTGGCCGGTGGCTTCCCGCCAATCTCTCAGCTCGATGGCGTACTGGAGCATGTGCCAGTGGGATGCGAAATGGGCCCCTGTAAAGGGCTGGCTCAGAATATGTTCCCACTCGAGTGCCTGCCAGGCACTCTGCTCGTCACCGATTCGGCTCGATTCGCGAAATCTTCGGTATTGATCGCGGATCAAGGGGGCGATCAGCGCCTTGTCAGATGGTTTCCTCGCCGGATTTGTTGTCACGATGCACCCCGTTTCTTTATGGGTGTGCTTTTGCACCCTGTAGTAGATACAGGGTCAAGGCCCGATGTGCCGACTAGAATCACTGCGCGGCGGTTGACGATCTCACCGGGCGCCAGACTGGAAATCCGGCAGCATCCCCGCGCCTGCCTGTGAATACGGTAAGGCCAATTCGAACGAACGCAAAAGACATATGCAAACATATTTCCGACAATAGTTTGATTAACGCGCAATATTTCCGGGTATGACTTTTTCTATGTCGCTTTAATGCAAGTAATATTACAAGATATAGAGAGTTATTTCTGGGCTATGTGACAACATTACAGGGCGCTGTTCCCCTTGTGATAGTGTTCGAGAAGCCGATTGAAAAACTTCTACTTTGCACAAGGCCGTTTCAATGCTAGGGGCCGGTTCAATGCGACGGGTGATCCTCCTTTTTCTGACCCTTCTCCTTGCATCCGGAACGGTTGTCGGGTCGCTTGCGCATGCCACCGAGGACCGTGCGGAGAGGACATCTCTCATTGCGGCGCTGGATGCAGGCTGCGTGTCGGCGCAGGACGCCGACCTCGCGGAAAGCGGCGAGGAGAAATCCTCGTCCGGCGACCAGCAAAAATTCCCGGCAGCGCCTCATGGCTGCCATGGCCACCACTCGGGCGTCCCGGCGGAAACGCTGATCGCTTCGACCGAGGTGCCGTGCACCCAGTCGCACGCTCGCATGCTGGCGGCCGCCTTGCCGCCGGTCGCCTATATCGGGACGTTCCGCCCTCCAATCGCCTGACGCTCTAGGTCTGCGCGCGCCTTCCGTGCGCGCCTCTCCCTGGAAACGTCAGGAGTCTCTTTTTCATGAAATCCATAGTTGTCGCCGCGAGTCTCGCGGCGCTCGTTGCAGGCGCAAATGCCGCGCCCTCCGCTGCCCAGTCGGCAGCGACGGAGCTGGTAGGACCGCCTTCGTCCGATAGCGAGGCCGTTCGCACTGGCCCGCTTCCCGCCCGATTGTCCCTTGCTCAGGCAATGGAGGAAGCTGACGCGCGTTCACCGCGCGTTGTTGCCGCCGCCGCCGAAGTGGAGGCCGCCCGCGGTCGCCAGCGCCAGGCCGGCTATCGCTACAACCCGACGCTCAACGTCGACGTCGAGAATTTCGCCGGCACCGGTCCCTACTCTGGGCTCAACGGCCTCGAGACCACGGTGTCGGTCAATCAAAGGCTTGATATCGGGGGCCGTCGCCGCGCGCGGATGACGCTGGCCGACGCCGAGTTTCTGGCCGCCCAGTATCGGCTCGAAATCGCGCGGGCAGATCTCGCCTTCGATGTGCGCAACCAGTTTGCGGTCGCTCTCGCGGCGCGCGACGGTCTGGCGCTTGCTCGCGAGAATGAAGTCCGTGCGCGCGAACTCGTTCGCGTCGCACAGGCCATGGTCGACACGGGCAACGAGCCGCCGCTGCGCGCCTTCCGCGCCAATGCGGCCCTCGTTCAGGCGACCGCCGAATTGCGGAGCGCCGAAGCCGAGGAACGGACCGCAAGGCGCTCGCTTGCGGCGCTGCTGGGTTCGTCGGTCCCGCCGACCGAACTGGTCGATGGTGAGCTCTGGGTGCGGCCTGTGTCGGTGGACTCGCTCGCGACCCTCGACGTCCGGCTGGCCGAGACGGAGAAGCTGATTGCGGAAGCGCGGCTCCAAGGCCAGCGGGCTGACGGGCGCCTCGATCCCTCGGTCGGGTTCGGCGTGCGGCAGCTTCGCGATACCGGCGACCGCGCGCTGATCGCAAATGTCTCGGTGCCGCTCCCGGTCTTCGATCGCAATCGCGGCAATATCTCGGCGGCCAAGTCCGACGTGACGGCGGCGATCGCGCGGCGCGAAAATGCGGTGGTCAACGCCGAGGCCCAGATCGCCAATGCGAAGGCCGAACTCGAAGCTGCCGAAGCGCGCCTCGCGGCGCTCGAAGGCAGCGGGATCGAGCAGGCGCGCGAAGGCGTCCGGCTTGCCGAGCTCAGCTACCGTGCCGGCAAGTCGACGCTGGTCGAATATATCGACGCGCAGCAGGCCTATGCCACGACGCAGGCCGAGCTGATCGCGGCCCGGCAGGCCCGTGCCGAGGCGAGAGCGATCCTCTCGCGCCAGGCCGCGGCCGACGGCGACGCGGATCACCAGCCATGAGCGCGCCGGTCCCAACACTATTCGGGGCCGTCTGCCCCGCCTTCCTTCTCAACCAACAGGGGTGCGCTGCCGGTCGGCGCGCGAACCGCATCAACAGCGGAGACAGAATATGATCACCAAGGACAAGCGCCTTCTCGGCACGGTCGCGGGCGCGATGGCGCTCGCCGCTGTCACCGGCTTCGGCGTCGCACGTTGCACAGCGGATCCGGCGCCGGCCCCCGCGGCCGAAGGCGGCGAGGAAGCGGCGAGTGAAGCCCTTCCAAGCAGCCTCGCCATCACCCCCGAAGCCATCAAGGCGGCCGAGATCGGCGTCGAGCCGATCAACGCTGGCGGGCTCGGCTCGGAAATCATCTCGCAGGCGACCGTCACGGCTGCGCCTAGCGGCGAAGCGATCGTGACCGCGCGCGGGCGGTGCCGTCACGCGCCTCTTCAAACGGCTCGGCGATCCGGTCCGCGCGGGCGAGACTATCGCGATCGTCCAGAGCCGGGACGCCGCGCAGATCGCGGCCGAACGGGTCGCGGCCGACGCGCGCTCGACGCTCGCGCATAAGAATCTGCAGCGCGAGAAGACTTTGCTCGACCAGCGGGTGTCGGCGCGCGTCGACTATGAACGGGCGCAGGCCGAAGCGGCGGCCGCCGCGGCAGAAGCGCAGCGCGCTCGCGCTGCTGCGAGCGCTGCGCAGGTCACACGCGACGGTAGCAGCGTGATCGTGGCGAGCCCGATCTCGGGCCGCATCACCGCCGAGAGCGCGAGCCTCGGTGCCTTCGTGCAGCCCGAGACCGAACTCTTCCGGGTCGCCGATCCGTCGCAGGTCCAGATCGAGGCCGCCGTCGGTCCCGCGGACGCGCAGCGGCTGAGCCCCGGTGACCGGGCGATTATCGAGCTGCCCGACGGGCGGACGATCGATGCGCGCGTGCGCGCTGTGACCCCGGGTCTCTCGGGTGACACGCGTTCGGCAACTGCCGTCCTTGACGTGCCGGGGTCGCTGCAGCCGGGCCTCGCGGTCCGGGTGCGCCTGCTCCCGAGCCGGGGCGCCGAGACGGGCGGTCCTGCCCGCATCGTGATCGCGGACGAGGCGCTGCAGACGCTCGAAGGCCGCGACGTGGTTTTCGTGCGGACCAAGGAGGGTTTCCGTGCCCAGCCGGTCACTGTTGGCCAGCGCAGCGCCGGCCGCGTCGAGATCCTCTCGGGTCTGAAGCCCGGCCAGATCGTCGCGACCAAGAACGCATTCCTGCTCAAGGCCGAACTCGGCAAGGGCGCGGGCGAGGAGGAATAAGCCGTGATCGCGAAACTGATGGCGCTATCCGTCCGCGCGCGCTGGGCGGTGCTATTTCTCTTCCTCGTCGTCGCGGGCCTCGGCGTCTGGCAGCTCACCAAGCTGCCGATCGACGCGGTCCCCGACATCACCAACAAACAGGTCCAGATCAACACGATCGACCCGCGCCTGTCGCCGGTCGAAATCGAAAAGCTCGTAACCTATCCGATCGAAATTTCGCTGGCGGGCATTCCGGGGCTCGAGACGACGCGCTCGATCTCGCGCAACGGCTTCAGCCAGGTGACGGCGATCTTTACCGACGAAACCGACCTCTATTTCGCACGTCAGCAGGTGGGCGAACGCCTGCTTCAGGCGGGCGAGAATCTGCCCGACGGGGTACAGCCCCAGATCGGGCCAGTGACCACGGGTCTCGGCGAAGTCGTCATGTACACCGTCGGCTACAAGAACCCCGACGGGAAAGGGGCCAAGAAGGTCGCGGGGCAACCCGGCTGGCAGCCCGACGGCAGCTATCTGACCCCCGAAGGTGACATGCTCACCGATGAGGTGGCGAAGTCCGGCTATCTGCGCACGGTCCAGGACTGGATCGTGAGCCCGCAATTGAAGTCGGTTGGCGGCGTTGCCGGCGTCGACTCGATCGGCGGCTATGCCAAGACTTTCGTGGTCGAACCCGACCCGACGCGGCTCACCAGCTACGGCATTTCCTACAGCGAACTCGGCGAAGCGCTCGAACGCGCCAACCTCGCGGTCGGCGCCAACTATTACAACCGGGCGGGAGAAGCCTATCTCGTGCGCGTCGATGCGCGCGTGCGCTCGGTCGAAGAAATCCGCAATGCGGTCGTTGCGACGCGCGGCGGGGTTCCCGTCACCGTCGGCCAGCTCGCCAATGTGAAGATCGGCGGCGACCTTCGCACCGGTGCGGGCAGCATGAACGGCAAGGAGGCGGTGATCGGCACCGTGCTCATGCTGATTGGGCAGAACAGCCGCACGGTCGCCGAGGATGTATCGGCGAAGATCGCGCAGGTGTCGAAGACCTTGCCGCCGGGCGTCGAGGTCAAGGTGGTGCTCGACCGCGCCAAGCTTGTGAACGCAACGGTCGGTACGGTGGAGAAGAACCTGACCGAGGGCGCTCTGCTCGTCGCGGCCGCGCTCTTCTTCTTGCTCGGAAACTGGCGCGCCGCGATCATCGCCGTGCTCGTCATTCCCTTCTCCTTCCTGATGATGGCGATGGGCATGAACGCGTTCCGTGTTCCCGGTAACCTGATGAGCCTCGGCGCACTGGACTTCGGTCTGATCGTCGACGGGGCAGTGATCATCATCGAAAACTGCCTCGCCAGATTGGCGCACCGGCAGGAACATGAAGGGCGATTGCTCAACCTTCGCGAGCGCCTCGAAGAGACGATGCGTGCCAGCCAGGAGATGATCAAACCGACCGTCTTCGGACAGGCGATCATCCTGCTCGCCTTCGCGCCGCTGCTGATGTTCACGGGCGTCGAGGGCAAGACCTTCTCGCCGATGGCCATCACCATCATGCTCGCGCTCGTCGCGGCCTTCATCCTTGCCATCACGCTGGTCCCCGCGCTCGTCGCGCTGATGATCCGCGGCAAGGTGGCCGAGAAGGAAGTCTGGGCCATCCGCAAGACCAAGGAACGCTATCTGCCTCTGCTCGACAAGGCGATCGCGAAGCCCTGGACTTTCATTGCGGGCGGCTTCGCCTTCTTCCTGCTAGCGATCCCGGCCTTCGGTCTCTTGGGCTCGGAATTCATTCCGCAGCTCGACGAGAAGAATATGGCGCTCGCCTCGACGCGCGTGCCATCGGTCAGCCTCGAACAGTCACTTACCATGCAGCGCAACGTCGAGGCCGCGATCACCAAACTGCCCGAAGTCGAGCTGATGTTCTCGAAAACGGGTACCGCCGAGGTGGCGACCGATCCGATGCCGCCGAACATCTCGGATGGCTTCGTCATTCTGAAGCCGCAGGATCAGTGGCCGGCGGGTGTCGACAGCAAGGCGGACGTCGTCGAACGCATCGAGAAGGCCTCGGGCGGTCAACTCGGGCAGATGTTCGAGGTCAGCCAGCCGATCCAGCTCCGCTTCAACGAGCTGATCGCGGGTGTCCGCGGCGACGTGGCCATCAAACTTTACGGTGACGATCTCGACAAGATGTCGCTCGCCGCGAATGAGATGGTCCGTGTGCTCCAGGGCATTCCGGGCGCAGGCAGCGTCAAGGCCGATCAGGTCGGCGGTGCTCCGACGCTCGACGTGAAGCTCGATCGCAACGCGATCGCGCGGTACGGGCTCTCGGTCCAGGAGGTTGCCGATACCGTGTCGGCGGCGCTCGGCGGCCGCGAATCCGGCCTGCTCTATGAGGGCGACCGGCGCTTCGACATCACGGTTCGCGTCCCTGATGCGACCCGCGTGAATCTCGACGACATTCGCGCGCTGCCCGTGCTGCTGCCTTCCGAGGGCGGCAATCGCGGACAGATACCGCTCGCTCAGGTGGCGCAGATCCGGTTGACCGAAGGGCTCAACCAGATCAGCCGCGAAAATGGCAAGCGGCGCGTCGTCGTCCAGGTGAACCTCGAAGGCCGTGATGCGGGATCCTTCGTGGCCGAGGCGCAGGCGAAGATCGCCAATGTGAAGCTTCCGGCGGGCTATTACCTCGAATGGGGTGGCCAGTTCGAAAGCCTCCAGGCGGCGTCGAAGCGGCTCTCGATCGTCGTACCGCTCTGCTTCGCGGGCATCTTCATCCTGCTGTACATGGCGCTGGGCACCTTCGGGCGCGCGACGGCCGTGTTCCTTGCGGTGCCGCTCGGCCTCGCGGGCGGGGTGTTCACGCTGGCGCTGACGGGCATCAACTTCTCGGTGTCCGCGGCGGTGGGCTTCATCTGCCTTGCCGGCGTCGCGGTGCTGAACGGGCTCGTCGTCATGACGGCGATCCGGGAGCGGCTCGAAGATGGAACGCCTCTCGTCGAGGCGATCCGTGAGGGCATGACCGAGAAGATGCGCGCGGTAATCATGACCGGCTTCGTGCCCGCGATCGGCTTTGTGCCGATGGCGCTCGCGACCGGCACGGGTGCCGAGGTGCAGAAGCCTCTCGCAACGACCGTGATCGGCGGTCTCATCGCGGCGACGATCCTGACGCTGCTGGTGCTTCCGGCGATTGCCAAGGTCGTGCTCGGCTCGAACTGGCAACCCGGCTTCCTGAAACGCAAGTCCGAACCGGCCGAAGCGCCGGTCACTGAATAGGAGAGGAACATGCAAAAAGCGTCCAAGCTCTTGCGCGTCTACACCGACGAGTCTGCCTTTTTCGGTGACCAGCGCGTCTTCGAGTTCATTTCCGAACTCGCCCGCCAGCAAAAGCTGGCGGGGGTGACGGTCCTCGAAGCGGTCCTCGGTTTCGGTCGCCCGGCGCATCTCCATCGCAAACATGCGCTGGAAAATGACCGGGCGGTGGTGATCGAGATTATCGACGAGGAGCAGAAGCTGCGCGATTTTGCGGCGCAGCTGACTGAAATACCGGACATCGGGCTCATCACGCTCGAAGCGGTCGACATCCTCGGCGGGAAATCCGCCGCGGAGCCTCCCGATGTCCAGAGCTGACCGGCAATTCGCCGGTCTTCACCGCGGCGCAGGTCCCCGGCCTGCGTCGCGGACCAGCTTGCCGGAGCGGGGAGCGTGCCGATGTTCTCGGTAGGCACCTCGCTCCGCCTGCCGGTCCCTATCGGGCGGGTTTGGCGCCTGCTCGTTGATATCGAGCGCTACGGTGACTGGCATCCGACACTTCGCTTTACCGATCATCCAGGTGATGAAGAGCGGCTCGACTATGTCTACTCGCCGCGCGGGCCGCGTGGGCCGGAACTGTCCGCCGAGGGCCGGATCACAGGGCTCGACTGGCTCTCTGGCTTTTCCTGGAGGACGGGCATGCGCGGCCTGCTCGTCATCGAGGAAAGCTACCGGCTCGAAAAGCTCGGTCAAGGTGTCGAGGTGACGCACCGGCTCGACTGCCGCGGCTTCTTCTCGTGGCTCGGCTATCCCTTTTTGCGCCGGGCTTGCTCGGTGTTTCTGCGCCGTTCGAACGCTGCGCTCGAAAGTCATTTCCGCCGCACGACCGTCCAGTCGCGCTACGCGCGGCCAAGCGGACGGCGCGCATGAGTCCAAATTCGAAACCTGGCCGTCGGAGGCCCCTCTCATTCGCCCCCCTCACCACGGGCAGGGATCTCCGGCGTTCAGGGAGGTGCGGGAGTTGGGTCGCCACCTGCCAAGACTCCCGCACCTCATCTTGCTGGGCGTTTAGCATAGGCCCGGACCCTATTGCCGATTGCGAAGAGAAAAGGATCGCATCATGAGTGACCAGTTGCGGCTCGACATTCCGCTCCTCTTGCCCGAAGTCGGCGATACTGCCGACCGCTGCGTCTTGCGGCTCACCACCGAGCTCGAAGGGCGCGACGGCGTCGACAAGGTCCATGTGATCCGCACGAACGACGGCGCGCCGCCGCAGCTCTGCATCCATTATCGGCCCGACATCCTGCCGCTTGAGCGCGTCCGGCAGCTGGCGCGGAGCGCCGGGGCCGAGCTGACCGAGCAATATCAGCATCTCTTCTGGAACGATCTTGAAGGCGTCGGTCATGCGCGGCGCGCCCGGACGATTGGGCTCAAGCTTCGTGAAACACCTGGCGTGATCGAAGCCGAGGTCGGAGCGGCTGGGACATTGCGCGCCGAGTTCCGGCGCTCGGAAACCTCGGTCGACATCATCAGGAAAGTGCTTTCGGATATGGGCGTAACCCAGAAATCGGCTGTCGTCGCGGCAGCAGCCCCTGCAGAAGCGGCGCACGAACATGGCGACGATGGCCACGACCATGGTCCGGACCATAAGCATGGGCCTGACCACAAACATGGCCATAAGGGCGCGGACGATCACGACCATGGTCACGATCATGGCGGCATCTTCGGCGAACGGACCGAGCTCATCTTCGCGCTGCTCTGCGGGCTCGTGCTCGGCGTCGGCTTTGCGATCGAGAAGTTCGGCATTGCGCCCGACTGGGTGCCGCTCGCATTCTATATCTCCGCCTATGGCTTCGGCGGCTGGTTCACGGTGCGCGAGGCGATCGAGAATCTGAAGCTCAAGCGCTTCGAAATCGACACGCTGATGCTGGTGGCGGCGGCCGGCGCGGCGGCGCTCGGCGCCTGGGCCGAGGGCGCGCTGCTTCTCTTCCTTTTCAGTTTGGGCCATGCGCTTGAGCACTATGCGATGGGCCGGGCGAAGCGCGCGATCGAGGCCTTGGCCGAGCTTGCGCCGCAGACCGCCACGATCAAGGGCGTCGACGGTACGGCACGCGAAGTCTCGGTCGAGTTGCTGCAGATCGGCGACACGGTGATCGTCAAGCCGAACGAACGCCTGCCCGCCGACGGTTTCGTCGTTGTCGGCCGCACCGCCGTCAATCAGGCACCGGTCACCGGCGAGAGCGTCCCCGTCGACAAGGAACCCGTGCCCGACCGCGCGCAGGCCGCCGCCAAGGCCGACGCGCTCGATGGGAAATACCGCGTCTTCGCGGGCACGATCAACGGCTATGGCGCGATCGAGATCGCGGTGACGCGGCTCGCAGCCGACACCACGCTCGCCAAGGTCGTGAAGATGGTGAGCGAGGCCGAGACGCAGAAGTCGCCGACCCAGCGCTTCACCGACAAGTTCGAGCGCATCTTCGTGCCGAGCGTCCTCGCCTTGGTGTTCGTCCTGCTGTTCGCATGGGTCGTCGTCGACGAGCCCTTCCGCGACAGCTTCTACCGCGCGATGGCCGTGCTCGTCGCAGCGAGCCCGTGCGCGCTTGCGATTGCTACCCCGAGCGCCGTCCTGTCGGGCGTAGCGCGTGCGGCGCGCGGCGGGGTTCTGGTGAAGGGCGGCGGTCCGCTCGAGAATCTTGGATCGTTGACCGCGCTCGCCTTCGACAAGACTGGCACGCTCACCGAGGGCAAGCCGCGTATCACCGATGTCGTTCCTGCAGCGGGCGTACCGAAGGAAGAACTGCTGCGGATTGCCGTGGCGGTCGAGCGGCTCAGCGACCACCCGCTGGCGGCCGCGATCGCGCGCGATGGCGAGACCATGCTCACATCGACGCGCGTTCCGCTCGCCGATGATCTGAATAGCCTGACCGGGCGCGGGGTCACCGCAAAGGTCGAGGGCGAGACCGTGCTGATCGGCAAGGCCGAGATGTTCGGTACGGACGGCGTCGCGCCGCTCGGGGCGGAGGTCGCCGAGGCGATCGCGCAGCTGCGCGATCAGGGCCGGACGACCATGGTGGTTCGAATGGGCGACCGGGATCTTGGCGCGATCGGCCTGATGGATACGCCGCGCGAGGCCGCCCGTGCGACGATCGCCAAGCTTCGCGATCTCGGGATCGGCCGGATGATCATGATCTCTGGCGACCATCAGAAGGTCGCGGAGTCGATCGCGGCCGAGGTCGGGCTCAGCGAGGCCTGGGGCGATCTGATGCCCGACCAGAAGGTTGACGCCATCCGCGATCTCAAGGCCGAGCAGCCCGTCGCCATGGTCGGTGATGGCGTGAATGATGCGCCCGCGATGGCGAGCGCGACCGTCGGGATTGCCATGGGCGCCGCGGGATCGGACGTTGCGCTCGAGACGGCCGACGTCGCGCTGATGGCCGACGATCTTGCCCATCTTCCCTTCGCCATCGGGCTCAGCCGGCAGACGCGGCGGATTATCCGGCAGAATCTGGTCGTGAGCCTCGGCGTGGTGGTCGTCCTCGTCCCGGCGACGATCTTCGGCCTCGGAATCGGTGCAGCGGTCGCGGCCCACGAAGGCTCGACCCTCGTCGTGGTCGCCAACGCGCTGCGCCTGCTGGCCTATCGCGATCGCAGCGTGGGCTGACGGCGCGCGGTCGCGGCGGGATCGAACCGGAAAGGGGAGAGAGGATGAACTTCAAGAATATCTCGGCCTGGTCCATCCGGAACCCCATCCCGCCGCTCGTCTTGTTCTTCGGCCTGACGGTGGCGGGGATCGTCTCCTTCCTGATGATGGGGGTGCAGAGCGACCCCGACATCGATTTCCCCGGCGCCATCGTCATCATCGCGCAGCCCGGCGCCGCACCCACCGAACTCGAGACGCAGGTCACCCAGCGCGTCGAGGCGGCTGTGCGCACGATCGAGGGGATCGACGAGCTCAATTCGACGGTCACCGAGGGCCAGTCGCAGACCTTCGTCCAGTTCGCGATCGGGACGCCGATCGACCGGGCGGTTACCGATATTCGCGACAAGATCACCCAGATCAGGAGCAACCTGCCGAACGGCATCCTCGAGCCGCAGGTCATCCGCCTCTCGACCTCGGGCAACACGCTGGCTTATTGGTCGGCGTCCGCCACCGACATGACGCTCGAGGAATTGAGCTGGTACGTCGATAATGTCGTCGCCAAGCGGCTGATTGCTGTCCCCGGCATGGGCGACGCCTATCGACGCGGCGGCGTCAGCCGCGAAATCCGGGTCATCTTGAATCCCGAGCGCATGCGCGCATACGGCCTGACGGCTGCGGCAGTGAACACCCAGCTCGTCCAGCTCAATGTCAATGCTGCGGGCGGGCGGATGGAGGTCGCGGGCTCCGAGCAGGCTGTGCGCATCCTCGGCAATGCGAGCAGCGCCAATGCGCTCGGCGAAACCTTGATTTCGGTCGGCACCAACCGGACCGTTCGCCTCGCCGATATCGCCGAGGTCAAGGACCTCTACGCCGAGCAGCGTTCGGTCTCGAAGCAGGACGGGCGGCAGGTGCTGACCTTCGGGTTCGAGCGCGCCAAGGGCGCCTCGGACGTCACCGTCTATGACGCGGCGGTCGAGGAGCTGCGCAAGCTCGAGAAGGAAAATCCCAAGGTCAAGTTCACCGAGCTGTTCAGCGATATCGAATATACCAAGGGCCAATATCATTCGGCGATCAACGCCATGGTCGAGGGCGCGATTCTCGCGGTCGTCGTCGTCTTCCTCTTCCTTCGCGACTGGCGCGCCACGCTGATTTCGGCGCTCGCTATCCCGCTCTCGGCGGTCCCGACCTTCCTCTTCATGGATCTGATGGGCTTCTCGCTCAACATGATGACCCTGCTCGCGCTCAGCCTCGTGGCGGGCGTGCTCGTCGACGATGCGATCGTCGAGATCGAAAATATCGTGCGCCACATGAGAATGGGCAAATCTGCCTATCAGGCCTCGATCGACGCGGCCGACGAAATCGGCCTTGCAGTTCTCGCCACCACCATGACGATCGTCGCGGTCTTCCTGCCGGTCGGGTTGATGCCGGGCGTCGCGGGACAATATTTCAAGAATTTCGGGCTGACGGTCGTGGCCGCGGTCCTGATGAGCCTCGCGGTCGCGCGCATGATCACACCGATGCTCGCTGCCTATTTTCTGTCCGCGCAGGGTCCGCAGAAGCATGGCGAGGGTCCGCTCATCGACACCTATATGCGCATCTTGCGCTGGAGCCTCGACACCAGCGGGGCTGCGGCGGCGCGTGCGCGCGGCGGGCGCTGGAAATGGCTCGGCTATATCAGGGACCATCGCATCTGGGTGGTCGGCATCGGTGTGCTCGCCCTGTTCGCGACCATCTTCAGCTTCTCGCTGCTGCCCATGACCTTCCAGCCGTCGATCGATTCCGACACGAGCCGCGTCGCCATCCAGCTCGCTCCGGGCGCAACGCTCGAACAGACCGAGGCGGTGGCCGACGAGGTGACCAATCTCATGAAGCGCGACCCGCTCGTCGAATCCGCCTTGTCGCGGATCGATGTCGGCACCGCGACGGTCTACCTGAAATTGCGCAAGGACCGCGAGCTCACCTCCACCGAGTTCGAAAAGGACCGAGCGCCGCGTCTGGCTGAGGTTCCCGATGCCCGCATCAACTTCCAGTCGCAGCATGGCGGCGGCGGCGGCAGCAATCGCGACATCTCGATTACGCTCGGCAGCGACGACCCGAAGAAGCTCGAGGATGTCGGCAACCGCCTGCTTGCGGAGATGGCCGGGGTGAAGGAAATCCGATCGCCGCGCGTCGAGGGCAATCTTCAGCGCCCCGAGATCGTCATTCGCCCGCGCTTCGCGCTCGCGGCGCAGCTCGGGGTGACGACGCAGGCGCTCAGCCAGTCGATCCGCGTCGCGACGCTCGGCGAGATCGACCAGAACAGCGCCAAATTCTCGCTGTCCGACCGGCAAATCCCGGTCCGCGTCGCGCTCGCGGAAACCGCGCGCGAGCGGCTCGACACGCTGCGCAACATGCCGGTTCCGACCCGGAACGGGGGAACGGTACCGCTGTCGGTCGTGGCCGAGATCGGGTTCGGCGCCGGTCCGACTCAGATCAATCGGACCAACCAGGTTCGCCAGCTCACCATCGGTGCCGATCTCGCTCCGGGTCTCGTCACGGGTCAGGCAATGGAGAAGGTCGAGGCACTTCCGGCGCTCAAGGCGCTGCCTGCGGGGGTCACGCGGCTCGTCCTCGGGAGCGCAAAGTGGCAGGCCGAGATGCTGCGCAACTTCGCGATCGCGGTCGTGTCGGGAATATTCCTCGTCCTCGCGGTCCTGATCCTGCTCTATCGAAAGATCATCCCGCCGTTCGTCAACATGGGGTCGTTGCTGCTCGCGCCGCTCGGCGGGGCGGTCGCGCTGCTGTTGACCGGCTATCCGCTGTCGCTTCCCGTCTTTATCGGGGTGCTGATGCTGCTCGGCATCGTCGGTAAGAACAGCATCCTGCTCGTCGACTTCGCAATTGAGGAAATGGCGTCCGGGGTGCCGCGCGACGAGGCGATTATCGACGCTGGTCACAAGCGCGCGCAGCCGATCCTGATGACCACAGTCGCGATGGTCGCCGGGATGATCCCGACCGCGCTTTCACTGACGGGCGACGGCGCGTGGCGCGCGCCGATGGCGGTTACCGTGATCGGCGGGCTCATCCTCTCGACGATGCTGACCCTGCTGATTGTGCCAGCCTCCTTCAGCCTCGCGGCAGGCTTTGAACGCAGGATGGCCCCGCGTTTGCGCCGCTGGTTCACGACGGGAGGGGCGCACGCCGATCCTTTGCCCGCGGGCGTCACCGAAATCGGCGTGGCGCAAGGCCCGGCGGCCGATCGATAGAGGAGTGAAAGTGATGGAGTTCGAGCGGGAGCATGATCTCCCCTATAGTCCGGAACAGATTTGGGCGGTCCTCGGAGACTTCGGGAACCACCGTATCTGGAATCCCTATGTCCGGATCGAGCAGCTTGCCGAGGACCCGATCGCGATTCGCTATTCGATGCGAATGGATCCCCAGAAGCCGAAGTTTCTCGAGGTTTCCGCGACAATCCTCTCAGCGCGCCCCAATGAGGAACTGATCCTCGACGTGAAGCCGAGCTTCATCCTCCAGTTCGAGGAGAGCTATATCCTGACGCGCACGGCCGAAGGGACCAAATTTCTCCATCGCTATCGCTGCCGCGGGCCCTTTGCCTGGCTCCGGCTTCCCGGCATCAAGACTAGCTTTCAACGCATGCTCGCGTCGATCGACGGCATACTGCTGAGCTATCTCAAGTCCAAATATAGCAAGCCGCAATCGCCGCAACGGCGCCCCAAGCCCAAGTTCAAAGGTGGTCGGCGATGACGAGCTTCCCTCTGCTTGCCCCACACAAATGGCGTCCGCTTGGCGCGGCCTGGGCGATCGCCCTCCTGTCGAGCCTCGCCGTCCTCTTCGTCGGTGAGGTCATGGGTCAGGCGCCGTGCGACCTTTGCTGGTTCCAGCGCGCTTTCATGTTTCCGCTCGCGATTATCCTTGGCATCGCGGCGTTCAAGTCGGATCGCGCCGTCGTTCCTTATGGACTGGCGCTCGCAGCGGGCGGCGGGCTCGTCGCCCTCTATCATTCCCTGCTCTACGTCGGCGTCATTCCCGCACCGATCGTCCCTTGCACCGGCGGCCCGTCCTGCTCGGGAGAAAGCATGACGATTGGAGGCGTGCCGCTGCCTCTCCTGTCGCTGGCCGCATTCTCGCTGATCCTCGCCCTCTTGCTGATTTTTCAAAGGAGACTGAAATCATGAACAGACGTATCGGAGTGGTGGCCACGCTTGCCGTTTCGGCGCTCGCCTTCACCGGCGGCGCGATGCTTTACAGCGGAACCGCCGAGGGTGAGCCCACGAAGAAGGTCGTCGCGGGACCCGTCGACAGCCTCATTCGCCCGCACTCGCCGATCATCGGCCCGAAGAATGCGCCGGTCACCATCGTCGAATTCTTTGATCCGTCGTGCGAGGCCTGCCGCGCCTTCTACCCGACGGTGAAGGGCATCGTCGCCAAATATCCGAAGGATGTGCGTCTCGTGATGCGCTACCTGCCGCTGCACCCCGGCTCGGCCGAGGCGATCGTGATCCTCGAGGCTGCCCGTGTGCAAGGCAAGCTCGTGCCCGTGCCGGCTGCGCTGCTCGAAGCGCAGCCCGACTGGCATGACGGAAAGATGGATGGCGCCTGGGCCGCGGCGGAGAAGGCCGGCCTTGATGTCGCGAAGGCGCGTTCGATGCCGACCACCGATGCGATGGCGTGGATGGAGCAGGACATTGCCGACGCGAGGGCGGTCGGCGTCCGGGGCACTCCGACCTTCTTCGTCAATGGCGAGATGCTCGTTCAGCCCAGCCCCGAACAGGTCGAATCCAGAGTCCAGGCCGCAGTCGCGGCAAAGGCCAAATGAGGGCAACACTCGCCCCGCTTCATCCACGCGGGGCGGGTGCCCATCATGAAGCGCGACGCTGTGCTCCCGTCACCGGCCTGTCGCATGGAGGCGCCGGGTCACCGCCGGATCGTCGGCGAATGCGCCGATATTCACAGCGCATTCAATCATGAAGGGGGATTTTGAGCAGCACGAAGTGGAGAGACTGACATGCGAAAACTGATGACGATCGCGGCCGCGATGCTCGCGTTCGCGGTCCCGGGAATGGCCCTTGCCCAGCATCATGGCGATCGCGGGGGATATGGTCGCGGACATGATGCGCCGCGCCACGAGCGCGAATATCGTTCCACGCGCCACGGCGTGCCTAATTACGGCTATGACCGGGGCTATCGCGGCTATGATCCCCATTATCGCGGCGACGATCGCCGCTATGATCGGCGAGACCGTTACGAGCGGCGCTATCAGAAGCGCCGGATGCATCATCATCACCGCGGCCGTCACTGGCGCGGCTAGCCGTGACGCAGCGGGCTAGGCAGGAGAGCTACCGCTTCGCCCGATAGATTGAAATCGATCCGGTCGGTGTCGGAATGATTTTCACTTCCTCGACCGTCTCGAAACCCGCAGCTTCGAGGACTTCCGGGACACATCCGCGCGCATTGGGCTCGGTATATTCGAACCCGTCGAGCAATTGAATCTGGCGAAACAACATGCGCATCAGCAGCGACCGCTGCTCGCCATAGTCGGCGATGAAGAGGGTGCCGCCGGGCTTCAGGAGCCTGAACATCTGCGCGGCGATCGCTTCCTTTACCTCCATCGGGCATTGGTGGAGGACGAGGCTTGATACGATCTTGTCGCAGGAACGAAGAGCTTCGAACGCATCAAGTTCGTCGCCCATCGCCTCGAACCAGTCGATCTTGGCCCCTGCTGCCTCGGCCTTGGCCCGCGCTATCTTGAGCACTGCCGGATCGGGGTCGACCCCGAATATTTCGTTCGCCGACGCTGCCGCCTTGAGCGCGATGGCGAGCGTGCCCGTCCCGCAACCGATGTCGACGATCCGCTCGCCAGGTTGCGCATCGACCAGTCGAACGAGGTCGCTTCGCCATCTTTTCTCGCGCGTCATCAGGGCGATCGCGGCATCATAGCGGTCGAGCGATCCGCTCTTCCCAAGCGCCGGTACAAAGTCTCTGTTCTTCTCGGTCATGCGCCGCACTTATCAGGGCTGGCCGGCGACCGATTGAACGCAGCGGCTATGCCGTGAAGTCGAGGTCGCTCGCGCGGATGCCGAACATTGCCCTGATCGTGCGGGCAAGGTGGGCGCTGTCGCTAAACCCGGCGGCATAGGCGGCTTCGGTTATGTTGTGTCCATCGTGGAGGGCTTCGAAAGCGATCAACAGCCGTCGCCACAAAACATATCGTTGGAATGGCATTCCGACTTCGGCGGTGAAGAGATGACGAAATCGGTCGAGCGACAGGCCTCTTTCATGCGCTGCGTCGGCGAGGCGGACCGGCCCGACAGCGAGCAACCGGTCGACTGCCACCACGGCCCCGGCAATGCGCGGATCAGTGACGCCTTTCGCTTCCTTTCCGAACCATCGCTGCCAGAAGGATGTCGCTCCTTGCGGGCCGATCTGTACAGGATCGATCCCGGCCATGCGCGTCCTGAGCTCGTCGGGAGGACCGAAGCCGACCGTTGGCTCGACGAACCATAATTCGGCCCCACCCGCCGGCAGCAGGCGGTGTACAGTCTCGGGCTCGATCAGCAAGCAGTGTCCATCGAACCGCGCGCCGCTCGCATCCACCACGGCGAGAGGTTCCGTCGATAAGATCGCCTGCGCCGCGAAATGACGATGTGGAGCCGCATCGCCGACCGAACCCGACCAGCGGGCATAACAGGCTTCGATAACAAGTCGGCCTTTCCAGTGGGGCATCTCGCGCATCGGCTGGCGATAGCAGCCCTGTCGTGTCTTCGTCTCGGGCGCCGGACAAATCCTTTTGGGTTCGTTGCCTTCTTTGGGAAGCGATCGCAGGGGATTGTCCCGTCCGCTGTGATTTCTTTTATTTGCCGTGCGTCACGTCTATCCGGCGACGTTGCCGGTCATTGTATAGATAGCCGATCCAGAGGATCCCGAGCGCGAGAAGCTGGAGCAGAAGCGGTTCGAGCGAAGGGAAGATTCCCAAGGCGGGGAAACGGGGGAAATGGGCGAGCGGCGTAATGTTGAGGAGACCGGCTTCCTGCAGGGCGCCCGCCCCCTTTCCGGCGAGAACGACCGCCAGGATTGCGATCAGCGCGGAACTATAGGCGAAAAATTTCCCGATCGGCAGGATCCGGCTGTAGCGGAGCATGGCCCACGTAATCACCGCAAGGACCGCCAGTGCTGTTCCGGCTCCGGCGGCGATCGCACCGCTGCTACCTTGCGTGGCCAACGCTGCAAAAAACAGGATGGTTTCGAATACCTCCCGGTAAACGACGAGAAACGCCAGCCCGAACAGGAACCAGGCCGAGCGGCGCGAAAGTGCTTTGCCCATCGCTTCGCGAATATAGCGCTGCCAGCTATCCGCATGCGATTTGCCGTGCATCCAGATCCCGACCCAGACGAGAACCACGGCGGCGAAGAGCGAGCCGAAACCCTCGGTCAGCTCCCGGTTCGCGCCGCTGATCGAGATAGCATAGGTCGCGATCGCCCAGGTCGCGCCGCCGGCAGCCAGAGCTGCGATCCAGCCGCCATGGACATAGGGCAAGACTTCGGGCCGTTCGGCCTTTCGCAGGAACGCGATCATCGCCACGACGATGAGCAGGGCTTCGACTCCTTCGCGCAGCAATATCGTGAGCGCCCCGACAAAGGTCGATGCGTCGCTCGCGGCATCTGGAGACAGTGCAGCTTCGGCATCCGCGAAAAGGGCTTCGACGGCAGCTGCCTTGTCCGCGACCGCGGCGACCGGCAGACCGCGCGAGATCGAAGCGCGATAATCGGACATAGCGGATTCAATGCGCGCCATCAGCCCCGAATCGCGCGTAGTCAGGATCGGCTCGATCGGTTCGAAACCGTCGAGATAGGCGGACAGGGCCAGCCGCTCCGCCTCATCACGGTTCCCCTTCCGGTACGCGGCGAGGCTTTGCGTCAGCTTATCACGCGCAATTGCAAGCGTAGCGGGCGAGGCGTTGATCAATGCTTTCGGATCGGAGCGCAAATAGGCCGTGATCGCATCCGCCTGCTCCGGTCCGAGCGTACGGCCGAGCGCTTCCGGGCTGAGGCTCGTGAAGGCCTGTAGATCGGGCACCAGTTTGCGAGCGGCAGGCGTCTGGTTCCAGATATGCTGGCCGGCCGAAACATCGCGAAAGGCGAATCCACCGACATAGGCTGCTACCGCCCAGCGGTCGTCAGGCGGCAGATGGGAAAAACTGGGCATCGACGTGCCCTCGAGCCCCTGGCCTATGACCTGATAGAGCGCGAACAGGCTGCGCTTGCGAGCGCGTTCGGCATCGGTGAAATCGATGGGTGCCGGGTCGAGTCCCTTGGCCTGAGGTCCGTTGCCGTCACCGCGCGCGCCGTGACAGCTGGCGCAATTTTCCAGATAGATTTGTGCTCCGCGCAGCGGATCGGGGGCTTTGCGCGGGGCGAGGGAGACCGGATAAGCTGCGAGCAGGTCCGCAGCGAGACCGCGCGCCAGGCCGGTCACCTTGCCGGGGTCGGATTTCGCCGCGATCGCCGCTTCGAGCTGTCCTGCTTCGGCAACAAGGCGAGCCCGCGTCGGTGATGCCGGAAGGGTCGCGATGCCTTTGCGAACGGTGCCCGAAAACTCGGTCATCTCGGCATATTCAACCGAGCTCGTCACTTGGCCATTTGCGACCGCGCCACCATAATCGACGGCGACATAATCCAGCAGACGCCAGATGGTCTGCACGTCGACGACATCGCTGCGCGCCTGCGCCGCCTGCGCGGCGAGGCTGCCAATCGCCGCAAGCAGGATCAGCAGGAAGCGAAAGCGGCGAGCGGGCAGCATCGGTCCTATTGTCCTACCGCAGTCGACAATTCACGCAGCTCGGTTCGTGCGCTTCGAAGAATCTCATAGGCCGAATGAAGGAAGAGCGCGGCAATCACGGCGGCAACCGCGAGGTCAGGCCAGGCTTGGCCCGTCCAAGCGACGAGCCCCGCTGCGATGATCACGGCCACATTGGCGACCGCGTCGTTGCGGCTGAACAGCCATACCGCGCGGACATTGGCGTCGCCGTCGCGGAACCGCGAGAGAACAGCGGCCGAAGTCAAATTGACGAGGAGAGCGGCGATGCCGATGCCGCCCATCAGCTCGGCTTCGGGCGGAACCGTGGTCAGGGCGCGCCACAGCGCAACGCCGATCACGCCGAGACCCAGCGTCAGCAGGAACAGGCCCTGGGCAAAGGCGATGCGAGTGCGTGCCAGCGCGGTCCAGCCGATCGCGACGAGCCCGGCCAGCGTGATCGTGCCGTCGCCGATGAAGTCGAGCGAGTCGGCCTTGAGGGCCTGGCTGTTGGCGATGAACCCGCCGACGATCTCGATCGCACCGAAACCGAGATTGAGGATGACGACGATCCAAAGGGCCCGCCGATAGGCGGGATCATGCTCGGCTCTGACGGAGTCGCCCGTGCAGCCGCAAGAACTATCGTTGCTCATTCCTCTGGTCTACATTCTACAGTAACTGTAGAAGCAAGCTGAATTTGCGACGAAACCGAATAGGAGTGCCGATGGCACGCGACCCGCAACTGCCGATCGGGGGACTGGCGAAACGCACCGGCACGAAGATAAACACTATCCGCTTCTACGAGGATATCGGACTGCTACCCAGCGCCGCGCGCACGGCCTCAGGCCGGCGCACTTATGGGGAGGAGGATGTCGGGCGCCTCGCGTTCATCCGCAATGCCCGCGGCCTCGGCTTCTCGATCGACGAGATCCGGTCGTTGACGGCGCTCGCCTTGAGCCCTGGGCCGGACTGTGCCGAAATTCGTGCGCTCGCGGCGCGTCACCTGCTCGACGTCGATGAAAAGCTGCAGCGTATGGGGCAACTGCGCGCCGAACTGGCGCGCATCGTCCATCTCTGTGATGGGGGGCCGGTTTCGGATTGCCGGGTCATAGAAGCAATCGCGGCCGGCACGGGCTAGCGGCGATCCTGTTGGGCTGTTGATGCTGTCGGCGGCCTCCTGCTCAGCCGCAACAGCTATCCTTGCCGCCGTTGATCTGTACCGGTGGACAGGGCTCCGTTCCATAGGAACAGAAGACACAACAGTCTCCCGGTAGCGGCTTGAGCAGAGCGCGGCATCCCGTGCAGTCATAGAAATACTGGCACGCATCCGTGGGCATGATTTCGCTGGCGATTTGACCGCAAAGCGGACACGTCAGCGTCGATTGCAGGATAGGCGATCGATCAAGCATAGCGATAGCCAAGCCATAGAAGGGCGGCGCCAACAAGCAGCCCGATCAAGGTCGCGATCCGCAGCGCTGCCGGTACGCACTGACTGTCGCCGTCGGAGTGCGCTGCACGTACTTGCTGGCGGGCCAGCAGCACTCCGCCCGCCACGAGCGAAATTGCACCAAATGCGACGAACCAGAGCCGGTATGGCGCGGCGGGGATCGCTATGCCGACGAGCCAGGCAGACCCGAGCCCCGCCGAAGCAAGCAGCATGGGGAGGGCGCAGCAGGTGGCCGCGAGAAAACCCGATGTGATCCCGCCGAGGGTCAACGAAATAGCCCCGATCCCTCGCGGACGTCTTGCATCTCCAGCCAAATTCAAACTCCTTGCTTCGCCGTGGAGGCATGCCTACCATCTGTAGTAACTACAGATGCAAGCGGAATCGCAATGCCTCCTTCCGGCACCATCTCCATTGGCGAGCTTTCGCGGCGTACCGGCTGCAATATCGAGACCATTCGATATTATGAGCGCATCGGCATCCTGCCTTTGCCGGTTCGGCGAGGGCGATTTCGCCGCTACGATTCAGCCGGTGTCAGGCGCCTCGCTTTCGTGCGCCGGGCGCGCGAATTGGGTTTCCCCCTCGATACGGTCCGGACGCTGCTCACTCTGGCCGAAGGCGGCCGCTACGGCTGCGACCTGGCGCGCCAAATGGCCGAGACACAGCTTGCCGACGTCCTCGCAAAGCGCGCTGACCTGGACCGTATGGCCGCAGTGCTGGGCGACCTTATTGAGGCCTGCGGTGCCGGCGACGCTGGCGGTTGTCCGCTTCTTGAGGCGTTGTCCGACTAATTTGTCGCACGGCCGCCCCCGGTCCGGCGTCAAACGGGCAAAGGAGGCGGCCATCGCGCGCTGCAACCGGGGCCGCCGCGCGCGATGATGTGGTGTTACGGCGCCTTGTCGAGCTTGGTGATCGTTCCGGCCTTGCCGTCCCAATCGAGCTCGAACGCGACCTTGTCGCCGACCTTGACGTCTTTCAGCAGCTCGGGCTTCGCGGCAAAGCCCATCGTCATCGGCGGCCATTCCAGCTCGGCGATCGCGCCATGGTCGAGCGTGACCTCGCCCTTCGCGGTATCGATCGCCGTCACGGTCCCGGTCGCTTTGCCATGTCTGGTTTCGGCGGGCATCGCCATGGCGCCGTTATCGTTGGGCATGGCCGCTTTTTCTTCCGCTTTCGGCGCTTCGCCTTGCTTGCCGCAGCCGGCAAGCGCGGCGCTGAGGGCGAGGCCCAGTGCGATGGCAGTCGGTTTCTTCATGTCGTTTCTCCTTCGGGTTGAACGGGATGGGCCGCGCGCTTGCGCATGAGCAGATAGGCGGCAGGAATGATGAACATCGACAGGAGCGGCGCGGTGAGCATGCCGCCGACCATCGGCGCGGCGATCCGGCTCATCACCTCGGATCCTGTGCCGGTGCCGACAAGGATCGGGAACAGGCCTGCGAGGATCACGGCGACCGTCATCGCCTTCGGACGCACGCGCAGCAGTGCGCCATCGCGGACCGCCGCTTTGACGTCATGGTCGCCTCGGGCATCGAGCGCCTGCCTGAGATAGATGAGCATGACGACGCCGAACTCGGCGGCGACCCCCGCGAGCGCGATGAACCCGACCGCGCTTGCGACCGACTGGTTATAGCCGAGGAGGTAAAGCAGCCACAGTCCGCCGGTGAGCGCGAAAGGCAGCGTGGCGAGGATCAGCAGCGCCTCGTCCCAGCGCCGGAAGGTGAGGTAAAGCAGCCCGGCGATGATCGCGAGCGTGACGGGCACGACGATCTTCATCCGTTCCGTCGCGCGGACGAGATATTCGAACTGACCGGTGTAGGAGACGCTGATCCCCGGCGGCAGGTCGACACCGCGCGC
This sequence comes from Sphingopyxis sp., assembly GCF_041916015.1. Classification (GTDB taxonomy): domain Bacteria; phylum Pseudomonadota; class Alphaproteobacteria; order Sphingomonadales; family Sphingomonadaceae; genus Sphingopyxis. Next base: position 3,948 of record NZ_JAYSAH010000050.1, on the reverse strand, counting down.
GACCGCGGCCTGGATGTCGCCGACGAGCGTCTGCAGGTCGCGGCCCCGGCCCTCGACATAGATATAGGTCACCGGCCGGCCATTCTCGCTTCGCAGCATCGGTGGGCCATCGCTGATCCGCACGCTGGCCACCGTGTCGAGCGTGATCTGCTGGCGCGACGGGGTGAGCAGCGGGAGGCCGGCCAGTTTGCCGATGCTGTCCCTGAGCTCGCGCGGATAGCGGACGCTGATCGGATAGCGTGCGAGCCCCTCGACGGTCTGGCCGATCGCCTCGCCGCCGATCGCGCCCGAAACGACGGCCTGCAGGTCGGCGACGTTGAGGCCATAGCGCGCCGCCGCAGCGCGATCGATAGCGACATCGATATAGCGCCCGCCGGTCAATCGCTCGGCGAGCGCCGAGGATACGCCAGGCACCGACTTGGCGATCGTTTCGATCCGCTTTGCGGTCCGGTCGACCGCCGCAAGGTCCGATCCCGCGATCTTGATCCCGATCGGGCTCTTGATCCCCGTCGCCAGCATGTCGATCCGGTTGCGGATCGGCGGAATCCAGAAGTTGGCGAGCCCCGGCACCCGCACCCGCGCATCGAGTTCGGCGATCAGCTTTTCCTCGGTCATGCCGGGGCGCCACCGATCCTTCGGCTTGAAGCGGATCGTCGTCTCGAACATTTCGAGCGGCGCGGGGTCGGTCGCGCTGTCGGCGCGGCCCGCCTTGCCGAACACGCTCTCGACCTCGGGAACCGTCTTGATCAGCCGGTCGGTCTGCTGGAGCAGGCGCGACGCCTTGGCGGTCGATATGCCCGGCAGCGCCGAGGGCATATAGAGAAGATCGCCCTCGCTGAGCTGCGGCATGAACTCGCCGCCGAGCTGCGTCATCGGCCAGAGGCTCGTCGCGAAGACGAGGCCTGCGATCGCGAGCGTCTTCTTCGGCCGTTCGAGCACCCAGTCGAGCGCCGGGCGATAGATATGGGTCAGCCAGCGATTGACGGGGTTGGCCTGTTCGCCCGGAATCCGCCCGCGGATCAGCCAGCCCATCAGCACCGGAATAAGCGTGATCGACAATATCGCGGCGGCCGCCATCGCATAGGTCTTGGTGAAGGCGAGCGGCGAGAAAAGCCGGCCTTCCTGTCCTTCGAGCGTGAAGATCGGAAGAAAGGAGAAGGTTATGATCAGGAGGCTGAGGAAGAGGGCGGGGCCGACCTCGGCGGCAGCATCGGTGACGACGCGCCAGCGGTCGGCGCCCTTCAGCTCTTGGCCCGGATGAGCGCGCTCCCAATGTTCGAGATGCTTGTGGGCATTTTCGATCATCACCACCGCGGCATCGACCATTGCGCCGACCGCGATCGCGATCCCGCCCAGGGACAGGATGTTGGCGTTGAGCCCCTGCAGCCGCATCACGATGAAGGCGATCAATATGCCGAGCGGCAGGGTCAGGATCGCGACCAGCGCCGAGCGCGCGTGCCAGAGGAAGAGCGCGCAGACGATGGCAACGATGACGAACTCCTCGACCAGCTTGGACGATAGATTGTCGACGGCGCGGTCGATGAGCCCCGAGCGGTCGTAGGTGGTGACGATCTCGACGCCGGGTGGCAGGCCCGCCTTGAGCTCGGCGAGCCTGGCGCGGACGCCGTCGATCACCTCGCGGGCATTCTGGCCCTGCCGCATGACGATGATCCCGCCCGCGACCTCGCCCTCGCCATCGAGTTCGGCGATGCCGCGACGCGTGTCGGGGCCAATCTGGACGGTGGCGACGTCGCCCAGCGTCACGGGGATTCCGCCCGCCGCCGTGCGGATCGGGACGCTCCGAAAATCGTCGAGGGTCTTCAGATAGCCGCTCGCGCGCACGATATATTCGGCCTCGGCCATCTCGACCGTGCCGCCGCCGCTTTCCTGGTTGGCGCGTTTCAGGGCATCGGCGACGTCGGTCGCGGTCACGCCATAGGCGGCGAGCTTCTGCGGATCGACGAGGATCTGATATTGCCGGACCATCCCGCCGATGCTCGCGACCTCGGCGACGCCGGGGACCGATTTGAGTTCGAAGCGCAGGAACCAGTCCTGGAGGCTGCGTAGCTCGGCGAGATCGTGGCGCCCGCTCTTGTCGACCAGCGCATATTCATAGATCCAGCCGACCCCCGTCGCATCGGGCCCGAGCGAAGCCCGGGCGCCCTCGGGCAGGCGGCTTTGCACCTGGCTCAGATATTCGAGCACGCGGCTGCGCGCCCAGTAAAGGTCGGTCTTGTCGTCGAACAGCACATAGACGAAGCTGTCGCCGACGAAGCTATAGCCGCGCACGACGCGCGCGCCGGGCACCGAAAGCATCGTCGTCGTGATCGGATAGGTGACCTGGTCCTCGACGATCCGCGGCGCCTGGCCCGGATAGCTGGTGCGGATGATGACCTGGACGTCGGAGAGATCGGGCAGGGCATCGACCGGCGTCGTGCGCACCGCCGCGATGCCGAGCAATGTGAGGATCAGTGCCGCGGCGACGACAAGCCCGCGTGCCGCGACAGAGGCGCGAATGATCTTCGCGATCATTGCGCGGGCCCCAGCGGGCGGACCGTGAGGCCGGTCAGGCTCGCTTCGGAATCGAGCAGGAACTGGCCCGACGCGACGACCTTCTCGCCGGGGGCGAGCCCCTGCAATATCTCGGTCTTGCCGCCGCCTTCGCGTCCGGCGATCACTTCGGCAGGATGATAGCGTCCGTCACCCTTCTCGAGCATTACGATGCTGCGCGTGCCGGTGCGGATCACCGCTTCGCTCGGGACAAGCAGCGCCGGCTTGGCATCGCCGCCGAGCGCCACCACGGCGAACATGCCGGGGCGCAGGCGCCCGCCACGGTTGGCGAGCTCGACGCGCACCGTCAGCGTCCGGCTGTCCGCCGATGCGGTCGGCAGGATGGCAACGACCTTGCCGGCGAAACTCTCCCCGGGAAAGGCGGTTAGGGTCGCGGTTGCCCGTTGGCCGATCTTCACCAGTCCGGCTTGGGCTTCGGGAAGTGCGGCGTTGAGCCATACCGTTCCGAGCCCCGAGATTTCGGCGAGCGTCTGACCTGTGGCGAGTGTCACGCCTGCGCGCGCATTGAGTGTCTGGACGACCCCGCCGATCGGCGCGCGCACCGTCAGCCTGCCGCCGGTGCGTCCGGTGCGGTCGACTTCGGCGATCACGCCTTCGGGCATGCCCATCAGTCGCAGCCGCTGCCGCGACGCCGCGGTGAGTTCGGGTTTGCCGAGCTTTTTGACGCTCAGATATTCGGTCTGGGCGCTGCCCCATTCGGGTAATTGCAGGTCGGCGATCGGCGCGCCGGCCCCGATCACATCGCCGGGCGCGAGGCGATAGACGCGCTCGACGAAACCGCCCGAGCGCGCCTGGACTATCGCGACGTCGCGCTGGTTGAAATCGATGCTGCCGTTGACGTCGAAGGTCGCGGCAAGGCTGCCCATTTCGGCGGCGACCACCCTTATGCCGAGGCTTTGCCGCGCCGACGGATCGACCGACACGCCGGGTTTCGCGCCGCTGCCCTCGTCGGCATATTTGGGCTCGAGCTGCATATCCATGAAGGGCGACTTGCCCGGCTTGTCGAACTTCTGGTTCGGGAACATCGGATCATAATAATAGAGGATCTTGCGCCCCCCGCTGCCAGCCGCCTCGGTTGGCGCATCGCTCTGGCCGCTCTGTCCGAGCCAGTAACCGCCGCCGCCCGCGATCAGCACCGCGGCCAATATTCCGGCGCGCCACCGCGCCGCTGATGTTGCATCGGTCATCGACCTGCCTCCCCATAGATGTAGTTGATCCGGATCGCGTCGCGCGCGACCTCGGCTTCGCGCGCGAGCGCATCGACTTCGGCCTCGGCGAGCGCGAGCGTCGACAGCAGGGCGGTCCCGAGGTCGAGCTTTCCGGCGGCGTAACTTCCCAGATCGAGTTCGGCGCGCTTCTTCGCGAGCGGCACGAGCC
>NZ_JAYSAH010000049.1:0-221292 GCF_041916015.1 Sphingopyxis sp. | reverse complement strand
TGCGCGCGCCTCCGGTCGGGCTACGCCCGCCCTCCGCCGCACGCAGCGCAAGGCCATCTTCAACAAACCAGCATCATATCCGAAAAGGGGGTCCCTCTTCGACGCCGATCGGGGGTCCCTTTTGAACGCCGTTTGACAGTTGCTCGGGAAGACAAGGTCGCCTTCGCCGGTGAGCGGCCAGATCGCCCGGAGCACGGCAACCGCCTGCGGGGGAAGCGGGACGAGATGGTCGCCGCCGATCTCCTCCTTCCGGTCGAGATCGCCTTTCATGCGCGCCGAGGGAATACGCCAGAGCGGGAGCTTGCCGCCCAAATCCTCGAACTCGGCCCAATGCGCACCGCGAAGTTCGCTGGGCCTGACGGCGGTCAGCGCGAGGAGCCGGAGGCCGAGCCGCGTGATCGGACGGGCATAATCCTCCTCGGCGGCAATGATCATCGTCTTCAGCGGCTCGAGTTCGACGATCGCCGGCTGGCGTCCCTTGCGCAGGGGCTTGAGGACCGCGCCGAGCTTTTCGGCGGGATCGCGTTCGCAGATGCCCTGGGCGATGCCGAATACGAATACCGCGGAGATACGCTGGCGAATGCGTTTTGCGGTCTCGATCGAGCCGCGCGCCTCGATTTCGCGCAAGACCCCGAGGATGAGGGGCGGGGAGAGGTCGGCGATCGGCAGGTCGCCGATCGTCGGAAAGACGTCGCGTTCGAGGCTGCGGATGACGTCTGCGGCGTGAACGACGGCCCATTGCGACCTGGCGTTGGCATGCCATTCGCGGGCGACGCGTTCGAACGTCTGGCGCGATGCCTCGATGATCGCTTCGACTTTGAGGCGTTTGACGATCGCGGGGTCGCGCTTTTCGGCGAGGATGGCGGCCGCTTCGTCGCGCTTGCCGCGGGCATCTGCGAGCGAGACCAGCGGCCAGGCCCCGAAGGCCATGCTCTTCTGCTTGCCGTCATAGAGGTAATTCCAGCGCCATAATTTGCCGCCGCTGGGGGTCACGAGGAGCAGCAAACTGCCGCCATCGGACATCTTATAGGGTTTTGAACGCGGTTTTGCTGCTTTGACCTTGATATCACTCAGCATTTCTCGTCTCCGAAGATACCATGTTTTTGGGTCGCCGATACCATGGATCAGTACCCGGATCGGTACTGGATGGCTCCGAACGGTTTCGAACCGCTACGGAAAATCAGGCGAGCTAAGCATCGGAATTCAGAGAGAAAAAGTCGAGTTTACCGGACTTCTATGGACCTCTGCGGAGGCCCCGGTGGCGGAGCGGGAGGGATTCGAACCCTCGATACGCTTTTGACGTATACTCACTTTCCAGGCGAGCGCCTTCGACCACTCGGCCACCGCTCCGCATGCACTGGAACGCGCGCCCTAGTCGCTTGGCGGGGCTTTCGCAAGCCGGTTGGGCGTGGCAGACATGCGCCATGAAACATCTGCTCCTGGCCGCCGCCGTCGCCGCCGCATCGCTCGTTCTTCCCGTTCATGCCGCAGAGCCAACGCCGGCGCCCGCGCCGATCCCGTCGCCGGGCGAGATCGCCGCCGCGGCGCCTGCGAGCGACTGGATCGCGATTCCTGCCTCGGACCTGCTCGTCATGGATCTGGCACCCGATGCGAAAGGCAAGCCGCGCCGCGTCGTCATCCAGTTGATGCCGGCACCGTTCAGCCAGGGCTGGATCGGCAATATCCGCAAGCTCGCCGCCGCGCACTGGTGGGACGGGACGAGCGTCAACCGCGTGCAGGACAATTATGTCGCGCAATGGGGCGATGCGACCGAGAAGAAGCCGTTGCCCGAGGGGTTGGTGACGGTGCCGGAGAGCGAGTACGTCGTTGCCGACCCGGCAAGTTCCGAAACGATGGTGAACGGCGAGAAGGTTGTCCGCCTGTCCGGGGATGAAGGCGCGCGGCGCTTGAACAGAATGAAAAAGCCATGGGATACCAGCTTATTCGATGCGGGTTTTAACCCGGCGGCTGACGCTTATGCGCCGCTGGCGACATTTGAATCGGGTTGGCCGATCGGCCTCGACGATCGCAAGGTGCCTGAGCAAAGGTGGCCGCTCCATTGCTACGGCGCGGTCGGCGTCGGCCGCAACATGTCGCCCGATACGGGCTCAGGCGCCGAGCTCTATGCCGTCATCGGTCACGCGCCGCGCCATCTCGACCGCAATATCGCCATCGTCGGGCGTGTGATCAGCGGCATCGAGCATCTGTCGAGCCTGCCGCGTGGGACCGGCGCGCTTGGCTTTTATGAAAATGAAGCCGAGCGAGTACCGATCACATCAATCCGGTTGGCGACCGAGTTGCCCGCTGCGGGACAGCCGAAGTTCGAATATCTCTCGACGGAGAGCAATGCGTTCCAACGCTACGCCGACGCGCGCGCCAACCGGCGCGATCCCTTCTTCATCCAGCCCGCGGGCGGCGCGGACATCTGCAATATTCCGGTTCCGGTCCGGCCGGTCGCGGCGAAATAGACACTGTGGAGGATTTCACCGTCACCACTCCGCTCTGGCGCTGGCAATCGGCGACTGCGCCCGCGGCGTGGTTCTTCCTGACGATCGAGGGCGATGCCGCCGACGGCATCCGGCTTGCCGCGATCGGGGGACAATGGCTCGACGGCGGCAAGGGATTCGGCTCGGCGAAGGTTCGCGCCACGATTGGCGATACGAGCTGGAATACCTCGGTCTTTCCGCACCGGGAGAGCGGCGGCTGGCTGCTGCCGGTCAAGGCTTCGGTCCGCAAGGCCGAAGGAATCGCCGAGAGCGACGCGGTGACGGTGACCGTCAGTCTTTAGGCGGATGTTCGGCCTTGGCCTCGCGCGCCTGCGCCTTGCGCTTGCGCAGGTTCGCACGCAGCGCCTCGGCGAGGCGGCGCTCGCGTTCGAGGTCGGCGGGGGAGGGCGGCTTGCTCATGGCCGCGGCGATGCGGCGAAATCGGCGCAGCGTCAAGCCTCGCACCTTGACAGCGGCAAGGCGCCCCGCCATAGGCCGCGCCTGTCCAGCGAACATCCGTTCGATATGGCCCGGTTGCTGCTGTAGCTCAGTGGTAGAGCGCACCCTTGGTAAGGGTGAGGTCGAGAGTTCAATCCTCTCTAGCAGCACCACTTTTCTCTATGATATTTCGACGCTTTACCCCAGCTCCTTCGCGCGGCTAAACCGGCCGGGACGCATCGCGCGTCGTCGAAGGGGAAGGCAATGGCCGCGGGCAAGGGCGACAGGGCGGATTCGGGCAGCCGCTGGACCTTTTTGGTCCTGCTGATCGCGATTTCGATCGCCTTCGCTGCGATCCTCTGGCCCTTCTTCGCCGCGATCCTGTGGGCGGTGATCGTCGCGATCCTGTTCGAGCCCGTCTATCGCCGCCTGCTCGCGCGGATGCCGAAGCGGCGCAACGGCGCCGCGCTGCTGACGCTGCTGCTGATCCTTGGCATGGTCATCCTGCCCGCGGCGATCCTGGGGCTTGCGCTCGTCAACGAAGCCGCCGGGGTCTATCAGCGCATCCAATCGGGCGAGATCGACCCGGCGCAGATATGGGCGGGCTTCCAGGCGGGGATGCCCGCGTGGCTCGATCCCTGGCTCGACCGGCTCGGCATCGGCAATATCGCCGCGGCGAAGGCGATGCTGGGTGGCGGCGCCTCCGAGGGTGTAAGGGCGATCCTGGGGCAGGCGCTGTCGATCGGGCAGAGCCTCTTCAGCCTGCTGATCAAGCTGATGGTGATGCTCTATCTCGCCTTCTTCCTCATCCGCGACGGTGAGGGGCTGCAGCAGCGCATCCGCGCCGCGGTGCCGCTCAGGGCCGAGGATCTGCAATTGCTCATCGATCGCTTCACCGTCGTCGTGCGCGCCACGATCAAGGGCAGCATCGTCGTAGCGATCATCCAGGGGCTGATCGGCGGGATCGTGCTCTGGGCGCTGGGGATCGAGGCCGCGCTGCTGTGGGGCGTGCTGATGGGGGCGGCGTCGTTGCTGCCCGCGGTCGGCACCGGGCTCGTCTGGGTCCCGATGGCGGCCTATCTGCTCGTCACCGGCTCGATCTGGCAGGGGCTGGTGCTTATCTTCTGCGGGCTGTTCGTGATCGGGATGGTGGACAATGTCCTGCGCCCCGTTCTCGTCGGGCGCGAGACGCGGATTCCCGATTATGTCGTGCTGATCGTCACGCTTGGCGGGCTGCAGCTTTTCGGCTTCCACGGCATCGTCATCGGTCCGGTGATCGCCGCGATGTTCATTGCCGTCTGGGACATCGCCACCAATATCCGCACCGGGTCCGTCGCTGCGGATTGAACCTGCGCTAGATTCGTGCGGCAAGCAGCCAGTCGTGGAACAGCTTGACCGCCGGTTGCCGCAGCGCACGGGGCCGGCAGACGAACCAGTAGCTGTAGGGGCTGTCGACATCGAAATCGAACAGGCGGACGAGGCGGGAGTCGCGCGCGTCGTCGAAGTGATGGCCGTGCATGAAGGCCACGCCGATGCCCTGCGCGGCGGCTTCGAGCATCAGCGGCCCCGAATCGAAATAATCGACCCCGGCGGGCTCCAGATAGGGCATGCCGACTGCCTTTTTCCATTCGCCGAAGGTCTCGGGCATCTCGCGGTGCAGCAGGATCGTCGTGCGCTGCAACTGCTCGGGCACGGTGATCGGGCGCTTGCCGTCGGTCAGGCTCCGCGACGCGATGGGGAAGACCTTGTCCTGGTCGAGCCGCGCGGCATAGAGCGCCGGGTCGATCGAGCGCGCGAGCGCGATCGCGGCGTCGATCCCTTCGCCGAGGCGGGCCTCGGCGTGCGATAGCGTGTCGATGTCGATGTGCAGTTCGGGATGCTGGCGCCGAAGGTCGGGCAGGCGCGGAAAGAGGCGCTGCTGCGCGAACAGCGGCAGAACGTTGAGATGCAGGCGCAGCGACGCGTCGGGGCTGCCCGCGCGTCCGAGAACACTGCGCAAGTCATCGAGGATCGGCGAAAGCTGATCCTGCAATTCGCGCCCGGTTTCGGTCAGGCTGAGCCCGTGATGATGGCGGTTGAACAGCGGGCGCCCCACCGCATGTTCGAGCGTCTGGATGCGCCGCGACAGCGCGGGCATCGACAGGCCGAGCTCGCTCGCGGCCGCCTTCACCGTGCCGTGGCGCGCGACCTCTAGAAAGGCCTCCATGCTGCTGAGGGGAGGAAGGCGTGGCATGATCGTCTCGGCAATTATGATGCCATGGCGCTTACTGACATGCCAGAAAATTGTGCGGTGCGGCATAGGTGCCTCAACGCGTCAGGCCAAGACGGGGGTCGAAAATCGGGAACGGCCATCCTATCTTCCGCATTCTGACCTCTTTGCGGGAGAAACATCTTGGCCGACGCCGCGGTAAAAGAAAAAAGCATCAAACTGCAAGTCGCCAACGCGCGCGCCGAAGAAAGCGGCGGCGGCATCGCCCGCATCCCGCGCTCGGCGATGGCCGAACTCGGCGTGACCGAAGGCGACATCATCCAGATCAGCGGCAAGCGCGAGACGGCGTCGCGCGTCGTCGCGCCCTATGCAGAGGACGAGGGGCTGGAGGTGATCCGCCTCGACGGCCTCCAGCGCGCCAATGCGGGTGCGGGCGCAGGCGACATGGTGCAATTGAGCCGGGTCGAAACACGCCCCGCGACGCGCGTGGTCTTCGCGCCGGCGCAGGAGAATCTGCGGCTGCAAGGATCGGCCAATGCGCTGAAGCGCAGCTTCTTCGGGCGGCCGCTCGTCGCGGGCGATACCGTCGCGACCGCCGGACAGCAGCGGCTGCCGTCGGGCGACATGCCGCCGCAGCTTCGCCAGATGCTCAACGCGCCCGCCTATGCGCTGGCCGAGGTGCGCCTGCTCGTCGTCTCGGCGAGCCCAAAGGGCGTCGTCTTCATCGACGAGAATACCGAGGTCGAGCTGCTCCCCGAATATCAGGAGCCGCAGGACGCGCGGCGCACCGACGTCACCTATGACGATCTCGGCGGGCTTGGCGACACGATCGACCAGCTTCGCGAGATGGTCGAGCTGCCGCTCCGCTATCCCGAACTGTTCCGCCGCCTCGGCGTCGATCCGCCGCGCGGCGTGCTGCTTCATGGCCCGCCGGGAACGGGCAAGACGCGGCTCGCGCGCGCGGTCGCGAACGAAAGCGACGCGCAATTCTTCCTGATCAACGGACCGGAGATCATGGGCAGCGCCTATGGCGAGTCCGAAAAGCGGCTGCGCGAAATCTTCGAGGCTGCCACGAAGGCCGCGCCGTCGATCGTCTTCATCGACGAGATCGATTCGATCGCGCCGAAGCGCGGGCAGGTCACCGGCGAGGCGGAAAAGCGGATCGTCGCGCAACTGCTGACGCTGATGGACGGGCTGGAACCGCGCACCAATCTGGTCGTGATTGCGGCGACCAATCGTCCCGACGCGATCGACGAGGCGCTGCGCCGGCCGGGCCGCTTCGACCGCGAGATCGTGATCGGCGTTCCCGACGAGAAGGGCCGCCGCGAGATTCTCGGCATCCATACGCGCGGTATGCCGCTCGGCGAGGACGTCGATCTCGACGAGCTCGCGCGCACGACCTTCGGCTTCGTCGGCGCCGACATGGCGGCGCTGACCCGCGAGGCGGCGATCGAGGCGGTGCGGCGGATCATGCCGAAGCTCAACCTCGAGGATGGAACGATCCCGCCCGAGGTGCTCGAAGAGATACGCGTGACGCGCGACGATTTCCTGAACGCGCTGAAGCGCGTTCAGCCGTCGGCGATGCGCGAGGTGATGGTGCAGGCGCCGAACACGCGCTGGAGCGACATCGGCGGGCTCGACGCGGCGCGCGACAAGATGATCGAGGGCATCGAATTGCCGCTGAAGCATCCCGAGGCGTTCCGGCGGCTCGGCATCCGCCCGGCCAAGGGCTTTCTGCTCTATGGTCCGCCGGGGACGGGCAAGACCCTGCTCGCCAAGGCGGCGGCGCGCGAATCCGATGCCAACTTCATCGCGATCAAATCGTCGGACCTCTTGTCGAAATGGTATGGCGAGAGTGAGCAGCAGATCGCGCGGCTGTTCGCGCGGGCGAGGGCGGTCGCGCCGACGATCATCTTCATCGACGAACTCGACAGCCTGGTGCCCGCGCGCGGCAGCGGGACGTCGGGCGAGCCGCAGGTGACCGAGCGCGTCGTCAACACGATCCTCGCCGAGATGGACGGGATCGAGGAGATGCAGTCGGTGGTCGTCATCGGCGCCACCAACCGCCCGAACCTGATCGACCCCGCGCTGCTGCGTCCGGGGCGGCTGGACGAGCTCATCTATGTGTCGGTGCCCAATGCCGAGGGGCGGCGGCGCATCCTCGAAATCCACACGTCGAAGATGCCGCTTGCCGACGATGTGTCGCTCGACACGCTGGCCGAGCGTAGCGAGCGTTTCACGGGCGCCGACCTCGAAGACCTCGTTCGGCGCGCGGGACTTGCGGCGCTCAAGCGCTCGCTCGACAGCGACCGCGTGACGATGGAGGATTTCGAGGCGGCGCTGAAGGATACGCGCGCGTCGGTGACCGAAGCCATGGAAAAGGACTATGAAAAGATCCAGGGCGAGATCAAGCAGCAGGCGATGAGCGTCGACCCGATCGGCTTCTTCGCGCCCGGCATGCTGAAACCGATGCGCGAGCGCAAGCATCCCGAGGGTGCGCCCGAAGAGACGAAGGACTAAGGACTCAGGCCGCGGGCTGGTCCTGCCGCAGCGCGGACCAGCCCCAGCCGACCAGCCAGAGGCAGAAGGCTGCCATCAGCCCATAAGCGACCATCGGGTGCCAGTTGTAGAGCAGCACCCCGATCGCGGGTGAGATGATATAGGCCGATCCGTTGATCGACGCGGTCATGCCCGCGACCGCGCCCTGATCGCGGCGCGGGACCGACAGCGACGCGCCCGAGGTGAAACCCGGCCGGAACAGGCCGAAGCCGAGCGACGCGAGCGCGAAACCGATGACGATCGCGTGCAGATCCTGCGCCAGCCCGGTCATGATGATGCCGACGCCCCCGAAGGCCGCGCCATAGAGGACTGTGGTGCGCGGGGTCATCTTGAGCAGCGGGATCAGGCCCCATTGCGACAGCAAGGTGGCGAAGGCGCCCGCCATCAGCACGATGCCGGTAATCGCGGCGCCCTCGTCGGGTTTCAGCCGCAAATGCAGCCGGTCGAGGATCAGGAAGCCGATGACGCCCAGCATCATCGCCTGCGCCTGCCCCCCGAAAAAGCCCGCGAACAGCCAGGGGCGCACGCGTCGGTCGCGCCAGCCGAGCGGCTCCTGCGTCGCGGGGTCGAGTTCGTTTTCATCCTCGGCGGTCGGTTCTTGCGGGCCGGCGGACAGGGGATAGGGGGCGATCGCGCCGCGCGCCGCGAAGCGCGGCACGTCGTCGGGCAGCCGCCAGCGGAGCGCGACGAGGACGGTAAGGCCGATCAGCGCGAAAACCAGCAAGGGCCCGGCCAGGCCAAAGACCGGCAGGATGAAAAAGGGCGCGACCGCGGGACCGATGACGGTGCCGAGCCCAAAGGACGAGGAAACCAGCGACAGCGCCTGCGTGCGCTCCTCGGCATCGGTGCGCGCCGCGACATAGGCCTGGACCGCGGGCGGCGCCGCCGAGCCGAAGCCGCCGTAAAGGCTGCGGAACAGGGCGAACAGAATGAAGGTTGTGCCGGCCGCGAGCCAGCCCGACAGGCCAGCCCACAGGGTCAGGCCGCACAGCGCCATCGACAGGAAGAAACCGATGACGCCCCGCGCCATCAATATCTTGCGTCCGCGCTTGTCCGACTGCCGCGCCCAATAGGGAGCGGTCAGGACCCAGAGGAGTGCCGACCAGCTGAAGGCAAGGCTGACCCAGACGTCGGGAATGTGGAGTTTGGCGCCGATGGCCGGAAGGATCGACTGCATCGCGGTGTTGCCCGCCGCGGCGACGAGCATGACCGCGAACAGCACCGCCATGCGATCGGCGGGAATCGAACGCGATATGGCCGTCACTTCGTCCCCCTTTTCGGCCGTCCTTCGCTGCGGCCCGGCGCTTTCCTACACGCGAAAGGGAAGCTGTCCAGTGTCAAGACCGACTCTTTCCTTGCGCGGGCGCCATGATTTTGCCACGGATTCGGTCAACCGCAACAACGCGAAAGCCGTCATGACCAATCCGCGGGCGCAGGCCCAATCGAACGTCGCGCCGATCCGCCGGGTCCGCGAAAAGCTGAAGCGCTTTTTCGGCCCGTGGGGCATGTTCGTGAAGGGCTTTATCAAGCATCCGGTCATGGTGGGCTCGATCGTCCCGTCGTCGCCGACGCTGATCCGGCACATGCTGCGCCCGGTCGACTGGAAGAATACGAAGCTGTTCGTCGAATATGGCCCCGGCGTCGGCACCTTCTGCCGCCCGGTGCTCGAACGGATGGCTGGCGATGCGACGCTGATCGCGATCGATACCAACCCCGACTTCATCGACTATCTGCGGAAAGACATCCGCGACAGCCGCTTCATCGCGGTCCACGGCTCGGCCGCGGACGTCGAGGAAATCGTCCGCGCGCACGGCTTCGAGCACGCCGATTACGTGCTGTCGGGCCTGCCTTTCTCGACGCTTCCCGCAGGCGTCGGCCCCGCAATCGCTGCCGCGACGCACCGCGTGCTGCGCCCCGGCGGAGCGTTCCTCGTCTATCAGTTCCGCGCCCGCGCGCGCGATTTCCTTGCCGCGCATTTCCAGCGCATCGACAATGCGTTCGAATGGGTGAACGTACCGCCCTGCTTCCTCTTCTGGGGCTGGAAGGACTAGACTTCCAGATCGGGGTCGGGCTCGCCCAGTCCGAAATTGAGCCGCCGCGCGACGGTATAATCGGCGACCCCGACGACGAACCAGGCGAGGGTCCAGCGCAGCCGCGTCAGCCAGCCGGCGCGCGCCTTGTGGCTTGCGGCGGTTACGATCTCGCAATCACCCTTCAGCCCGTCCAGAAAGCCGCGCATCTGCCGCGCGAAGCCGGCGTCGGCGATGCGCAGCATCACCTCGACGTTCAGGAACAGGCTGCGCATGTCGAAATTGGCGGTTCCGACGTGGACGACGTCGTCGATGACGATCAGCTTCATATGCAGCCGGCACGGCTGATATTCCCAGATCGCCGCCCGCTGGCGAAGCAGATAGCCGTAGAGCAGCCGCGCCGCGCCGATCGTCGCGCCATTGTCCGACGTGGCCGCCATCACGAAGCGCGCCTTGCCCCGCCGCGCAACGCGGCCGAGGCGGCGGAGCATGCCCTGGCCGGGCGAGAAATAGGCCATCGCCATGTCGAGCCGCCGCGCCCCCTCCAGATCGCCGCGCACGACGCGCGCCCATGGCGACAGGCGCTGGGTCGGGCCGCCGACCAGCCACGACACCGGCCCCTTGTCGACTGGCCAGCCGCGGATCAGGCGGCGCAACACCAGCAGCTTGCCGTCGTCCTCGACGGTATAGGCGTGGATCGCCTCGAACCACGCGATCATGCGCGCGACCGTCGCCCCGCGCACGATGATGCCGAGATCGAACCAGCAATGCGTTTCGCGGTCGCTGAGATAGGGATCGGCGATGTTGAAGCCGCCCGTCACCGCAACGTCGCCGTCGATCAGCAGCAGCTTCTGATGGTTGCGGACGAGATAGCTCGACCGCCAGCGGCGCGAGAAGAAGATGACCGAGCCGCCCGCCGCGCGCAGCGGCGCGAAAACGCCGTCGGGGGTGTCGCTCGACCCGAAGCTGTCGATCACCGCGCGCACCCGCACCCCGCGCCGCGCGGCTGCGGTCATCGCATCGAGGACCCGCGTTCCGGCACTGTCGTGGCGGAAGATGTACATGATCATGTCGACGCTGCCGATGGCGCCGTTGATCAGCGCCAGCAACCGCTCGAGGCGCTGCTCGCCGTTGAAGATCACCTCCAGCCGATGTCCCGCGACCTCTGCTTTCAACGTCTCTGCGTCACTGGCGGGGTGAGCGGTGCCGGTCATGCAGCGCTCATAGGCGGACGGGTGCGCGGGCCGCAAGGGCAGGGGTTTTATTGACATCGCGGGCGCCCCCTGCTAGCGCGCAGCGCTTGCCGCCATGCCTCTGGCTGGCCTCTCCGATACTTAAGGAAAATCTATGGCCCGCGTTACCGTCGAAGATTGCGTCGACAAGGTTCCCAACCGCTTCGATCTGGTGCTGCTCTCGGCGCACCGTGCTCGCGAAATCTCGGGCGGCTCGGAACTGACGGTCGACCGCGACCGCGACAAGAACCCCGTCGTCGCGCTGCGCGAAATCGCCGAGCAGACCGTCCGCCCCGTCGATCTCGGCGATGCGCTCGTCGGCTCGCTGCAGAAGGTTGTCGTCGACGATGACGATACGCCCGATGAAATCAGCTCGATCGCGCGCTCGGCCGAAGCGCTGCGCCTGACCGCCGCGGCGCCGCCGCGCAGCCCGGCCGGGGGCGGCGGCGACTTCGAATAAGCGCCGTTCCGATCGAAAACCAAGGGGGCCGCGGGAAACCGTGGCCCTTCTTGCATTCAGAGAAGCTTCGTGAGCTCGGCGATGCGGATTGCGCGCGAGGCGATCAGGGGCTCCACGATGACGCCGATGCGGTGTGCGCGTGGCGAGCCGATCGCCACGTTGAACAGGCTGTTCGCGATAACGTCGGCGATCTGGACGCCGTCCGAGCGGCGGCTGTCGGCGAGCGAAGCCTGCCCCCAGCCGGCGAGGCCGGCCTGAATGCTCTCGCGCACCCCGGCGAGTATCACGGGGTCGTAGCGCCCGTCGTCGATCACCACGTCGGTGCAGACGCCGCCGGTCTCGGGAAGCCAGCTGCTCACCGCGAGGTCGAGCAGCGCCGTATAAAGCGCGAGATCGGTCGCGAGCTTGCCGTCGGCGGGCGGCGCGAGCCGGTCGCGTTTCGCCACTGCGACCCAGGCGCGGCCACCGGCGCGATCGAAGAGTTCGAGCAGATAGGCGCGCTCGGTCAGGCTGATCCGGCTGCCCTTGAGCTCGCCGCGCAGCCCCGTGACGGCGCGAAAGCGGGCATGGATCGCCGCCGCGGCGTCGGGCGACAGCATCACCGCCGCAAAGGTCATGGCGCCCGTGTTGAGCCCGCCCGATTCGTCGCAATAGATCGTCATGGTTGCGGCGTTCCCCGGTCCCTTGTCTGTTTCAGGTGTCTGTATCAGGCCGGGCAGGGATAGCGTTTCCGCATCAGCCCGTCGAATGCCGAATAGATGGAAATCGATCTGCGCGATTGCACCGGATAGCTGCGCAGGTGCGCGAGCCATTGTTCGGGGGTGAGCGTGCCGCTTTCGGGCGGGCAACTGGTGGTCTTGCGTCCGGCCTTGCGCTCGGCGTCGATCCGCGCCTTGTAACGCTTGCCTGCGGCGATCACCTCGCCCTTCAGATAATGGGCTTCGGGCGTCGCGATCGCCAGCGGGCCAAGCCGCTCGATCTGCCCGGCGCGCGCGAGGAAGGCGGCGACGCTCATGTCGCCGGGCGCCATGCCACATAGCAAAGCGCCAACGCCGAGCGCCGCAAAAGCCGATCCGATCCGTATTTCCCTCAAGGCCATACGGATCGAAATCGTTTGAAATCAATGAACAAGGTCTGAATCAGACGCCCTGCGGGTTGGCGTCGCCGAAGGGGCGGGGCTTGCGCTTGATCTGCGGCAGGCCGCCGGCGTGGCCCGAGACGGGATTGCCGTGCTTGTCCTGATCATTCTCGCGGCCGATATCCTCGCCCTTGATCGCGCGCTTCGCTTCCTCGCCCGACAGCGTCTCATATTCGAGCAGCGCGCCGGCGAGCAGGTGCAGTTCGTCGAGGTGGTCGGTCAGCACCTTGCGCGCGACCTTTTCGCCTTCCTCGACGAGGCGGCGAACCTCGGCGTCGATCAGCTTGGCGGTCTCTTCGGACATATTCTGCGCGCGCGACACGCTGTGGCCGAGAAACACCTCGTCCTGATTGTCGCGATAGCGCAGCCAGCCGAGCTTGTCCGACATGCCATATTCCATGACCATGGCGCGCGCCATGTCAGTCGCCTGCTGGATGTCGTTCGACGCGCCGGTGTTGAGCTCGTCCTTGCCGTAAATGAGCTGTTCGGCGATGCGGCCACCGAAGCAGAGCGCGAGGCGTGCCTTCATCTGCTTCATATTCTGCGAATAGCGGTCGCGCTCGGGCAGGTTCCACGTCACGCCCAGCGCGCGGCCGCGCGGGATGATCGTCACCTTGTGCAGCGGGTCGTTATGCTCGACGTGGAGCGAGACGAGCGCGTGGCCGGCCTCGTGATAGGCGGTCGCCTTCTTCTCGTCCTCGGTCATCACCATCGAACGGCGTTCGGCGCCCATCAGCACCTTGTCCTTCGCTTCCTCGAACTCGTTCGAGGCGATCAGGCGCTTGCCCTTGCGCGCGGCGAGCAGCGCCGCCTCGTTGGCGAGGTTCGCAAGGTCGGCGCCCGAGAAGCCCGGGGTGCCGCGTGCGATGCGGCGGAGATCGACGTCGGGCGCCAGCGGCTTCTTGCGCGTGTGGACTTCGAGGATCTTCTGGCGGCCCTCGATGTCGGGGCGCGGCACGACGACCTGACGGTCGAAACGGCCGGGACGGAGGAGGGCGGGGTCGAGCACGTCGGGGCGGTTGGTCGCGGCGACGATGATGATGCCCTCATTGGCCTCGAAGCCGTCCATCTCGACGAGAAGCTGGTTCAGCGTCTGCTCGCGCTCGTCATTGCCGTTGCCGAGCCCGGCGCCGCGATGGCGGCCGACCGCGTCGATTTCGTCGATGAAGACGATGCACGGCGCGTTGCGCTTCGCCTGCTCGAACATGTCGCGGACGCGCGAGGCGCCGACGCCGACGAACATTTCGACGAAGTCCGAGCCCGAAATGGTGAAGAAGGGCACGCCCGCCTCGCCCGCGATCGCGCGGGCGAGCAGCGTCTTGCCGGTGCCGGGCGAACCGACGAGCAAAGCGCCCTTCGGAATCTGGCCGCCGAGCTTCGAGAATTTGCTGGGGTCCTTCAGGAATTCGACGATTTCCTGCAGTTCCTCGCGCGCCTCGTCGATGCCGGCGACATCGTCGAAGGTCACGCGGCCCTGTTTTTCGGTGAGCATCTTGGCGCGCGACTTGCCGAAGCCCATCGCGCCCGAGCCATTGTTCTTCTGCACCTGGCGGAAGACGAAGAAGGCGATGCCGAGAATCAGCAGGAAGGGCAGCGACTGGACGAGGATATAGACCCAGATATTGCCCGTCTCGACTGGCTTGCCGTCATATTTGACGCCATTGTCGTTGAGCATCTTGAGCAGGTCGGGATCGCGGACGATGTTCGCGGTGAAGCGGTCGCCGTTCGACAGCGTGCCGGTCACACGGTCTTCGGAAAGCACCACGTCCTTGACCGCGCCTTCCTGCACCTTCTGGCGGAACTCGGAATAGGCAAGCGGACTGCCCGTCGGCTGCGACGCACCGCCGAAGACCGAGGCGACGAGGAGCATGGCGAGCAGGATGCCGCTCCAGATCATCACGCTCTTCATCCAGGGATTGCCCTGCGGTTCCTTGTCGTCCTGCATCGGAAACTTTCCAAATATCGCGCCTGTTCGCGCATCGATCCCGATAATGTAGGATAATCGGGTTAAATGACAATGAGCCAGATTGTCCTATTTTCTCGGCTTTCGGCGTGGTGCGGCGGAAATGCGCCAGATCGTGCCGGCGAGGCCCGGCACCGCGTCGATCAGCAGCGCGCCGACCATCGCGCGCCGACCCTCCTTCATCGCGGCGATCACCCCGTCGAGCGAGGCGCCGCGCAGCGCGAGGCCGGAATCATTGGCGCGCAGCCGCTCGGTGACGATGCGGCGAAAGATTTCGGGCGGATAGCCGTCGTCGCGGATCACCGCGATGTCGGATGCATCGGGCCAGGCGGCGATGAGCCGTTCCGCCGCCCAGTCGATCGCCTCGTCGGCCTCCGCGAGCCAGCGCGCCGACCGCGCCGCCGCCTCGACGTCGAGCGTGGTCTGCGCGCGCAGCGCCTGGCGCAGTCGCGCGCGGTCGAAACGGTCGTCGGCGTTCGACGGGTCCTCTACGAAGGGAATGTCGTGATCGAACGCGATCCGCACCAGTTCGTCGCGCCGCCAGTGGAGCAGCGGGCGCAGAACGGCGCCGTTGCGTGCCCGAATCGCGGCGAGGCCGCCGACACCGCTCGCGCGGTTGAGCCGCATGACGATCGTTTCGAGCTGGTCGTCGGCGTGATGCGCGGTGAGGATATAGGCGATGCCGTGCGTCTGGCGCCATGCCTCTATCAGGCGATAGCGTTCGGTGCGCGCCGCCGCCTGCAGCGAGCCCCGGATCGGGGCGGCAGGCTGCAATATATCGTGCGGAATATGCTCGCGGTCGCAGAAACCCGCGACCATGCGGGCTTCCTCGTCCGACCCCTTGCGGAGGCCATGATCGACCGTCGCTGCCCGGACCTGTCCGGGCAGCAAGCTCGCCATCAGCCAGAGCAGCGCCATGCTGTCGGGGCCGCCGGAGACCGCGACGCCATAATGGAGCCGCTGCCAGTCCGCGCCGGCCAGCGCGGCAAGGTCGCGCCCGAGCCGCTCGACGGCTTCGCCGCCGTCAGCAGCCTGCTTTTGCTTTTGCGGCGGCTGCATCGGTCCGGACATCCTGCGGCGCCTTGTCGCCATAAACATCTTCAAGCTCGCGGAAAGCCTTGCAGGCGTCGGCCTTGCGTCCCAGCTTTTCGAGCGCGACGCCCATGTACATCAGACTGTGCGGCGCGCGCGGGCCGCTCGGCCGATCCTTGTAATTATTATAGAAAGCGACCGCGGCGAGGCTCGGTTTGCCCTCGTCGAGATAGGCGCGGCCGAGCAGATTTTGCGCATAGCTCGCCTGATTGCTCTTTGGCCATTTGGTCACGACGGTCTTGAGCTGCGCCTGCGCCTCGGGATAAAGTTTGGCGCTCCACAGGCGAAAGCCATAGTCATAGGCGTCCTGCTGCTCGTTGCCTGACGAGGGGATTTCGACCTTCTTGACGAGAGCAAGGCGCGCCGCATCCGGAGTTCCCGGCTTGGCCGCGGGTGTCGCTGTCGGCTTCTTGGCGGGCGCGGCTGCGGTTGTCGTCGAGGCGGGCGTCACCAGGGGCTTGGGCGCCGCGACCACGGGCAAGCTCGCAGGGGTCGCTTCGTCCGGTGCCGGCGCGGCAGGGAAGCGCTTGTCCATCTCGGTCTTGTAGGCGGTGAACTGCTTTTCGAGTTCGCGAAGATGAAAGGCATTCTGCTCGGTCTGGCCGGTCAGCGTCTGAAGCTGCGATTCCAGCGCATCCACCCGCGCGGTCAGGTCCGCGACGGGAGTCGCCGCGTTCGAGCGCTCGCCCGGCGTGTTGTCGGGCGCGATCTCGCCGCCGGTGAAGGTCGGCGCACCGCCCGGAAAGACCTGCCGCTGCACTGCGCGCATTTCCTTTTCCAGCCGGTCGACGCGCTTGGTGACCGCGGCGGTGTCCTGCGCGTCCGCGGCGGGTGCTGCCGCAGCGATCGCAAGCGCAGCCGCGCCCAGGAAAATGACGCTATTCTTCTTCATATGCCGATCGGCCCCCACACAGTTAACCAGTTTCACCGGACCGTTCATAACGCCCTAAGCGGCGGACACGCAAACCCCTTTCGGCGCGCCGCCGCCTCCGGTCGCCGGGATGAAGGCCCGTCCGGCCATATTTGCCGCTCTTGCGAGGCTGGTCTTTACTGCTTTTCGAACGCGGCGTGGATCTTGAGTTCGACCTCGTCGCTGACGAAGGGAATGCCCATCGAGACGCCGAAGTCGCTGCGTTTGATCGTCGTCTCGGCCTCGAAGCCCACGGTCGGCTTGCCGCCGTTCATCGCGCCCGCGCCGTGAAAATCGACGTCGAGCGTGACCGGCTTCGTGACCCCGTTGAGGGTCAGATTGCCGGCGACCTTGGCTTCGTCGCCGTCCTCGTCGACGACGACGCTCGTCGAGACGAAGCGGGCATCGGCAGGTGCCGGTCCAAAGAAGTCGGGCTTGCCGCCGTCCTTGCCTTCGCGCAGCAGATGGGCGGTGAGGCCCGCGCTCGCGGTGGTGACCTTCGCCACCGGGATCGTCACATCGACCTTCGATGCGGCCGGATTCTTGGGGTCGAGAACGAGCGTGCCGGTCACGCTGCCGAAGATGCCGGTGTAGTTGCTGAAACCGAGGTGATCGACTTCCCAGACGACCATCGTGTGATTGGGGTCGGCGGCATAGGTGCCTGCGGTGACGCGCGACCTGTCGGGCGTGCCGGGCGGGCTCGCCGGCGGCTGCGCGATGACGGCGGGAACCGCGGCGGCGGCGATGAGAAGTGCGGCGATGGGAGCGATGCGGCGCATGGAAAACCTCCTGTTTCGGGGGACATGCAGGCTAGGCGAATGACCGGGGCGGCGTCAATTCTGCGCGTCGGACGTGCGGCCCTTCGCTGCGTTCATCGCGCGGCGTTCCGCGAACCAGTCGCGGAGCGCCGCGGCGGTGCAGCCGGTATAGCCATAGCTGCCGACCGGCGAGCAGCTGTTCGGGCGGCTCGCGGCGGCGGCGCCATAATTGTTGCTCTCGACCGCCGAGGCCCAGGATCCGCCGCCGACCGACCTGTCCTCTTCCTTGTGGCGAAGCGCCTTGGGAACGCGATAGCGGTCGGATTCGGGCTGCCGCGCACAGACGACGATCTCGTCGTCCTTCGGCTCGGGGCAGGGTTCGTCGCCATAGGTATAGAGAACCGACACGCGCTCGGGCGGCGAGCCGGTCTGCGCGAGCCCCTCGTCCTGTGCATGAGCGGGCGCGGCGAGCGCAAAGAGCAGAAGGAGAAACGGGGCAGGTCTTTTCATTACGCGCATTCCCTGGCGACCATCCCCTGACGGAAATCCTTAGGCTGAGAAGATGAACCTCAGCCGAACCGGTCAAGCAAGCCGATGTTTTTGCACATAGCGGGTAGGATGGCGGCATCGGGGCGGGGAGCGGCCGCACCGCGCCCTCCCATTCGTCATCCCGGGCTTGATCCGGGACCCCGCTTTTCGCCCGGAATAGGTGGCCGTTGATTTCAAGCGGCACCCCGGATCGAGTCCGGGGTGACGATGCGGGGTATGTTAGCTTCCGGCCGGTTAGCGGACGATCCGATACGAACCGGCTATGCAGGCGCCTTGGATTACCCCTTGCCGGCATCCAGCGCATAGCCCGCCGAACGTACCGTGCGGATGATGTCGGCGGTTCCCGGCAGGTTGATCGCCTTTCTCAGCCGCCGGATATGCACGTCGACCGTCCTGAGCTCGATATCGCTGTCCTGTCCCCACACACTGTCGAGCAATTGCCCGCGCGAGAAGACGCGGCCCGGATGCTCCATGAAGTGGCGCAGCAGGCGGAATTCGGTCGGACCCATCGCGACGATCTGGCCGTTGCGGACGACCTTGTGCGCGACCGAGTCGAGTTCGATGTCGGCATAGGCGAGCAGCTCGCCCGCGAGCGCGGGGCGCAGGCGGCGAAGGACGGCCGAGACGCGCGCGACGAGTTCGCGCGGACTGAACGGCTTGGTCACATAATCGTCGGCGCCGGTTTCGAGCCCGCGGATGCGGTCCTCTTCCTCGCCGCGCGCGGTGAGCATGATGATCGGAACGTTCGCCGACTTGGGATTGCGGCGCAGGCGCCGGCAGACCTCGATGCCGGGCAGGCTCTCGATCATCCAGTCCAAGAGGACGATGTCGGGGACGCGCTCCTCGACCAGGATCAGCGCCTGTTCGCCGTCGGGGGTCTGGCGGACCGAAAAGCCTTCGCGCGCGAAGTGCCAGACGATCAGCTCGGCGATCGCCTCGTCATCCTCGATCAGCAGCAGGTCGGGCTGCGGCATCAGCCTTGCTCCCCGTCCGTCGTCGCATTGGCCGCGATCGCCCGGCTTTCCGGGGTCTCGCCGCGCTCGCGCTCCTCCATCCGCTCGCCGGTCACGACATAATAGACCATCTCGGCGATGTTCGTCGCATGGTCGCCCATGCGCTCGAGGTTCTTGGCGACGAACAGCAGATGCGCGCTCTCGGTGATGTGCTTCGGATTTTCCATCATGAAGGTCACGAGCGTGCGGAAGATGCTGTTGTAGAAATCGTCGACATTCTTGTCGCGGACGGTGACCCGCACCGCGAGGTCGGCATCGCGCGCGGCGAAGCTGTCGAGCGCGTCGTGGATCAGTTCGGCGACCCCCGACGACATCGACATCAGCACCGGGATCGCCTCGATCGAGCGCGTCTGGTCCATCAGCGCGACGCGCTTGGCGATATTCTTCGCATAGTCGCCGATCCGCTCGACGACCGAGACGATCTTCAGCGCCGCGATCATCTCGCGCAGGTCGTCGGCCATCGGGGCGCGAAGCGCGATCGTCTGGACGGTGAGCTGTTCGACTTCGGCCTCGAGCGCGTCGATCTTCTTGTCGCCCTGCACGACCTGCGCCGCGAGGTCGAGGTCGCCCTTGTTGAGCGCGGTCATCGCCTGGAGCAGCGCCTGTTCGGCGCGCCCGCCCATCTCGCTGATCAGGCCGCGCAGGCGGTTGAGATCCTCGTCGAAGGCCTTGACCGTATGATCGTTCGTTAATGCCATCACTCTTGTCCTTTTGGCTGCGGCTTAACCGTAGCGGCCGGTGATATAGTCCTTGGTCCGTTCCTGCTTCGGGTTCGTGAAGATATCGGTCGTCTTCCCGTACTCGACCAGCGTCCCGAGGTGGAAAAAGGCGGTGCGCTGCGACACGCGGGCCGCCTGCTGCATATTGTGCGTGACGATCACGATTGCATATTTACCGCGCAGTTCGTGGATCAGTTCCTCGATCTTCGCGGTCGCGATAGGGTCGAGCGCCGAGCAGGGTTCGTCCATCAGGATGACCTCGGGGTCGACCGCGATCGCGCGCGCAATGCACAGGCGCTGCTGCTGGCCACCCGACAGCGCGGTGCCGCTTTCGCCCAGGCGGTCCTTGACCTCGTCCCACAGGCCGGCGCGAACCAGCGCGCGCTCGACGATGACATCGAGGTCGGCCTTGTTCGGCGCGAGCCCGTGGATGCGCGGACCATAGCCGACATTGTCATAGATCGACTTGGGGAAGGGGTTCGGCTTCTGGAACACCATGCCGACGCGCGCGCGGAGCTGCACGACGTCCATCGACGGCGCGTAGATATCCTCGCCGTCGAGCTCGATGCGGCCGGTCACCTTCGCGCTCGCGACCGTGTCGTTCATCCGGTTGAGCGAACGCAGGAAGGTCGACTTGCCGCAGCCCGACGGGCCGATGAAGGCGGTGACCAGATCGGTGCCGACGTCGATCGACACATCCCTGATCGCCTGCTTTTCGCCATAGAAGACATCGACCCCCTGGGCCTTCATCTTCGGATCGGCGATGGTAAGATCGTCTTGGGTCATGTTCACCAGCGCTTTTCGAATTTGTTGCGGAAATAGATAGCGAGCGCGTTCATCGACAGCAGCACGACGAGCAGCACGATGATCGCCGCCGAGGTCTTCTCGACAAAGCCGCGGTCGACCTCGTCGGACCAGAGGAAGATCTGCATCGGCAGTACGGTCGAGGGCGAGCAGACGCCGCCCGGAACGTCGCCGATGAAGGCGCGCATGCCGATCAGCAGCAACGGTGCGGTCTCGCCGAGCGCGCGCGCCATGCCGATGATCGTGCCGGTCAGGATGCCGGGGAGGGCGAGCGGCAGCACATGGTGGAAGACCACCTGCACCGGGCTTGCCCCGACACCCAGCGCGGCGTCGCGGATCGACGGCGGCACCGACTTGATCGCGTTGCGGCTGGCGATCACGATCACCGGCATCGTCATCAGCGCCAGCGTCAGCCCGCCGACGAGCGGGCTCGCCTGACAAAGCCCGAACCAGTTGATGAACACCGCGAGCGCGAGCAGGCCGAAGATGATCGACGGCACCGCCGCCAGATTGTTGATCGACACCTCGATCAGGTCGGTCCAGCGGTTCTTCGGCGCATATTCCTCGAGATACAGTGCCGCGAGGACGCCGGTCGGGAACGCGATCAGGAAGGCGATGAAGATCGTCAGGATCGACCCCTTGAGCGCCCCCCAGATGCCCGCGACCGCGGGATCGGTGGCATCGGCGTTGCGGAAGAAGGACCAGTGGAGCCCGGTCGACAGCTTGCCCGCCTTCTCCAGCGCGTCGACCTTCGCGCCGAGCGCGCCCTTCGCGCCTTCCTTGGCGGCGATGTCGACCTCGGACGAGGCGGGGAGGTGGAAGACCGTCTTCGTCTTGAGCAACGCCGGGTCGGCCTTGATCGCGGTGCGGACTTCCTTCCACGCATTCTCGCTGATCAGCTTCGCCCCGTCGGCGCCCAGCGCTTCTTCCGCGGCGAAGCCCACGATGTCCGAAAGCCCCGCGTTCGCGATCGCCTGATCGGCGTCGGGGTCCGAGAGCCGCGACGCGTCGACCGTAAGCGGGTTCGCCGCGAAGTCGATCGGCACCGCGACGTCGGTGTAGGTGAAACCGCGGAGGCCATTGCCGATCATGACGAACAGCAGGAAGGCGAGGAAAAAGCCCGAGAGCAGCACCGCGCCAAGCCCGAGCAGCTTGAAGCGTCGCTCGGCGCCATAGCGGCCCGCGATGCGCTTCTGCATCGCGGCGCCTTTCCAGTCGGTGGGGGCCGTTTCTCTATTCATAAGCTTCGCGATACTTTTTGACGATGCGCAGCGCGACGATGTTGAGCAGCAGGGTCACGATAAACAGGACGAGGCCGAGCGCGAACGCCGCGAGCGTCTTGGCGCTGTCGAACTCCTGGTCGCCGGTGAGCAGCTTGACGATCTGCGCGGTCACCGTGGTGACGCTGGCGAACGGATTGGCGGTGAGGTTGGCGGAGAGGCCCGCCGCCATTACCACGATCATCGTCTCGCCGATCGCGCGGCTGACCGCGAGCAATATGCCGCCCATCACGCCGGGCAGCGCGGCGGGGATCAGGACCTGCCGGATCGTCTCGTTTGGCGTTGCGCCCAGCGCGAGCGATCCGTCGCGCATCGCCTGCGGCACCGCGTTGATGCTGTCGTCGGCCATCGACGACACGAACGGGATGATCATCACCCCCATCACGATGCCCGCGGCGAGCGCGCTTTCGGTCGAGGCGTTCGGGATGCCCAGCATCACCGCGAACTCGCGCAGCGCTGGCGCCACCGTCAGCGCGGCGAAATAGCCATAGACGACCGTCGGCACGCCCGCGAGAATCTCGAGCAGCGGCTTCACCCATTTGCGCACGCGCGGCGCGGCATATTGGGTCAGATACACTGCGGTCATCATGCCCGTAGGGATCGCGACGATCATCGCGATGATCGCGCCGATCAGCACCGTGCCCCAGAACAGCGGAATGCCGCCGAAGGTGCCCGGCTGCGGCGCGCCGCTCTGCGGGTTCCAGTAGGTGCCGAAGAGCAGCTCGGTCGCGGGGACGAGGCGGAAGAAGCGGATCGATTCGAACAGCAGCGACATCACGATGCCGAAGGTGGTCAGGATCGCGACGAGCGAGGCGACCACAAGGACCGCCATGACGATCTTCTCGACCCGCGTCCGCGCGCGGAAATCGGGCCGGATTCGCGTGAAGGCATAGAGGCCGCCGGCGAGCGCCAGCGCCAGTATCGCGGCAATCCCGACCCACGCATAGAAATGCGTCGCCTGCGTATAGGGCTGGACCAGCGGCGCCGCGGCGGGTAGCCGCACCGCCGCCTGCGTCCCCTGCGCGACGTTCCGCGCGTCGGACAGGATCGCGCCGCGCTCGAAGCCGAAGGCGGGAAGCGATTGCGCCGCGTCGCTCGCGAGCACCGAATTGGTAATCAGCGCCGGCGACACGCTCGACCAGACGGCGAGGAAGATCGCGGCGGGCGCGAACAGCCACAGCGCGACGTACCAGCCATGATATTGCGGGCGCGAATGCAGCTTCGTCCCGCTCTTCGCGGCAAGCAGCGACGAGCGCGCACGGCCGGCAAGCCAGCCGATCAGCGCGAGACCCGCGATCAGAAGCAACAGGGCGGCGGCGTTGAAGGTCATATGATCTTCATCCGGTTGATACCTTCGTCATTGCGAGCGAAGCGAAGCAATCTCCAGCTATCGCATGAGCCGGGCGAGAGCTGGAGATTGCTTCGTCGCTATGCTCCTCGCAATGACGATCCAAAAAATCGGTGGCCGGGCAGGGGATGTGGCCCCTTGGCGCCGGCCACCAGCAGGGGGAGCTTATTTCAATTCCGATCCGTCGAGCACGGTCATGCCCTTCGCCGCGGCGGCCGCCTTCGCCGCCACGTCGGGGGGCGAGATCACCAGACCCTTGGCGGCGAGATAGCCTTCCTTCGCCGCGCCCTTCAGGAACTCGGCGACATATTCGGCGAGCCCCGGAACGACGCCGACATGCGCCTTCTTCACATAGATGAACAGCGGCCGCGACCCCGGATAGGTGCCGTCGGCGATCGTGGCATAGGTCGGCGACACGCCCTGCACCGGCACCGCCTTGATCTTGTCCTTGTTCGCATCGAGGTACGAAAAGCCGAAGATGCCGAGGCTGTCGGGGTTCTTGTCGAGCTTCGAGATGATGAGGTTATCATTCTCGCCCTGCTCGACATAGAAGGGCGCGCCGCGCAGGCCCGTGCACACCGCCTCATGCTTGTCCTTGTCGCTGTCCTTCAGTGCCTTCATCCCGGCATTGGCGTCGCAGCCCTTGCCGAGGATCAGCTCCTTGAACGCATCGTACGTACCGCTCGTCGAAGGCGGGCCAAAGACCGAGATGCCGACCGCGGGCAGCGCCGGGTTGACGTCCTTCCACGTCTTGGCGGTGTTCGGCTTGCCATAGGGGTTGGCAGCCAAAGCCTTGTAGACATCTTCCTCGGTCAGCTTGAAGCCGGGGCCGCGCTGCGCTTCGCCCAGCGCGATGCCGTCGATGCCGACCTGGATTTCGACGATGTCCTTGACGCCATTCTTGGCGCAGGTGTCGAACTCCTTCTTCTTGATCCGGCGCGAGGCGTTCGCGATGTCGGGCGTGTCTCCGCCGACACCCTGGCAGAAACGCTCGAAGCCGCCGCCGGTGCCGGTGCTGTCGATCTTCGGCACCTTGTTGCCCGTCGCTTCGGCGAACTTCTCGCCGACCGCGGTGGCAAAGGGATAGACGGTCGATGATCCGACCGCGCTGATATAATCGCGCGCGCCGCCGCCCGAGGAGGCCTGATCCTGACAAGCGGAAAGCGCCAGCGCGCACGTCGCCGCACCAGCGATAAGGGCAAATTTCTTCACCATGGAAAAATCCTGTAGAGGGGGTCGTTACCGAACCAAGCCGCCACCCCCGCGACGACTCGCTGACTGCCCTCTGATGGATTTGTGTGACGCGTTTGTGACAGGGAGTGTCATGGAAGTGTCATGGGGCGTCGATGATGCGGCCCCCCGAAACATCTGTTATGCCAGCGGGACAAGGAGCCCATGCGCATGATCTTCATCACCGGCCATGTCATCATGACCCCCGAACATCGCGAGCGCATGATCGCGCTCGGCGCCGAGCATAGCGCGCGGTCGCGGGGCGAGGCAGGGTGTCTGGCGCATAATTGCCATGTCGATATCGAAAACCCCGACCGGATGATGTTCGTCGAGGAGTGGGAGAGCATTGATGCGGTCCGCGCCCATTTCGCGGTGTCCGCCTCGGGGGCTTTCGTCGCCGAAATGCGCGCGCTCTCGCCCGAGCCGCCGGTGATCCGCATCTATGCCGCCGAGGATATTACGGCGAAGCTGATGGGGTAGGGGCGCTTGCCTAGCGATATTCTCTACTCTTATATTCTCTATTCTTGTCACCCGGATCAAGTTCGGGGTGACGAAGCTGGAAGGGCGGAGCTCTCTTACTTCTCCAGCAACGGCGCCAGATACTGCCCGGTAAAGCTGCGCGGTTCCTTCACCACCTGTTCGGGGGTGCCCGCGGCGACGATCTCGCCGCCCTTGACCCCGCCCTCGGGGCCCAGGTCGACGATCCAGTCGGCGGTCTTGATGACGTCGAGATTATGCTCGATCACGACGACGCTGTTGCCCTGGTCGACGAGCGCCTGCAGCACTTCGAGCAGCTTCCGCACATCCTCGAAATGGAGGCCGGTGGTCGGCTCGTCGAGGATATAGAGCGTCTGCCCGGTCGAGCGCCGCGATAGCTCCTTCGCCAGCTTGACGCGCTGCGCCTCGCCCCCCGACAAGGTCGTCGCCTGCTGCCCGACCTTGATATAGCCGAGCCCGACGCGGACGAGCATCTCCATCTTGTCGCGGATCGACGGCACCGCCTTGAAGAAATCGGCGGCATCCTCGACCGTCATGTCGAGCACGTCGGCGATGCTCTTGCCCTTGAACTTCACCTCCAGCGTTTCGCGGTTGTAGCGTTTGCCGTGGCAGGTCTCGCACGTCACATAGACGTCGGGCAGGAAATGCATCTCGATCTTGATCAGCCCGTCTCCGGTGCAGGTTTCGCAGCGTCCGCCCTTGACGTTGAAGCTGAAGCGCCCGGGCTTGTAGCCGCGCGCCTGCGCCTCGGGCAGCCCCGCGAACCAGTCGCGGATGATCGTGAAGGCGCCGGTGTACGTCGCGGGGTTCGATCGCGGGGTGCGGCCGATCGGCGACTGGTCGATGTCGATCACCTTGTCGCAATGCTCGAGCCCGGTCAGCGCGTCGTGCGGCCCCGCGACCATGCGCGCGCCGTTGAGCGTGCGCGCCGCGCTGGCATAGAGCGTGTCGATGACGAGGCTCGACTTGCCCGACCCCGACAGGCCGGTGACGCAGGTGAAGGTGCCGAGCGGGATCGTCGCGGTGACATTGTTGAGGTTGTTCGCGCGCGCGCCCTTCAGCACCAGGTCGAAGCCGTTGCCGGGGCGGCGGTGCGCCGGCACCTCGATCTTCTTCGCGCCGGTCAGATACGCCGCGGTCAGGCTCTTCTTGTTCGCGAGCACCTGCTTCAGCGTACCTTCGGCGACGATCTCGCCGCCATGGACGCCCGCGCCGGGGCCCATGTCGACGACATAGTCGGCGTGGCGGATCGCGTCCTCGTCATGCTCGACGACGATCACCGTGTTGCCGAGGTCGCGGAGGCGCTTGAGCGTCGCAAGCAGCCGGTCGTTGTCGCGCTGGTGGAGGCCGATGCTCGGTTCGTCGAGGACATACAGGACGCCCGACAGGCCGCTGCCGATCTGGCTCGCGAGGCGGATACGCTGGCTCTCGCCGCCGCTCAATGTGCCGCTGGTGCGGTTGAGGTTGAGGTAATCGAGCCCGACATTGTTGAGGAAGCCGAGCCGCTCGTTGATCTCTTTCAGGATCGCCTTCGCGATCTGCCGCTGCTGCTCGTTCAGCTTCCCGTCGAGCGTGCTGAACCACGCGAGCGCGTCGGCCACCGAGCGCTGTGCCGACATGCTGATATTCTCACCCGCGATCTTCACCGCGAGCGGTTCGGGACGGAGGCGCGCGCCGTGGCAGGTCTCGCACGGCTGCGCGGTCTGGTACTTGCCCAGTTCCTCGCGCATCCACGCGCTTTCGGTCTGCAGCATCCGGCGATTGAGGTTGCCGATCACGCCCTCGAACGCCTTGTGCGTCGTGTAGGTGCGCTTGCCGTCCTTGAAGGTCAGCTCGACGGGCAGGCCGCCGGTGCCGTGGAGGATGATCTCCTGCACTCCGCCCGGCAGATCCTGCCACGGCGTATCGAGCCCGAAGTCATAGGCTTTGCCGAGGCTTTCGAGCACCTGCATATAATAGGGCGAGGGCGGGTTCGATTTCGCCCACGGCACGACCGCGCCCTTCTTGAGGCTCAGCGCATGGTTGGGAACGACAAGCTCGGGATCGAATTCGAGCCGTTCGCCGAGGCCGTCGCATGCGGGGCAAGCGCCCTGCGGCGCGTTGAAGCTGAACAATCGCGGTTCGATCTCGGCGATCGTGAAGCCCGAGACGGGGCAGGCGAATTTCTCGGAGAAGATGATGCGGTTCGCGGGAATGCCCGCGCCCTTCAGGTTCCCCTCCCGCTCGCGGGAGGGGTTAGGGGAGGGCATGTCGAGGTTGGATGCTGCCGGAACAGGCCCTCCCCCGACCCCTCCCGCAAGCGGGAGGGGGGAATTGGCGAGCGCCTCCGCCACTGTCGTGTCGGCGAGATCGACATAGGCAAGCCCCTCGGCGAGCTTCAGCGCGGTCTCGAAGCTGTCTGCGAGCCGCGTCTCGATGCCTTCGCGCACGACAATGCGATCGACGACGACCTCGATGTCGTGCTTGTACTTCTTGTCGAGCGCGGGCGCGTCCTCGATCTCGTAGAACTCGCCATCAATGCGGACGCGGGTGAAGCCCTCCTTCTGCCACTGCGCGAGCTCCTTGCGATACTCGCCCTTGCGGCCGCGCACGACCGGCGCGAGCAGATAGGCGCGCGTGCCCTCGGGCAGTTCGCGGACTCGGTCGACCATCTGACTGACGTTCTGCGCGCTGATCGGCTCGCCGGTGGCGGGCGAATAGGGGATGCCGACACGCGCCCACAGCAGCCGCATATAGTCGTAGATTTCGGTAACGGTCGCGACAGTCGAGCGAGGGTTGCGGCTTGTCGTCTTCTGCTCGATGCTGATGGCGGGCGACAGGCCGTCGATATGCTCGACGTCGGGCTTCTGCATCATCTCGAGGAACTGGCGGGCATAGGCCGACAGGCTCTCGACATAACGCCGCTGGCCCTCGGCATAGATGGTGTCGAAAGCGAGGCTCGATTTGCCGCTGCCCGACAGGCCGGTGATGACGATCAGCGCGTCGCGCGGCAGGTCGACATCGACGCCCTTCAGATTATGTTCGCGCGCGCCGCGCACCGAGATGTGGGTGAGACTCATGGGAGAGCTATGTTCCAGATTTGTTCTTGAGGTGCAAGAGGCCGTATGGCCCCGCTTCGGCATATAGATAGGGCGCCCCGGCGCGCCCCGCAATGCACCGGCTTTCCACCAACATCCCAAAGGCTTCGACCAATGTCCGGCGGTTCGCTTGACCCCTTGCCGCCGCGGGCGGACAAGACGGACCATGTCCGTCGCCCCGCCGGGGCGGCGCGCGATACCGAGGAGACTGGGGCATGAAGATGATTTTGGGAGGGGCGGCCAGCCTCGCGATTGCGGCCGTGCTGGCCGCGACGCCGGCGTTGGCGCAGCCCATGGGGCATGATGCGGCGCTGGCCGCCGAGGCGGATGGCGATGGCGCTGCGCCGGCGAGCGATGACGGATCGCTGGCGGCGCTCAAGTTCGGCACCTGGGGCGTCGATCTCGGCGCCCGCGACACGTCGGTGAAGCCCGGCGACGATTTCGACAAATATGCGAACGGCGGCTGGTTCGCGCGCACCGAGATTCCGGCCGATCAGGCGTCGGCGGGCGTCGATTACGATGTCTACAACCTGACCCAGCGCCAGCTTCGCAATCTGGTTACCGGCGCGCCGGCGACGAGTCAGGTCGGCGGCCTCTATCAGAGCTTCATGGACGAAAAGCGCGTCGATGCGCTCGGCGCCAAGCCGCTGATGGCCGACATCGCGAAGGTGCAGGCGATCAAGGACAAGACCGAAATGGCGCGCTTCATGGGCGCGTCGCAAGGCACGTTCGGCGCCTCGATCGTCGGCGGCGGTCCCTATGCCGACAGCGCCGATCCGACGACGAACGTGCTGTGGCTGGGGCAGGGCGGGCTCGGGCTTCCCGACCGCGACTATTATCTGAACGACAGCTTCAAGCCCCAGCGCGACGCTTATCGTGCATACATCGTCCGCACGATGAAGATGATCGGCAACCCGGCGCCCGAAAAGGCGGCCGATGCGATCATGGCGTTCGAAACCGATGTCGCGAAGGCAAGCTGGGCGATCGCCGATCGCCGCGACATCAGCAAGATCAACAACCCGATGTCGTCGGCCGAGCTTGCTGCCTATGCACCCGGCCTCGACTGGACTGCCTGGTTCGCGGGCGCGAGCATCGCGCCGCAAAAGCGGATCATCGTCAACGAGAATACGGCGATCCGCGACATTGCGGCGGTCTATGCAAAGGCTCCGCTCGACACGCTGAAGCTGTGGCAGGAATTTCATGTCGCCGACAATGCGGCGAACTATCTGTCGAAGGACTGGATCGACAGCCGCTTCGAATACACCAAGGCGCTGAGCGGCGTGTCCGAACTGCGTCCGCGCTGGAAGCGGGGCCTGCAGCTTGTCGATGGCAGCCTCGGCGAACTGGTCGGCGAAACCTATGCCCGCCAATATTTCCCGGCGAGCGCCAAGGCCAAGATGGAGGCCCTGGTCGCCAATCTGAAGCTGTCGATGGGCGACCGCATCCGGAACAACGACTGGATGGCGCCCGAGACCAAGGCCGCGGCGCTCGCGAAGCTCGAAAAGATGGACGTCATGGTCGGCTATCCCGACAAATGGCGCGACTATTCGGGCCTCAAGATCGATCCCGCCGACCTTTATGGCAATGTGAAGCGCAGCGCGGCCTTCGAATATGCCTATTCGCTGTCGGACCTGAACAAGCCGGTCGACCGCAAGAAATGGTCGATGAATCCGCAGGAAGTGAACGCCTATAACGGCTTCCTCGAAAACAAGATCGTCTTCCCGGCGGGTATCCTGCAGGCGCCCTATTTCAGCGAAAATGTCGACGATGCCGTCAACTATGGCGCGATCGGCGCCGTCATCGGCCACGAAATCAGCCACGGCTTCGACGATCAGGGACGCAAGGTCGATGCCAATGGCGCGGTTCGCGACTGGTGGACCGCCGCCGATGCCAAGCGTTTCGACGAACAGGCGAAGGGTTTCGGCGCGCAATATGCGACCTATGAAGCGGCGCCGGGCGCCTTCATCAATCCCGACCTGACGATGGGTGAGAATATCGCCGACCTCGCAGGGCTGGAGGTGGCCTATGACGCCTACCACCGTTCGCTGAACGGCAAGGAGGCGCCGGTGGTCGACGGGCTGACCGGCGACCAGCGTTTCTTCCTCGCGTTTGCGCAGGCCTGGCGCGACAAGGCGCGCGAGGATTCGATCAAGACGCAGGTCGCGAGCAACGAGCACAGCCCCGCGCGCTGGCGCATCATCGGGCCGGTCCGCAACGTCGATGCCTGGTACAAGGCGTTCAACGTCACGCCCGACGCCAAATATTATCTGAAGCCCGAAGCGCGCACGCGCATCTGGTAATCAGTCGGGAAGGGCGGGGGCGGCCGATGGTCGTCCCCGCACCGTCATCGCTGCGAGCGACAGCGCCGCGCCGATGATCACGAACAGCGCGGGCGCGCCGCCGAGCACCGACATCATGCGGATGCCGTCGATCCCCGACGCGGCGACGAGCACGACCGCGACCAGCCCCACCGCGACACCCCAGACGCTCTGCACCGCGAGCGGCGCTTCGGGCGCGTCCGGAGTGATGCCGCGCGTCGACAGCGCGCTCATCGCCGAGACATTCGCGTCGGCACCCGCGACGTAAGACAGGAAGATGGTGAAAAGGATCAGCCCGGTCACGGCGGGGCCGCCGCCGAGCGCGTCGAACAGCCGAAAGAGCACCGAATCGGGCCCCCTGGCTGAAATGACGGCATAGAGACTCGCGCCGCTCTGCTGGTCGAGAAGGATTGCCGATCCGGCGATCGCGGTCATCCACAATGCGCCGAACAGCGACGGCAGGACGAGGTTCATCAGGATGAATTCGCGCACGCTGTAACCGATCGCGAGCCGGCCGAGGAACAGCGCGGTCACCGGCGCCCAGGCGAACCAGTTGCCCCAATAGAAGATCGTCCATTGCCGGCTCCAGTCGGGATCGAGCCCGATGCCGAGGTTGCGCGGGACGAAGGTCGAAACATATTCGCCGCCGGCGCTCAGCGACAGGCCGAGCATATGCGCGGTCGGCCCGGCGAGCAGCGCGAAGGCGATGATCGCGAAAAAGAGCCAGGTGTTGAGCACCGACAGGCCCGCGATGCCCTTTTGCAGCCCTGTCGCCGCCGAGATCAGAAAGCTCGCGACGATCAGCGCTCCGATCGCCCAGCGGAGCGGCATCCCGCCTGCGAAGCCGCCCAGCGTCTCGATCCCGCCCGAAATGGCGAGAATGCCGGCGCCCATCGACGCCGCCATCCCCGCGACGAGCGCGTAGAGACAGATGATGTCGATGCCGGTGCCGACCGGCCCGTGCGCGCGTTTGCCGATCAGCGGCACGAACAGCGACGACAGGCTGAAAGGCTCGCCGCGATTGTAATAGACGAGCGCGAAGGCGAGCGCCGCGACGGTGTAGATGCCGTAGGGCGTCAGCGTCCAGTGAAGGAACATCGTCGACATGGCGAAGGTCGCCGCGGCGTCGCTGCCGGGCTCGAGCCCGAGCATCGGCGGCGGCGCGTTGAGGTGGAACAGCGGCTCGGCGGCGCCCCAGAAGAGGATGCCGGTGGCGATCGTCGTGCAGAGCATCACCGCGAACCAGCGCCAGCGGCCGAGCAGCGGCTTTGCACCGGGCCCGCCGATGACGGTCCTGCCGAGCGGCGACAGCGCGACCGCGCCCAGCAGCGCCAGAAAGGCGACCCCGGCGCCGGCGAAGACGGGGCCGAGCTGGCGCAATATCCAGTCGTTGAGCACGGTCTCGGCGGCGACGAAGGCCTCGCCGCGCCACAGGCTGAGCAGCAGCGCGGCGGACAGAATCGCGAGCGGAATGAAAAAGACCGGGCGGTTGATCGGGTGGCGAGAAGCTGCTGGCAAATGACCCACCGTTCGGACATGAGAGGTGGCGTCAGCATGACCGCTCGGCACGGCGGCGTCAAATTCACGGAACGGGAACGACGAGCCGGGCAAAACGTTGGACGGCCAGAGCTTCGATTGAAGGAGAGCTTCGATGATCAGGATGATTTTGACGGCTTCGGCGGCGATGACGCTGCTCACGGCGGGACATGCGGCCGCCTTCCAGAAGAACCCCGACGGCACGACGACCGAGGAGCGCGCCAACACCGCGCGCCTGAACGCCGAGCAGCTGGCGAAGGCCAATGCCGAAACGCAGGCCTATGATGCGCAGGTCACGGCGCGCGCGCAGCAGGAAGCCGCATCGCAGGCCGAGTTCGCCAAGGAAACCGCCGACTATGAAGCCGAGAAGGCGCGGGTCGCCGCCATGTCGGCCGAAGAGCGGATCAAGTGGGAAGCCGATGTCGCGGCGTGCAAGGCCGGCGACACGTCGCGCTGCGCACCGCCGCAGCCGAAATGACCGGCTGACGGCCTATTCGGGAGTTGCGGAAGGCTCCGGCGTTTCGTCGGGGCCTTTTTGCTGCGCGGCGCGCGGCGCCTGGATCGGGATCGGCGCCGACGGCGCGTCGAGCGCGACGGGCACCGCCATGGCCGACAGATCTCGCGGTGCGGGGTCGGGCAGCCGCCCGCCATAATGATAATCGTCGGTCGGCTCGGGTGGGGGTGTCATATCGACATCGACTTCGCCCAGCCGGCGGAAAGGATCGCTCATGCGCTCTTCGCGCCCAGCCTCGAGCCGCGCGGCGACGCCATAGCTGTCCGCGCAGCCCGGGCAGGGCGGCGATGCCTGCGCGGCCTCGGTGATCAGCGCATCCGGATTGGCGCTAAGACCGGCGAAGGAGGGCGAATCCTCCGCATATCGCGCGAAACCCTGATCCACGACGATCATGCCGAGCAGGCCGCCGCTGACGGCGCCCGCCACGCCAAGCCCCATCGTCCAGACGAACGCGCGCATGATTCTGTCGCGACTCGGGTAGGAAGCTTTCCACGTCATGAACGGCACAAGGCCATCATGACAACAATGTTGCAAGCCTTTGGCCATTGGTCGACGCCGGAGGGCGGTTCGTCCGCCTGATCGACCCGGTTTCGGGGCCGGTCGAACCTGACATGAAAGCGGGCCGCAAAGGGAGCATTCAGCATGGGCGGGATGCGGGAGGGTTCGGTCTTCCCCGGTTTCGGACCAGCTCGTGTCCCGCATCACACCCAGATGAGAGGACAGTCCCCCATGTTCAAGCAAACTCTCAAGTCCGCATCGATGCTGATGATCGCAATGGCGACCGGCGCGGCGGCAACCCCCGCGATGGCGCAGACCGAAGACGCGCCGCGCGTCATGGTGCGGTACAGCGACCTTGACCTCGCGACTCCCGGCGGACGCGAACGCCTCGATACGCGGGTCCGTTCCGCGATCCGTTCCATGTGCAACACGGCGGAACGCCTGTCGATACAGCAACGTGCGATAGCGCAGCAGTGCGTTACGCAGGCACAGCGGAGCGTCGAGCCCCAGCTCGCGGCGCTGCTCGGCGGCAGCCCCGCGCGTTTCGCAAGCGAAAAACCGCCGGTCGTCGCCGCTCCCTGACACCGGCCGGCTCCGCTCCATCCGGAGCGGGACGGACAAAGGCGGCCATGCCCTTCCGGCATCGCCGCCTTTCGTTTAAGGTCCGTACTCAATTGGACGCCTCGGCGTAAGGACCCTAACCCTGCATGATCGCCTTGACATCGTGCAGATAGGTGCGGCCGATCCGGTGGGTGCCGCCTTCGCCCAGATCGACGCTCCACGCGCCGTCGCCATGATGCTTCAGGCCGACGATCCCGTCGCGGCGGATCATTTTCGAGCGGTGAATCCGCATGAACTGATCCGGATTCATCCGGGCTTCCAGCGATTTGATCGTCTGGTGGATCAGCCAGCTTCGCGCTCCGACATGCAGCCGCATATAGTCGCGCTCGGCCTCGATCAGGTCCACCTGATCGGCATCGATGCGCAGCATCTCGCCGCGGTTCTGAACCCAGAATTCGTTGATCCACTTGCTCTTCTGCCTGGGCGCGCGTTCGGCGGCGCCCCATTCGCGCACGCGGGCGAGCGCGCGGGCGAGCCGATCGGGCGACACGGGCTTCAGCAGATAGTCGACCGCCGCGACGTCGAAGGCGGCGACGGCATAGCGGTCGAAAGCGGTGACGAAGACGACCGCGGGCGGATTGTCGAGCTGTTCGATCGCCGCCGCGACCGCGAGCCCGTCGAGGTCGGGCATCGCGATGTCGCAGAGGACGAGATCGGGCGCGAGGGCATCGACCATGCGAAGCGCCGACGCGCCGTCGCTCGCGGTGCCGACGAGCGAAATGCCGTCCTGCTGGCCGGCGAGGATCTGGAGCCGTTCGATCGCGAGCGGCTCGTCGTCGACGATCAGGGTGCGCAGCGTCTGCATCATCGTCAGCATCCTTCCTTCGCCAGCGGCAGCCACAGCGATACGAAGAAGCCGCCCGTATCGGACCGGCCCCATTCGCAGCCGGCGGTGGGGCCATAGCGCGTCAGCAGCCGTTCGCGCACATTGCCGAGGCCAAGGCCGGTGCCCGGCGCCGGAACGGGGGCCTTGGGATCGATATCGTTTTCGGCGCGCACGACGAGCAAGCCGTGCTCGCTGCTCGCGGCGAGGCGGATCGCGATGCGGCCCTTGCTCGGCGCGACGCCATATTTGATCGCATTCTCGATGATCGGTTGCAGGATCAGCACCGGGACGCAGGCATTTTCCAGCTCTTTCGGCATCATGACCTCGACCTGCAGCCGGTCGGGGAAACGGACCTGCTCGATATCGAGATAGAGGCGCTGGAGCGCGATTTCCTCGTCGAGGCTGACGAGCTGTTCGGGATCGACCGCGAGGCTCGATCGCAGGAAAGACGCCAGATTCATGATCATCGTCTCGGCCTCGCTCTTCGATCCGCGCAGCACGAGCGTCGACAGCGAATTGAGCGTGTTGAACAGGAAGTGCGGATTGACCTGATAGTGAAGCGCGCGGAGCTGCGCGGTCTGCGCCTCGATCCGGAAATGGTTGGCGCGCCGCTCGACCGCGCGCATCTCGTTGGCATAGCCGAAGGCGACATAGAGCGCCGCCCACACGGCGAAGAAGAAATACCAGCGGATCGAACTGTCGAGGATCAGCACGATTTCCCAGGCCACCGGAAATTTGGACTGGACGTCGGCAATGATCTTTCCCGAATCCTCGAGCGGCAGCCAGTAATAGAAGACGAGCAGGTTGATGCCGGCATAGACGATCACCAGCGGGATCGCGGCGCCCATCGCGACGGCGAGCCGCGCCCCGAACCCGCGCGGCTGGACGCGCTGGATCAACTGATAGAGGACGAAGGTGCAAAGGATGCCCGCGACGACGACGACCGCGCGCCGGCCCGCATATTCCCATTGCTCGGCACCTGCCAAAATGCCGAGACCGGTGGTGATCAGAAAATAGAGCAGCCACATCGCGATGATCGAACCGATCGCGACGCGCGGATTGACCCGCGCGTCCTGCGCGCGCCAGTCGGGCGCCGCCGCCAGCATCTTCGCTCGCTGATCGCGCAGCGTGTCCATCCGGATATTTCCACTCATCGCTGCTGCCTTAGCGTCAATTCTCGCCCCAAGGCTAGCGGGCACCGGGCCACCAGTCGAAGCGGCACATGCCTTGGTCGAAAGCAGACGGGCTATTCAAGGTCGGGCTGCGGCAGCGTCCGGCGCCAATGACCGCGCCTGTAGATCGCCCACGCCATCGCAACCGACGCGAGCGAGGAGAGCGGGAAGCTCCACCAGAGGATGTCGCTGCCGATCAGCGGATAGCCGAAATAATAGATACCCAGGCGGATCGGGAACATCGACAGGAACAGGATGACGAGCGGCGGCACGACCGATCCGTTGGCGCGTAGCGTGCTGATCAGCACGATCGTCGTGCCGAAGGGCAGGAAGGTCCAGGTCGCGATATACTGGATATTGCGCGCGACATCGATCGCCGCGCTGCCGCTGCCGAGGAAAAGGCCGAGCGCGGC
The DNA here is from genome assembly GCF_041916015.1 of Sphingopyxis sp. GTDB lineage: Bacteria > Pseudomonadota > Alphaproteobacteria > Sphingomonadales > Sphingomonadaceae > Sphingopyxis. The sequence goes on along the minus strand of NZ_JAYSAH010000049.1, from coordinate 185,601 downwards.
GCGATCGAACAGCAGGAGCAGCGCGATGAGCACGCCGGTCATCGCGAGGTTGATCGTGATGCCGCTGGCGGTGGTGGCGCCGACCCGGTCCCAGCGCTGCGCGCCGATATTCTGCGCCGCCATCGAACTCACCGCTGCGCCGACCGCGAGCGCGGGCATCTGGATATAGTTCCAGAGCTGGAGCGTCGCGCCATAGGCGGCCGCGGTGACGAGGCCCTCGCGATTGACGAGCCCGACCATGATCAGCCCGGCGCCCGAGATGACGAGCATCTGTGCGCCCATCGGCAGGCCGCGCCCGATGATGAAGCGAAGTTCGCCGAGGCTGGGAAAGAGATAAGCGAGTTCGCGCCCGCGCAGGCGCAGGGCGTGGTTCTTCGCATAGAACCAGCCGATCATGCCGACGAGGCTGATCGTCCCGGCGATCGCGGTCGCCATCGCGCTCCCCGCGATGCCGAGGCGCGGGAAGGGGCCGAGGCCGAGGATCAGCACCGGGTTGAGGACGATGTCGAGAACCACGGTCAGGACCATGAAGCGCAGCGGCGTCACCGCGTCGCCCGCCCCGCGCGAAGCCATCGAGAGCATTACCATCATCATGCTCGCGGGCACCGCGACGAAGGTGACGCGCAGATAATCATGCGCGAGTGCGAAGGCCTCGGGCGGCGTTTCGAGCCAGCGCAATATGCGGTCCGAGGCGAACCAGCCGAGGAGCGCGATGACCAGCGAAAAGGCGATCGCGAGCCCGATCGCGCCGCCGCTCGCGCGCCGCGCCGCGTCGATGTCGCCGCGCCCCATCGATTGGCCGATCAGCACCGTCGCCGCCATGCCGAAGCCGAAGAAGGCGCCGAACATCAGGAACATGATGATGTTCGCGTTGGCGGTCGCGGCGAGCGCGCTTTCGCCGAGGAACTGGCCGACCCAGATCGAGTTCACCGAACTCGACAGCGTTTGCAATATGTTCGATGCGAGCGTCGGCAGCGCGAAGAGGATCAGCGTTTTGGTAATCGGCCCCTGCGTCAGGTCCATCCGCCCGCTGCCGCTGCGCGCCGTCTGCCGCGGCGGGACGGGGCTGGCGGCAGGGTCGGCCGCCGCCGCGACCGGAGTCGGGGTCAGGGGCACGTCGTCGCTCAATTCAAGGGTCCTTCCGGTCCGCCTTCGAGGTCGCCGACGCATTGGAGGTCGGGATCGGTCTTTGCCGCGCGTTCGAGATCGCGGGTCTGCCGGGTCACGCCGGGAAAGAGCCGGTCGGGTGCGACATGGTAGGACCGGATCAGCGCGATAGCCCATGCATAGTGGCGCGCGCCGGCGGCGCAGCTATCGCTTCCGCCGTCGCCCTCCGCCCAGACCGTGTGCCAGCCGGTTTCGCCGTCGCGGGTCAGCAGCGACTTGAAGCCGCCGATGACGCCATTGTCGCCTTCCGCATAGGCGATGGCGCGGTTCCCATCGCGCCACACCCGCAAATAGCGGAAGGTGAACCGCATGTCGGGATGCTCGCGCAAGGCCTCGGCGATGGCCGTGCGTTCCATACTACCGGCGGCGGGAGTCAGCGGCGAAGCGTCTCTGGCAGCGAGCGGAGCAGCGCAAAGCAGCGCCGTCGCCAGAACCAGCGTTCGCCCACCGCGCATCACCCCAGTCGCGCCAGCGCGGCGGTCAGGCGGTCGGCTTCGGATTCCTTCGCGGCGTGATCCATGCGGGCCTTTTCGACGGCTTCGGGCTTCGCGCGTTCGACGAACGACGGATTGTTCAAACGGCCGGCAAGGCCATCGCGTTCCTTGGCCGCGGCGGCGAGCGCCTTGGTCAGGCGGTCGCGCTCGGCGGCGATGTCGATCACGCCCTCGAGCGGGACGGTGATCGTCTCGCCCTCGACGACGAGCTGCGCCGAGGCGCCTGCGGGGGCTGGGTCGAAGCTGATCGCTTCGAGCCGCGCGAGACGGTCTAACTGCGCCGCGAGCTTGTCGGCGCGGCCTTTGAGCGATGCCGGGAAATGCGCGGTCAGGCGCGCGCCCGGCGGCAGGCCGAGTTCGGCCTTGGCGGTGCGGAGTTCGCTGACGAGCCTGATCAGCCAGTCGATATCGGCGCTGGCATCGGCATCGCGCGCCGCGTCCGGCGCGGGCCATTGCGCGGTGATCAGCGGATAGTCGGCGCGGTCGCCGAGCCCCGTCCAAAGCTCCTCGGTGATGAAGGGCATGAAGGGGTGGAGCATCACGAGGATCTGGTCGAGCACCCAGCCCGCGACGGCCCTGGTCTCCTCGTCGATCGCGCCCTTGATCAGCTCGAGATACCAGTCGCAGAAGCGGTCCCACGCAAAACTATAGATCGCGTTCGCGGCCTCGTCGAAGCGGTACGCGGCGAAGGCCGCCTCCATCGCCGCGACGGTATCGGCGACCTCGCCGATGATCCAGCGGTTGACCGGCAGGCTCGCGGCGGGCGCTTCGACGCTGGTCGAGGCCGAAATGCCGTTGGCTTCGCAGAAGCGCGCGGCGTTCCACAGCTTGGTCGCGAAGTTGCGATAGCCCGCGAGGCGCGCATCATCCATCTTGATGTCGCGGCCCTGGCTTTCCATCGCCGACATGAAGAAGCGGAGCGCGTCGGCACCATATTGGTCGATCAGCCCGAGCGGATCGACGACATTGCCCTTCGACTTCGACATCTTCTGCCCGTCGGGGGCGCGGACGAGGCCGTGAAGATAGAGCGTCTTCCACGGCACTTCGTTCATGAAGTGCATCCCCTGCATCGCCATACGGGCGTCCCAGAAGAAGAGGATGTCGAAGCCCGAGACGAGCACGTCGTTGGGATAGTGGCGCTTCAGCAGTTCGGTCTCCTCGGGCCAGCCGAGCGTCGCGAAGGGCCAGAGCGCGGAGGAGAACCAGGTGTCGAGGACGTCGGGATCGCGTTCCAGCGCGACGCCCGCGCCGGCCTGTGCCTGCGCTTCCTCTTCGGTCTCGGCGACGAAGATACGGCCATCGTCGGCGTACCACGCCGGAATCCGGTGCCCCCACCAGAGCTGGCGCGAGACGCACCAGGGCTGGATATTCTCCATCCAGTTGAAGAAGGTCTTTTCCCACGTCTTGGGGACGATGTTGATGCGCCCGTCGCGGACCGCCGCCATCGGCGGCTGCGCGAGCGTTTCGGCATCGACATACCATTGGTCGGTCAGCCACGGCTCGATCACCACGCCGCCGCGATCACCGAAAGGCGTCTGGATCGTGCGCGGTTCGGCGTCATGCGCGCCGCCGTCCTTGTCGGTGTGCGGAATAAGGAATCCGCTTTCCTTCATCCGCTGCACGACCAGTTCGCGCGCGCCGTCGATGCCGTCGCGCCTGAAGCGGTGGAGGCCGAGATATTCGTCGGGGATCAGCCCGTCGGCGGTCTGGATCACATTTGCATCGCCGTCGAGCATGTTGAGCATCTCGCCGGCCTTGAACCCCGCGCGCCTGCCGACGTCGAAGTCGTTGAAATCATGCCCCGGCGTGATCTTCACCGCGCCGCTGCCCAGCTCGGGATCGGCATGTTCGTCGGCGACAACCTTGAAGCGGCGGCCGGTGATCGGCTGGAGAATGTCCTTGCCGATCACGCTTTTGTAGCGCGCATCGTCGGGGTGCACCGCGACCGCCATGTCCGCGAGCATCGTTTCGGGGCGTGTCGTCGCGACCTCGATATAGTCGCGCCCGTCATCGAGCGTCACGCCGTCGGCGAGCGGATATTTGAAGTGCCAGAAGCCGCCCTGAATCTCATGCGTCTCGACCTCGAGGTCCGAGATCGCGGTCTTGAGCTTCGGGTCCCAGTTCACGAGGCGCTTGTCGCGGTAGATCAGGCCCTGCTTGTGCAGATCGACGAACACCTTGACCACCGCTTCGGTGAAATGCGGGTCCATCGTGAACTGTTCGCGCGACCAGTCCATCGAACAGCCGAGGCGGCGAAGCTGGCGCGTGATCTGGCCGCCGCTTTCGGCCTTCCACTCCCACACTTTCTGCACGAAATCCTCGCGCGAATAGTTGGTGCGCTTGTCCTGCCGTTCCTCAAGCTGGCGCTCGACGACCATCTGCGTGGCGATGCCGGCGTGATCGGTGCCGACGACCCAGAGGGCGTCCTTGCCGCGCAGCCGCTCGTAGCGGACGAGCACGTCCTGCAGCGTATTGTCGAGCGCATGGCCGATGTGCAGCGCGCCGGTGACGTTCGGCGGCGGGTTGACGATCGTAAAAGGCTGCGCGTTCGGGCGCGCGGGGCGAAACAGCCCGCGGCTTTCCCACTCATGGGCCCATTTCGCCTCGATGGCGGCGGGATCGAAGGTTTTTTCCATCGGCATAGCGGGCGCCTTTGCCAGCCATGCTGCGGCGCGGCAAGGGGGAACCCGCCTACGTCAAGCGCAGGCGTGTCCCCGCGAAGGCGGGGACCCATCTCCGGCTGGTTCCACCTTGGACCGGCGGGTGATGGGCTCCCGCCTTCGCGGGAGCACGGGGTTCAGCTTATTTCTTCAGATATTCGCCCAGCCAGTCGAACACCGTGCGATGCCACTGGACGCTGTTTGCGCCCTTCAGCACCCAGTGATTTTCGTCCGGGAACACGAGCAATTGCGACGGCACGCCGCGGCGCTGGAGCGCGGTGAAGGCCGCGAGGCCCTGCGTATAGGGGATGCGGAAATCCTTTTCGCTGGTGATCACCAGCATCGGGGTCTTCCATTTGTCGACATGGTTCACCGGGTTCCACTTCTCGAATTCCTCGGGAACCTCGAAATAGGCACCGCCATGCTCCCATTCGTCGAACCACAATTCCTCGGTTTCATAGGCCATCGCGCGCGCGTCGAAGACGCCGTCGTGCTGGACGAGGCATTTGAACCCGTCGGCCCACTGGCCCGCGATCCAGTTCATCATATAGCCGCCATAGGAGGCGCCGAGCGCGCAGGCGTTCGCGATGTCGAGCTGCGCGTCCTGCTTGCCCGCCGCGGCGAGGCCGAGCTTCAGGTCCTGCAGCGGCTTGCCGCCCCAATCCTTGTTGATGCTGTCGGTGAAGGCCTGACCATAGCCGGTCGAGCCGTGGAAATCGACGGTGACGACGCCATAGCCCTGCTCCGCGAAGACGCGCGGGTTCCAGCGCGTCGACCAGGCGTTTCCGAAGCTGCCCTGCGGGCCGCCGTGGACGATGAAGGCGACCGGCAGCCTGGCGGTCGCGTTCGCGGGCTTCAGGATCATGCCCCATACCTTGTCGCCGTTCGCGCCGGCGAACTGCATACGGTCGATCTTGACCGGATCGAAGCTCGCGAGCGTCGCGGCATTGACCGCGGTGAGCTGCGTCACCTTGCCCTTGGCATCGCGAACATAAAGGTCAGTAGGCAGTAGCGCGGTATTGCGCGAGTAGAGGAGTGCGCCATCGGGAAGCGGCGTGACGTCGCCGATATGGCCGTCGAAAGCTTCGGCCGAGGCTTTCAGCTTCTCGACCTTGCCGCTCGCGGCATCGACGCGGAACACCGGATGGTCGAGGACATCGTCGGCGGTGACGTAGAGCGATTTTCCGTCCGCCGCCCAGGCGATCGACGCGACCGAGCGGTCCCACGCATCGGTCAGCTTCTTCGTCTCGCCGCTTTCGAGGTTACGGAGCATCAGCACCTGCCGGTCGGCTTCGTAACCCGGCCGCGCCATCGCGGCATAGGCAAGCCATTTGCCATCGGGCGAGGGGGCAGGGAAGGTGTCGGTCGCCCGATTGGCCTCGGTCAGGTTGACCGGCATCATCCGGCTGTCGACCAGCCAGCTATAGATGTCGAGGTTGGTCGAACGCGGCTCGTCACGGTCGGCCTTGCGCATCGTGAAATAGACGGTGCGGCTGTCGGGTCCCCATGCGAGTTCGCTGCCGTCGCCGAACGGCTTCGACGGGCTGTCGCCGACCAGCCCCGCGGCGATCGGCCGCGCGACGCTCGCCTTGCCGTCCGCGAGGTTGAAGACGAAGGGGCGGCTGTGCGTGCCGGGCGTTTCCCATTGATCCCAATGGCGCACGAAACCGGCGCCGTCCTTGTAGAGGCGGCCGGTGCCGGGGCCAACGAGCGCGCCCCGGTCTTTTACGTCCTTCGCGTCGCAGCCGAAATCGGTGCATTCCATCGGGATGTCGCCCCAGGCGAGCAGCTTCGCGCCGTCGGGGGAAATCTTGAAACCCGCGACCTCGGCCTTGGTATCGGTGACCTGCGTCGCCGTACCGCTTGCCTTGATGTCGATCCGCCAGACCTGATCGCTGCCCGACGCATTCGAGAGGAAATAGAGGCTGCCGTCGGGCGCGAAGGCGGGTGAGGTTTCGTTCTTGCCGGGCGCGTCGGCGATCTGGACGGGGTTCGCGCCCTTGGCGTTGCGATCGACGAGCCACAGGCCGGTCGAGCGCTTGTAGGTCTCGGGCGCGGTCTCGGTCATCTGATAGACGACCCAGCGCCCGTCGGGCGATGCGGCGGGCGCGCCGACGCGCTTCAAGGTCGCAAGATCGACCTCGGTCATCGGACGGGCGAGGGCGGGGGAGGAGGAAAGGGCGGCGAGCGCAATCGCGCTGGTGAGGAGATGGTTACGCATGAAAGCGGTTTAGCGCGAGGATGCGGGTGTTCAAGCCCGTTCATAGCATGGCTGCCGAGGGCGGCTTGGGGGTGAGGAACGGACATTGCCTCACCGCCTTCCTCATCCTGGGCCAGATTCGGGATGGCGATGCTGTTCAGCTCCGCTCCGGCGCAACACCCGCCACTCCACTACACTCCCTTCCCAAAACCGCTGTCCTACAAAATCGGGGCGCGCTAGCCTCCCCCTCATGTCATGTGCTCCGTACCTTCTCCGCCCGTTGCTTCGCTATCCCGGCCGAACCGTCCCTAAAGCGACAAAGGAGACACTTCGGACCTGCCCATCGGTCTCCTTTGTCGCTTTAAGGACGGTGCCGATGCGATTCCCGAGTGAAGTTGCGCGGTTTTCCGCGCATCCGCTTGATCAGGGCGTTGCGCCGCGCGGGCCGGCCTGCTAGCCGCGCCCGCACTGTCTCCCGCCAGAAGGTGTCCCCATGTCTGAGTCCATCAAGCGCGTCGTCCTTGCCTATTCGGGGGGACTCGACACCAGCGTCATCCTGAAGTGGCTGCAGGTCACTTATGGCTGCGAGGTCGTGACCTTCACGGCCGACCTGGGGCAGGGTGAGGAACTGGCGCCCGCGCGCGCCAAGGCCGAGCTGATGGGGATCAAACCCGAACATATCTATATCGACGATGTCCGCGAGGAATTCGTTCGCGATTTCGTCTTCCCGATGATGCGTGCCAATGCCCGCTACGAGGGCGATTATCTGCTCGGCACCTCGATCGCGCGGCCGCTGATCTCGAAGCGGCTGGTCGAGATCGCCAAGGAAACCGGCGCCGACGCGGTCGCGCACGGCGCGACGGGCAAGGGCAATGACCAGGTGCGTTTCGAGCTGTCCTGCTATGCGCTCAATCCCGACATCAAGGTGATCGCGCCGTGGCGCGAATGGGATCTGACCAGCCGCACCGCGCTGATCGACTTCGCCGAGAAGAACCAGATTCCGGTGCCCAAGGACAAGCGCGGCGAAAGCCCGTTCAGCACCGACGCGAACCTGCTTCACACCTCGTCGGAGGGCAAGGTGCTCGAGGACCCGTGGGAAGAGACGCCCGATTATGTCTATTCGCGCACGGTGAACCCCGAGGACGCGCCCGACGCGCCCGAATATATCACCATCGATTTCGAGCGCGGCGACGGCGTGGCACTCAATGGGCAGGCGATGTCGCCCGCGACCTTGCTCGCGGCGCTCAACGACCTTGGCCGCAAGCACTGTATCGGCCGCCTCGATCTCGTCGAGAACCGCTTCGTCGGCATGAAGTCGCGCGGGATGTACGAGACGCCGGGCGGCGAAATCTATGCGCGTGCGCATCGCGGGATCGAAAGCATCACGCTCGATCGCGGCGCGGCGCACCTCAAGGACGAGCTGATGCCCAAATATGCGGAGCTCATCTACAACGGCTTCTGGTTCGCGCCCGAGCGCGAGATGCTGCAGGCCGCAATCGACCACAGCCAGGAAAAGGTGTCGGGCACCGTCCGGCTGAAGCTCTACAAGGGCAACGCCAGCGTCGTCGGCCGCAAGTCGCCGTACAGCCTCTACAGCGAGCGCCATGTGACCTTCGAGGACGACGCGGGCGCCTATGACCAGAAGGATGCGGCGGGCTTCATCAAGCTCAATGCCCTGCGCCTGAAGCTGCTTGCGCGGCGCGATCGCTGAACGGGCTGCAGGCCAAATCATTGATTGCAAACCTCATGTCGCGGGAACGCTGCGACATGGCGGGCGTTTTAGGGCTGTCATCGCGGCAGCGCCTGCTATAACAGGAATCCGGAGGACGGTACGGGATGCTGCCACAATATGGGTGGTAGGCTATGATGAACGATGCGTCCGCCGATCCGGCGCCTTACGAATGGCATCCCCGTTCGATTTTGTTTCCCCGCATCGGCAAGATGGTGACCCGCGACGGCGTCCGCACCCGGTTGATCCTGCCCGGGCGCTACCTCGTTCGGCGTTCGCGAAGCATGAACCGGTGGGTATATCGTCGAGACGGGCCATGACGTTTGCCTGCCGGTGCGGCTTTCGGGGTGGTGCCGCACGGCGATCAACGGCAGGTTGAGGCTGTTCGGCCTTTCGCCCGGGGGAGGGCGGTGCGATGCGAATGCTGGATTTCTCTTCGTGGCAGAGCATCGGCGCGACGCTGGTGGGCCTGGCGCTGGTCGCGCTGATCGGCGTCGGTATCCGCCTGATGGCGACGATGCCGTCGGACCGTCTAAAAATTAATGCGTTAGCGCCGCCGCCGATGATGCGCTAAGGCGCCGGTCCATGACCGCCCTGCGCTTTTTCTCGGACAATGCCGCGACCGTGCATCCCGCGGTGATGGAGGCACTCGTCGCCGCCAACCATGTCGATACCGCCTATGACGGCGACGCGCTCAGCCGCTCGCTCGACGCCGCCTTTTCGGAGCTGTTCGAAACCGATTGCGAGGTTGTCTGGATCGCGACCGGCACCGCCGCGAACAGCATCATCCTCGCGCATTTCGTCCGGCCCTGGCAGGGCATCCTCTGCTATGAGGAGGCGCATATCGAGGTCGACGAGTGCGGCGCGCCGACCTTCTATTCGGGTGGTGCCAAGCTGATGACGCTCCCTGGCCGCGGGGCGAAGATCGACGCCGAGGCGCTGAAGGCGCGGATCGCGGGAATCCGCAAGGACGTCCATCAGGTCCAGCCCGCAGCGATCAGCATTACCAACGCCACCGAATATGGCCTTGCCTGGCGTCCCGGCGAAGTCGGCGCGATCAGCGAGATCGCCCGCGCGAACGACATGAAGCTGCACATGGACGGTGCGCGCTTCGCCAATGCGGTCGCTTTTCTCGGCTGTTCGCCTGCCGACGTGACGTGGCGCGCCGGGGTCGATGCGCTGTCGTTCGGTTTCACCAAGAATGGCGCGATGATGGCCGAAGCGCTGGTCTTCTTCGGCGGCAGCGGCGGCGCGGGGGTGCGCGAGCTCAAGAAACGCGGCGGCCATCTGCTCAGCAAGGGGCGCTTCGTCGCGGCGCAGATCCGCGCGATGCTGAACGGCGATCTATGGCTCGCCAATGCGCGCGCCGCCAACGCCGGTGCGGCGGCGCTGGCGGGGGCGTGCGGCGACCGGCTGATGCACCCTGTCGAGGCGAACGAGCTGTTCGTTCGCTTGAGCGCCGGTGAGGCGGCGGCGCTGCGCGCGCAGGGTTTCGACTTCTACGATTGGGGCGAGGGCGCCGCGCGCCTCGTCACGAGCTGGGATCAGGACGCCGCGGCGGTCGCGCCGCTTGCGGCCGCCATCGCCGCGCTATGATTGGGCAACCCGTGGCGTCGCTGCTTGCGCCGCGCGTCCTCATTCCCTTCGCGCTCGTCACGCTGATCTGGGGTTCGACGTGGATCGTCATCACCGGACAGCTCGGGGTCGTGCCGCCAAGCTGGTCGGTAACCTATCGCTTTTCGGTCGCCGCGATCGCCATGTTCGCTTTCGCTGCGATGCGCCGCGAGCTGCCGTGGCTAGATCCGAAGGCACTGGTTTTTGCGGCCCTGCTCGGGGTCGCGCAATTCACCTTCAACTTCAATTTCGTCTACCGCGCCGAGCAGCATATCACCTCGGGGCTGGTTGCGGTGCTCTTCGCGCTGCTGATCGTGCCCAACACCTTGCTGGGCCGGCTGTTCCTGAAGACGCCGCTCGAAGGGCGCTTTCTCGCGGGCGCCGGGATCGCGATCGTCGGCGTCGCGATGATGATCCTCCACGAATATCGCGCCGCGGCGCTGGGGGCGGGCGAGGTGCTGCTCGGCACTGCGCTGACGCTGGCCGGCGTGATGTGCGCGTCGAGTGCCAATGTGATGCAGGGAGCCAGCATCGCGCGTGCGCAGTCGATGGTCGTGATGATTGCCTGGGCGATGCTCTTCGGCGCGGTCGCCGACGGCGCTTACGCCTGGATTACGACCGGGCCACCGGTGATCGAGTGGGCGCCCGCCTATCTCGCGGGTGTCCTCTATCTCGGCATCGTCGCGAGCGCGGTGACCTTTCCGCTCTATTTCAACGTCATTCGTGCGGTCGGGCCGGGGCAGGCGGCATGGTCGAGCGTGCTGATCCCGATCATCGCCATGGGCTTTTCGACGGTGTTCGAAGGTTATCGCTGGGCGCCGCTGTCGATCGCGGGCGGGGTTCTGGCGCTGGCAGGGTTGGTGATCGCGGTCGCGAAACGGCCCGAACGGCCGACGGTCAGCGGCAATATGGTTGCGGTCCGTGTCGAGCGGGAAAGCTGATTGCGAGACGTGTGTTGCATCGCTAAGACGGTGCGATGAAAATCCTGACCGCTGGAATCGCCCTTCTCGCAGCCGTAGCGGCACCCGCATCGGCGCAAAACGATTGCAAAGCCGGGACTTATCGCGCCGCCGACGGCGATTTCGTCGTGCTGGTGCCGTCGCCCGTCGTTCCGGCGCCGGGCCTGCGCTACCAGTTCCGCGATGGCCGCCGCGGCGCCACGAACGAGGCCGGCGCGCCGCTGACATGCCAGGCGGAAACGGTCAGCGTTAAGGGCAAGGCGTGGCCGAAGATCGCCTTCCGCGAGACGCCGGTGACGTTCGACAGCCTCCAGACCAAGCTGACCGGAATGCTGATCGAACCGCCGGGAGCAGATCCCAAGCGCCCGCTGGTGGTGATGGTCCATGGTTCGGAGCGCACCTCGCCGATCGGCGGCCCCTATGGCTATGCGATGGCGGCGCAGGGGCTCTCGGTCTTCGTCTACGACAAGCGCGGGACCGGCGCGTCGGAAGGCGATTATACGCAGAATTTCGAGCTGCTGGCCGAGGATGCGGCGAAGGCGCTCGACTCTGCGCGGCGGACGGCGGCGGGGCGTTTCGGGCGCGCGGGCTTCTTTGGCGGCAGCCAGGGCGGCTGGGTCGCGCCGCGCGCGGCGACACTGACGAGGGCCGATTTCGTTGCGATCGGTTTCGGCCTCGTCGCCTCGCCGATCGAGGAGGACCGCGAGCAGATGGTGTCGGAGGTCCGCGCTGCCGGGCTCGGGCCGGATGCCGAGGCGCTGGTCGATCGGTTGTCGAAGGCGACCGCCGGGTTGCTCCTCTCCAATTTCAGGGATGGCTATGACGCGCTCGACGCGGTTCGCACCGAAATGGCGGCCCAGCCGTGGGCGGCGAAGATCGAGGGCGAATATAGCGGCGCGATGGCGCGGTTGTCCGACGCCGACCTTCGCCGGATCGGCCGTGCGCGCTTCGACAATCTGGAACTGATCTGGGACTATGACGCGGTCGCGGTGCTGAAAAAGCTCGACACCCCGTTGCTCTGGGTGCTCGCGGGGGAGGATCGCGAGGCGCCGATCGAAACCACGCGCGGTGCGCTGATGGACCTTAAGGCGGCGGGGAAGCCGGTCGATGTCTACCTCTTCCCCGAGACCGACCATGGCATGTGGGAATATGTCCAGCATCCCGACGGATCGCGCGACGTCACCCGGATCACCGACGGCTATCTGAAACTGCTCGGCGACTGGATCAAGCGCGATGTGCGCGGCACCTACGGCCGCGCCGAACATCTTACCCCGCGCTGATCCGCTCGATATCGGCGCCGACCGCCTGGAGCTTCTCTTCCAGCCGCTCGTAGCCGCGGTCGAGGTGATAGACGCGGTTGACCTCGGTCTGTCCCTGCGCTGCAAGGCCTGCGATGATCAGGCTCATCGAGGCGCGGAGATCGGTCGCCATCACCGGCGCGCCGACCAGATGATCGACGCCGCGGACGATCGCGGTGCGGCCCTTGACCTGGATGTCGCAGCCCATGCGCGCGAGTTCGGGAACGTGCATGTAGCGGTTCTCGAAGATCGTCTCGGTGAACAGCGATGCGCCGGTGCCGAGCGTCGCCATCGCCATGAACTGCGCCTGCATGTCGGTCGCGAAGCCGGGGTAGGGGGCGGTCGACAAGGTGACGGGCTCTGCGCGGCCCGACATGGCGACGCGGATGCCCGCCTTCGTCTCTTCGACCGTCGCGCCTGCTTCGCGCAGCGCCGCGAGCGTCGCGTCCATCTCGTCGGCCTTGGCGCCGACCAGTTCGACGTCGCCCTCGGTGATCACTGCGGCGCAGGCGTAGCTGCCCGCCTCGATCCGGTCGGCCATCACGCGATAGGTCGCGCCGTGCAGCCGGTCGACGCCCTCGATCGTCAGCGTCTCGGTCCCGATGCCGTCGATATGCGCGCCCATCGCGACGAGGCAGTTGCAGAGATCGACGATCTCCGGCTCGCGCGCGGCGTTTTCGAGGACGCAGGTGCCGCCTGCAAGAACGGCCGCCATCACGGCATTTTCGGTTGCGCCGACCGAGACGACGGGGAAGGTGAACTTGCCGCCCTTCAGCCGCCCGCCGGGCGCGACGGCCTTCACATAGCCCGATGCCAGCTCGATCTCGGCACCGAAGGCTTCGAGCGCTTTCAGATGGAGGTCGATCGGACGGTTGCCGATCGCGCAGCCGCCGGGCAACGATACGGTGGCTTCGCCAGCGCGCGCGAGCAGGGGTCCGAGGACGAGGATCGAGGCGCGCATCTTGCGGACGATGTCATAGGGCGCGACGGTCGAGGTGAGCGTCGTCGCGCGCGCGGTCAGCACGCGGCCGAAATCCTCGGGCCGCGATCCCTCGATGGTCGTCGAGCAGCCGAGCTGATTGAGCAGATGCCCGAAACCGTCGACGTCGGCGAGCCGCGGCAGGTTGCGAAGCGTCAGCGGTTCGTCGGTGAGCAGCGCGCAGGGCAACAATGTCAGCGCGGCATTTTTGGCGCCGGAGATGGGGATACGGCCCTTGAGTCGCTGGCCGCCGCGAATGACGATCTGATCCATCGGCTGTCCTTAGCGCATGGGTCGGCGCGCGCAAGCGGTGGCGGCGGGCTTTCGTGGTGGCGCGCGTTGTGAAAATATGAAACTATCGGTGACGATAGTGACACGAAAAGAGGACAATAGGGCGCGAAGTTCAGCAGGGGAGAAAGTGCTATGCGGAATCCTGTCGTCACCGCGGTTACCGCCGCATCGTTCGTCGTCGGCCAATTTGCCGTTCCGGCCTTTGCCCAGACCACCTATCCCTATCCGCCGCCCGGCAGCAGCTACCCTGGCTATGATCAGGGCTGGGCCGGGACGATCCGCTGCGAATCCTATGGCAATCGCCAGCAACGCTGCAAGGTTCGGACCGAAAACCGCGTCGAGCTGATCCGCGTCATCGGCGGGCGCTGCTCGAAAGGGCGCGACTGGGGTTTCGATACGAACGAGATATGGGTGTCGGGCGGATGCCGCGCCGAGTTCCGCTATGGATATTCGGGCGGCGGCACCTATCCGGGCGGCGATTATGCCGGGACGCTACGCTGCGAGTCGCGGAACAATCGCTACGAACAGTGCAACGTCCAGACCAACGGGCGGGTCGAACTGCTCCGCAAGCTTGGCGGCAAGTGCAATTCCGGGCGGCAATGGGGCTTCGATAGCGGCTATATCTGGGTGACGAATGGCTGCCGCGCCGAGTTCGGCTATGGCTATGCCAATCTCACCCCGCTGCCGGGGCCGAAGCCCGACAAGGATAAAGGCCCCAGCACGGGCCTGATCATTGGCGGCATTGTCGTCGCGGGTGGCCTGCTCGCGCTGCTGGCGAGCCAGAAGAAGAAAAAGGATGACGGCAGCGCGCAGGAAAACACGACCCCGCCGCCGGCATCGAGTGGCCCCGCGGTGCTCAGCGCGAACCTCAGCGGCCTGCCGAGCGCCGCACGGCCGTCGGTGCAGAATTGCATGAACGATGCGGCGCGGCAGATCGGGGCGACCGGCGGGACGAAACTGTCCTACGACAAGCTCGTCTCGCTCGAACAAGGCAATGGCGGCTGGCGCATCCGTGCCGCGATGACCGCGACTTATCCGGACGGCGCGAAATCGCTCGAAATGTATTGCCGCGCGACGCCCAGCGATATCATCCAGCTCGATTTCAGCTAGGGTCCCCCGGCTATGCCAGTCCTGCCTCGCGGGACTGGCAAGGGAATGGGTATGGGGATGAGAGAAGAATGAAGCAGGCCAGCCCGCTCGGGGCTTTATGGTCGCGGGCCTATCTGCTGCTGACGTTCACCGCATTGTTCTGGGCGGGCAATTCGATCGTCGGGCGCGCGGCGCGCGAGTTGGTGCCGCCCGCGGCGCTGGCTTTCTGGCGCTGGGTAATCGCGCTCGCCTTGCTGCTGCCGTTGGCCTGGCCGCATTTGAGGCGCGACTGGCCCGAACTGAAAGCGCGCTGGCCGACCGTGGCGCTGCTCGGCGCGCTCGGGATCGGTTCGTTCAACACCTTGCTCTATACCGGGCTGCAAAGCACGACCGCGCTCAATTCGATGCTGATCCAGTCGGCGCAACCCGCACTGATCCTGATCGTCGGGGCGCTGGTGATGCATGACCGGACGAACATCCGCCAGATCGCTGGTGTGGCCGTATCGCTCGCCGGGGTGCTGACGATCATCGGGCGCGGCGATCCGGGCATTCTGCTCGCAATGCAGCTCAATATCGGCGATGCGATCATCGGCGTCGCGGTGCTGCTCTGGGCGCTCTATTCGGTGCTGCTGCGGCGCCGGCCGACCGTCCATCCGCTGAGTTTCCTCGCCGCTTCGATCATGATCGGCATTGCGGTTATCGCGCCGGTCTATCTCTTCGAGCTGGCGGCGGGGCGCCGGATCGTGCCGGGGGCGGAAAGCGCGATGGCGATCGCTTATGTGTCGATCTTTCCGTCTTTCCTCGCCTATCTCTTCTTCAACCGCGGGGTCGAACTGATCGGCTCGGCGGCGACCGGGCAATATCTGAACGTCATGCCCCTGATGGGGGCCGGATTGGCGATGCTCTTCCTCGGCGAGGAGCTGCGCCTGTTCCACGTCGCGGGGCTGGTGCTGATCGTCGCGGGGATCGCGGTTGCCGGAAAGTCTCAGCCGAGCGCCGCCTCGACCTGATCGAGCCGGTCCTTGCCGAAGAACATCTCGTCTCCCACGAAGAAGGTCGGAATGCCGAACACCCCGCGTGCGACCGCGGCTTCGGTATCGGCGGCGAGCTTCGCCTTGATGTGGGGCTCCTGTGTTCGCGCGAGCAGGGCGGGCCCATCGAAGCCGTTCGCCGACAGGAAGGTCGCGACCACCTCCGGATCGTCCATCTTCAGCCCCTCTTCCCACATCGCGCGGTTCACCGCATCGACATAATCGTCGAGATTGCCTTCATCCTCGGCGACGATCGCGCCGCGCATGATGAGCAGCGTGTTGACCGGAAAGTGCGGGTTGAGCCGGAATTTGGCAAGGCCGTGCTTTTCGATGAAGCGCCGCATCTCGAGATTTTCATAAGCGAGCTTCGCGGGCGCCTCGGCATATTGCACCATCGGCGCCTTGTTGCCCGTCGCCTTGAAGATGCCGCCAAGCAGGCAGGGCGTGATGACCAGATCGGCGCCGGTGCGGTCGAGCAGTTCGGGCAATACCTTCAGTGTCAGATAGGCATTGGGGCTGCCGAAATCGAAGATGAGTTCGAGGCTCCTGGTCACCATTTTTCTCCCCACGGACGGAGGTCGAGCTCGTGCGTCCACGCGCTCTTGGGCTGCTTGTGAAGCATCACATAATTGGCCGCGATCGCATCGGGGTTGAGGATCAGGTCCTGCGCCTTCGCATTGTCGAAATCGGGATGGCGGCCCTTGATGAAGTCGGTGTCGATCGCGCCGTCGATGACCGTGTGCGCGACGTGGATGCCCTGCGGCCCCAGTTCACGCGCCATCGACTGGGCAAGCATCCGCAGCGCGCCCTTTGCACCCGAAAAGGCCGCGAAGCCCGATCCGCCGCGCAAGCTGGCGGTCGCGCCCGTGAAGAGGATCGTGCCGCGGCCGCGCGGCGCCATGCGTTTCGCCGCCTCGCGCCCCATCAGGAAGCCGCCGAGGCAGGCCATCTCCCAGACCTTGGTGTAGACGCGGACGGTGGTTTCGGTGATCGGAAAATTGACGTTCGCGCCGATGTTGAACACCGCGACCTCGACCGGGCCGACCTCGGCCTCGATCTGGTCGAACAGCGCGATCATCGCCTCCTCGCTACGCGCATCGCCGGGAAAGGCTCGCGCCTGATGCCCTTCGTCGCGGATCGACTGCGCGAGCGTTTCGAGCGCGTCGGCGTTACGTTCGCGCCGGTTGACGCAGGCGGTGAGGCCTTCGGCGGCAAAAGCCCGCGCGATCGCGCCGCCGGTGGCATCGCCGGCTCCGATGATGACGGCTGCGGGATTGGGCATGGGCGACTCTCCTCTTGCGGCCGATAGTAACTATGATAAACATAGTAACAAGCGATAATTTTCCCGTTGAGTAGAACAATGCCCAAGCGCGCCGATCTGTCGGACACTTTCTGCCCCGTCGGGCGGTCGGCCGAACTGCTCGGCGACCGCGCGGTGCTGCTGATCCTGCGCGATCTGTTCTTCGGGCGGCGGCGGTTCGAGGCGATTGCCGCGAGCACCGGGCTCGGCCCGCAGCTCGTCTCGGCGCGGCTCAAGCTGATGGAAAAGGAAGGGGTGGTCGAACGCCATGCCTATCAGGACCGGCCGCCACGCCACGAATATCGGCTCACCGCGAAGGGCAAGGACCTGTTCGATGTGCTGTATGCGATGCGAAACTGGGCCGAGCGATGGGCGTATCGCGAGGGCGAGACCGGCGGCGGGCCCGCGATGCGCTATACCCACCGCGCCTGCGGTGCTGACGTCGGGATGGCAACGACCTGTCCCGGCTGCGGCGAGCCGCTCGGCTATGGCGATCTGAAAGGGGAACCTTCGGCCGCGCTCAAGGCCGAGCAGGCGATGAAGGCCGGCTGATTACGCCTTTTCCAGCGTGCATTGGAGCGGGTGCTGGTTCTGCCGCGCGGCGTCCATCACCTGATTGACCTTGGTTTCGGCGACTTCGTAGCTGAAGACGCCGCACACGCCGACGCCCTGCTGGTGGACGTGCAGCATCACCTGCGTCGCCTGTTCGATGTCCATGTTGAAGAAGCGCTGCAGCACCATCACGACGAATTCCATCGGCGTATAGTCGTCGTTGAGCAGCAGCACCTTGTACATCGAGGGCTTTTTGGGCTTCGCGCGCGTGCGCGTCGCGATGCCGACGCCGGGCGTACCGGAAGCGTCTTCATCCTTGCCCGCCATGGCGCGGACGACGTGAGGGATCGAAGCGGGAAGCATCATCATCGGGAATATCGCAAGCCGGGGCGGAATCGCAAGAGGGCGAGCATCGGCATTTTTACCGATTGTTCGCCATGCGGGATTCGCAAAAACAAGAACCGCCCGCTTCCGGGGAGGAAGCGAGCGGTCTTGGGATGTCGGCGCGGACGGGGAGAGGAGGGGGAAGCCCGCGCCAACGGGAAGATTGAAAGCCTTAGGCTGCCTTCATCTTCGAGGTGATGACCGAAACGCGGTTCGAGATCGGCGCGAAGCTGTCGTTCGTCAGCTTGACGACGAGTTCGCTGGTCTTCGAGGTCTGCGCAACAGCGGCGTCGAACGCCTTCTTGCTGTTTTCGGCATAGAGCTTCAGGAATTCGGCCGGCGACTTGACGGCGGTGTAGCCCTTCAGCGCGGCCGACGTGTCTTCAAAGCTCTTGCGAGCGAAGGCGACGCCTTCCTGGCCGAGCGTTTCGAGGCCCTTGGCCGCGATCTTGCCGGCTTCAACGAAGGCTTCGACGTTCGCCTTGTTGAATTCGACGGCTTCCTCGGCGAACTTGCTCGACTTGGCGAGCGCGTCCTTCGAGCGCTCCTGGAAGTCGGCGGTCAGCGCTTCGGCGCGGGTCTTGGCTTCGTCGGCGAACTTCTTGACGGTGTCGTTCATGGTCTTGAATCCTTTGCTGAGGGCGGCCGGCTTCGGCTGAGCCTTGGTCTTGGGAGCAATGATCTTCGCGGCTGCCTTCTTGGGGGCGGCCTTCTTCGCTGCCGGCTTTGCGGCTTTCTTTTGGACCGGCTTGGCCTTCGCCGCGACAGTCTTGGTCTTCACCGGCGCCGCGACCGGCTCGGCTGCCGGGGCAGCAACGGCGGGGGCGACGGGAGCGGCCACCGGCTTGGCGGCGGTTTCCAGCGTCGCGGCTTCGAAAGCCTTTTCGGCACTATCCATCTTGGTAGCCATCGGGACAACTCCTTTATGTTGCAGTGCACAATATAGGAGCGGGTTGGCGATTTCAAGGAAAAAATTGTGCAGCGCACAAAAATATTCGAAGCGCCGCCCCGAAGCTTGTGTAAAGCTCCGATATTACCGTTGTTTGACGTAGCGGCCGGGGGCGTCCTCGATCGCCTTTCTGCCGCCTTTTCCGGGAATGCGCGCGCCCTTCGCCGGGGTTTTTGCGCCGTCCTGCTCCGCGACCCAGCCGATCCAGTGCGGCCACCAGCTTCCCCTGGTCTCGGTCGCGCTCGCGACGAACTCGTCGAGCGTCGCGGCGTCATTGTCGCCGGTCCAATACTGATATTTGCCCGCTGCAGGCGGATTGACCACGCCCGCGATATGGCCCGAGCCCGCGAGCAGGAAGGTCTTCGGCCCCGCCAGATGGTCCATCAGCCGCCAGACGCTGGCGAGCGGCGCGATATGATCCTCGCGCCCGGCCTGGATATAGGCGGGGGTCTTGATCTTCTTGAGGTCGATCGGGGTGCCCATCACCGACAGGCTGTTCGGGATCACCAGGCGGTTATCGCGATAGAGATCGATCAGATACTGCCGGTGCCATTTCGCAGGCAGGTTGGTGACGTCGCCGTTCCAGTAGAGCAGATCGAAGGGCGGATAGTCTTTTCCGAGCAGATAATTGCCGACGACATAATTCCAGATGAGGTCGCGCCCGCGCAGGCTGTTGAAGGTCGCGGCCATATAGCGCCCGTCGAGGAAGCCGCCCGCTGAAAGCTGCTGGAGCAGCGCGAGATACTGGTCATCGACGAACATCTTGAGGTCGCCCGCCAGTTCGAAATCGACCTGTGCGGTGAAGAAGGTCACTGACTTCACCTTGTCCGCCTCGCCGCGCGCCGCGAGCATCGCGAGCGTCGCGGCCAGCGTCGTTCCCGCGACGCAATAGCCGATCGTGTGGACCGCGGGGACGTCCAGCAGCTCGCGCACCGTGTCGATCGCGTCGACCTGCGCCGCGATATAATCGTCCCAGACGATTTCGCTCATCGAGGCGTCGGCCGACTTCCACGACACCATGAACACGGTCAGCCCCTGTTCGACCGCCCAGGCGACGAAGCTCTTCGCGGGGTTGAGGTCGAGGATGTAGAAGCGGTTGATCCACGGCGGGAAGATGAGGAGCGGGACGGTGAAGACGTCCTTCGTCGTCGGTGCGTACTGGATGAGCTGGTAGAGATCGGTCTCGTGGATTACCTTGCCCGGCGTCGTCGCGATATTGCGCCCGACCTCGAACGCATCGGGATCGACATGGCTGAGCTGTCCGCGCGCGAGGTCGGTCAGCATATGCTTCAGACCCTTGAGCAGGCTTTCGCCGCGCGTTTCGACCGCGCGCTTGATCACCTCGGGATTGGTGATCGCGAGATTCGAGGGCGACAGCGCTTCGGTCATGCTCTTTGCCGCGAACTCCATCTTCGCGCGCGCTTGCTCGTCGAGCCCGGTCATCTGGCGCGTCGTCGTCAGTAACTGGTCGGCGAGCAGGCCGTAGGTCTGGCGGATCAGGGCGAAGACGGGATTCGCGGTCCAGTCGGGGTCGGCAAAGCGCTTGTCCTTCGGCGCGTCGTCTTCGGCAGCGGGCGCGAACGGCGGCTTCAATGCGGTGAGCGAGGTCCAGAAGGCGGCGCCCTGTTCCCACATCTTCGCCGATTGTTCGGCCCACGCCTGCGTCGTCGGGTTCTGCAGCCAGCTTGCGGGGTCGAACAGGCTGGCAGCGGCGGTGTTGCCGGGGTTCGCCTGCGCCATCGCATAATCAAGCATCATCTGCTGCGCACGGCCCGCGACGCTGGTCCAATGCTGCAGATCTTCGGGCGACGGCATGAAGGAATTTGGCGTGTGGGCCGTGTCGTCCGTGCCGGTGTCGCTCATGCTCGTTCCTGCTGGTCAGTGCGGATATAATGCCTATAACAGGCCGCGGCGCGGCTCGCGTCAACCGGTAATTACGAAAAGGAGTTGTTCTAGTTTCCCATGTCCGAGGATGAATTCTACCGCATCAAGCGCCTGCCGCCCTATGTCATCGCCGAAGTGAATGCGATGCGAGCGGCCGCGCGTGCCGCGGGCGAGGACATCATCGATCTGGGGATGGGCAATCCCGACCTGCCGCCGCCCGCGCATGTGATCGAAAAGCTCTGCGAAGTGGCGATGAAGCCCGATGCGCACGGCTATTCGCAGTCGAAGGGCATTCCGGGACTCCGCCGCGCGCAGGCCAATTATTACGGCCGCCGCTTCAACGTCGAACTCGACCCCGAGACCGAGGTCGTCGTGACGATGGGGTCGAAGGAAGGGCTCGCCAGCCTCGCGACCGCGATCACCGGCCCCGGCGATGTCGTGCTCGCGCCGAACCCCAGCTATCCGATCCACACCTTCGGCTTCATCATCGCCGGTGCGACGATCCGCAGCGTGCCGACGACACCCGACGAGAATTACTGGCGCGCGCTCGACCGCGCGATGGCTTTCACCGTGCCGCGCCCGTCGATCCTGGTCGTCAATTACCCGTCGAACCCGACCGCCGAGGCGGTCGATCTCGCCTTCTACGAACGGCTCGTCGCGTGGGCGAAGGAAAACAAGGTCTGGGTCCTCAGCGACCTTGCCTATTCGGAGCTTTATTACGACGGCAATCCGACCCCTTCGATCCTGCAGGTGCCGGGCGCGAAGGATGTCGCGATCGAATTCACCTCGATGTCGAAGACCTATTCGATGGCGGGCTGGCGCATGGGCTTCGCGGTCGGCAACAAACGGCTGATCGCGGCGATGACGCGCGTCAAATCCTATCTCGATTATGGCGCCTTCACGCCGATTCAGGCCGCGGCCTGCGCCGCGCTCAACGGCCCGCAGGACATCGTCGCGAAGAACCGCGAGCTTTATCAGAAGCGCCGCGACGTGATGGTCGAAAGCTTCGGCCGCGCCGGCTGGGACATTCCGAGCCCGCCCGCGTCGATGTTCGCCTGGGCGCCGCTGCCTCCGGCGCTCAAGGAGATGGGTAGCCTCGAATTCTCGAAGCAGCTCCTGACCCATGCCAAGGTCGCCGTCGCGCCGGGCGTCGGCTATGGCGAAGACGGCGAGGGCTATGTCCGCATCGCGATGGTCGAGAATGAGCAGCGCATCCGCCAGGCCGCGCGCAACATCCGCAAATTCCTGGCGATGCACGGCGTGAACACCCCGTCGGTCGCCGCCGGCGGCTGACGGCGCGCGGCCGGCGATGCCGATGGCCGTGCGCCGCATCGGACTGATCCTCGCCGCGCATCTGTCGGCAGCGGCGGGGACGGTGGCGGCTGCCGAGGCCGCGCCGACCGTCGTTATCACCTCGGTGGCGCCGGGCGAGGAAGCGATTGATCGCGATGCGTTCGGCGGCAATCCGCTGGCGTCGGCCTTGGTCGCCGTCGCCGGCGACCGCCGGACCGCATTTCGCGATGCGCTCCCGCGATTGCTCGACCTCACCACGGCCTATGGCAACGAACACCACCATCCGGTTGCCGGCGCGCTCGCCGATGACAGCTGGCGGCTGGGAACGGCCGCGCCCGGCGAACGCCGCGTCGCGCTGGTCGCGGTCTTTGCCGAATATCGGCTGGATAGCCAGTTGCCCTCATTGCCGGGCGCCGCGTTCGATGCGGTGCGGATTTCGCGGGCGCTGCGCTCGGCCGGCTTCGCCACCGAGATGGTGGTGGCGCTCGACGCCGCCGAACTGCGCGCCGCGCTGGCTCGCCACTCCCGGCAGGCCGCCGATGCCGACACCTCGCTGATCTACGTGACCGGGCACGGCGTCGAGCATGACGGCCGCATTGCCCTGCTGCCCGGCGATTACCCCGCTCGCAGCGGCGCTGCGGCGCTGCCGACGCGTGCGATCATGCTCGACGAGATCGCGGGCGCGGGCCGCGCGCTGCGGCGCAACCTCTTGTTCTACGGCGGATGCCGCAACGATCCTTTTGCCGCGAAAGCCGGCTCCGCCCCGGCAGGGAAGCACTGATGACCCCCGATGCCGGAGCGATTGCCCAGACGATCCAGCTGTCGGTCACGCCGGTGTTTCTGCTGGTCGCGACCGGCAGCCTGCTTAACGTGATCGCCGGTCGCCTCGCGCGCGTCGTCGACCGGTCGCGCACCCTGATGGCGCGCTGGCCGGAGACCGAGGGGATCGAGCACGACCGCATCGTCGCCGAACTGCGCATCGCCGACCGCAGGATGCGGATTATCAACAATTCGATCCTTTCCGCGGTGGCGTGCGGGATCGTCGTCTGCCTGCTGGTCGCGCTGCTGTTCACGCAGGCCTTTACCGGCATCAACCTCGGGATCGCAGCGTCCTGGGCCTTTGCGGCCGCCATGCTGCTGCTGCTCGTGTCGCTGATCCTGTTTCTCGTCGAGGTCCGGCTCGCGGTCCGCGCGATTCACGTGCCGATGGAATTGCTCGAACTCGAAGAAAAAGAGTCCGGCGCTAGGGCGCGATCGCGGCACGATAGGTCGGCGTGACGCGCTTGCGGCTCGCCTGCTCATAGGGATAGCCCGCAACCGCCGGCAATCTCGGGCAGCGGCGGCAAGGGAAATTTTCGCCCCGGCAGCCGTAGCGGCAATTGCGACCACCCCGTTCCAGAGCAGCGTGCAGGCGTTGACAGGGCAGATGTTCGCCTGCACCCTTGCCGTCCGGGAGAGAAAAAATGACGGATAAACCAGCCCTTGCCGCCGGCATCGGGTCGCCGCCATCGGACAGCGCCGCGGCGCACACGCGGACGATGCTGTGGCTGTTGCTGATCGTCTATATCTTCAATTTCCTCGACCGGCAGATCGTCAATATTCTCGCCGAACCGATCAAGGGTGCCCTCGGGCTCAGCGATACCGAACTCGGCCTGCTCGCGGGTCCGGCCTTCGCGGTCTTCTACGCGCTGCTCGGCATCCCAATCGCGCGCTACGCCGACAAGCCGGGAACGAACCGCGTCCACCTGATTGCCCTCGCGCTGGCGATCTGGTCGGCGATGACCGCGGTGTGCGGGCTTGTGCAGAATTTCGCGCAGATGCTCTTCGCGCGCATCGGCGTCGGCATCGGCGAAGCGGGCTGTACCCCCGCGGCGCATTCGCTGATCTCCGACAGCGTCGCGCCCGAAAAGCGCTCGTCGGCAATCGCTTTCTATGGTCTCGGCGTGCCGATCGGCTCGCTTTTGGGTCTGATCATCGGCGGGATCGTCAACGACCTCTATGGCTGGCGAGTGGCGCTGATGCTCGTTGGCGCACCGGGGCTGTTGCTCGCGCTCGTCGTGCTGTTCGTCATGCGCGAGCCGCGGCATGGCCGCGCCGCCGAAGCCGTAGCTGCCGTGACGCCGCTCTCGACCCGCGAAGCGATGCGCGAAATCTTCGCCTCGCGCGCCTTCGTCTATATTCTCATCGCCGCGTCGGTGACCGCCTTCCTCGGCTATGGCAAGAGCCTGTGGACGATCAGCTTCTTTATCCGCAGCCACGGGCTTTCGACGACCGAAGCGGGGCTGTCGATGGCGGTGGTGCTGGGGCTGGCGGCGGCATTCGGCACATGGCTCGGCGGCCGGATCGCCGACACATACGGCACGCGCGACAAGCGGCATATCCTGACCTTTCCCGCCTATGGCATGGCGATCGTCGCGCCGATCCTGTTCCTCGGCTATCATATGGAGCATTGGCTGGTCGCGATGGCGCTGCTGGTCGTGCCGAGCGTCGTCAACAATGCCTATTACGGCCCTGCTTATGGATGCGTGCAGGGGCTCGTGCGGCCACAGGCGCGCGCGGTGGCGGCGTCGATCATGCTGTTCGGCCAGAATCTGATCGGTCTCGGGCTCGGCCCTTTCCTGTTCGGTGTGCTGTCCGACCAGCTCGCGCCGACCTATGGTCAGGAAAGCGTGCGCTACGTCCTCTATGGCGCGGCATGGCTCGGGCTTGTCCCGGCCTTCTTCTTCTGGCGGGCAAGCCTGCGGCTGAAGGCCGAGCTCAAGTCGGGCTAGAAGGGCGGCGCCTGCTCTTCGCGCTGCTTGCGCGCGGCGTCGATCCACCAGCAAAGATCGTCGGCGAAGCGCGGAAAGGCCTTTTCGAGCCGCCCGCCGTCCTCGCCCGCCGGTCGGCCGTCAGCGTCGAAGGCGCCACCGATCCGTGCGAGGCTGAGCGGGGTCGAGGTCACAACCATGCCCATCGCGCCGAGCGTGGTCCGCCATGCGGTCGCCGACCGGATGCCGGCGAACGGACCCGCCGAATAGGAGGCGATCGCGGCCGGGCGCCAATAATATTGCGCGAGGAAGTGATCGACGAGATTCTTGAGCCCCGGCTGCAGCCCGCCATTATATTCGCCGGTCACGAAGACGAAGCCGTCGGCGGCTGCGATCCGCTCGGCGAGTTCGGTCATCGCGGGCGGGGCTTCGCCTGCCGCATAGTCGCTGAACCGGCGGTCGAGCATCGGCAGATCGACGACCTTGGCGTCGATCAACTCGGCTTCGTCGCCGCGCGCTTGCAACGCCTCGACGATCCAGCGCGCAAGCTCGATGCCCTGCCGGTCGCGGCGATAGCTGCCATAGAAGACGAGGATGTCGCGGGCCATATTTGCTCCTTCAGGGACGGATGGTGATCGGAGTGCCGTCGGGAACCACGTCCCACAGCTGCTTTATCTCGGCATTCGACAGCGCGATGCAGCCGTCGGTCCAGTCGCGCGCGATTGGCGGACCCGCCCAGGCGTTCGGCTGGCCGTGGATGAAGATGTCGCCTCCCGCCTGGCGCCCGCGCGCCTTGGCATAGGCGCGGTCGGCGGCGTTCGGATAGGAGATGCGGAGCGAGAGGTGATAGCGGCTGCCGGGGTTGCGGCCGCTGATGCGATAATCGCCCTCGGGCGTCTTCTCGTCGCCTTCGAACCTTTTGTGCCCCACGGGTGCGTCGCCGAGGCGAATATTCTTATAGCGAATGACCTCGCGGCCCTTCGCATAGCCGATCAGCACGCGCTCGCTCTTGTCGACGAGCAACCGGTCGATCGTCGTCCCGGAGGGTAGCGGCTGCGCGTCCGCGCTTCCGCAGCCAGTGAGCAGCAACAGGAAGGGAAGGGCGGCGCCTCGCATCCTCGCACCTTACCCCATCGTCGCGCATGGACAAGCGGGGCTTGCGCGCTAATCTGCCCGCGGGAAGAGGGGGGGGGCAGGATGCGGATTTATCGCACGCCGGACGCGCGTTTCGCGGGGCTGCCCGGCTGGCCCTATGCGCCGAATTATGTCGAGGTCGAGGGCGGCCTCCGCGTCCATTATATCGACGAGGGCGCGGCCGATGCGCAGCCGGTGCTGATGCTGCACGGCGAGCCGACCTGGTCCTATCTCTATCGCCACATGATCGGCCCCGCGACGGACGCCGGTTTTCGCGTCGTCGCACCCGACCTCATCGGCTTCGGACGCTCGGACAAGCCGCTCGATCGCGCCGACTACAGCTATGCCGCGCAGGTTGGCTGGATGCGGCAATGGATCGAGGCGCTCGATCTTCGGAACATGATCCTCGCCTGTCAGGATTGGGGGTCGCTGATCGGTCTGCGGCTCGTTGCCGAAATGCCGGAGCGCTTCGCCGGCGTCGCCCTCTCGAACGGCGGGCTTCCCGAAGGTCAGCCGGCGCCGCGCGCCTTTGCGATCTGGCGCGCCTTCTCGCGTTACAGCCCGGTCTTTCCAATCGGCAAAATCGTCAAGGCGGGCACGAAGCGCGAACTGGGCGCGGCCGAAATCGCCGCCTATGACGCGCCTTTTCCGACAAAGGCCTCGAAAGTCGCGGCGCGCGTCTATCCTTCGTTCGTCCCGCTCGGCGACGATGTCGCGATACCCGACCAGAAGCGCGCCTGGGCAGCGCTCGAACGCTTCGACAAGCCGTTCCTCTGCTGCTTCTCCGATGGCGATCCGATCACGCGTGGCGGCGATGCGCTGTTCCTCGACCGCGTGCCCGGAACCGCGGGCATGGAGCATCGCACGCTGAACGGCGGGCATTTCGTCCAGGAGGACGACCCCGAAGGGTTCGTCGCTGCGATCCGCGCGGTCGCGGCGGGCAGGCGCTAGGCAGGGAGCCGCCGCCGCGCCGCGGCGAAGCGCAGCGTGGCGGAGCCAACGAGCAGAAGCGCTGGCGGCAGGTAAAAAGCGTCGTTTGCCGCCCGCCCGCCATAGCTGACCATGAAGATCAGCCAGATATACCAGACTCCCATCCAATGGAGCCGATGCCAATTCTGCGTGCCGAGCGCCCGGACCGCACCGTTCCATGACGTCGCCGCCAGCAGCAGGATGAAGACATAGGCGATGCCGCCGCCGATGATCGTCCGCATCGGCGGTGCGGGCGTCTGACCGCCATAAGCGCCGAACAGCCACAGGATCGCGATCAGATGGAGCAAGTGCGAAAAGGCGAAGCCGAGGCCGAGCCAGCGCCGGTTGCGGATCATCCAGCGCGTCGTTGGCGCTGGCCGCAGCCGCACGAGCGAACTGGCGGTAAAGGCGGCGAGGAAGAGCAGCAGCGAACTGCGCGCGGTCGCGCGGATCAGCATGCGCGTGCCGTCGATGCCGGTTCCGGCAACCGCGACGATGATCGCGCTCATCGCGAGCAGCGCGGCGATCAGCACGAAGAGCAGGCGTTCGTCTTCGGCCCAGCCGCCGGTTCTTTTGGTCGTCATCGGCCCCTCCCACGAAGCTGCTATAGCGCGGGAAGGGGGGAGCCGCCTAGTCGCTGAACGGATCGCGGATCAGGATCGTGTCCTCGCGCTCGGGACTCGTCGAGACGAGCGCGATCGGGGTCTCGATCAGTTCCTGCACGCGCTGGATATATTTGATCGCCTGCGCGGGCAGGTCGGCATAGCTGCGCGCGCCCGCGGTCGATTCGCTCCAGCCGTCCATCTCCTCGTAGATCGGCTCGACCTCGGCCTGATCGGCGGCGTGGCTCGGGAAATAGTCGAGGATCTTGCCGCGCAGGCGATAGCCCGTACAGATGCGCACCTTCTCGAACCCGTCGAGCACGTCGAGCTTGGTGAGCGCGATCCCGGTGACGCCCGACACCGCGCAGCTCTGGCGGACCAGCACCGCATCGAACCAGCCGCAGCGGCGCTTGCGCCCGGTGACAGTGCCGAACTCGTGTCCGCGTTCGCCGAGGCGCTGGCCGGTCGCGTCCTCGAGCTCGGTCGGGAAGGGGCCGCTGCCGACGCGGGTCGTGTACGCCTTGGCGATACCGAGCACGAAGCCGACCGCCGAGGGGCCAAGGCCCGAACCGCTCGCAGCAGTGCCGCTGACGGTGTTCGAGCTGGTGACGAAGGGATAGGTGCCGTGATCGACGTCGAGCAGCACGCCCTGCGCGCCCTCGAACAGGATGCGGGCGCCAGCCTTGCGGACCTTCTTCAGGCGCTTCCACACGGGCTGGGCATATTCGAGCACGAAATCCGCGATTTCGGCGAGGTCGGCCTTCAGCCGCTCGCGGTCGATCGGCGGTTCGCCGAAACCGGCGCGCAGCGCGTCGTGATGCGCGGTCAGGCGGTCGATCTGCGGATCGAGCTTGTCGAGATGCGCAAGGTCGCAGACGCGGATCGCGCGGCGGCCGACCTTGTCTTCATAAGCCGGGCCGATGCCGCGCCCGGTCGTGCCGATCTTGCCCGCGCCCGCCGCGGTTTCGCGCAGCGCGTCGAGGTCGCGGTGGAACGGCAGGATCAGCGGGCAATTGTCGGCGATCGCGAAATTCTCGGCGTTGATCTCGACCCCTTGGCCGCGCAGCTTCGCCATTTCATCGCGGAGCGCCCACGGGTCGAGCACGACGCCATTGCCGATGATCGACAGCGTGCCGGTGACGATGCCCGAGGGAAGCAGCGACAGCTTGTACACCTGTTCGCCGACGACGAGCGTATGGCCGGCGTTGTGACCGCCCTGGAAGCGGACGACCGCGTCGGCGCGGCTTGCGAGCCAGTCGACGATCTTGCCCTTGCCCTCGTCGCCCCATTGCGACCCGATGACGGTGACATTTGCCATGATGCTGTCCTGCTGAGTGCGGCCGTTCCGGCCCGGCGCGGCCTTAGCGGATTTGTCCGGAGAGGCAACCCAGAGCGGGATGATTTTGCGACATTTGCGGGCAAGACCGGCGAAGCTTGATGCCAGGGAGAGGATCGATGGGAAAAAGACGCTGGATCGGTTTGATGGCGGTGAGCGCGCTGATCGCAGGCGGGGTCGCGCCGGGCAATGCCCGCGAGGCGATGCGCGACCGGCTGCGTGAGCGCCTTGCCGAACGCGAAGCGAGGCCGAAGGCGCCGGGCGGCGAGACGATTTCCTATGGCAGCGATGCGTTGCAGACGCTCGACATCTGGCGCGCGCAGAACGCAAAGGGGCCAGCGCCGCTGATCGTCTTCGTCCACGGCGGCGGATGGAAGCGGGGCAGCAAGGACAATGCGTCCGGCTCGTTCAAGCCGCGGCATTATCCGGCCGAGGGCTATGCCTTCGCGTCGATCGACTATCGCCTCGTTCCGGGCGCGACCGTCGAGCAGCAGGCGGCCGATGTCGCCGCGGCGGTGAAGGCGCTGGTCGATCGCGCGTCCGGCCTCGGTATCGACCGGCGGCGGATCGTGCTGATGGGGCATAGCGCGGGCGCGCATCTCGTCGCGCTGGTCGGGACCGACGAGCGCTATCTGCGCGGTGCCGGGCTGTCCTTCGCCGATATCGCGGGGGTGATTCCTATTGATGGTGCCGCCTATGACGTGCCGGCGCAGATGAAGGACGGGCCGGCGATCATGCAGGCGACCTATGCGCAGGCGTTTGGGACGGACCCGGTGCGGCAGAAGGCGTTGTCGCCGACCTTGCAGGCCGCGGCGCCCAACGCACCGCAGTTCCTGCTCCTCCACGTCCAGCGGCCCGATGGCGTGCGTCAGGCCGAAGCGCTGGGCAAGGCGCTACAGGCGGCCGGGGCCAAGGCCGAGATCGAGAGCTTCCCGGGCACGGGCCTGCAGGGTCATGCCGAGATCAACCGGCGGCTCGGCGACCCGGCCTATGCCGCGACAGCGACCGTCGATGCTTGGCTGAAGCGCGTCCTTGGGTGAAGACGGTGGTGGCTATGAAGTATGGAACGGCCATTTTTTCTCCTCTCCCGCTTGCGGAAGGGGGAATCAGGCCCACTCCCGTCGTCAGCGGACGATCGCGCCGCCCTTCATCACATGGTCGATCGCTTCGAGCGCCCTGATGTCCGTTAGCGGGTCGGCTTTCACCGCGACCATATCCGCATAGCGCCCCGGCACGATCGCGCCGATGTCGCTGCGGCCCATTTCTTCGGACGCGCGGCCGGTGGCCGCCTGGATGGCCTGCATCGCCGTCATGCCGTAGCGGACCATATAGGCGAATTGCCGCGCATTGAGACCGTGCGGATAGACGCCCGCGTCGGTCGCGAAGCCGATCCTCACGCCGAGTTCGACCGCGCGCTTGAAGGCCGCGCGCTGCGTCGCGGTCGTTTCGCGATTCTTGCGGAGATATTCCTCGGGCCAGCCTTCCTTCGTCCCGATATCGTCGATGTAATCGCCGTTGTAGATGTCCATCGCGAGCCAGGTGCCGTGCGCCTTCGCCATCTGCAGCGCTTCCTCGTCGGCGAGGCTCGCATGTTCGATGCTGTCGATCCCGGCGCGGATCGCATTCTTGATGCCGACCGCGCCATGGGCATGCGCGGTTACGCGCTTGCCCCGGGCGTGGGCGACCGTCACGATCGCGCGAAGCTGATCCTCGGTGAGTTCGGGCGCGCCGGGTTCGGTGCCGATCGCGAGCACCGCGCCGGTCGCGATCGTCTTGATGAAATCGGCGCCATGGTCGAGCAGGAAGGTGGTCTTTTGCGCCGCCTCTTCGGGGGTCGCGGCGACGCCGAGGCGCATGTCGGGCGGGAGCTGGTCGTTCGGGACGACGCCGTTCACTTCGCCGCCGCCGCCCGGAATCGTCAGATAGGCTCCTGCGACCCACATGCGCGGCCCCGGCACATCGCCGCGATCGATCGCATTGCGCAGCGCAACGTCGGTCAGCCCGCGATAGGTGCCGACGTCGCGGACGCTGGTGAAGCCGGCGTTCAGCGTCACCCGCGCGTTGCGCGCGCCGACGAGCGCGGTCTCGGCGGGCGAGGCCTTGATCGGCGCCGCGACGTCGGCGCTCTGCCCGACGTCGGCGAGATGGGTGTGCAAATCGATCAGCCCCGGCAGCACCGTGTAGGCTGACCAGTCGAGCGTCGTTGCTCCGGCGGGCGCCTTGCCGCACGGCCCGACCGCGGTAATATGCTCCTTCTCGATCGTCACGCACTGGCCGGTGCGTACCTCGTTCGAGACGCCGTCGATCAGCCGCCCGGTCTGGACGTAAAGCGTTTCGGCGGCAGCGGGGGCGGCGGCGAGCGCCGCCGCCGCGATCAGAGCGACGTATTGAAAGTGTCGCACTGCTTCGGATCCCCCGTTTCGAGGCCGCGGCGCAGCCAGGTCATGCGTTGCTCGCTCGTCCCGTGCGTAAAGCTTTCGGGGACCGGGCGCTGGCCCGCCGAGCGCATCAGCGTGTCGTCGCCGATCGCATTGGCTGCGCGCATCGCCTCTTCCATGTCGCCGGGCTCCATCACCGGCTGGCCGTCCTTGTTGCGCGCGCGGTTCGCCCAGACGCCGGCATAGCAGTCGGCCTGCAACTCCATGCGGACCTGATAGGCATTCCCCTCGGCCTGCGACGAGCGCTGCTGTGCGCGACGGACCTGATCTGAGATTCCGGTGATCGTCTGGATGTGGTGGCCGACCTCGTGCGCGACGACATAGGCCTGCGCGGCGTCGCCCGCTGCGCCGAACCGGCTCGCGAGTTCGCCGAAGAATTCGGTGTCGAGATAGATGCGCTGGTCGGCGGGGCAATAGAAGGGCCCCATTGCCGATTGCGCGGCGCCGCAACCTGAGGTGTTCTCCTTGGTGAAGAAGCGCAGGCCGGGTTCGCGATAGCCGTTGATCTGGCTGCTCCAGAAGCGATTGGTCGAGCTGAACACCTGGCAAGCGAAGCGTTCGGCCTGCGTGTCACACGCCGCCGCGCCAGCCTGCGCGCCGCGGCTGTCGGCGGCGGGATCGGCGGTGCTGCTGCCGGTATCGAACATGCTCATCCCCGGTCCGAGCAGGAAGAAAGCGGCGACGCCGAGCAGCAGGATCGTCCCGCAGCCCATCTTGCGGCCGAGCAGCATTGGCAGCAGCCCGAAGAGCAGGCCGCCCATGCCGCCGCCTCCGCCGCCCCCGAACCCGCCGCCTCCGCGTCCGAGGTCCTGAATATCGTCGCCGGGATCGTAATCGTCGAGGCGCATGGGGTCCCTCCCGCCGCTAAGTGTTTGCCCAGAGCCAATAGTGGCAGCAGCGCGGGGCAATTGGAAGGGGCCTTCGCGTCACCGGCATGGTCTTGCAATCGCGCCTGTTGCGGTGCACAAAAGGCACAGGGTGCCGAACGCTTGAGAAGGATCGTTTCGAGTCCATGCCCCGCCGTGCCGTCCGCGCTGCCCTTCCGCTTCCCGATCTCGTCGTCCTCGTCCTGCAGGGCGGCGGTGCGCTCGGGGCGTTTCAGGCCGGCATTTACGAGGCGCTGATCGAACTCGGGATCGAGCTCGATTGGGTGGCGGGCATTTCGATCGGCGCGGTCAATGCCGCGATCATCGCGGGCAATCCGCGCGACGAGGCCGTGGCGAAGATGCGCGAATTCTGGGAAGGCGTCTCATCGGCGCTGCCGCCGCTGCCGATCGCCGACAATGACCTGCTGCGCGAATGGACGCATCTCGGCGCGGCCGCGCAGGTCGCCGCTTTCGGCGTACCCGGCTTTTTTGTTCCGCGTATCCCGCCGCCGATATTCGCGGAGCGGCAGACGCCCGCGGCGGTCAGTTTCTACGACACCGCGCCGCTCGCGGCGACGCTCGACCGGCTCGTCGACTGGGATCGGCTGAACAACGGCAAGGTGCGGCTGTCGGTCGGCGCGGTCGCGGTCGAGACCGGCAATTTCCGCTATTTCGACACGACCACCGACATGATCGATGCGCGCCACATCATGGCGTCGGGCGCGCTGCCGCCGGGCCTGCCGCCGATCGAGATCGACGGCAACTGGTATTGGGACGGCGGACTGGTGTCGAACACCCCGCTCGAGCATGTGGTCGAAAGTGCGAACGAGGATATGCTCGTCTTTCAGGTCGATCTCTTCCCCGCGCGCGGCGAGCGCCCGCACGATCTGGAAGAGGCCTGGTCGCGCGAGAAGGACATACGCTTTTCAAGCCGCACGCGGCGCATTTCCGACGGGCTGGTGCGGCGGCGCAAGGAGCATCGGCTGATCGACAGGTTGCTCGCCAAGCTGCCGGCCGAAGTGCGCGATCTGCCGGAAGTGAAAGCGGTCGAGAAAATGGTCGATTGCAAGCCGCTCAACGTCGTCCAGCTGATCCATCAACCACCCGCGTGGCAGACCGGCGCGCGCGATTTCGAATTTTCGCGTTCGACGATGGAGGTCAATTGGGCACTCGGCCGCGCGGCGGTCGAGGCGGCGATGAAGGAGGGGCAATTGCTCGCCGAAAGCATCGCCGAGGGCCGCTCCGACAGCTTCGCCGTCCAGTCGGACATGCTGCGGCCGAAAGACGGCTGACTGCTTCCTGTTTCTCCCCTGATCCCCACCTGAAAGGACACATCATGCGACTCCAAGGAAAGACCGCTCTCGTCACCGGATCGACCTCCGGCATCGGGCTCGGCATCGCGAAGGCCTTTGCCGCCGAAGGTGCGAACATCATCATCAACGGGTTCGGCGAAGCCGACGCGATCGAGGCCGAGCGCGCGGCGCTGACCGTGCTCAACGGTGGCAAGGCCGTCTATGACGGCGCCGACCTCACCAAGCCCGACGAGATCGAGGCGATGTTCAAGCGCGCCGACAAGGATATGGGCGGGGTCGATATCCTCGTGAACAATGCCGGCATGCAGTTTGTCTCGCCGATCGAGGATTTCCCGGTCGAGAAATGGGACATGATCATCGCGCTCAACCTGACCGCGGCGTTTCATACGATCCGCCACGCCGTGCCGGGAATGCGCAAGAAGAAATGGGGCCGGATCATCGGCACCGCGTCGGCACACTCGCTCGTCGCCTCGCCGTTCAAGTCGGCGTATGTGACTGCCAAGCACGGGCTCGCGGGGCTGACCAAGACCGTCGCGCTCGAGGTTGCCGATGCTGGGATCACAGTCAATTGCATCAGCCCCGGCTATGTCTGGACGCCGCTCGTCGAGAACCAGATTCCCGACACGATGAAGGCGCGGCACATGACGCGCGAACAGGTGATCAACGACGTCCTGCTCGCGGGTCAGCCGACCAAGCAGTTCGTGACCGTCGAGCAGGTCGCGGCGCTCGCGAGCTTCCTGACGCGCGACGAAGCAGCGAACATCACCGGCGCGAACCTCAGCGTCGATGGCGGCTGGACCGCCGCCTGACGGAGGTTTTGCCGTCACGCGGTCTTGAGCATTGTCGTTTCGGCTCCTAAGGTTAACCAAAACAGGGGGTCAGGAGACAATGACAATGCGGGGTCGCATCCCAAGGATTTCGGCGCTGGGGCTGGGGCTTGCCCTCGGCGCCTGCCAGACGGTGCCGTCGATGCCGCCGTCGGCCGCCGATCCGCCGCCGGCCGCTGCGGAGGCCGCGGGAAGCTGGCGCGCGACGGCGACCGATCAGGACAAGCAGCGCATCCGCAACTGGTATTCGAGCTGGACCGCCGCGCTCGCCGACGCGCAGGCGAAAGGCTATGGCGCGAATATCGACCGCGAGGGTGTGCTGTTGCAGCCGAACGCCGCGCTTCCCAATCCGCACCTGCCGCCGGGCGACTATCGCTGCCGCACGGTCAAGGTCGGGACGCAGGGGCGCGGGACGATCGGCTATATCGCCTATGACTGGTTCCGCTGCCGCGTGGCGGCCGAGCAGGGGCTGACGAGTCTGACCAAGATCAGCGGATCGCAGCGGCCGGTCGGGCTGATCTTTCCCGACAATCTGACGCGGCAGGTGTTTCTCGGCACGCTCGTCCTCGGCGATGAGTCGATCGCGGTCAGCTATGGCAGCGACAGGATGCGCGACATGGCGGGGGTGGTCGAACGGATCGGACCCAATCGCTGGCGGCTGGCGCTGCCGGCGCCCGCCTATGAATCGCTGCTCGATGTGATCGAGCTTGTTCCGGCGAAGTGACAACAGGGGAAAGATGATGCGAAGCTTGTGGATGGGAGTGGCGGCTCTCGCGTTCGCCGCGCCGGTGGCGGCGCAGGATCTGGGCGGCGAGGTCCAGAAGCAGATGCCTTCGCTGATGACCATCTACAAGGACCTCCACGCCAATCCCGAACTCAGCTTCATGGAGGTCCGCTCCGCGGGCATTCTCGCCGCCGAGGCGCGCAAGCTGGGGTTCACGGTGACCGAGAAGGTCGGCGGCACCGGCGTCGTCGCGGTGATGAAGAATGGGCCGGGGCCGGTCGTGCTGATCCGCGCCGACATGGACGGGCTGCCGGTGACCGAGCAGACCGGATGGCCCGGCGCGTCGAAGGTGCGCGTGACCACCAAGGAAGGCGTCGAGACCGGCGTCATGCACGCCTGCGGCCACGACACCCATATGACCGCGTGGATCGGCACCGCGCGGCTGATGGCGGCGAACAAGGATAAATGGTCGGGCACGCTGGTGATGATCGGCCAGCCCGCCGAGGAGCGCGGGGCGGGGGCGCGGATGATGCTGGCGGACGGGCTCTATACGCGCTTTCCCAAGCCCGAATATGCGATCGCCTTTCACGATGCCGCGGGCTTTCCGGCCGGAATGATCGGCTACACGCCGGGCTATGCGCTCGCCAACGTCGACAGCGTCGATATTCTCGTGAAGGGGCTCGGCGGGCACGGCGCCTATCCGCAGGCGACGAAGGACCCGATCGTCCTCGCGAGCCGGATCGTGACCTCGCTTCAGACGCTGGTCTCGCGCGAGACCAGCCCGCTCGACAGCGCGGTGGTGACCGTCGGCAGCTTCCACGCCGGCGCCAAGCACAATATCATCCCCGACGAGGCGAAGCTGCAACTGACCGTGCGCAGCTATACCGACGAGGTGCGAACGAGGCTGCTCGATGGCATTGCGCGCATCGCGAAGGGCGAGGCGATCGCGGCGGGAATGCCCGAGGACAAGATGCCGGTGGTGAGCGTCGAAAAGGACGAATATACCCCGGCAACCTTCAATACGCCCGAATTCACCGGTGAGATGGCAGCCTATCTCAAGACCCGCTTTGGCGAGCGCGTCGTCCAGCTCCCCCCGGTGATGGGCGGCGAGGATTTCGGCCGCTTTTCCCGTGACGAAAACAAGGATGTGAAGAGCCTGATCATCTGGGTCGGCGGGGTGCCGCAGGCCGAGTTCGATGCTGCGAAGAAGGAAGGCCGGACGCTGCCGAGCCTTCACTCGCCCTTCTGGGCGCCAGATGCCCCGGCGGTTATTTCGACCGCGACCGAGGCACTGACGTCGATGGCGATGAAGCTGATGGCGAAGGGGTAGGGGCGGCTGACGAGGGGGTGCGGCCATCCCGATCCTCCCTGTGGCGAAGCCATGGGGAGGGGGAGTGCAGGGTTGAATTTCCCCCGGCAATTCAAGTCCAGTCCTGGGGACTGGACGACCCAGCACTCTCGCGAAGCGAGTGGTGGAGGGGCCGCGATGTCGCGCCATCGCCGCCCCTCCGTCCGCCCTGCGGGCTGCCACCTCCCCATGGCTGCGCCACAGGAAGGATCGGTTGCGTCTGCTTCCCGCCCTAAACCGCCACCAGCCAACCCAAAAAATCGCTGTCCTACACGATCATGCCATGTCAGTTTTGGCGCCGCTCTTTGAAATTCGCCGGCTTTCGCGAACCACTTCTAAAGCGACAAAAGAGACAGTTTCGGTGCTCGTATCGGTATCCTTTGTCGCTTTAAGCGCCAGCCCCAGGCAGCTCGTCTCGACGTTTCCACTCCCGAAGCCATGTTATCGCTTCAAGCGGCGGGCTTCAGCGTTGCCAGCCAGTTCAGAATCTCGCTTTCCAGCCGAATCCGCGCATCGGACCAGCTATGGTCGGTCGCGACATGGAGCGTCTTGAGTTTCGTGCCGCCACCCGCCGTGATCGCCTTCGTCAGCCCGTCGCTCATCCCGGCAAGCCCATCGTCAGAGGTCAGGACGAAAAGGTCGGTCTGCATCAGTTCGGGCGCGGCCTTCACGAAGTCGAAGCGGTCCTTGTTGGCGATGATCTCGTCGGCCATGATCTCGGGCGTCGTTCCGGCGAGCGCTTCCATGCCGTTGTCGCCCAGCACGGTCACGGCCTGATCGCGCGGCAAGCCGCCGATCAGGCCCATATTGCCCGCCGAGATCATCGCGGCGCCGAGCAGGGCCTTGTCATGTGCGGCGGTGAGGGCGGAGACCCAGCCGCCCATGCTGTGGCCGATGATGACGAGTCGCTTCGGATCGATCCGTAGCTTCGCTGCGTTGGCGGGATCGCGCGCGAAGGCGAGGACGGCGTCGGCATCCTCCAGATTCTGCGCGAAGCGATAATTGCCGGGGCTTCCCCACGAGCCGCGATAGTTGAAAGTGATCACCGTCCATCCGGCGCGGCGCATCGCCTGCGCGAGGTCGAGATTCTTCTCAAGCCCTGGCAGGCCGTGGCAGAGGACGACCGTTGGATGCGGGCCGGCGCCCGCGGCGACATAGACGACGCCGTTGATCCGGACCCCGCCGCTCGGAATATGGACGACCTCCATCGCGGCGGGATGTGCCTTGTCGGGCGTGGGGTCGGTGTAGATCGCTGCCGGAATGGCCGGCGCTTGCGCGGTGGCGGCCGAGGGCAGGGCGAGCAGCGCCGCGGCGATCCAGGTCTTCATCGTCATTCTTCTCCCTTGAAAGCGGCAAAGCTGCCGCCGCGCCCGGCCCCGTCGGTAAAGCGTTTTGCGCCGTCGGCCGCGCCTTCGCGCAGCGGCGCAACGCCAGCGTGCGCTTCATGCACCAGCGCGCCCTCGATGTCGAAATCCCATTGGCGATAGGCGCTGAGCCGGTCGCTGTTCAGGCAGATTTGCGGGAAGGCGGCGATCTGTTTCGCCAGATCGATCGCGACTGGCAGCGCATTGCCGTCCGGAACGACACAGTCGGCGAGGCCGATATAGTGCGCCTCGTCGGCCGCGACGGGCCGGCCGGTCAGGATCATGTCCATCGCGCGGCCCTGTCCGACGATCCGCGGCAGCCGTACCGTGCCGCCGTCGATCAGCGGCACGCCCCAGCGGCGGCAATAGACACCGAACACTGCGCTTTCGGCCGCGACGCGCATGTCGCACCAGAGCGCGAGCTCGAGACCGCCCGCGACGGCATGACCTTCGACCGCGGCGATGACCGGCTTTTCGAGCAGCATTCGTGTCGGTCCCATCGGGCCGGGGCCATCGGGGTTGTAGCGCGAGGAGCCGACGGCGCCGAGATCGAAGCCCGCACAGAAATGGCCCGCGCTGCCCGTGAGAATCGCAACGCGGGCATCTGCATCGTTCGCGAAAGCGGCGAACGCTTCGCGGAGCGCGAGCGCGGTGAGGGGATCGACCGCATTGCGCTTCGCGGGCCGGTCGATGGTGACGATCGTCACCGGGCCATCACGGTCGATCAGGACTGTCATGTTCGCTCCCCCATCGGCTAGTCCGGCCTCTTTTCGGGCTAGCACGATGGGCGGAATGGGGCAAAGCCTTGCAACCGCCCCGCAGCGACCTTAGATAAGTCTCGTGCGGGCCGGGCCCCTCTGGCGTCGGCGGAAGATTCTTCCGCCACGTGATGTCGGACCGCATCGGGTGACACCGATGCCTGGGCCTACCTCCCCCCTCAATCCCGGGCCCGGTATCGGCGTCACCTGCTTGATTTCATCGATCAGGAGGCCCTTATGAACTTCAAATCGCGCTTTTACCGGCTTACCGAGTTGCACCGCCGGCTCGACGACGCGCTGCGCCGCGAAAATCGCCGCCGCGGCGCCGATCCGTTCCGGCTGTTGCGGCTCCAGTCGCTGAAGCTCGCGGTGCGGAACCGGCTGGCGACCTTGTCGCGTCAGCCCGCGCTGGCGCTCTAATCCACCATAAGACAAAGCCAGGGACGCTGCTCGCAAGAGCGGCGCCCTTGAGCGCATGCCAGGGATAATCATCATGGAATTTCTCTTTGCCGACTGGCTGGGCACCCCGGCCTGGTTCTGGCTGGCCTTCCTCGCCCTCGTCGCCGCGCTGACCGCGTTCGACCTCGGTATCCTCAACAAGGAGAACAGGGAGATGGGGATCGGCGAGAGTCTGAAGCTCTCGCTTCTCTACATCAGTATCGCGCTGGCTTTCGGCGCGTGGATCTGGATCGAAAAAGGCGGCGAGGCGGGCCTGCAATATTATACCGGCTTCTTCATCGAGAAGGCGCTGTCGATCGACAATATCTTCGTCATCTCGCTGATCTTTGCGACCTTCGCGATTCCGCCGCGTTACCAGTACCGCGCTTTGCTGTGGGGCATCGTCGCGGTGATCGTGCTGCGCGGCGTCATGATCGCGGGCGGTGCGGCGCTCGTCACCGAATATGGCTGGCTGCTCTATATTTTCGCGGCCTTTCTGATCTTCACCGGGGTGAAGATGCTGTTCGCGGGCGAGAAACCGATGGACGTCGCGGGCAATCCGGTCGTCCGATGGCTGTCGCGCCGCATTCCGATCACGTCCGACCTGCACGGCGAGAAATTCTTCGTGAAGGTGCCGGACGGGAAGACCGGCAGGCTGGCGCTGGCTGCGACCCCGCTGTTCCTTGCGCTCGTCGTGATCAACCTCGCCGACCTGGTGTTCGCGGTCGACAGCGTGCCGGCGATCTTCGCGATCACGACCGACACCTTCATCGTCTATACGTCGAACATCATGGCGATTCTCGGCCTGCGCGCGCTCTACTTTGCGCTCGCGGCGATGGTGCATCGCTTCCATTATCTCAAATATGCGCTCGCGCTGGTGCTCGTCTTCATCGGGTCGAAGATATTCGTCGCCGATTTCCTGTTCGGCGGCGGCAAGTTCCCGCCGCTTATCAGCCTGGGCGTGACCGTGGCGCTGATCGCGGGCGGGGTGATCTGGTCGCTGGTGAAGACGAAGGCGGAGGAAGGCAGCGCGGCGGTATAAACCTTGCTCAGACCGCCATCAGCAGCACGTCGTCTTCCCGCGGCGCTGCTGCCTCGAACGAGGGGATCGGTTCGAACGACGTCCCCTCGAGTTCGGGGGCGCCGAGCCCGTCGAGCTTGAACTGGCCGAGGCGGGGTTCCTCGTCCTCGCGCCAGCTCTTGCCGAGATTGAGCGCGCTGACGAACAGATCGCCGTGGCGCTCGAAAAGCTGATGCGGGGCGAGCGTCATGCGGTTGCCGTTATAATCGGCGGTGACGATCATGCGGCGCGCGATGGCTTCCATCATTTTCAGGCGGGTGTCGCTCATCGGGCCTGTCCGGGGAGGGGGAGGTTATTGTGCATCGCAACAAGATGCCTCTGAGTCGGCTGGACGGCAAGGGGAAACGTTATCATTTCGCCGAAACGCCAAGAAAATGCCCGCCGGAAGCCCGAAAGACTTCCGGCGGGCAGGCTTTCCTCCCCAGGAAAGCTCGGGGGGCGCGGGGCGATTCGTGCAAGGCGTCCCGCGCCGAGAAGGTTGGCGCGAGGGGGTGCAACGGGTCCCCTCGCGCCGAACTCGTTACGCGGCGAATTGATTCATCGTATTGTCCTTGCCTGCGGCCTTGAGCGCCGCTTCGCCGGCGAAATATTCCTTGTGGTCGTCGCCGATGTCGCTGCCCGACATATTCTGGTGCTTCACGCAGGCGATACCCTGGCGGATTTCCTGACGCTGGACGCCCTTGACGTAGCCGAGCATCGCTTCATCGCCGAAATATTCCTTGGCGAGGTTGTCGGTCGACAGCGCGGCGGTGTGATAGGTCGGCAGCGTGATCAGGTGGTGGAAAATGCCCGCCCGCTTCGCGGCGTCCCGCTGGAAGGTGCGAATGCGGTTGTCGGCCTCCTCGCCCAATTCCGTCGCATCGTAATCGGCGCTCATCAGCTTGGCGCGGTCATAGGCGCTGACATCCTTGCCGTCCTTCTCCCAGCCGTCGAACACCTGCTGACGGAAGTTGAGCGTCCAGTTGAAGCTCGGCGAGTTGTTATAGGCGAGCTTCGCGTTGGGAACGACTTCGCGGATGCGGTCCACCATGCCGGCGATCTGCTCGATGTGCGGCTTTTCGGTCTCGATCCACAGCAGGTCGGCACCGTTTTGCAAGGATGCGATGCAGTCCATGACGCAGCGATCCTCGCCGGTTCCAGCGCGGAACTGATAGAGGTTCGAGGGCAGGCGCTTCGGGCGCATCAGCTTGCCGTCGCGGTTGATCAGGACGTCGCCGGGGTTGCCCGCGCCGGTGACCTCTTCGCAGTCGAGGAAGCTGTTGTAGCGGTCGCCGAGATCGCCGGGTTCCTTCGAGAAGGCGATCTGCTTGGTCAGGCCCGCGCCGAGGCTGTCGGTGCGCGTGACGATGATGCCGTCCTCGACGCCGAGTTCCATGAAGGCGTAGCGGCAGGCGCGGATCTTCGCGATGAAATCCTCGTGCGGCACGGTGACCTTGCCGTCCTGATGG
This sequence comes from Sphingopyxis sp., assembly GCF_041916015.1. Lineage (GTDB taxonomy): Bacteria > Pseudomonadota > Alphaproteobacteria > Sphingomonadales > Sphingomonadaceae > Sphingopyxis. Next base: position 144,332 of record NZ_JAYSAH010000049.1, on the reverse strand, counting down.
CCGCACTGCTTTTCGTCCGAGACCTGATTTTCGATCTGGAGCGCGCAGGCGCCGGCCTCGATCATCTTCTTGGCGAGCAGATAGGTCGCCTCGGCATTGCCGAAGCCGGCGTCGATGTCGGCGATGATCGGCACGACGTGCGTTTCATGATTGTCGATCGCGGCCTGCACCTGCTTGGCCTTGAGCTCGTCACCCTCGGCGCGCGCGGCGTCGAGGTCGCGGAACAGCATGCCGAGTTCGCGGGCGTCGGCCTGACGCAGGAAGGTATAGATTTCCTCGATCAGCGCCGGCACGCTGGTCTTTTCGTGCATCGACTGGTCGGGCAGCGGACCGAATTCGCTGCGCAGCGCGGCGATCATCCAGCCCGAGAGATAGATGTAGCGGCCCTTGACGGTGCCGAAATGCTTCTTGATCGAGATCATCTTCTGCTGCGCGATGAAGCCGTGCCAGCAGCCGAGCGACTGGGTGTAGTTGGCGGGATCGGCGTCATAGGCGGCCATGTCGGCGCGCATGATCCGCGCGGTGTAGCGCGCGATGTCGAGGCCGGTGCGGAACTTGTTCTGGGCGCGCATGCGGGCGACGCTTTCGCCGCTGATGCCGTCCCACGTGCCGTCATAATCGCGGATGAGGCGGCCTGCCTGCGCCATGTCTTCCTGATAGCCCATCGTCTTGATCCTTGTGCGGAGGTGATGGGTGGAAGTTGGCGAAAGTGCCGCGGAAAGGGAAAAGATTTGTCAATAAAATTTGTGAAATATGCCGCATAGGTGTAAATAGGCATGTAAATTAGTAAAGAAAGTTACAGATGATGGCGGAGCGGCGGGTGTTTGCGGGGCCAGCGGTGCGCAAGGTGCGGCGCGAAGCGGCGATGACGCAGGCGGCGATGGCCGAGGCGCTCGACATTTCACCAAGCTATCTCAACCTCATCGAGCATGGACAGCGGCCGCTCAGCGCGACGGTGATCGTGCGGCTGGCCGAGCGGTTCGGGTTCGACGCGGCGAAGCTGGGGGCGGAAGAATTGCCGGGCGGGCTCGCGGGCCTCCGGCGGCGGCTTGCCGACCCGCGCTTCGCCGACCTCGGCATCGGCGCGCAGGAGGTCGAGGAATGGCTGCAGGCTGCGCCGGCGACCGCGGCGGCCTTCGCGCGGCTGTTCGATGCGGCGCCCGAAGCGCGCAGCGAAGGCGAGGGCGATGCGCCCGAAGTTGCCGCGGTGCGCCGCGCGATCGAGAAATGGCGCAACCATTTCCCCGACCTCGATGTGCGCGCCGAGGAGCTGGCGGACGAATTGCGGCTTGCGGGCGGCGATCTCTACGGTACGATTTCGGAGCGTCTGCGCGCGCGGCACCAACTCGGCATCCGCATCCTCCCCGCCGACGTTATGCCCGACCGGCTGCGCTGGCTCGACTGGCACGCGCGGCAACTGATGCTGAACGAACTGCTGCGCCCCGCATCGCGGACCTTTCAGGCGGCGGCGACGCTCGCGCAGGTCGAGGCGAAGGGCGAGATCGATGCCCTCGTCGCCGGCGCGGAGTTCGCCGAACCCGCCGCGGCGCGGCTGTTCGAGCGGCATCTGGTGCATTATTTCGCCGCCGCGCTGATGATGCCCTATGGCCGCTTTCTGCGCGCCTGCGACGCGACGGGATATGATCTGCTGCTGCTCCAGCGGCGTTTCGGCGCGGGCTATGAGCAGGTCGCGCACCGGCTGACGACGCTGCAGCGCGTCGGCGCGCGCGGCCTTCCCTTCTTCATGCTGCGCATTGACCGTGCCGGGCAGGGGAGCAAGCGCTACGCCGGGGCCAGCCAGTCGCCGCTCGTCGATGGCGATGCGCGCTGTCCGCTATGGGGCGTCCACGAAGCTTTCGCCCGCCCCGGCGAGGTGATCGCCGACCTCGTCGAGCTCGAGGACGGCTCACGCTGGTTCACCCAGTCGCGCTCGGTCGCGGCGCCCGGCGCGACGGGCAGCGGCACGCCCGCGCGCTTCGCGGTTTGCGTCGGCGTCGATGCCAAGGTCGCCGCGCCGCTGATCGCCGCGCGCGGGATCGACCTGATGCGATCGCCCGCGACGCCGATCGGGCTCGGCTGCCGCCGCTGCACGCGCAGCGGCTGCGTCCAGCGCTCGATGCCGCCGCGCGGTCGCCCGTTGCGCTTCCGCGAGGGCGAGCGCGGGGTCAGCGCCTTCGATTTCGCGGGGGATTGAACGGCACATCAGTCTCTGGCAGGCGCGCGTGAAAGCTGGCATCAGGGCAGCGCAAGCCAATGTTGGGGGCCATGTTGAACGGCATCAGTGCAGACGGTTTTCGCGCGCTCCTCGCGAATGTTCCCGATGGTTTCTTCATTCATGACGAAACGGGGCATATTCTCGACCTCAGCGAGCGCTGCTCCGCCGACCTTGGCTATACGCGCGAAGAACTGCTCCAGATGTCGATCCTCGACATTTCGGACGGCCTTGCGGGCAAGGAAAGCCCGGGCGTCTGGCGCGGCGCGTCGGCGGGTTTCACGGCGACCTATCGCGACGTCACCATCCACCGCGACGGTACGCGCCTCCCTGTCGAAGTCCGGCTGGCGTGCCAGACCGTCGATGGCTGCAAATTGTTTCTCGGCGTGGCGCTCGACATCGTCGAGCGCGAGGATATGGCGATGGATGGGGCGGACACCCTGCGCGAGGCATATGAACGGCTGTCGCTCGCGGCGGCGGGCGGCGGGCTCGGCATATGGGATTATGACATCGTTCGCGATGAAATGCGGTGCGATCCGCAATGGTATCGGATCATGGGGCTCGATCCGGCGCGGGCGATCCGGTCGATCGCAGAGTTTCGGGCGCTTATCCACCCGGAGGACGCCGAGCGCGCGACCGAGGTGTATGAGGCGGCGCGGCGAGCGGCCGACAGCGACGAAAACTATGGCCCGGTCTTCCGGATCGTGCGGCCCGATGGCGAGGTTCGCTGGATACGCTCGGCCGCATCGGTTGTGCGCGACCGGGAGGGAGCGCCGATCCGCGCGGCTGGGTTCGTCGTCGATATAACCGATGCCCATCATGCTACGGCCAGCCTGAGGCGTCAGACGCTGGAAGATCCGCTGACCGGCCTCGCCAACCGCCGTCATTTCGACGACGAGCTGCGCCGCGCCTGCCTTCATGCGACGCGGACCGGCGAGCCGCTGACGCTGGCGATGATCGATGTCGATCATTTCAAGCTCTATAATGACGAACAGGGTCATGTCCGCGGCGACGAGGCGCTGAGGTCGGTTGCGGACATCCTGAAGGCGGCGGCGCGTCGCCCCTATGATCTTGCCGCGCGCTATGGCGGCGAGGAATTTCTGCTGCTGCTCCCCGGGGCCGAGCAGCCCGCGGAGCTGGTTGGCCGGATCGTCGAGGCCGTACTGGCGCTGGGCATCCCGCACCGCGGATCGCCGGTGGTGCCGCATCTGACCGTCAGCTGTGGCTGCGTGACAGCGCTCGAACTTGCCGATCTTGATCCTCTCGACCTGATTGCCGCGTGCGACAGCGCGCTTTACCGCGCCAAGGCGGACGGGCGGAATCGGATTCACCTAACGCAGCTTTGATGTCGCGCTGGTTGCGAGGGACAGCCGCTTTGGGGTGGAAAGCGGACTCCCCCATCTTCGTCATTCCCGCGAAAGCGGGAACCCAGTGCTTGCGTCGATTGACCCCGCACTGGGTTCCCGCTTTCGCGGGAATGACGATGTTATGAGATGCGGAATGTCGCTTTTGGTCGAACGTCGTCATTGCGTCTGGATCGGTGCCGAAAGGCCGGAACGGAGTGGGGAGCGGACATAGATAATCCTCCCTGTGGCGAAGCCATGGGGAGGTGGCAGCCCGCAGGGCTGACGGAGGGGCGATGGCGCGGCGACGCGGCCCCTCCACCAACCGCTTCGCAAGCGGTCCCCCTCCCCATGGCTTCGCCACAGGGAGGATCGGGTTGGCCGCTTCCGGCCGTTGGCCGCCATCGCCTCCCCACGGCTTGACTGTCATCTGTTGCCCGATAGGAACGAAACGAGTGTAAAATTAACCGACAGTTGACGCCTCGGCGCTAGATTAGCGACCGGAAAGGGCCAGACTTTTCGATGTTCCGATTGTTCAAACATTATGTGCCGCATGCCGTGATCTGGCTGGCGCTGATCGAGTTTCTCGCGCTGCTCGGCTCGGCCGAGGCTGCTTGGCATATCTATGCGCATTTTGCGGGGTTCGATTCGGGTGATCTCTCGACGCGCTGGGCGCGGCTCGCGACCTTCGCGCTAGCCAATTCGCTCGCGATGATGGCGACCGGCATGTACAGCAGCGAGGCGCTGCGATCGATGAAATTCGCGACGGCGCGCCTGCTCGCGGCCGTCTCGCTCGGCGTGATTTTCGTGTCGGTGGTCGGCTTTCTTTTGCCCGCCGCGACCCTGTGGCGCGTGAACAGCCTCTACGCCATGACGCTCGCCATCGCCGCGCTGTTTCTGATCCGGCTCTTTTTGACGCAATCTGCGGGGGCCGAGGCGTTCAAGCGCCGCATATTGGTGCTGGGGGCGGGTAAGCGCGCGGCGCGGTTGAAGACGCTCGCCGAGGCGCCGGGCAGCGGCCTGGCCGTTGCCGGCTTCGTTGCGATGTCGGGGAGCGAGCGTGCGGTTCCAGGCGCCATACCGCGCGAGGACATCGCCAGCCTTGCCGATCATGTCGTGGCGCTCGGCGCGGGCGAGGTCGTGCTGGCGATGGAGGAACGGCGCGGTTCCTTGCCGCTGTCCGATCTTCTGCGCGTCAAGACGACGGGGGTGCATGTCAACGATATCGCGAGCTTCATCGAACGCGAGACGGGACGGGTCGATCTGGCGACGACAAATCCGAGCGCGCTGATCTTTTCGGACGGTTTTTCGGCGGGGCAACGCATCTCGCGCGTCGGCAAGCGATTGTTCGACATCGTCGCGAGCCTGCTGGTGCTGGTGATCGGCCTGCCGCTGATCCTGATCGCCGGGCTGGCGGTCAAGTGCGACAGCCGCGGTCCGGTCTTTTATCGCCAGTCGCGCATCGGCCTTTATGGCGAAGCCTATGACGTCCTGAAGATCCGCTCGATGCGCACCGATGCCGAGGCGGCGGGCAAGGCGGTGTGGGCGAGCGAGAACGATCCCCGGATCACGCGTGTCGGCCATATCATCCGCAAACTCAGGATCGACGAATTGCCGCAGCTCTGGTGCGTGCTGAAGGGTGAGATGAGCATCGTCGGTCCGCGACCCGAACGCCCGAGCTTCGTCGAGGAACTGACGCACGAACTTCCCTATTATGCCGAACGGCACATGGTGAAGCCGGGCCTCACCGGCTGGGCGCAGATCAACTATCCTTATGGCGCCTCGGTCGAGGATGCCCGGATCAAGCTCGAATATGATCTCTACTACGCCAAGAATTACTCGCCTTTCCTCGACCTGTTGATCCTGCTTCAGACCGTGCGCGTCGTGCTGTGGCCCGAGGGCGCGCGCTGAGGTGTCGCTGCTCGCGGTCCTGTCCGAAACCCTTTCGGCGCTGGCTGTCGCCGGTTTCGGCGGCGCCGCGCTGTGGCTGCTGTCGCGGCCGAGGGCGCGGATCGCCGCGCTGATGCCCGCGCCGCGCTGGCTGGTGGCCGCCGCCATCGGGTGTGCGATCTGGTGCGCCGCGCTCTATCGCTTCGGCCCCGGATCGTCGCAGGCGCTGGCGGCACAGTCGCTGCGCGACCTGACGATGCTCGGCTGGCTCGGTGCGACCTTCTGGTCCGCGCGCGCGCCGATGCCGGGGCCGGTTCGGCTGATCTTTCATATGCTCGTCGCGATCAGCACGGTGACGCTTGTCGGCGGTATCGTCGCGCATTGGGGTGGCGCGGGGGCGGATATGGTTCCGGTCCGTGCATTGGTGACGTCGGCGATGCTCGTCGCCGCGGGCGGCCTGCTCCTCATAGATGGCGCGGTCCGACGCGCGAGCGCGGGCCTCCGGATGCCGGTAACGGCGGTCGCCGGCGGCTTTGCGATGCTCTGGGCCTATGAACTCAATGTCCAGCTGATCGGTGCGCTGACCGGCAAACCTGCATCGACGCTGATCCACCTGCTGCCCGCGGTCGCGCTGCTGCTGCTGCCGACCTTCGTGCTGGCGGCGATGGACGTTGGGCGCGAGCGGATGCGCCTGTCGCGCACCGCGGCGACGCGGACGATGATCCTCATAGGTGCCGCGATCTATCTGATCCTGATCAGCCTGGCCGGTGCGGTGGCGCGGCTGGTGGGCGGTGACTACGGCGATCTCGCGCAGGGCCTGTTCCTGATCGGCGCGCTCGGCACCGGCGGCGTGCTGCTGTTGTCGGGGCGCATGCGGGCCTGGCTGTCGGTCATGGTGTCGAAGCATGTCTTCGAGCATCGCTATGATTATCGCGCCGAATGGATGCGCTTTACGGCGACTCTAGGCCAGGGTGGGGGGCAGGGCGAGGGACGGGGCGGAGCGCTGGACGACAGCGACGACCGCAATCTCCATCGCCGGGTCGCCAGGGCACTCGCCGAGCTGACGGGAAGTTCCGGCGCCTTGCTGATGCTCCCCGACGTACAGGGCATGTTTCGGGTCGCCGAGCGCTGGCATTGGCCGGCGGGAGTCGAGCAGGGCGCAGCGTTGCCGCTGCGCTCCTCTTTCATGCTTCAGGAAACGCGGCACATCGTCGATCTCGACGCCGAGCGGCGCGGGCAAGGGCAAGCCGGCGAAGACCTGGCAATTCCGGATTGGCTGCTCGCCGATCCGCGCGCCTGGGTCGTCGTGCCGGTGCTGTATTTCCAGCGCATGATCGCGGTTGCGGTGTTGCAGCGTCCGCCGGTGTCGCGTCCGCTCGACTGGGAGGATCTCGACGTGCTGCGCATCGCGGGACAGCAGGCGGCGAGCTATCTCGCCGAATCGCAGAGTCAGGCGGCACTGTCCGAAGCGAAGCGCTTTGACGAGTTCAATCGCCGTTTCGCCTTCATCATGCACGACATCAAGAATCTGGCGAGCCAGTTGTCGCTGCTGGCGCGCAACGCCGAACGCCACGCCGACAAGCCCGAATTCCGCACCGACATGGTGCAGACGCTCAAGATTTCGGCGGGCCGCCTGTCCGACCTGCTCGTCCGCCTGTCGCCGCGCGAGCGCCGTGCGGCGGATGCGGCGCGGACGCTGGTCGAGCCGCTGCTCAAGGATGTCGCGGCCGAGGTGCGGACGCGGCGCGCGCTGTTCGTCGGCTGCCAGGCCGGCCTCGCCGCGTGGGGCGATCCGGCGTCGATCCGCCAGATCGTCCAGCATCTCGTCGCCAATGCGATCGATGCGTCGCCGGCCGATACGCCGGTGCAGCTGATCGCGGTCGCCGAGCACGAGCGGGTACGGATCGACGTCATCGACCAGGGTGCGGGAATGAGCCGCGCCTTCATCCGCGAAGACCTGTTCAAACCCTTTGTTTCGACCAAGGAGGGCGGGTTCGGATTGGGCGCTTTCGAGGCGTTGCAGCTCGCGCAGGCGATGGGCGGTGCGATCGACGTCGCAAGCGAGCCGGGTCAGGGCAGCGCTTTCACGCTCTGGCTGCCGCTCGCCGACGCGCGGGTCGACGCGGGCACGGGGGAGCCGATAGGGAAAGTGGCATGAGCGAGGCGGGGACCGAACCACGGACATTGCTGGTCGTCGAGGATGACCCGGGGCTGCAGGCGCAGCTCAAATGGGCCTATGACGATTATCGCGTGCTGATCGCGGGCGACCATGACGGCGCGATCGAGTTGCTGCGCGCCGAGGAGCCGGCGGTGGTGACGCTCGACCTCGGCCTGCCGCCCGACCCCGACGGGACGCGCGAGGGGTTCCGGGTGCTGAAGGCGATCCTCGAGCACAAGCCCGATACCAAGGTGATCGTCGTGTCGGGGCACGGCGAGCGCGCGAGCGCGCTCGCCGCGATCGGACATGGCGCGTGGGATTTCTATCAGAAGCCGATCGACATCGAAGAGCTCGGCCTGATCGTTCGCCGCGCCTTTCACGTCCACGATCTCGAGGTCGAGAATGCACGGCTCGCGGGGCAGGGGGCGAGCGACAATCGCGTGCTCGGCGGGATGATCACCGGCGCGCCCGAGATGCTGAAGGTCGCGCGGACGATCGAGCGGGTCGCGAACCTCGACGTGTCGGTGATGCTGCTCGGTGCGAGCGGCACCGGCAAGGAATTGCTCGCGCGCGGGCTGCACGAGGCGAGCGGGCGGCGCGACGGCGCCTTCGTGGCGATCAATTGCGCGGCGATCCCGGAGAATCTGCTCGAAAGCGAGCTGTTCGGGCATGAGAAGGGCGCCTTCACCGGCGCGGTGAAGACGACCGAGGGCAAGATCGAGCTCGCGCACGGCGGCACGCTATTTCTCGACGAGGTCGGCGACATTCCGCTGCCGCTGCAGGTCAAGCTGCTGCGCTTTCTGCAGGAGCGGACGATCGAGCGGATCGGCGGGCGCAAGGCGATCGCGGTCGATACGCGGATCGTCTGCGCGACGCACCGCGACCTCGACGCGATGATCGCCGCGGGCAGCTTCCGTGACGATCTTTATTACCGGCTTGCCGAGATGGTGGTGAAGATTCCCGCACTCGCCGAACGGCCGGGCGATGCGGTGCTGCTCGCGCGGCATTTCCTCCATCACTATGCGCCGACGATGAACCCGGCGGTGCGCGGCTTCGCGCCCGATGCGCTGCAGGCGATCGACGAGGGACGCTGGCCGGGTAATGTCCGCGAGCTGGAAAACCGGATCAAGCGCGCGGTGATCATGGCCGACGGCAAGCTGGTGATGCGCGCCGACCTCGACCTTGCCGCCGCGGGTGACGCGGGCGGCGAGGATTATCTGAACCTGCGCGCCGCGCGCGAGGCGGCCGACCGCGTCGCGATCCGCCGCGCGATGACGCAGAGCGAGGGCAATATTTCCTCGGCGGCCAAGTTGCTCGGGATCAGCCGGCCGACGCTCTATGACCTCCTCAAGCAGTACCGGATGCAGGCCTGAATGCGGCAGGCCCGGTCCCTGCTGGCCGCGCTGATCGCGGTTACGGCCTTGGCCGGTTGCGACGGCGGCAGCCCGGCGGCGTCGCGCCAGAGTTGGCAGCAGCAGCGCGCCGCGTTGCAGCGCGCCGTCGCCGCCGACCCAACCGCCATCAGGCCGCGTGTCGAGTTGGCGCGCGCGCAGCTGCGGCTCGGCGACGGAGTTGGGGCCGAAGCCTCGGTGAAGGCGGCGCTCGCGGTGGGCGCCAACGACGATTATCTCCGCCCGCTGCTTGCGCGCGCCTATGCCTTGCAGGGCGACGGCAACCGTGCGCTCCAGACTCTCGACGCTGGACCGATTGCGCCTGCGATGATCGGCGAAGCGGCGTGGGTCGCGGCCGATGTGCATATGGAGAATGGTGACCTCGACGCGGCGCGCGATGCCTATGACCGCGCGGTGCGCGAGCGGCCGCGCGATTCGCGGCTATGGGTCGATGTCGCGCGTTTCCGCGATGCCAACGCCGACACGCTCGGCGCGCGCGATGCGGTCGATTATGCAATCGAGCTCGACGGTGCGAACGGCGCGGCGCTGGCCTACAAGGCGAACCTCGTTCGCACGCAGCAGGGGCTTTCGGCATCGCTGGCCTGGTACGACAAGGCGCTTGCCGCCGATCCTGATAATGCCGATGCGCTGATCGATCAGGCGGCCACGCTTGGCGACTTGGGCCGTTACAAGGATATGCTCGCGGCGCTGCGCCGCGCCGCCGCGCTCGCCCCGCGCGATCCGCGCCCCTATTATCTCCAGGCGGTGCTCGCGGCGCGCGCCGGCAACCATGCCCTTGCACGCAGCCTGCTCCAGCGCACGCGCGGCGAGCTCGACGATCAGCCGGGTTTCATGCTGCTGAGCGCGGTGGTCGAACTCGAACTCGGCGGTGAAGCGGTCGCGGCGAGCTGGGCCGAGCGCCTGCTTGCCGAGCAGCCGCACAATTTTACCGCGCGCCGTATTCTCGCGGCCGCGAACTGGGCCGATGGCGATGCCGATGGCGCTGCCGAGGCGCTCGCGCCGGTGGTCGATCGTCCCGATGCCGACAGCTGGTCGCTGCTGCTCGCCGCGCGGGTCGCGGCCGAACTCGGTCACCGCGGCGAGTCGGCAGATTATCTTGCCCGCGCGGCGGCATTGGCGCCCGGCGAGGCCACGCCTTTCGCGACGGACAACAGCTTCGGTCTGGTGGCCGGCGGCGCCGATGCCGATCCGCTCAATCCGGCCAAGGCCGTCCCCGCGATCTCGGCCGATATGGCCAGTCATAGCTATGCCAGCGCGATCGCGCGGGCGATGCGGCTTCGCGACGCGAACCGCGGCGTCGCCGACGCGCATATCCTGCTTGGCGATGCGGCGCTCGCCGGGGGGCGGTACGATCTGGCGGTTCAATCCTATCGCGCCGCGCGCGATCTCGACGCGGGCGAGCGGACGACGTTGCGGCTTGCCAATGCGCTGTTCCGCGCCGGCGACGCGGCGGGATCGGGGGCGGCGATCCTGACGCTGCGCGACAGTCAGCCGTCGAGCATCGCCGCCGATCGGGTCGCGGGGTATCTGGCGATGGATATCGAGCATTGGGATCAGGCGATCGCGCATTTCGAGCGCGTGCGCCGGCGGATCGGCAATCGCGACGTGGCGATCCTGCGCGACCTCGCGCGCGCCTATGCGGCGAAGGGGGAGGACGATCGGGCTCTGCCGTTCATAGCGGCCGCCTATCGGTTGCAGCCGCTGAATGCCGAGATCATGCGGCTTTATGCCGATCTTCTCGAAAAGCGCGGAGACCGGCAGGCGGCGAGCGATTTGCGCGACAAGGCCGAGCAGATCGGGCGGTAAGCCGCTATCATGGTCATCCCGGCCTTGCTCCGGGATGACGAGGAAAGGAGCGGTGGTTGTCCCTAAGGCGAACGGCCCGTCAGGCCTCGGTCAAATCCAGCAATGTCCGCGCATCGAGCCCGATGCGGCGCATCTGTTGTGCGATCGGCGGCCAGACGTTCGACAGGAAATCCTCGCGCATCAGGTCGCGCAGCCGGTCGGTCGCGCCCTCGGCGACGAACATGCCGACCCCGCGCTTGACCGTGACCAGCCCCTCGTCCTGAAAGGTCTGATAGGCCTTGGCGACGGTGAGGGGGTTGGCGCCTTCCTCGGCCGCGAGCGACCGGACCGACGGGAGCATGTCGCCGTCGCGATAGGTGCCGTCGAGGATGGCGTTCGCGATCACGTCGCGCAGCCGCTGGTACACGGGTTTGGTCTGGTCAAGCATGCCGCTTTAATGCCATAAGACAGCAGCACAGTCAAATCAGGAAATTAGCAAAAATGCCGCGTATGTTGTAATTAAATGTCCCAAGCGCGGACGACGTCGTCATATTCAGGCCGCGGCCGCTCGGACAGGTCCGCGGCCGCAGTGCCGAGGAAGAAATAGCCGACGATCGTATCGCCTTCGCCCGCCCCAAACGCCTTTGCCACGGCGGGGCTATAGGCGGCCCAGCCGGTGAGCCAGCTGCCGACGAAGCCATGCGCGTGCGCGGCATGGAGCAGGTTCATGCCGACCGCACCCGCCGACATCTGCTGTTCCCATAGCGGGATCTTGCTGTCCTTGACGGGCGTCGAGATCAGCACGAGCAGGGTGGGTGCCTGATGCGCGAACTGGTCGAGCGCCGACAGGTCCATGCCCGCGGCGCCAGGATTATCGGCGATCCAGGCGTCCTTGAGCAGCTTTGCCAGTATGTCGCGCTGATCGCCTGCGACGGTGACGATCCGCCATGGCGCAAGCTTGCCGTGATCGGGAGTCCGTAACGCGAGCGCAATGATGTCGTGAAGCTGATCGGCGTCGGGGCCGGGGGTGATCATGTCGCGCGCCTTCCCCGAACGGCGGGTGGCGAGGTGCGTGCGGAGCGAGCTTGTGTCGTTGAACATGTTGCCCATGTGGCGGCCTTGGCGGGTTGACGCAAGTGTTGCGAGCGATTCGCAATAAAAAATCCGCCGCCCCCGACTTGGTTTCACGCGCAATTAGATTCTTCCCTTGCGCAATTTTCGCGCTAGGTTGCGCGATCATGTCAAAAAGGGGGACGGGACGGCCGCGCTGCGGACCGGCGCCCCCGCACACAATATATACCGGGGAGCCCGACGAATGACGAATGAAGTGGACCAGAATGCGTCGCTGGAGCCAGGGGCGCCGCCGGCTGACGTCCGCATGATCCATCCCGGCGACCATAATGGCTGGTTCGGACATCCGCGCCAGTTGAAGCGCCTGTTCACCACCGAAATGTGGGAACGCTTCGGCTATTATGGGATGCGCGCCATCCTGACGCTGTATCTCGCCAAGCATTTTCTGTTCAGCGATACGACGACGGCGGGGATCTATGGCGGCTTCACCGCGCTCGTCTACCTCACGCCGCTGATCGGCGGGCTGATCGCCGACCGTTATCTGGGATCGAAGCGATCGGTGAAGTTCGGCGCGATCCTGATGGCGCTCGGCTATTTCACCCTCTGCTTCGGGGGCGAGACCGCCAAGCCCTTCGCGACGATCGACGCGCAGCGCTATGACGTCGCGATCGAGGCGAAGGCCGACGGCGGCGAGGCGCGCTTCGTCACCATCGACGGGCAGAAGCTCGAAATTCGCGGCAACGAGGACAAGTCGGTGTCGCTGCTCGGCGCCGACGGCCAGGAAGCGCGGCATGTCGAGCCCGCCAACTTCAAGTCCGACGCCGAGCGGTCGCCGATGTTCGTCGCGATCCTGCTCGTCGGGCTGGGGCTCGTCACGATCGGCAACGGCTTCTTCAAGCCCAATATCTCGACGATCGTCGGCACGCTCTATGCCGAAGGCGACCGCCGCCGCGATGCGGGTTTCACCATCTTCTACATGGGGATCAACCTCGGCTCGCTGATCTCGCAATTCTTCTGCCCGATCCTTGCCGAAGCGGTCGGCTGGTGGGCAGGCTTCGGCCTTGCGGCGATCGGCATGACCTGTTCGTGGCTGCTCTTCCAGTTCGATGGCGGGCGTCTTGCCGGCTATGGCGAGCGTCCCGATGGGGCCGACGCCAGCAAGGACTGGTGGATTTACGGCGGCGCGCTGCTCGCGATCCCGCTCGTCTATTTTCTCTTTTCGAACCTGATGGGCTATGTGAAACCCGAGGCCGGCACCGGGCTGATCGGTTATCTCTCGACGCTGCCGATCATGGGCAAGGTGATGTTCGGCACCTTCATTCTCGCGATCCCCGGCATCCTCGCTTGGGCGTGGTTCGCGGGCAGCCGCACCGAATTTCAGATGATGCTCGCCGCGATGGTGCTGATCGTCTTCAATGTGGTCTTCTGGACGCTGTTCGAGCAGGCGGGCTCGTCGCTGACGCTGTTCGCCGAGCGCAACACGGTGCTTGAAATCGGTTGGACCGCGCCGCTGTTCGCGATGTTCCGCGCCGCGCCCTTTACCTATTATCTGTTCTTCGCGGCCCTGTTCGGCGGGGTCGCCTGGCTCGCCTGGTGGTTCTTCTCGCGTGGAGAAGACGCCGCGGCGAAGCGCACGATGGCGATCGCCTGGGTCGTCGTTGCGGTCGCGGCGATGATCGGCATGCACATCGCACGGATGAATGGCTTCGGCAGCGAGCGCGTCTATGTCATGCCCGCGGGACAGACGCAGATCTTCAACGCGCTGTTCATCGTGCTGCTCGCGCCGTTGTTCAGCGCCTTGTGGAACGCGCTCGCGGCGCGCGGGCTCGAACCCAATATCCCGGTCAAGTTCGGCCTCGCGCTGATGGGCGTCGGCGCGGGCTTCCTGTTCCTCGTCTGGGGCGCGCAGTTCGCGAACAGCCAGTTCCAGGTCGGGCTCGTCTGGCTTGCCGGGCTCTATCTGATCCACTCGATCGCCGAGCTTTGCATCTCGCCGGTCGGCTTGTCGATGATCACCAAATTGTCGATCGCGCGCGTGGTCGGGCTGATGATGGGCGTGTGGTTCCTGTCGATCGCGACCGCGCAATATGTCGCGGGGATCGTCGCGCAATTCGCGAGTGTCGAGACGGTTGGCGGGCAGGTCACCAACCTGCGCGTCAGCCTGGAAACCTATGTCGGCGTGTTCAATACGATCGGGCTGGTGTCGATCGTCATCGGCGTCATCCTGCTGGCGCTGGCATGGCCGCTCAAATATCTGATGCACGGCGTGAAATAAGGGGTGATCGATATGCGTCTCACGATCGCGGCGCTGCCGCTGCTCGCGCTCGCGGCCTGTGCTTCCAGCGACGGGGGGGCAGCGCAGTCGGCGGGCGACAAACCCGCCGCGATGGCGGCCGCCGACAAGCCCGCGAAGTTCGACAAGGACCCCTATCCCTCGACCTACAAGCCCTATCCGTCACAGGTGACGGCGGTGCGGAACGTCACCATCTTCGACGGCGAGGGCGGGCGCATCGACAATGGCACGATCCTGCTCGCGAACGGCAAGGTCGAGGCAGTCGGTGGCGCCGATCTGCCGATTCCGGCAGACATTGCGGTCTACGACGGGACGGGCAAATATCTCACCCCCGGCGTTATCGATATCCACAGCCATCTCGGCGACTATCCTTCACCCAGCGTCGATGCCCATTCGGACGGCAACGAGGCGACGGGGCCGGTTACCGCCGAAGTGTGGAGCGAGCATAGCGTCTGGCCGCAGGACCCGGGCTTCACCCGCGCGCTCGCCAATGGCGGGATCACGACGCTCGAGATCCTGCCGGGCAGCGCGAATTTGATGGGCGGCCGCTCGGTCGTGCTCAAGAATGTGCCCGCGCGCACCGTGCAGGGGATGAAATTCCCCGGCGCGCCCTATGGCCTCAAGATGGCGTGCGGCGAGAATCCGAAGCGCGTCTATGGCAGCAAGGGCCGGATGCCCTCGACCCGCATGGGCAATATGGCGGTCGATCGTCAGACCTGGGCGAAGGCGGCGGCGTACAAGAAGAAGCTCGACGAGGGCAAGCCGGTTGACCGCGACCTTGCGATGGAAACGCTCGCGGGGGTGCTGTCGGGCGAAATCCTCGTCCAGAACCATTGCTACCGCGCCGACGAGATGGCGCAGGTCATCGATATGAGCCACGAGTTCGGTTACAAGGTCTCGGCCTTCCACCACGCGGTCGAGGCCTACAAGATTGCTGATATCTTGAAGCGCGAAGGCATTTGCGCGGCGATGTGGGCGGACTGGTGGGGCTTCAAGATGGAAGCCTATGACAGCGTGCCCGAGAATATCGCGCTGATGTACAAGGAAGGCGCTTGCACGATCGTCCATTCGGACGACGCGAACCAGATCCAGCGCCTCAACCAGGAAGCTGCCAAGGCGCTCGCGGCGGGCCGCCGGATGGGGATGCAGATCAGCGACGAGCAGGCGTGGACCTGGCTCGGGATCAATCCTGCGAAGGCGATCGGCCTCGCCGACAAGATCGGTAGCCTCAAGCCCGGCAAGATGGCCGACGTCGTGCTGTGGAACGGCAATCCGTTCAGCGTCTATACGCGGCCGGAGAAGGTCTGGATCGACGGTGCGCTGATGTTCGATGCGAACGATCCGAAACGGCGGCCGGTGACCGACTTCGAGCTGGGGCAGCCGGGTGAAGGGGATGTGAAATGATCCGCGCACTTCTTCTGTCCGCCGCTGCATTGGTCGCACTGCCCGCTGCGGCGCAGGATATCGCGATCACCAACGCAAAGCTCGTCATCGGCGACGGCAGCGCGCCGATCGAAGGCGGCACCGTCGTCGTGCGCGGCGGCAAGGTCGTCGCGGCGGGGCGCGGGATTGCGGTCCCGACCGGCGTCGACAGTGTCGACGCGCAGGGCCGGTACGTCACCCCCGGGATCGTTGCCGCATTCAGCCGCGTCGGTCTGGTCGAGGTCGACGCCGTCGATGGCACCAATGACCGTTCGGCGAACCGCTCGCGCTTTTCGGCGGGGCTCGACATCGCGCCGGCGCTCAATCCGATGGGCTCGCCGATTGCCGTCAATCGCGCCGCGGGCGTTACCCGCGCGATCGTCGCGCCGGGATCGAGCAGCAATTTGTTCGCGGGCCAGGGTGCGGTCGTCGATCTGGCCGACGACATGGATATGGTAACCAGGCCGCGCGCGCTGCAATTCGTGGCGTTCGGCGAGGACGGTTCGGCAAAGGCGGGCGGTAGCCGCGCCGCGACTTTCCTGCTGTTCCGTGAGCAATTGCTGGCGGCGCGCAGCTATGCGCGGAATCCTGCGACGCTCGCTGAATGGGGCAATGACGCGATGATCCAGCGTGCCGACGCCGAGGCGCTGGTGCGCGTCATCAACGGCACCACGCCGCTGTTCGTGCGCGTCGATCGCGCCGCCGACATACTGAACGTGCTGAAGCTGCGCGGCGAGTTTCCGGCGCTGAAACTCGTGCTCGTCGGGGCGACCGAGGGCTGGCTCGTCGCGCGCGACATCGCCGCGGCAAAAGTGCCGGTGCTCGTCTCGCCGCTCAGCGACCTGCCCGACAGTTTCGAGCGGTTGGGGGCGACGCAGTCGAACGCCGGGCGGATGAAGGCGGCGGGGATCGATGTGTCGGTCGGGGTATTCGACGACGACGATGCGCACAAGATGGGCTATACGGCGCAATATGCGGGCAACCTCGTCGGCCTGACGAAGCTTCCCGGCGCGAGCGGGCTGACCTGGGATCAGGCCTTCGCCTCGATCACCAGTGCGCCGGCGCGCGCGATCGGGATGGAGGGCGCGATCGGTTCGCTGAAACCGGGCCGCGCCGGTGACGTCGTGATCTGGGACCATGATCCGCTCGAACTCGGCAGCCGTCCGACCGCCGTTTGGATCGATGGCAAGCGCCAGTCGCTGGTGACCCGGCAGGACCGCCTGCGCGATCGCTATCTGACGCCTGAGGATGGCGCGCTGCCGAAGGCTTATGTGAGGTAAGGTCGCGCCGGATCGAAGGCGACCGACGGGGAAGAAGGCAAGGAGAAAGCTTTCATGCAACCCATGTCGCTGCTGATCGCGACGGGCGTCCTGTTCGTCGGCACCCATTTCGCGCTGTCGCATCCGTTGCGGGGCGGGCTGGTCGCGCGGCTCGGCGAGCGCGGGTTCCAGATCGTCTATTCGATCGTCGCGATCGCGACCTTCGCGATGATGGTGCAGGCGTTCCGCGGTCTGCCGCCCGAACCGCCGCTGTGGGCGGTCGACGACCCCTTGTGGATATTGGCGTCGCTGCTCGTCCTGTTCGCGAGCATCCTGTTCATGGGGTCGCTGATCGGCAATCCTGCCTTGCCCGCGCCAGGCGCGGCAGCGGCGGCGCAATCGGCCCCGCGCGGCGTCTTCGCGATCACACGCCATCCGATGATGTGGGGCTTCGCGCTCTGGGCGCTTGCGCATGTGCTGGTGATGCCGACCCCGGCGCAGATCGTGCTGTCCGCGATCATCGCCTTTCTCGCGCTCGTCGGATCGGCGGGGCAGGACGCCAAGAAAGCGCGGCTGATGGGCGATGCGTGGCGGCATTGGGCGGCGCGGACGAGTTTCGTTCCGTTCGGCAGGCAGGTTGCGGGCGTCACGCCCTGGGGCGATACCATCCCGCGCGGGCACGCCTTGTTCGGTGGCATCGTACTGTGGCTTGTCGCGACATGGGCGCATGGTGCGATCGGTTATATGGGCGCCGGCATCTGGCGCTGGGTGGGATAGCTATTCGATGAATCATGCGGAAAAGGTTTCGGACCTGTCGCTGCGCCTGCTCGGTCGCGCCTATGACCAGCTCGACGAAGGCGAACAGCGCGTTATCCGCGCGATCGCCGAACATTCTCCGACCAGTCGCGCAGCCGGCGGCGGCGGCGATGACGACGACGATGATCCGTCGCAGATGAGTTTCGGCGAACGGCTGGCGGACCGGGTTGCCGCGGTCGGTGGGTCGTGGGGGTTCATCATCGGCTTCGCGATCGTGCTGTTCGCGTGGATGCTGATCAATTCCAAAGCGTTCGAGGGTCTGGGGCTTGCCTTTGATCCCTTTCCCTTCATCTTTCTCAACCTGATGCTGTCGATGCTTGCGGCGATCCAGGCGCCGGTGATCATGATGAGCCAGAACCGGCAGGCGGCGAAGGACCGCCTGACCGAAAAGCTCGATTACGAGATCAACCTGCGGGCGGAGCTGGAGATCATGCGGTTACACGAGAAGCTCGACCAGATGCGGTTTCACGAGCTGCGCGAGAAGGTGGAGGAGTTGTGCGAGCGGTTGGATATGAGGGGGTAGCGGGGCAGCGGTTTTTGGGTGGGGAGCGGACACTCACCACTTTCGTCATTCCCGCGAAAGCGGGAACCCAGTGTGGGGTTAGCCGACGCACGCTCTGGGTTCCCGCTTTCGCGGGAATGACGAAGATAAGAGATGCTGAGCGCGATTTTCAGACTCTCGTCATCCCGACTTGATCCGGGATGACGATGCAAGTTAGGCCCGCTCCCGGTCGAAAACCGCCCTAAAGCCGCACCATCCGCATCCCCATCTCGCCGTAACGTGGGCCGCTCGTCCCGCCGACCGGCGCCGCGGCTTCGATTGCGGCGAGGTCGTCCGCGGTCAGCGTGACGTCGGCGGCGGCAACGCTGTCTTCCATCGTCGCGCGGCGCTTGGTGCCGGGAATGGGCACGATGTCGTCGCCCTGCGCGAGCAGCCAGGCGAGCGCAACCTGCGCGTTCGAGACGCCGTGCTTTGCCGCGATCCCGGCAATCGTATCGACGATCGCGAGGTTGGCGGGAAAATTCTCCTCCGAATAGCGCGGGTCGTTCCGGCGCCAGTCGTGCTCGGGCAAGTCGTCACGGCTGCGCACTGTGCCCGTCAGGAAGCCGCGGCCGAGCGGCGAATAAGGGACGAAGGCGATTCCGAGCTCGCGGCAGGCGGGCAGTATCTCGGCTTCGACCTCGCGTTCCCAGATCGAATATTCGCTCTGCAGCGCTGCGATCGGCGCAGCCCTGGCGGCGCGGCGCAGCGTCTCGGGGCCGGCTTCGGACAGCGCGATGTGGCGGACCTTGCCCTCCTTCACCAGCTCCATCATTCCGCCGACGGTTTCCTCGATCGGCACCGAGGGATCGACGCGGTGCTGATAAAAGAGGTCGATCGTGTCGATCCCCAGCCGCCGGAGCGAGCCTTCGCAGGCGCGGCGCGCATTTTCGGGCGTGCCATCGACGCCGGTGATCTGGTTGCCGTCGAATTTGAGCCCGAATTTGGTCGCGATGACGAGCCCGTCGCGCCTGCCCCTGATCGCTTCGCCGAGCAGCTCCTCATTGGCGAAGGGGCCATAGATTTCGGCGGTGTCGAAGAAGGTGACGCCCAGGTCGATCGCGCGGTGGATCGTGCGCGTCGCCTCGTCCATGTCGGCGGCCTCGCCATAAAGGATATTGCCGCCCTTGATCATGGGCATGCAGCCGATGCCAATGGCGGAGACGGTGAGACCCTGGCCGAGGGTGCGATATTTCATGGCGCTTCTCCTGCTATGTCGTCGCCCACTCCATCGGCGGCGAATTTGGTGGCGGCGACGTCGGCTATAACATTGCCGATCGTGCGGAAGAGGTCGGGAAAGGTTTCGACCGCGACGAGCAGCCCCAGCGGCGCGACGGGCACGCCCATGGCGCTCGCGATCGGGGCGATCGAGGTTACGAAGCTGATCGATCCGGGCAGGCTGACCGAACTCAGCGCCGCCGCGAGCGCGACGCCGAGGCCGACCGCCATCTCCCATGGCGTGAGCTCGACCTTGAACAGCCAGGCGACATAGACGACGACCGCGAGGTTCATCGCGGTGCTGGTGAAGCGGAACAGCGCGACCGCGAGCGGCAGGACGATATCGGCCTTCTTCGGATCGACGCCGAGTTCGGCGGTGGTGCGCAGCATCGCGGGAAGGCTGGCGAGCGAACTTTGCGTGCTGAGCGCGACCGCGAAGGTCGGCACCATCGCGCGGAAGAAGCGCATCGCGGGAATGCGGACGATGAGGATCGCGAGGAGCAGCGCGAGAAGGACCGTGCAGCTGCCGATCGCCGACAGCATCAGCACATAGTGCAGCAGCCCGCCGAACGCCGAGACACCGGCCTTCACCGCGAGCGCATAGCCGAGGGCGAAGACCCCGATCGGCGCGAGCGCGAGGACCCAGCCGATCACGACGAGCATCGCGTCGGCGAGCGCCTTGAAAAAGCCCGACAGCGTCGCGCGCTCGGCGGTGCCGATGCGCGTGATCGCGAAGGCGAAGATGGTGGTGAAGACGATCAGCGGCAGGATCGTGGTCTCGGCCGCGGCGGCGATCGGATTGGTCGGGACGAGCGACAGCATGAAATCCGCGAAACTCGGCGAGGCGGGCGCTTCGCTGCTGCCGCCGAGGCCATGGCGCAGCGCCTCTGCCGCGGCCGTAGAAAGCGGGAAGAGGTTCAGGAACAGCGGCAGGAGCAGCAAGGTCATCAGGCCGGAGAGAAGGTTGGCGCCGATGAAGGTCGCGACCGCGCGCCCCGCGAGCTTGCCTGCGCGCGCCGCGTCGGCCGTTGCGGTGATGCCGGTGATGAGCAGCGCGACGACCAGCGGCACGATCGTCATTTTAAGAGCGTTCAGCCACAAGGTGCCGATCGGCTCGACATAGCGCAGCGACGCGGCGCCGGCATCGGGCGAGATCATTTCGATCCCGATCCCGAGCAGCATGCCGGCAACGAGCGCCGAAAGAATGATCCATGCCGATTTCAAGTTCAAATCCCCCTGTGGCCGCGCAGGTCAGCTTGCCAAGCAAATATCCGTGACCTAGGGCCGTCCCGGTGACCGGGGTGGGCTCTTGTCCTGTCTGACGGATTAGGTAGCAGAGGTGCCATGCGCAAGTTTTTCGGAACCGACGGTATTCGCGGACTGACCAACAAGGTCCCGATGACCGCCGAAGTCGCGATGCGCGTCGGCATGGCCGCGGGGGCGCATTTCCTGCGCGGCGATCACAAGCATCGCGTCGTCATCGGCAAGGACACGCGCCTGTCGGGCTATATGCTCGAAAATGCGCTCGTCGCGGGGTTTACCAGTGTCGGGATGGATGTGGTGCAGGTCGGGCCGATGCCGACGCCCGCGGTCGCGATGCTGACGCGCTCGATGCGCGCCGATCTGGGCGTGATGATCTCGGCGAGCCACAATCCCTTTCTCGACAATGGTATCAAGCTGTTCGGGCCCGACGGCTACAAGCTGTCGGACGCGGATGAATTGCAGATCGAGCAGCTTCTCGATCAGGCGCCCCGGCTTGCCGATCCGGCGTTGATCGGGCGCGCCAAGCGGATCGAGGATGCGCGCGGCCGCTATATCCACGCGGTCAAGCAGAGCCTGCCCGAATCGGTGCGGCTCGACGGACTCAAGATCGTGCTCGATTGCGCCAATGGCGCGGCGTACAACAGCGCGCCGACCGTATTCTGGGAACTCGGCGCCGATGTCGTCGCGGTCGGCGTCACGCCGAACGGCACCAATATCAACGACAAATGCGGTTCGACCGCGCCGGGCCTGCTGCAGGAGACGGTCGTTGCGAGCGGCGCCGATATCGGGATCGCGCTCGACGGCGACGCCGACCGGCTGATCGTCGTCGATGAGAAAGGCGCCATCGTCGATGGCGACCAGATCATGGGGCTGATCGGCGCGAGCTGGGCGCGGCAGGGGCGGCTGAAGGGCGGCGGTGTCGTCGCGACGGTGATGTCGAACCTCGGCCTCGAACGCTTCCTCGAAGGCGAGGGGCTGCGGCTCGAGCGGACGAAGGTCGGCGACCGCTATGTACTCGAACGGATGCGGAGCGGCGGCTTTAACGTCGGCGGTGAGCAGTCGGGGCATATGATCCTGTCGGACCATGCGACGACCGGTGACGGTACGCTCGCCGCGCTGCAGGTGCTCGCCGAGTTGGTGACCGCGGGCAAGCCCGCGAGCGAATTGCTGCATCAGTTCGACCCCGTGCCGCAGCTTTTGAAGAATGTCCGCTTCGCGGGCGGCAAGCCGCTCGACGACGCGAAGGTGCAGGCGGTGATCGCCGAGGGCGAGGGCGCGCTGAACGGGCGCGGCCGTCTCGTCATCCGCGCGTCGGGCACCGAACCCGTGATCCGCGTGATGGCCGAGGGCGACGATGCGCGCCAGGTCGAACAGGTGGTCGATATGATTTGCGACGCAGTGCGCGTCGCGGCTGGAGGATAGAATAATGCTCGAAATGCGACCCGATTGCGAACGCTGCGGACGCGATTTGCCCGCCGACATCCACGGTGCCTTCATCTGCTCGTTCGAATGCACGTTCTGCGCGACCTGCGCCGACAAGCTCGACGAACGCTGCCCCAATTGCGGCGGCGACCTGCTCGACCGCCCGCTGCGCGAAGGCGCGGCGCTGCACAAATTCCCGGCCTCGACGGAGCGGAAGTATAAGGGGTGACCGCGCGCGTATTGATTATCGCCGGTTCCGACAGCGGCGGCGGTGCGGGCATCCAGGCCGACATCAAGGCGGTGACGATGCTCGGCGGTCATGCGATGACCGCGGTCACCGCGATCACCGCGCAGAATACGCTGGGCGTGCAGGGCGTCCACGCGATCCCCGCCGAGATGGTGCTGGCGCAGATCGACAGCGTCGCCTCCGACATCGGCGTCGATGCGGTGAAGATCGGGATGATCGGCAGTGCCGGGACGGCAGCGGCGGTTGCGGAGCGGCTGAGCCGGTCCGATCTCGCGCAGGCGGCGGTGGTGTTCGACCCGGTGATGATCGCGACGAGCGGATCGGTGCTTGCCGATGCGGCGACGATCGCGGCGTTTCGCGCGCTGCTCGATCGCGCGATGGTCGCGACCCCGAACCTGCCGGAGCTCGAAGCGCTCGGCGGCGAGGAGGCGGTGCTCGCGCACGGCTGCTCGCTGCTCGTCAAGGGCGGCCATGCCGAGGGCGAAACCGTAATCGACCGGCTTTTCGAGACGGGCGAGGGCGAGGTCGCGCGCTGGGAAGCGCCGCGGATCGACACGCCGCACAGCCACGGCACCGGCTGCACGCTGGCGAGCGCGATCGCGACCGGACTGGCACAGGGCATGCCGCTCGAACCCGCAATCGCGCGCGCGCGCGATTTCGTGCGGCTGTCGCTGCTCGATGCGCCGGGGCTGGGGAGCGGCCATGGCCCGATGGGGCAGCAGGCGGTGCGGAACGACGGGTTGTTCACTGGCCCCGCGCTGAACCAGATCACCCTGCCGGCGAAGGATTATGCGGTGTCGGTCGCTTTCTACAAGCAACTCGGCCTGACGCAGATCGTCGACAGTCCGGGCAATGGTTATGCGCGTTTTGAAGCCGCGAATGGCGTCACCCTGTCGATCCATGTCGGCGATGGAGTCGCGGGCGGTGCGACCGCGTATCTGGAAAGCGGCGCGCTCGACGCATGGGTCGCCTATCTCGCGCGGCGAGGGGTGCAGTTCGAGCAGATGCCGAAGGACGAGGATTGGGGTTGGCGCGAGGCGCGGCTGACCGATCCCGCCGGCAATCGCCTGTGCCTCTATCAGGCGGGCGAATACCGGAGATACCCGCCGTGGCGTATATGATCGTCGGTGTCGACGAGGCCGGTCGCGGGCCGCTCGCGGGGCCCGTTGTCGCGGCGGCGGTGCTGCTTTGCGAGGGCGGCATCGACGGGCTCGACGATTCGAAGAAGCTGACCGCCAAACGCCGCGGCGAGCTGGAGATCGAGATCAAGGCGCGCTGCCGCTGGAGCGTCGGCGAGGCGAGCGTCGCGGAAATCGACCGCATCAATATCTTGCAGGCGACCTTCCTCGCGATGACGCGCGCGGTCGAAGCGCTGGGGTTCGAGCCCGGCGAAGTGCTCGTCGACGGCAACCGCCTGCCCAAATGGCGCTACGCCGCGCGTGCGATTATCGGCGGCGACGCGCTTCACCCGTGCATTTCGGCGGCGAGCATCCTCGCCAAAGAGCATCGCGACCGCTTCATGGCCAGCGCCGCGCGCGATTATCCCGGTTTTGGCTGGGAAACCAATATGGGCTATGGCACGCGCGAGCATCTGGCGGCGCTGCGCAAGCATGGGCCGACGCCGCACCACCGGACGAGTTTCGCGCCGGTCGCGCAGTTGATGCTGATCTAGGGAGAGCGCGATGCGCAGCGGGTTCACGGCCGACGATGTCGAAACGCAGGCCGGGCGGCGCTTCCTCGTCACCGGGGCCAATGCCGGCCTCGGCTTCGAGGTCGCGAAGGTGCTGGCGGCGCGCGGCGCGCATGTCGTGCTCGCCTGCCGCGATGCCGATCGGGCAGGCGCGGCGATGCAGCGGATCGTCGATGAATTTCCCGCCGCCGACCTGTCGTTCCAGCCGCTCGACCTCGCCGATCTCGATCAGGTGCGCGATGCCGCCGATGCGGTGCTCGCGGGGCCGCGCGTCGATGTCCTCGTCAACAATGCCGGGGTGATGATCCCGCCGAAGACGCTGACGGAGCAGGGCTATGAATTGCAATTCGGGGTCAATCACCTCGGCACCTTCGCCTTCACCGGACTGGTTCACCGCCATGTCGATGACCGCATCGTCGTGACCGGCAGCATCGCCCACAAGGGCGGAACCATGGATTACAGCGACCTCGGCGCGAACCGCAGTTACCATAATTGGCAGCGCTACCAGATGAGCAAGCTCGCAAATCTGCTCTTCATGTTCGAGCTCGACCGGCGACTGAGCGCCGCAGGCCGCGCGACGCAGGCGATCGGGTGCCATCCGGGCGTCGCGCTCACCGAACTCACGCGTCACCTGCCGTTTCCGCTGCGCAGCATGACGCCGCTCGCGACCCCCTTTTTCAACAGCGCGGCGCAGGGCGCGTGGCCGACGCTGCAGGCAGCGGTGGGCGCCAATGTGCAGGGCGGCGACTATCTGGGGCCGCAGGGGCTCGGCGAAATATCCGGGCGTTCGGGCCCCGCGCGTGCGACCGGGACGGCGCGCGATCCGCAGCTCGGCCGCGAGTTGTGGCGCCGGTCGATCGAACTGACCGGGGTCGATCCGGGATTATAGGGGCGGGCGATGACGCAGCATGTGATGAGCGAGGGGCCGCTCCACGACGCGGCGGGGCATCTGATCGACCCCGGCTATGCGACGCGCGAGGTTCGGCGATACGACCGCGCGGCGATCGGCGCCGATCCGGTCCGCATCAAGGAATGGGATTATTATTGTGTGCTCGACGCTGATTTCGGGCTCGCGCTCACCGTTGCGGACAATGGCTATGTCGGCTTCCTCGGCGTGTCATGGATGGATTTGCGCAGGCGCAGCTTCGTCAATCACGGCGCGCTGGTCCCCGATCCGATGGGGCGGATGGCGCTGCCGCCGAGCGCCGACAGCGGCGACGTCGTCCAGACGCAGGACGGGCTCGAACTCGCCTTCCGGCACGAGTCCGGCGGACGGCGGCTGACCGTTCATGCGCCCGGCTTCGACGAGGGGCGCGGGCTGTCGGGTGAAATCTGGCTCGACCAGCCGCCCATGGACCGGATGGTGATCGCGACGCCCTTCGCCGATGATCCGCACGCCTTCTACTACAACCAGAAGATCAACTGCATGCCGGCGCAGGGGCGTGTAAAGATTGGGCTAGAAGCTTATGACTTCGAACCTGAAAATGCCTTTGCCGTGCTCGACTGGGGGCGTGGAGTCTGGACTTACGACAATGTCTGGTACTGGGGATCGGCATCGGGGCTGGTCGATGGGCGGCGGTTCGGCTTCAACATCGGTTATGGATTCGGCGACACCTCGGCGGCGAGCGAGAATATGCTGTTCGTCGGTGGCCGCGCGCATAAGCTCGATCAGGTGATCTTTTATATGCCCGAGGGGGCGTCTGACAGCGGTCCGTGGCGCTTTACCAGCAACGACGGGCGCTTCGAGATGGACTTCGCGCCTGCAGTCAATCGCTGGGCGAAAGTCGATGCGGGGATGGTCAAGACCGAGCAGGATCAGGTTTTCGGTTATTTCTCGGGCCGGGCGATTCTCGACGACGGCACCGCGCTCACCGTCCATGACCTGCCGGGCTTTGCCGAGAAGGTCTGGAACCGCTGGTAGGCGACTCGCCCGAAATTTTTTCGAATGTGAGTCCGCTTCGCCACACCACCAGTGGTTGAGTCCCCGAGTCGCGACGGACTCCATATGTCGTGGCAGACTCGTTTCGTTCTCATGCCGTTAACCATTTGGAGAGGCGGATTCCCTAGAATCCCGGGCTTGACGGCGGGTGTCGCCGGACTCATCAGGGCCTTCTTTCGATCAGGAACGGGGTGCAGACATGGGTGTGATGGAACGGGTCAAGGCCCCGGCGACGAAGCAGCGCGCGCCGAAAACGGCGCCGCTCGACCTGCCGCTCGACAGCATCCTGCAGGGCGATTGCGTCGAGATGATGCGCAGCCTGCCCGCGGCGTCGGTCGATATGATCTTCGCCGATCCGCCCTATAATCTCCAACTCGGCGGGGACCTTCACCGCCCCGACGGCAGCCAGGTCGATGCGGTCAACGACGAATGGGACAAGTTCGACAGCCTCGGCACCTATGACCGCTTCACCCATGCCTGGCTCAAGGAGGCGAAGCGCATCCTGAAGCCCGGCGGCAGCATCTGGGTCATCGGCAGCTATCACAATATCTTCCGCGTCGGTACTGCCTTGCAGGATCAGGGGTACTGGATCCTCAACGACATCGTGTGGCGCAAGGCGAACCCGATGCCCAATTTCAAGGGCACGCGCTTCACCAACGCGCACGAGACGCTGATCTGGGCGTCGATGGGCGAGAAGGCGAAATATACCTTCAACTATCGCGCGATGAAGACGCTCAACGACGAGCTTCAGATGCGCAGCGACTGGCTGATCCCGATCTGCGGCGGGCAGGAACGGCTCAAGAAGGGCGGGCACAAGGTCCACCCGACGCAAAAGCCGGAAGCCTTGCTCTATCGCATCCTGCTCGCCTGCTCGAACCCCGGCGACGTCATTCTCGATCCCTTCTTCGGCACCGGCACGACGGGAGCGGTCGCCAAGCGCCTCGGCCGTCACTTCATCGGCATCGAGCGCGAGGATGATTATATCGCGGCGGCACTGGAGCGCATCGAAATGGCGCTGCCGCTCGACGAAAGCGCGGTGAAGACGATGATGGCGCCGAAAGCCGCGACGCGCGTCGCCTTCGGGACGCTTGTCGAGTGCGGCATGATCGCGCCGGGAACGGTGCTCACCGACACGAAGCGCCGCTGGAAAGCGAAGGTGCGCGTCGATGGCAGCCTTGAATGCGAAGGTCAGCCCGCAGGCTCGATCCACAAGGTTGGCGCAGGCGTGCAGGGGGCGCCGAGCTGTAACGGCTGGACCTTCTGGCATGTCGATACGGGTAAGGAATTGCGCGTGATCGATGCGGTGCGGCAGGACTGGCTGCTCGCGAACGAGGCCTAATAGACCGCGTCATTATAGATAGACCGCATAGATAGACCGCGTCATTGCGAGCGAAGCGAAGCAATCCAGGGCTCGCGTAAACCGCTCTGGATTGCTTTGCTTCGCTCGCAATGACAGAAAAAGGTAGGGATATGTTCGCTCCACTGACCAAGCCCGACCTCGGCACAATGCGAGAGGGCGCGCGCATCTATCTCCGCCCGACCTGCTTCGTCGACCGGCCGCACGAACTCGACGATGCCTGCCTGCGCCTTGCCGATACCATGCTCTGGTTCGCGGCGTGGCAGATTAGCTTGCGCGGCGATGGCAGCGTTAAATCGGCGATCGTCCCCGTTCCCGAACTGGCCGACTGGATCGCAGCGATGCCCGACCGGCTTGCGGAGGCAGCGACGGCGCAATGCGCGGCGGTCACGCGACCGCGCGGCAATCTCCAGCTCGGCGAACGCATCGTGCGGCTGGGCGAGCCGCAGCTCATGGGTATCCTCAACGTCACCCCCGACAGCTTCTCGGACGGCGGCAAGCATGTCGATACGGCGGCAGCGATCGACGCGGGCTTCGCCATGGCATCGGCGGGAGCCGCGATCGTCGATGTCGGCGGCGAGTCGACGCGCCCCGGGGCGCCGCCGGTATGGGAGGGCGACGAGATTCAGCGCGTCGAGGGCGTCGTCTCGGCGCTTGCGAAGGGCGGCGTCGCAGTGTCGATCGACACGCGCAAGGCGGCGGTAATGGAGGCGGCGCTCGCCGCGGGGGCAACGATCGTCAACGACATCTCTGCGCTGCGGTATGACGAGCGCGCGCTGGAGGTGGTCGCGGGTGCCGGCTGCCCGGTGGTGCTGATGCACGCGCCGTCAGCGAAGAGCGATCCGCACGAGGGCGGCACTTACGCGCATCCGCTCTTCGACGTTTACGACCTGCTCGCCGATCGCGTCGCGGCATGCAAGGCGGCGGGGATCGACCCCGCGAAGATCATCGTCGATCCGGGCATCGGCTTCGGCAAGGGGGTCGCCGACAATCTCGCGCTGGTGAACGGTCTCGCGCTCTTTCACACGCTCGGCTGTCCGATCCTGTTCGGCGCCAGCCGCAAGCGGATGATCGGCGCGCTCGATAACGAGGCGGCCGCCGACCAGCGGCTCGGCGGCAGCGTGGCGCTGCACTATCAAGCGGCAACGCAGGGCGCGCAATTGCTGCGGGTACACGATGTGCCAGAGACACGGCAGGCCCTGCGCGTCTGGCGCGGGCTGAGGGATGCGGCGCTGACCGCCTAAAATCAAAAGCGCGTCATTGCGAGCGCAGCGAAGCAATCCAGAGCGGCGTAAACCGCCCTAGATTGCTTCGCTGCGCTCGCAATGACGCAGATTTATCGTGGGCGCATTACGCCGCCGTATCGATCCCCAGATCGCTGAGCTTGCGATAGAGCGTCGATCGCCCGATCCCCAGCCGCCGCGCGACTTCGCTCATCCGGCCGCGGTAGTGGCCGATCGCGAGGCGGATGACGTCGGCCTCGATTTCCTCGAGCGGGCGCAAATTGCCGTCGGGCAGGTAGAGCGTCACGCCGATCGCTTCGCCGTTTATCGCGACATCGCCCTCGCCGCCGGGTGTGCCGCCGCCGAGCGCGGCTTCGATCGCCCTGAAGTCGGCGCCGGTGAGGACATCGGTCTTGCTCGACGTCGCGGCGCGGAACAGCACGTCCTGAAGCTGGCGGACATTGCCCGGCCAGGCATAGGCGGCGAGCAGGCGCAGCGCGTCGTCGGTGATGCCGATCGGCCCCATGCCGGGCAGCCCGCCGATCCGCGCGAGCAGATGGCGCGCCAGCGGGCCGACGTCGCCGCGGCGCTCCGAAAGCGAGGGAAGGGTGAATTGCGCGGTCGAGAGCGCGTAGAACAGGTCCTCGCGGAAATGGCCGGCCTCGATCAGCTTGTCGAGCGGGCTTGCGCTTGTCGCGATGATGCGGACATCGACGCTCTGGCGGATCGAACCGCCGATCATCTGGACTTCGCCGCTGTTCAGGAATTCGACGAGCTTCGCCTGCGTTTCCAGCGGAATGCATTCGACATGGTCGATGATGATGCTGCCGCCGTCGGCCTGCACGAGGCGGCCGACCTGGCGGTCGAAAGCGCCCGGGAAGGCACCGCGTTCATGACCGAACAGCCCCGATCCGATCAGCCCCGGCGAGACCGCCGAGCAATCGACCATGACGAGTTGCCCCCGCGCGCGGGGGCTTGCGCCATGGATCGCGCGGGCAAAGACTTCCTTGCCGGTGCCAGGCTTGCCGTTGATCATCACCGGCACGCGCGCGCGCGCGGCCTTGGCGGCGATTGCCAGCGCGCTGCGGAAATTGGGGCTCGATCCGATGATCTCCTCGAACGCGAGCGGCGCGCGCAATTTCTCGGTGAGCGGGCGGAGCTCGCCTTGCGGGCCGTTCGGCGCGACAATGCGGTCGAGCGCGCCGAGCAGCCGGTCGGGGGCGATCGGTTTTTGCACGAAATCGCTCGCGCCCGCGCGCATCGATGCGACCGCGACCTCCACCCCGTTGCGCATCGTGATGACGATCAGCGGCAGCGCGGGGCGCCAGCGGCGAAGCTCGGCGACGAATTCGGCGATCGGCATCCCCGGCGTGCCCTGATCGACGAGGACGGCATCGAGCGCCATCCCCTCCTGCGTGCCGAGCTTGGCGAGTGCGGTGTCGGTGTCGCCGGCGGCGATGCTGCGCCAGCCGCCGCGCGCGACCAGAGCCGACAGAAAGCGCTGCTGGGCAGGCTCGCTATCGACGATCATCACCATCCGCGTGTCGCGCGCATTCGCCATCGTTCTGATTCTGCCCCCTTTTGCCGGCATTTGCCATGCCGCATATCGCGAGTGGCCGAAGATGTAGCCCCAAGGGGTAAAAGGGCCATTAAGGCCATTCGGCTTTTCCCGCATCGCGGGATTTCGCCAAAGCGCCCTTGAGCATCGGGGGCAGCGTGGCTAAGACCGGCGCGATATCCCGATTCTGGGCGCGCGGGCGCGCGCTTTTCGGGCGAGAGAGGCAAAAGGGGACAGGTGATGGCAGAACAGGAAATGAAAGCGGCGAACGAAACCTATGCGGGTTTCCTGAACCTGCTGAAGGTCGGAACGATCGCCTCGGTGATCGCGGCGATCGTCGTCGTTCTTCTGATCTCCTGACCGGCCTTTCGGCATGCGCATCGCTGTCCTGAAGGAACTCGCCCCCGGCGAGACCCGTGTCGCCGCGACTCCCGAAACGGTGAAGAAATTCATTGGGCTGGGCGCCGAACTTGCCGTCGAAACGGGCGCGGGCGAAGCCGCCTCGATCGCCGACGCCGACTATGCCGCCGCGGGTGCATCGGTCGGCAGCCGTGCCGAGGTGCTGAAGGGTGCGAACATCATCCTCGCCATTCAGGGCCCCGATCCCAAAGACCTCAAGGGCTTCGCCGACGGCGCATGGCTCGCGGCGGGGCTCAACCCCTTTGGTGAGCGGGCGCGGGTCGATGACTACGCGAAGCTCGGCATCGAAGCGCTGGCGATGGAATTCATGCCGCGCATCACGCGTGCGCAATCGATGGACATCCTCTCCAGCCAGGCGAATCTCGCCGGCTACAAGGCGGTGCTGATGGCCGCGAACGCCTATGGTCGCGCCTTTCCGATGATGATGACCGCCGCGGGCACGGTGAGCGCTGCCAAGGCCTTCGTGATGGGCGTCGGCGTCGCCGGCTTGCAGGCGATCGCGACCGCGCGGCGTCTCGGCGCGCAGGTCAGTGCGACCGACGTGCGCTCGGCGACCAAGGAGCAGATCCTCTCGCTCGGCGCGAAGCCGATCTTCGTCGAAAGCGTCGCGGGGATCGAGGGCGAGGGTGCGGGCGGCTATGCTACCGAAATGTCCGAAGACTATCAGAAGGCGCAGGCCGAACTGGTATCGGGGCACATTGCCAAGCAGGACATCGTCATCACCACCGCGCTGATCCCTGGCCGCCCCGCGCCGCGGCTGATTTCGGACGCGCAGCTTGCGACGATGCGCGCCGGTAGCGTGATCGTCGACATGGCGGCCGAGAGCGGCGGCAATGTCGAGGGCTCGGTGTCGGGCGAAGCGAAGAAGATCCACGGTGTGACCGTGATCGGCGCGAAGAATATCGCGGCGCTAATGCCCGCCGACACGAGCGCATTGTTCAGCCGCAACCTGTTCAATTTCCTCTCGGCCTTCTGGGACAAGGAAGCGGGCAAGCCCGTGCTCGACGAGGAAATCGGCAATGCCGTGCGTCTGACGCAGGGCGGCAAGGTCGTGAACGAGCGGCTGCTCGGCTAACGGCCGATACTGTCTTTCTTCTGAAACCTTCGCGCCGCAGGGCGCGTTCCGATGCGGGTGCGCCGCGGATTCACCAGAGTCCGCGGTCGTTCCTTATGGTTTGAAGAGGAGAACGCAGGTGACGAAACAAATGCTGCTCGCGGCCGTGCTGGCCGGCGGTATGGCCCTTGCGGGGTGCAACAAGACCCCCGAACCGCCGAAGACCGAAACCGAATCGGGCGCGAACGGCGACGTCGTCACCGCGAGCAGCAATCCGAGTGTCGGCGGTGCCGAAATGCTGCCCACCAAGACGATCGTCGAAAATGCCTCGGCCTCGCCGATCCACAAGCAGCTTGTCGCGGCGATCAAGCAGGCCGGGCTCGCCGAAACGCTGTCCGGCCCCGGCCCCTTCACGGTCTTTGCGCCGACCGACGAAGCCTTCGCACAGCTTCCCGCGGTCCAACGCGACGGCTGGATGCGTCCGGCGCAGAAAACGGTGCTTGCGGGCATCCTTCAATATCATGTCGTTCCGGGCAAGCTGACCGCCGCCGACATCGAAGCGAAGATCGCCGAGGGTAAGGGGACCGCGACATTCAAGACCGCCGACGGGCAGGACCTGACCGCGACCATGAGCGACGGCCATATCCTGCTCACCAGCGCTAGCGGCAACAAGGCGATCGTCACCCAGGGCGACGTCAACCAGTCGAATGGGATCATTCACGTCGTCGATGCGGTGCTTTTGCCCAAGATGTAGGTCCCGGCGACATTTTATGTCGCGAAGGGCGCGCATTTCCGGCTTTCGGGAAATGTGCGCCCTTCTTTTTGGCAGCTTTGGAGTCGACACGCCCTCTTGTGCGCGGCAATAGGAGCGCCAAGCGGAATCAGCAGGGGAGCCGGCCGTGGACTTTATTTCGATTTTCTCGATTTTCCTTCTGGCGTGCTTCGTCGGCTATTTCGTCGTCTGGTCGGTGACCCCGGCGCTGCATACGCCGCTGATGAGCGTGACCAACGCGATTTCGTCGGTGATCATCGTCGGCGCGCTGATCGCCAGCGCCGCTGCGGGCTCGGCCTCGTCGAAATGGCTCGGCCTCGCCGCCGTGGTGATGGCGAGCATCAACATCTTCGGCGGCTTTGCGGTGACCGAGCGCATGCTCGCGATGTACAAGAAGAAGGAGCGCTAAGGCGCTGCGATCCATGGATTTGACGGGCCGTGGACGGACGGCCCGACGGGGGAATTAGCATGCACGAAGTAGCACCGATCAATCCCTGGGTGGCGCTGGCGTATCTCGCCTCGGGCATCCTCTTCATCCTCGCGCTGCGCGGGCTTTCGAGTCCGGCCTCGTCGCGGCGCGGCAACCGCTATGGCATGATCGGCATGACGATTGCGGTCGTCACGACGCTGATCACCCATGCGCCGTGGAAGAGCGGCGATGCCGCGAACGGCTATGTCGGCATCGACGCCGTTGCGATGGCGGAGATATTGGGCGCGATCGCGATCGGCGCAATCATCGGCATCGTCATGGCGCGGCGGATCGCGATGACCGCAATGCCGCAGCTCGTCGCAGCCTTCCACAGCCTCGTCGGCCTTGCCGCGGTGGCGGTGGCGGCAGCAGCTTATCTCAATCCCGGCGCCTTCCACATTGCCGATGCTGCGGGACAGATCTTCACTGTCAGTCGGATCGAAATGGGCCTCGGCATCGCAATCGGCGCGATCACCTTCTCGGGCTCGGTGATCGCCTTCCTGAAGCTCAACGGCAATATGTCCGGCGCGCCGATCATGCTGCCCGGTCGTCACATCATCAACCTCGGCACGCTCGCGGCGATCATCGGCCTGATCGGCTATTTCCTGACCGACCAGTCGCCTGCTGTGTTCTGGACGATCACCGCGCTCAGCTTCCTGATCGGCTTCCTCTTGATCATCCCGATCGGCGGCGCCGACATGCCGGTCGTCGTGTCGATGCTGAACAGCTATTCGGGCTGGGCCGCGGCGGCGATGGGCTTCACGCTCGGCAACACCGCAATGATCATCACCGGCGCGCTCGTCGGCTCGTCGGGTGCGATCCTCTCCTACATCATGTGTCGCGCGATGAACCGCAGCTTCATCAGCGTGATCGCGGGCGGCTTTGGCGCCGATGCGGCGGCATCGGGCGGCGGGTCGAAGGAACAGCGCCCGTGGAAGCCGGGCAGCGCCGACGACGCCGCCTTCCTGATGAGCCAGGCCGAGAATGTCATCATCGTCCCCGGTTACGGCATGGCGGTGGCACAGGCACAGCATGCGCTGCGCGAAATGGCCGACGTGCTGAAGAAGGAAGGCGTCAACGTCAAATATGCGATCCACCCGGTCGCGGGGCGTATGCCCGGCCATATGAACGTGCTGCTCGCCGAGGCGAACGTCCCCTATGACGAGGTGTTCGAGCTTGAGGATATCAACGGCGAGTTCGCGCAGGCCGACGTCGCCTTCGTCATCGGCGCCAACGACGTGACCAACCCGGCGGCGAAGACCGACAAGACATCGCCCATCTATGGGATGCCGGTGCTCGACGTTGAAAAGGCGAAGACCGTGTTGTTCGTGAAGCGTTCGATGGGCGGGGTCGGCTATGCCGGCGTCGACAACGACGTCTTCTACATGGACAACACGATGATGCTGCTCGGCGATGCCAAGAAGATGGCCGACGACATCGTCAAGGCGCTCAACGGCGGCGGGCACTAAGGGCCCCGGCGGGATGGTCAAAAAGCGCTGGGTCGTCGGCGGCGTCGCCGCGGCCTCGGCGACCGGCGCGGCGATCTGGGCCGCGCCGCTGGCCGCCGATCCCGACGGCGTCAAGGACTGCGGCCCCGACGTCGCGAAGCTCGCTTTCGACAGGGCACAGGCCGATGCCGCCGCCGAGCCCGACTGGACGCAGGCGGGCGGCACGATCAACGACGAAAGCTGCCTCAATCGGACAGCGATCCGCGGCATTGTTGCGCCCGCGACCGAAGCGCAGCTTGCCGATGCGCTGGCCTATGCGCGCGCGAACAAGCTCCCGGTGACGGCGGCGGGCGCGAAGCACAGCATGGGCGGGCAGGCGTTCGCGAAGGGCGGCGTGGTCGTCGACATGCGGCGGATGAACGCGGTCCGGCTCGATCGCGAAGCGCGAACGATCACAGTGGGGGCCGGCGCGCGCTGGCATGATATCCAGAACAGGATTCACCCCGCGTTTGCTGTGAAGGCGATGCAATCGACCGACGTCTTTACGGTCGGCGGCTCGATCGCGGTTAACGCGCATGGCATGGATCATCGCGCCGGCGCGCTGATGGGCTCGATCCGCTCGCTGCGCGTGATGCTTGCCGATGGGAGCATCGTCACCGCATCGCGCGAAGAAAATCCCGAACTCTTCCGGCATGTCGTCGGCGGCTACGGCCTGTTCGGGATCGTCACCCAGGCGACGCTCGACGTCGTGCCGAACGATATCTACCGCTCGGCGCGCGCGGTGATCGCGGCGAAGGATTTCCCGAAGACCTTTGCGTCGCTCGAAGCCGACCCGAATGTGGGGCTGACCTATACGCACTTGTCGACCGCGCCGGGTAATCTGCTCGAAGAGGCGCTGGTCTACAGTTACACCAAGGTGCCCGACGAGACCGGGCTGGAGCGTGCGCCCTTGTCCGAGGTCGGCGCGGTCAGGCTGCGCCGGCTGACGGTCAATATGTCGAAGCGCGCCAACTGGCTCAAATCGCTGAAATGGTGGAGCGAGAAGAATATCGAGCATCGCATCGAAAGCTGCACCGTCACGCGCGCGCAGGCGATGCAGGACGGCGAGGCGTGCCTCGTGTCGCGCAACGACCCGATGCACGATTCGGTGCCCTATCTTTACAACAATCTCCGCGACGAGACCGATATCCTGCACGAATATTTCGTGCCGCGCGCCGCGCTGCTGCCCTTCGTCACCGACATGCGCGCGGTGTTCAAACACCACAAGACCAACCTCCTCAACGCCTCGATCCGCGTGGTCGAGAAGGAAGAGAATGCGTTAAGTTATGCGCCCGAGCGTGCCTTTTCGGTCGTGCTCTACATCAACCAGCCGACCGACGCGGCGGGCAGCGCGGAGATGGCGGCGCTGACGCGCGAGCTGATCGACCTGACCGCGAAGCATGGCGGGCGTTTTTTCCTGCCCTACCAGCTCCATTATACGGGCGAGCAGTTGCGGCGGTCTTACCCCGAGTTCGATGCCTTCGTGGCGGAGAAACGAAAGTGGGACCCGGAGGGGCTGTTTCGCAACCGCTGGTATGATCGCTATGCGGGGCCGGCGACATGAATCCTCGTCATTGCTTCGCTGCGCTCGCAATGACGGACGATCAGGGTTTGGCGACCGGAAAACAGGCCGCCGCGATCCGGCCCTCGATCACCAGCGGTGCGCCGTTCCGATAGAGTCGCCACACGAAACCCCCGTCGTCGTTCGCGACCGCGATCACCGCATTCTTGCGCACTGCGACCACACGCCCGCCTGCGTCGGCGATCGTGCGGAGCGCCTTGCCGGTGTCGCCGACCACCGCGACCTGCCGTCCCGACGGGCCGACGAAGGGCATTGCGAGCATAATCGCGGCCCATGCCAGCAGAGCAATGACCGCACCGATCAGCGTCCGCTTCATCAGTAGTCGTAAATATGTTCGAGGGTCGCGCCCTCGGCCGGCAGCGCGGCGAGGGTGGCCGACAAGGCCGGCACCTTCACCCGATAGCCGCGCCGCTCCCAGCCGGGCCGGTCGCCGAGTGCCATGCTCAGCAGCGGCTTACCTGCCGGTTTCGACGCGGGCGCGAGGACGGTGAGAAAGATGTCGTCATTGCCCGCTATCTCGCGGAACGAAACGCCCGCGTTGGCGACCTTCTGCGCGATGTCGGTGAATTGCGCGTAGCGCGGCGCATCGACGACAGTGCCTTGCGCGCCGGTCGAAATCACCTTCAGCCGCGGGTCGATCGCCGCGACCTGTTCGGGGGGCGCATCGAGCACCAGCCGCATCCGCACCTCGTCGGCGCCGAGCGCGGTGCCGCTCGCCCAGCCGATCAGCTTCGCATAGACAGTCTTCACGCCATATTCGAGGCTGAGTGCAACGCGCCGTTCGATGCCGCGGACGCCGCCGAAATCGGTGTGCCAGAGGCCGGTAAAGGCTTGCCCGAAGGGGAAGCGATACCAGGGCGTTTCGTGCATGAAAGCTCCATAGCGTTGCTGCACGCCCGCCGCGTAACGATCTTCGGGGCTTTTATAGCCGCCAATCCATTCGAAGACCCGGCCGACCGTATTCTCCCATGCGGCCTTCACCGCCATTTCGGCGCTGAAGCTGATCCCGATGGTATAGAGCATGACCTTGTAACCGCCCGCCTCGGCGGGGTCCGCCACCCGATTGAGCGCGCAATAGCTCGACCAGAAACTGCCGATATCCCGGAAATACCGATAACCGCTGGGCGGCTTGTCGCGCAGGTGACGCCCAAGACTCTCTGCCGAATAGACGATGTGCCATTCGGGATAGGTGAGCAGGCTGTTGACCTCTGGCCGACGGTCGGCGTTGTTCGCTAGGATCGGCCTGTATGCGGCGCTCGCCTGAACCGTCGGTCCGCAGCCGAGTTCGATAAAGAGGATCGGCCACAGGATTAGCGCGAAAAGGATCAGTCCCAGCGCATAGCGCTTTTTGAACCGGCGTTTCTTCTTTTCGTTCACGCGGTCTTCCGCGCCATCACGTAGCCCACATAGGCTGCCCAGCCGCCGAGGATCAGGTGCGGCAGATTGGCGAAGAAGCGCGTGATCAGCGGCAGGTCGATCGGGCCGTACAGAAAGATGCCGCCGTCAAGATAGCCCATGCCGGTGATCAGCCCGAGCACCCCGTCGAGGAAATAGAGCGGACCGAATATCCTGAAATATTGCTCGGCGGCGCGGCGCGAATGCCAGGCCGCGATCCCGCCCCACAGCCCCGAGGCGAGATGGAGCGCGTCGTCATAGAGGTCGAGCTTGAACAGGCCGAAAAGATTGCCGTCGGCATCCTCGAACGCCGGGATATAGCCGACGATCACGACCAGCACGAGCGCGCCGAAATAGATCCAGCCCCACCTGCGTATCGGGTCCATCGCCTGCTTCCTCCTTCCGCGCGGCGCACCATCCGCTCTCCGCCACAGATGAACGATATTCGGCGCGGCGGGTCAAGCAGCGCCTCGACCGGACGGCAACTTGCCGGTAAGGCGGGCAAAAACCGGAACCAGGGAAGTGACATTATGCGAAAGATCGGCCTGATCGGGGGCATGAGCTGGGCCTCGACCGAGCTTTACTACCGGCATCTCAACAAGGGCGTGCAGAAACGGAGCGGGACGTCCTGTTCGGCGCCGATCCTGCTCGAAAGCCTCAACTATTGCGAGCTGTCGCGTCTTTCGACGCCCGAGCAATGGGCGCATGCGAAGGCGGTGCTGATCGCCTCGGCGAAGCGGCTGGAAGATGCCGGCGCGACCGCGCTGATGATCGCCGCCAATTCGATGCACAAGGTCGCCGATGAGGTCGCCGCGGCGATCTCGATCCCGCTGCTCCATATCGTCGACGAGACTGGCGAGAAGATGAAGGCCGACGGCATCAAGGCCGCGGCGGTCATCGGCACCCGCAACGTGATGACCGAGCCCTGGTTCCGCCAGCGCCTCGTCCGCCACGGGTTGACGCTCGCGCCCTACGACGCCGCGCGGGCCGAGGTGATCGACAATATCATCTATGACCAACTCATGCAGGGCAAGGTGACCGAGGATGCGCGCCGCCAGATGCGCACCTTTATCACCGACATCGCGAAGCAGGACGTTCAGGCGCTGGTGCTCGCCTGCACCGAACTGGTGATGATCGTCGATCCCGACGCGAACGTGCTGCCGATCTATGACACGACGCGCATCCATGTCGCGGCGGGTGTCGACTGGATTTTGGGGGATACGCCCTGACGGAAATCCTCCCCATCGCTGCGCGACAGGGAGGATTTTATGTGATCCGCGTCCACGTCACCGTCTTGCAGAAGACCGCGACGCAGCCCTTCATCGTCAGCTTGTTGCCCGCGACGCGCAGATGCGCCTTGTAATAGCGGCCGTCCTCGGGGCTGTAGCCCTGACCGCGCCAGCCGTCGTCGGTGGGCACGAGGTCCCAATAGATTTGCAGGCCGGTCACCGCGCGGCCGCGCTTTGCCTTGTCGGGATTGCGCTCGTCGAGCTGGCCGCCGGCGGGCTGGCGGATCAGCAGCCGTTCGACGCGCCCGCACATCTTCGCGCCACAGGGGGCCATGGCGACGATAGCTTTTCCGTCGTCGGTCTTCCAGCGTCCGCCGACCGACGCGGGCGCGGCGGCGACGGACGGGACGGCGATCAAGGCGCCAAGCGCCAAAGCGAATCTGTGGAACACTGCGACCTCTCCCCGATTTCATTAGCTACAGCCATGTCAGCAACCCGCTTGGCATCCGTCAAGTCTTGCCGCATGATCCGCCCAAACAAGGGAGAGATCTATGCGATTCCACGGCTTTCGCCACGCGGCGACGCTTGCCCTCGCCGCGGCTTTCGCGGCTAACCCGGCCGCGGCAAAGACGATCAGCGTCACTGCCGGAACGCCCGACGCCAATGAAAAGCTGCAGGAGGCGCTGATCCTCGCCGAACCGGGTGATACGGTCGAACTCGGTGCGGGGATCTGGAAGCTCACCGACGGCCTGTCGCTCGACGTGAACGGGGTCACGGTGCGCGGTGCGGGGACCGACGACGAGCATGGGTCGATCCTCGACTTCTCGGGCCAGCAGGGGGCGGGCGAGGGGCTGCTCGTCACCTCGGACGACGTTTTCCTGACCAATTTTGCGGTGCTCAACACGCGCGGCGACGGGATCAAGTCGAAGGGCGCCGACCGCATCGTCTATCACCAGCTGCGCGTCGAATGGACCGCGGGGCCGAAGGCGACCAACGGCGCCTATGGCGTCTATCCGGTTGAGAGCAGCGACGTGCTGATCGACAGCGTCTATGTCCGTGGCGCGTCGGACGCGGGCATCTATGTCGGCCAGTCGAAGAATATCGTCGTCCGCGATTCGATCGCGAGCGAGAATGTCGCGGGGATCGAGATCGAGAACAGCTTCGACGCCGACGTCCATGACAATATCGCGACGAAGAACACCGGCGGCATATTGGTGTTCGACCTGCCGAACCTGCCGCAGCAGGGCGGGCATAATGTCCGGGTGTTCGAAAATGTGGTGAGCGACAACAGCACGCCCAATTTTGCGCCGAAGGGCAATATCGTCGCGAGCGTGCCGACCGGCACGGGAGTGCTCGTGATGGCGAACAACCATGTCGAGGTGTTCGGCAATGTCTTCGACCAGAATGGCACCGCGAACGTGATGATCGTCGGCTATCGCTATGACCAGAAAGATCCCAAATATCAGCCGCTGCCCAAGGCGATCGTGGTCAAGGGCAATCAGCATGGCAAGGCGGGTTATGCACCGGCCTTCGCGGGCGGCGAGCAGATCGCGGCAGCGATGGGCGGATCGATCCCGCCGGTGCTGTGGGACGGTGCCGGCGATGCGGTGGTGCTCGATACGGTCGGAGTGCTGTCGCTGGGGCTGCCCGACGTGAAGACGCCGCAGAGCGAAGCCAAGCCGTCGCCCGCCGACCTGTCGAAAGGCACGCCGCCCGCGCCGTTGCCGGGGATCACGCTGCCCGCCGCGATGGAGGCGAAGGTTCGGTGAAGCGCTTCGCCGTCGCCTTGGCCGCGGTGCTACTTGGCACGAGCGGCGCGTCGGCGGTGTCCGACCCGCGCCCCGATCAAGCAGTGATCGACGGCACCGCGATGCCGGCGAAGCTCTCGGCCTTCGGGCTGTTTCGTGCCGGTACGAGCGAGCCGCTTCCCGCGCTGCTTCCTTACAGCCTCCATACGCCGCTGTTCAGCGACTATGCCGAAAAGCATCGGGCGATCTGGATGCCCGAGGGCAAGAATGCGCCGATCGGGCCCGACGGCGTGCCCGACTTTCCGGTCGGGACGGTGATCGTCAAAAGCTTCGGCTGGCCCGACTGGAACGGCGGCCGGCCGGTCGAGACGCGGCTCCTGATCCAGCGAGCGAGCGGCTGGGTCGCGCTGCCCTATATCTGGGATGCGGACGGCAAGGATGCGACGCTCGCGATTGCGGGTCGGCGCGTTCCGGTGACGTTCAAAAGCCCCGATGGCATGTCGCATACCATCGCCTATGCGGTGCCGAACAAGAACCAGTGCAAGGAATGCCACAGCCTGAAGGGCGAGATCGTGCCGATCGGCCCGAAGGCGAACAATCTGGAATTCGGTGCCGCGCGGCAGCGCCCGGACTTCGCGCGTTTCTTCTCCTGGCCCGCGATGCGGATCGCGCCGATGCCCAGGTGGGACGATCCGAAGAGCGGCTCGTTGCAGGACCGCGCCCGTGCTTATCTCGCCGTCAATTGTTCGCACTGCCACAATCCCGAGGGGAGCGCGTCGAACAGCGGGCTGTTCCT
Source organism: Sphingopyxis sp. (assembly GCF_041916015.1). Classification (GTDB taxonomy): domain Bacteria; phylum Pseudomonadota; class Alphaproteobacteria; order Sphingomonadales; family Sphingomonadaceae; genus Sphingopyxis. Next base: position 103,261 of record NZ_JAYSAH010000049.1, on the reverse strand, counting down.
GCGCTGGACCGATCCGGTGAGCGTCAACTACGGCATCGGCAAGCGCCCGACCGCCGCGGGGCGCGGCAGCGGAAATATGGATTTCGCGATTGCCCCGGGCGATCCCGACCATAGCTTCCTCATCTATCGCCTCGAAAGCCTCGACCCCGGAATCGCGATGCCCGAACTGGGGCGCTCGACGGTGCACAAGGAGGGCGCGGCTTTGCTCCGGCGATGGATATCGGAGATGCCGAAGGGCGAGTGATAGCGGGACGTTTAACTCCCCGCGTCGTCATTGCGAGCGCAGCGAAGCAATCTCCAGCCAGCATTCTGTCATGACGATAGCTGGAGATTGCCGCGTCGCCTTCGGTTCCTCGCAATGACGAATGTTGGAGGATTCGGCTTTTTGTAGGGCGCTTGCCAAAAGGGCCGAACTGATCCTAGGTCCGCGCATGACCTCTCTCGTCCTCCACGATTATTTCCGCTCCTCGGCCAGCTACCGCGTCCGCATCGCGCTCAACCTGAAAGGGCTTGCTTATGAGCGCGTCGAGGTCAGCCTGATCGCGGGCGAGCAGAAGAGCGACGAATATCTGGCGCAGAATGCGCAGGGCTTCGTGCCGATGCTCGTCGCCGACGGCGAGGCGATCATCCAGAGCCTGGCGATCATCGACTGGCTCGACCGCGCCTTTCCCGAGCCGCGGCTGATCCCCGACGAAGCGATGCCGCGCGCGGTTGCGCTCGCGCAGGCCTATGTCGTCGCGTGCGACATCCATCCGCTCAACAACCTCCGCGTCCTGAAATATCTGACCCGCGATCTGGGGCTCAACGAGCAGACCAAGGACCGCTGGATTCACGAGTGGATCTTGCAGGGTTTCGACGCGCTCGAAGCGATGGCGATTTCGGGGGCGGGCGAGGGGCGTTATCTCGGCGGCGACGCGCCGGGGATCGCCGATTGCTGCCTCGTACCGCAGATGTACAACGCGCGGCGCTTCGAGGCGCCGATCGACCATTATCCGCGCCTGATCGAGATCGACGCGGCGTGTATGGAACTGGAGGCGTTTCAGCGCGCGCATCCCGATGCGGTGAAGGCGGCGTGATCCGCCTACTGACGGGAGTTGCGCTGCTGGCGCTACCGGCGGCGGCAATGGCGCAGGGTGCCCTCGATGATGACCCATTGACCAGTTGGGACTTGGCTCATCCGCCGCAAGATGGCCCCGACCGTCGGCCGATCATCGTTACGGGTGCCGGATTGCTGGGGGTTCAAGACAGCATAGAGGCCACAGCGTTTCTGTCAGACATTCAGTCGGGCCTCGGCGCTCGCATCGAAAACCGCCTGCGCGACGAAGCGGGCATCGTCCAGTTCCGCCGTTCCGACGGGCGCACCGCGCATCCGACAAGTCAGGGCGTGACGTTGCGCGGGCTCGGCGGCAATGCGTCGAGCCGCGCGCTGGTGATGCTCGATGGCGTGCCGCAGGCCGACCCTTTCGGCGGCTGGGTCGCCTGGTCGGCCTATGACGCGATCAACCTCGGCGGCATCATCGTCACGCGCGGCGGCGGCAGCGGGGGCGATGGACCGAGCGCGCTCGCCGGGACGATCGGCCTCTATTCGACGATGACCGACGGTGCCGAGGCAAGCGCCGCTTATGGCAGCCGCGACAGCCTCGATTTTTCGGCCAGCGCCGGGACGCGGCTCGGCAACGGGCAAGTTGCGATCGACGGCCGCTACAGCCGCGGGGATGGCTTCATTCCGGTCGTGAAAAGTCAGCGCGGTACGGTCGATCGTGCCGCGCCCTATGAGCAGGGCGGGCTCGGCCTCCGCCTGCGCTTCGATGCCGGCGACGACAGCCGCATCGAGGCGAGCCTGCGCGGCTTTTCGGACCGTCGCGATCGCGGCACCGACTATACGACGAGCAAGTTCGACGGCGTCGATGCGAGCCTGCGCTTCGTCCACGACCCGGTGGGTGATACCCAGTGGCTCGCGCTTGCTTATCTCCAGCTCCGCGATTTCGACAGCGGCTTCGCGAGCGTCGCGGCGGGGCGGAACAGCGTCGCACCCGCGCTGTTCCAGCGCGTCCCCGCGACCGGGATCGGCGCGCGGGTCGAGGTGCGGCCCGCGATCGGCGATGCCAATCCACTCCGCGTCGGCGCCGACTGGCGGCGCACCACCGGCCGGACGGAGGAGGATTATTTCTTCTCCGGCACCACCCCCAACCGGCACCGCATCGCGGGCGGCGACAGCGATACCGTCGGCGCGTTCGCCGAATGGAGTTCGGGCGATGCGAACGATGGCTTTTTGTGGACACTGAGCGGCCGGGTCGACCGCTGGTGGCTTGGCACCGGCTATCGGCGCGAGCGCAATATCGGCGGGTCGGTCATCACCGATCTGCGCTTCCCCTCGCGGCAGGGCTGGGAGGGAAGCGGCCGCGCCGGGGCGCGCTGGACGTCGGGCGCCGTCGCGCTGCGCGCCGCCGCCTATCGCGGCTGGCGGCTGCCGACACTCAACGAGCTTTACCGTCCCTTTCGCGTGGGCGCCGACACCACGACCGCGAACGAATTGCTGAACCCCGAGCGGCTGTGGGGCGGCGAGGTCGGCGCCGACTGGACTCGCGGCGGCACGAAGCTTTCGGTCACTTTGTTCGCGAACCATCTGTCGAACGCGATCGCCAATGTGACGCTCGCGCCGAATCTCAGCCAGCGGCAAAATCTCGATGCGATCGACAGCAAGGGGATCGAATTCGCCGCCGATCAGCAGCTCGGCCCCGCGACGCTGCGCGCGACCTGGGCGTTCACCGACGCGAAGGTCGATGCCACGGGGCTCGCCGCGAGCCTCGACGGCCGCCGCCCGGCGCAGATCGCGAAGAACAGCGGCAGCCTCTCGCTGCGATCGAACGCGAATGGCCCGTTCGGCGGTTTTGCGACCCTGCGCTATATCGGCAAGCAGAATGAGGACGACCTCGGCCTGCAGGTGCTGGACGACGCGCTGACGCTCGATGCCGGGCTGTCGTGGCGCGTCACGGAAGCGATCAGCCTCGAGGCGCGCGGCGAAAATCTGACCAACGAACTGGTGCCCGCGGCGATCTCCTCGGCGGGAATCGTCGAGCGCGCGACGCCGCGCACGCTGTGGGTCGGCGCGCGGGCTCAATTTTGATCTTTCGTCATTGCGAGCGAAGCGAAGCAATCCAGAGCGGTTCTTGCCAACTCTGGATTGCTTCGCTTCGCTCGCAATGACGATTCCAATGGATGTGATCATGTTCTAGATAAGAAGAAAGGCGTGTCAGCGACGAGATGTGGGGTGCAAGTTAATATGGCCGCGAAGAAGCTGAATCTCGACAATTTTCTGCCCTATCGGCTGTCGATCGCCTCCAACATCCTGTCGAGCCGGATCGCCGACGAATATCAGAATCGCTTCGGGCTGAAGATTCCCGAGTGGCGGCTGATGGCAGTACTGGGCGAGGGAAAGCCCAAGACGCAGCGCGAGTTGGTCGCCGCGACGCGCATGGACAAGGTGACGGTGAACCGCGCCGCGAAGGCGCTCGCCGACCGCCATCTCATCGCGCGGCAGGCGCATGAGGCCGACGGACGGTCGCATCACCTCGAACTCACCGAGACCGGGCGTTCGCTGTACGATGCGATCGTTCCCGCGGCGCTCGCCAGCGAAGCGCAACTCGAATCGAACATTACCGCCGGCGAACGCGCGACCCTGCTCGCCATCCTTGCGAAGCTGACCGCCGCCGCCGAAAATTATGGCTGATCGCGTCTATCGGGCACCGCCGCCCGAGGCTCTGCGCATCGAGGCGCTTGGCGAGCTGACCGCGATCTTCGACGACCGCTCGATGCAGACGCATCTGGTGATCCAGCCGATGCCGGAGATATTGGCCGCCATGGGTGCCGACGCGTGCAGCGCCGCGATGGTCGCCGAACGGCTGGCGGCAAGCTTCGATCTGGGCGAGATGGTCGATGCGCGCGCGCTCGTTGCTGAACGGCTCGCCGAACTTGCCGCGATGGGGCTGGTGGCGGAAGCGTGAGATACAGCACGCGCATTGCAGTCGGCCCGGTCCAGTTCCGCATCGGCAGCGACTGGCGCGCGCCGATTGCCGCGCTCGACCGGCTCTATGCCGATTACCCGCGCGACGACGCGCGTCCGGCCGATGCGACCGTCCGGCTGTTCGCGGCGCGTCCCTGGCGGCGATGGTTGCGGCCGTCGGTGCATATCGGCGGCGATTTCACCGTCCCCGACGCGCTGCCGCTGCCGCTCGCGATGGGATTGCTCGCTGCCGAGATGGGAATGAATTTGCAGGTTGCGCTCGGCTGGCGGCGGCACATGCTCCTCCATGCAAGCGCGGTCGCGCGCCAAGGGAGCGCGGTCGTCATGTCGGGCGAATCGGGGTCGGGAAAGTCGACGCTGGCGGCGCTGCTGGGCGAAAGCGACTGGCGGCTGATGGGCGACGAGTTCACGCTGATCGATCCTGCCTCGGGCGACGCGCTGGCGTTCCCGCGCGCGGTCAGCCTCAAGAATGCGGCGATTGCCGAGGTCGCGGCGCGGGTCGATCCGGCGCGCCTCGGTCCCTTGCTCGCCGGAACGCCCAAGGGCGACATCCGCCACCTGATCCCGCGCGCCGATGCCATCGCCGCCATGCACGAGCCGGTACGCCCCGCGCTGTTGCTCTTCCCGCGCTTCGGCGGCGAGGCCGGGATCGAACCGATGGGCGAGGGCGAGGCGTTCGTCCGCCTGACCGAAGCCTCGACCAACTATGTCGCGCTCGGTGAGGCAGGCTTCGCGGCGCTGGCCCGGCTGGTGCGCCAAACCCCCGCCTTCGGAATTTCCTACCCTGACAGCGCGACCGGCATGGCGCTCGTCGAGCAGCTGTTCGCCGAGGCGGTCCGGTGAGCGCGATCCGCACCCTCGTCGATCTGCTCGCCGGGCGGCGCGAGGCGAGGGCGCTGGCGCCGCGCGAGTGGGACGGCGTGATCTCGGTCGCGCGCGCCGAGGCGATGCTCGCGACGCTCGCGCACCGGCTGGATGGCGCGGACCTGCCGCCGTCCGTCGCCGCGCTGTTCGCCGACCAGCGCGCCGCTGCGGCGGTCGCGCAGGCGCAGTCGCTATGGGAAGCCGAAATGGCGCGCCGCGCGCTCGCAAGCGAGAAGATCGAGTTCGTGCTGCTCAAGGGCACCGCCTATGCCGCGGCGGGCCTGTCCTGCGCTGCGGGGCGGCAGATCGGTGACCTCGACATCCTCGTCCTCGGCAGCGACATTGGCCGCGCCGAGAACGAACTGCTCGAGGCGGGATGGGAGTGGGTCAAGTCGGACCCTTATGATGACGCCTATTATCGCGAGCATATGCACGAACTGCCGCCGCTGATCCACAAGGCGCGCGACCGGATGATCGATGTGCATCACACGATCCTGCCCCGCACGCACCGGGTTACGCCCGATCCGCTGGTCCTGATGGCGGAGGCCGTCGAAACGCCGACGGGCTTCCGTATCCTCAGCCCGCCGGCAATGGCGTGCCACTGTGCCGCGCACCTTCTGGCTGACGGCGACTTGCAGGGAGGGCTGCGCAATCTCTGGGACTTTCACCAACTGGTGAAAGATTTTCTGAAGGATGATCCCGATTTTTATCTGAGCCTGATCGAAGAGGCGTCAACCCACGGTCTTGCAGATGTGGTGAAGCGGGCGCTTCGCCTGTCGCACCGGCTTTATGGCACGCCGCTCAAGTCCTATACTTGGCCGCTGACGCTCGATTATCGCCGGAAACCGTCCGATGATTTCTTCATCCGCCGTCTGCTCGCGCGTGACGACTGGGGACATGCGACGAACTTCACGCTCCATCAGGCCTTCTACATCCGCTCGCACTGGCTGCGGATGCCGCCGCTGATGCTGTCGCGCCACCTGTGGACCAAGTGGCGAAAGCGTTAAAGCCCGGCGAGCAGCGGCACCAGTTCGTCATAATGGTCGACGATGCGGTCGGCGCCGAAGTCTTCGGCGGGCCGGTCGAGGAAGCCGAAGCGGACGATCAGGCTGGGGGTGCCGGCGGCTTTCGCGGCCATCATGTCATAGATGCTGTCGCCGACGAAGGCGGTGCGGCCGCCGCCGCACTGCGCGATCATCGCGAGGATCGGTTCGGGCGCAGGCTTGCGCACCGCGAGCGTGTCGCCGCCGACGATCGCCGCCATGCGTTCGGCAAGCCCCAGTTCCCTGAGCAATCGGCGCGCCATGCGCTCGGCCTTGTTCGTCACGACCGCCGTCCGGACGCCGAGCGCATCGAGGCGGTCGAGCGCGGCGATCAAGCCGGGGAAGGGGCGGCTGTGTATGGCAATATGCGCCTCGTAATAATGCAGCAGTTCGGGATAGAGCTGCTCGACAAGGCTGTCCTCCGCGCCGCCCGTCGCGAGAAGTCCCTGCTCGAGCATATGCTTGGCGCCGAGCCCGATCATCGGCCGAACCTCCGCCTCGGTCAGCGGCGCGCGGTCGATCAGCGCCAGCGCATGGTTGACCGCGGCGGCGAGATCGGCGGCGGTATCGACGAGGGTGCCGTCGAGATCGAAGCCGACGATGCGGAAGGGGAAATCGCTCATGCCGCACCGCATGGCGCGATGCTCTGGAAACCGCAATGATTTGCTGGCATGGCTTGGCCCATGAACAATAACATCGCCGCCATCATCCTCGCCGCGGGCAAGGGCACCCGCATGAAATCCGACCTCCACAAGGTGCTGCACCCGATCGCCGGGCGGCCGATGCTGCTGCATCTGATGGCGAGCGTCGATGCGCTGAACCCTGCGAAGAAGGTCGTCGTCGTTGGGGACAAGGCCGACCAGATCGAGGCGGCGCTTGCCGGCACCGCTGAACTGGCGGTGCAGGAGCCGCAGCTCGGCACCGGCCATGCCGTGCAGCAGGCCGAGGGCGCGCTTGCGGGTTTCGATGGCGACGTGCTGATCCTCTATGGCGACGTGCCGTTCGTGCCCGCCGCGACGATGCAGGCGATGATCGACCGCCTCGGCGCGGCCGACTCCCCCGCGGTCGTCGTGCTGGCGTTCGAGCCAGCCGATCCGCTGCAATATGGCCGCGTCATTACCGCCAAAGATTCCGAAGGCGGCGACCGCGTCGTGAAGATGGTCGAGCACAAGGATGCGACCGAGGCCGAGCGCGCGGTGCGGCTCTGCAATTCGGGGCTGATGGCCGCGAAGGCGCGCGATCTGTTCGCGCTGCTCGCGCGCGTCACCGACGACAATGCGGCGAAAGAATATTATCTCGTCGATATCGTCAATATCGCCAATGCCGACGGTCGCTCCTGCGCGGTCGTCAAGACCGATCCCGGCGATGTCGCGGGGATCAACAGCCGCGCCGAGCTTGCGCAGGCCGAGGCGCAGTGGCAGGCGTTCCGGCGTGAGGAGGCGATGACAGGCGGCGCCTCGCTGCGCGCGCCCGACACGGTCTGGTTCTCGTGGGACACCGAACTCGGGCGTGATGTGACGATCGAGCCGAATGTCTTCTTCGGCCCCGGCGCGAAGGTCGCCGACAGGGTGACGATCCGCGCCAATTGCCACATCGAAGGGGCGACGATCGGCGAGGGCTGCGAAGTCGGCCCCTTCGCGCGCCTCCGCCCCGGCACGATCCTCGGCGAAAAGGCGAAGATCGGCAATTTCGTCGAAACCAAGAAGGCGGTGCTCGGCAAGGGCGCCAAGGCGAACCATCTGACCTATCTGGGCGACGTCAGCGTCGGTGCGGGCGCCAACATCGGCGCGGGGACGATCACCTGTAATTATGACGGCTATTTCAAATACAGGACCGAAATCGGCGACCATGCCTTCATCGGGTCGAACAGCGCGCTCGTCGCGCCGGTGAAGATCGGCCGCGATGCGATCGTCGGCGCAGGCAGCACGGTGACCGCCGACGTGATGGACGGCGAACTTCGCCTCGTCCGCGCCGAACAGTCGGTGAAGCCCGGCTGGGCCGACCGCTTCCACGACGCGATGCGCAAGAAGAAGGCGGCGGAGAAGAAGTGACGCAGGATCTGGGCAGTGATCGGAACTGCGCGGCGCCGACCCTGAGGACGGACCGTCTGGTGCTGCGCCAGCTTCGCGGCGAGGATGGCGCTGCGCTGTATCCCGTGCTGTCCGACCCCGAGGTAATGATCTGGTGGTCGAGCGGGCCGCATGCGTCGCTTGCCGAAACCGCGGACTATGTGAAAATCAATGCTGCTGAAGGACAGGGCTATTCGTGCTGGGCGATCACCGCCGGAGATGATGTGGCACTCGGCTGGGTGATGCTGATTGACGGCAAGCCCGGCGTGAAGGAGATCGGCTATATCCTGCACCGCGATTATTGGGGGCGCGGGATGGCGGCTGAGGCCGTAGCGCGGGTGATCGATCACGGATTCGGCGAACTGCGGCTACGCCGGATCTTCGCCGATTCCGATCCGGAGAACCGGGGCTCGGTCGCGCTGCTCGATCGACTGGGTTTCCAGTATGAGGGCCGGCTTCGCGGCGAATGGAAGACCCATATCGGGGTGCGCGATTCGCTGATCTACGGCTTGCTGCATGACGAATGGGCCCCGCGGACGGGAGAGAAGAGTTGAGCGATCGGTACGACGACAAGCCCTTTCTGCGCTATGTCGATGCCTGGGTGCTGGCCGCGATCGGCCACCTCGACGAGCCGACGCGTGCCTATTGCGTCGCGATGGAGCCGACGCTTCGCCAGAGTCTGGGCCTGACCGGAAGCTGGACCGAGATCGTCGCGAAGCAGATGAAATTCGCCCCCGAACTGCCGGCGCAGATTCGCCAAATCTGGGAGGACGGCAAGGTGCGGTTCGAGGCCGGCAACGGCCGTCCCGCCGATCCCGTGCAATTCGCGATGACCTTCGTCGACCGCAATTTCGGGCGGAGCTGACATGGGCAAGCTCGTCGTCCGGCCCGTCGCGCGCGCGGACCATGATCGCTGGCTCCCGCTCTGGGACGGATACAATGCCTTTTACGGACGCAGCGGCGGCACGGCGCTCGCGCCCGATATCACCGCGGCGACATGGGAGCGCTTCTTCGATCCTTATGAGCCGATGTTCGCGCTGGTTGCCGAGCAGGACGATGCGCTCCTTGGCCTGACCCATTATCTGCTGCATCGCAGTACGACCTCGCTGCTGCCGTCGCTCTATCTGCAGGACCTGTTCACGTCCGCGGGCGCGCGCGGCACTGGTGTCGGGCGGGCGCTGATCGAGGCGGTCTATGACGCGGCGCGCGCGCAGGGCCTTCCGCGCGTCTATTGGCAGACGCACGAGACGAACGCGACCGCGATGCAACTCTACGACCGGATCGCCGAGAAGTCGGGTTTCCTCGTCTATCGCAAGATGATCGATTGACATGATATCATGATATGATATCAATATATCAAATGCGAATCCTGACCGATATTCCTGACGAGGACATCGAAAAGCTCGACGCGCTGGCGGCGAAGTCCAAGCGTTCGCGCGCGGCGGCGATCCGCGATGCGGTGAAGCTGTATCTGGCGCAGAACGACAACAGCAAGGACTGGATCGAGCGCTGGGCCGGATTGTGGGCCGATCGGGACGACATTCCGGACGGTGTCGAATATCAACGCGCGATACGCGAAGATCGCAGACCTTACGAAGATATCTGATCGGTGTCCGCTCCCTTCTTCGACACGAATATCGTGATCGACTGGCTGAAGCGCCGTCCTCAGGCGGCCGCGGAACTGGCTCGATATAATGGTCATCGCATCAGCCGCATCGTCTGGACCGAAGTTCTGGCGAGTGAAGCGCTCGATGCGCGCGACGATGCCCGGCAGGCGCTGGCCAATTTCGACGTGGTCGAACTGGATGCGCGGATCGCCACGGCGGCTGCGGATATCCGCTTCCGATCTCGAATGAAGCTGATGGATGCTTATATCCTCGCCACTGCGCAAGTGAACGGCGCGATCCTCATTACCCGAAATGTCAGGGATTTTCCGGCCAATATGCCGGGCATCCGCGTTCCTTATATCCTTTAGAAAGCCACGAACCCCATGTGCGGAATCATCGGAATCATCGGTAAGACTCAAGTGGCGGATCGCCTCGTCGATGGGCTTCGGCGCATGGAATATCGCGGCTATGACTCGGCTGGTGTCTGCACGGTCGAGGGCGGCCAGCTGATCCGCCGCCGCGCCGAGGGCAAGCTGGGGAACCTCGTCAAGGAACTCGCCGGCAATCCCGCGCCCGGCACCGTCGGCATCGCGCACACGCGCTGGGCAACTCACGGCGCGCCGACGACGAGCAACGCGCACCCGCACGCGACCGGCGAGGTCGCGCTCGTCCACAACGGGATCATCGAGAATTTCAAGCCGCTGCGCGAGGCGTTGCAGGCGCGCGGCCGCACGTTCGAGAGCGAGACCGATACCGAGGTCGTCGCGCATCTCGTCTCCGAACAGGTGGAAGCGGGCAAGTCGCCCGAGGAGGCGGTCAAGGCGGTCCTGCCCGAGCTTCGCGGCGCCTTCGCGCTCGCCATCGCGTTCCGCCAGCACCCCGACCTGCTGATCGGTGCCCGCCTCGGCTCGCCGCTGGTCGTCGGCTACGGCGAAGGCGAGACCTATCTCGGCTCCGACGCGCTCGCGCTCGCGCCGCTGACGCAGAAGATCGCCTATCTCGAGGAGGGCGACTGGGTGGTCATCACCCGCGAGGGCGCGCAGATCTACGACGCCGAAAACAACCCGGTGACGCGCGAGATTACCACCAGCGGTGTCACCGCCGCGGCGGTCGAGAAGGGCAATTACCGCCACTTCATGCAGAAGGAGATTTTCGAGCAGCCGACCGTCGTCGCGCAGACGCTCTCCTCCTACATCCGCCCGCTCGAACAGACGGTCGCGCTGCCGCAGATGGATTTCGACCTGTCGAAGGTCGAGCGCATCACGATCGTTGCGTGCGGCACCAGTTTCTACGCCGGCATGGTCGCCAAATATTGGTTCGAGACCTTCGCGCGCGTTCCCGTCGATATCGATGTCGCCTCGGAATTCCGCTATCGCGACCCGGTGCTTCAGCCGGGCGGGCTCGCGCTCTTCATCTCGCAGTCGGGCGAAACCGCCGACACGCTCGCGGCGCTCCGCCATTGCAAGGCGAACGGCCAGACGATCGCCGTCGTCGTCAACGTGCCGACGAGCAGCATGGCACGCGAGGCCGACCTGCTGCTCCCGACCCACGCGGGGCCGGAGATCGGCGTTGCCTCGACCAAGGCCTTCACCTGCCAACTCGCGGTGCTCGCGGCGCTCGCCGCGCATCTCGCACTCAGGAAAGGCAAGCTGACCGGGGCGGAGGAACGCGAGATCGTCCGCCACCTGATCGAGGCGCCCGCCGCGCTCAACGCCGCGCTGGCGCACGACGAGGAGATCGCGAAGATGGCGCATCTCGTCGCCCCGGCGCGCGACGTGCTCTACCTCGGCCGCGGCCCCGACTATCCGCTCGCGCTCGAAGGCGCGCTGAAGCTCAAGGAAATCAGCTACATCCATGCCGAAGGCTATGCCTCGGGCGAAATGAAGCACGGGCCCATCGCGCTGATCGACGAAGCGGTGCCGGTGATCGTCCTCGCGCCGAGTGGTCCGCTGTTCGAGAAAACGGTCAGCAACATGCAGGAAGTCATGGCGCGCGGCGGCAAGGTCGTGCTGATCAGCGACGCCGAAGGCCTCGCCGAAGCCGGCGAGGGCTGCATGGCGACGATCGAGATGCCGAAGGTCCACCCGCTGATAGCCCCGCTCGTCTATGCGGTGCCGGTGCAGTTGCTGGCATACCATGTAGCGGTCGCGAAGGGGACCGACGTCGATCAGCCAAGAAACCTTGCGAAATCGGTGACGGTGGAGTGAGTGTCAGGACCCCAGCTATCTGGTTTGGCGTCGGGGTAATGGCCCTGACAGGGTGCAGCCGTCCCGGCCGCTGCGCGGGTTTCCCGCAGGAACTGAGCGAACAACCCGTCAGGATATGGGGCTTGTCCAAAGCGAAGCCGGAAATCGTGCCGGCGGTTGCAAAGCGGCTCATCGAAATCTGCTATCCCAAGACCGACTATTCAGATGGCGCGCGCCCGCTGATCAAGGAAGAGGCAAGGGGATATGGGACGGACAAATTCATCCTGTCGTATGAGCAGGAGGGCGTGTCTGATGCACGGACTGCGTTTGTCGTCGAAAACAATGGTCGGATAAGCTCCGCCTTCCAGTACGGCCTGTGATGAAACCCGCCGCCATCATCTTCGACTTCGACGGGGTCATCGCCGACAGCGAGGTGCGCGCGAACAAGACGCTCGCGGAAAGCCTGGGCGCTATCGGACTGCCCACGACCTATGAGGAGTGTCTGCGCGACTATTGCGGGCATAATTGGCAGGAGACCGAACGGCGGATCGTCGCGCGCTTCGGGCGCCCGCTACCCGCCGATTTCCGCGAACAGCATCGCGCGCGGGCGCAGCGCCGTTTCGCGGAGGGCTTCACGCCCGTCCCCGGCGCGCCGGAGTTTCTCGACACGCTCGGCGACCGGCCGCGGGCGATCGCTTCGTCGAGCAGCCCCGCCTATATCGCGGCGTCGCTCGACCGCTTCGGGCTCGCGCATCATTTCGGGCGGCACGTCTACAGCGCCGATGGCTGGGAGCGCGGCAAGCCGTATCCCGACATCTATCTCGCGGCGGCAAGGGGGCTGGGGGGCGATCCCGCCGCTTGCCTCGCGATCGAGGATTCGCCGATTGGCGCGCGCGCGGCGCTGGCGGCGGGGATGACGGTCGTCGGTTTCTGCGGTGCGGGGCATATTCTCGACCGGGCGGCGCATGGCTTGACGCTCCGCGAGGTGGGCGTCCATCATGTCGCGCACAGCTACGACGAGGTTCTGCTCCTCGCTGATGTCCATTCTTTCGTCATTCCCGCGAAAGCGGGAGCCCAGTAGCGCTGCTGGCTCGCTGGGTTCCCGCTTTCGCGGGAATGACGAGGTGGAGAGGGCAGGGCATTTGCTGGGCCTTTCCTATTATATCCAGCCGTGCTTAGCTGCTTTCATATCCATCGACGCTGTTCAGGCTATTTGCGAGTGAAGTTGCGCAGTTTCCTGCGGCTTTCCAAGAATCGCCTTTTGCAGCCGCAGCCTTTGGCATCGCGGCGCGTATCGATGCCGGGAAGAGGAGAGAGCTATGTGCGACGACATCACCGAAGCCGATCTGGACCGTGCTGGCATCCCCGTCCGGCGCCGCGATTTCGGCGCCCTCGTGGGTGCGGGCGCCATCGCCTCGATGCTGCCGGCCACGGCTTGTGCGGCTGGCCCGGTCAAGGGGCGCGACGTCGAGATCAAGACCGCGGACGGCATTGCCGACGCCTGGTTCGTCGCACCGGCCGAGGGCAAGCATCCCGGTGTGCTGATCTGGCCCGATATTCGCGGCCTGCGTCCCGCCTTCCGCCAGATGGCCGAGCGGCTGGCGGGCGACGGTTATGCGGTTCTGTGCGTGAACCCCTTTTACCGCTGGGCCAAGTCGCCGGTCGTCCACGCCGGGCATGATTTCGACGATCCGGGGGTGCGCGAAACCCTGTTCGGTTATCTCAAGCAATTGAACCGTACGCTGGTGCAGACTGACGCCAGGGCGCATCTCGCCTTTCTCGACGCGCAGGCCGAGGTCGATACGGCGAAGGGGCTCGGCACTGCGGGCTATTGCATGGGCGGGCCGATGGTCATCTATACCGCCGCGCTAAGCCCCGCACGGGTCAAGGCGGCGGCGAGCTTTCACGGCGCGTCGGTCGGCACCGACAAGCCCGACAGCCCGCATCTGCTGATTCCCGAGACGCAGGCTGGCTATCTGTTCGCCATCGCCGACAACGACGACCAGAAGGACCCCGAAGAGAAAAACCGGCTGAGGGCCGTGCTCGACCCGCGCTCCGAGTGGCACGAGGTCGAGGTCTATAAGGGCGCGATGCACGGCTGGTGCCCGCCCGACGGCCGCGCCTATGACGAGGCGGCGGCGGAAAAGGCGTGGGGGCGGATGCTCGAACTGTTCAAGGCCGCACTGTAGAGTTCATCCCATCGGGTAGAGGATGTCTCTGCCGACCTTGTGCAGCGCCTTCATCAGATCATTATCCAGCGCCAGCTCCTTCGCCGCGAGGATCGGTTCGAGCTGATCGTAAGCGCTGACCCCGACGATCGTCGAGGCGACGAAATCATGCTGCTTCGACCAGGCGGTCGCCATCGTCACCGGATGCAGGCCATGCTCCTCAGCGATTCTCAGATAGCGCGCGGTCGCGGCGAGGCTGCGTTCGTTGACGAAACGCTGCCCCATTGCCGCCTGCCGGCCTTCCATCGCAAGGTAGCGCGAGAAGCGTGCGCCTTCGGGCCGGGCGCCGTCCTGATACTTGCCCGACAAGACCCCGCCGGCGAGCGGCGAATAGGGGATCAGGCTGACGCCCTCCTGCCGGCACACCTGCGCCAGTTCGTCTTCGAAGCGGCGGTTGTTGAGGCTGAAATTATTCTGGATCGTATGGTGGCGGGCAGCGCCCAGCCTTTCCGACGCGGCGAGCGATTTCATCAGCCCCCAACTCGTCTCGTTCGAGCAGCCGAGAATGCGCACCTTGCCCTCGCGGATCAGCTCGTCGAGCGCATCCATCATCTCGTCATAGGGCGCATCCGGGTCGGGCCAGTGCGTCTGGTAGAGATCGACATAGTCGGTCTGCAGCCGGGTCAGGCTGCCCTCGATCGCGCTGCGGATGTTGTGGCGGTCGAGCGCGGTCATCCCGCCGCGGCACGGCGACTGGAACCAGATATGGCTCGGCCCCGACACTTTGGTCGCGAGGATGATCGCGTCGCGGTTCTTGGTCTTCAGCCAGCGCCCGACGATCTCCTCGGTGCGGCCGACCCATTTGGTGTCGGGTGGCACCGGATAGCCTTCGGCGGTGTCGTAGAAATTGATCCCCTCGTCGAAACAGCGGTCGAGGATGCGCAGCGCCTCGGCTTCGTCGGTCTGACTGCCGAAGGTCATCGTCCCCATGCAGATGTCCGAGACGTGGATGGCGCTTTTTCCGAGGCGGCGGCTTTGCATGGCTCTGTTCTCCGGTCAGGGAAGAGGAGCCGCCGTCTGTAGGTTGCATCTCGCAACCTTGCAATCGGGTCAGATGAGGAGCGCCAGCGATCCGACCAGCAGCGCCGCCATCGTCCAGTTGAAGGCCTTGAGCCGCGCCGGGCTCGACAACCAGCCGCGCAGCGACACGCCCATCACCGCCCACAGGCTGGTCGAGGGCAGGTTGATGATCCCGAAGATCGCGGCGACGAGCAGGACCGCGGCGATATTGCGGTCGGGCGCATAGAGCGCGATCGCGGTCAGCGCCATCGACCAGGCCTTGGGATTGACCCACTGGAACAGCATCGCCTGGACGAAGCTCATCGGCTTGCCGGCGGCGGCGCCGCCGGTGTCGGGCGCGCCGGCTTTGGCGATCTTCCATGCGAGCCACAGCAGATAGACGACGCTCACCACCTTGAGCGCGACATTCAACGCCGGAAACAGGTCGAACAATCCCATCAGCCCGACGCCGACGAGGATGATCATCAGCGTGAAGCCGATTCCGACGCCGAGTGCGTGCGGCACGGTACGGCGGAGACCGAAATTGGCGCCCGACGCCATCAGCATCATATTGTTCGGCCCCGGCGTGATCGAAGACACGAGCGCGAAGGCAGACAGAGCGGCGAGAGCGGTTTGTTCCATGCGCGCAATATAATGCGTTCTGATGCGCGGCGATTGCAAAGATGAGCTGCGATCGGCTAAGCTGTGCAATCTATGACCGGGATCGATGCCATTGGCCGCAAGATATTGCAGGAATTGTCGCGCGACGGACGAATCTCGAATATCGAGCTTGCCGACCGCGTCGGGCTCTCGCCCTCGGCCTGTCTGCGCCGCGTGCAGGAACTCGAACGCAGCGGCGTGATCAAGGGCTATCGCGCGGTGATCGATCCTGCGAAGCTCGGGCTGACCTTCCTTGCCTATGTCACCGTCGGCCTGTCGTCGCACACCAAGGCGTCGCAGGTCGGCTTCGAAGCGGCGATGGCCGAGGCGCCCGAGGTGCGCGAATGCCACAACATCACCGGGACAATCGAATATCTGCTGCGCGTCGAGACGGCCGACCTCGCGGCCTACAAGCATTTTCATACCGAGGTGCTCGGTGTGCTGCCGCAGGTGCATTCGATCACCACCTACGTGCTGATGGATTCGCCGAAGGATGAGCGGGCGTAGTTTTTCTTCGCGGTACTCGCAAAGCGCTGAGGTTGAACCGGCAGCCCCTCCACCGCATATCCGTTGCATGACGAAACTCTCTTTCCTCGATCTCGTGCCCGTGACCGACACCGGCACGATCGCCCAGTCGCTCGCCAATGCCGCCGATCTTGCCCGCCACGCGGAGGCGCTCGGCTACGAACGCTATTGGGTCGCCGAGCATCACGGGATGGCGGGAATCGCCAGCGCCGCGACCTCAGTCGTGCTCGCGCATATCGGTCAGGCAACCTCGACGATCCGCATCGGCGCGGGCGGGATCATGCTGCCGAATCATGCGCCGATGGTGATCGCCGAGCAGTTCGGGACGCTCGAAGCCTTGTTCCCCGGCCGCATCGACCTGGGCCTCGGCCGCGCACCCGGCTCGGACGGTGTCGTGGCCCGCGCGCTGCGCCGCAACCTGGCAAGCGACGAGCGGCAATTCCCGCAGGATGTCGTCGAGTTGCAGGCCTTTCTGGCGGGCGATGACCGGCTCGGCATCCGCGCGGTGCCTGGGGAAGGGACCAAGGTGCCGCTCTGGATTCTCGGATCGAGCCTGTTTGGCGCTCAACTAGCGGCGATGCTCGGGCTGCCCTATGCCTTTGCGAGCCATTTCGCGCCCGACGCGCTCGACGAGGCGCTCGATGTCTATCGCCGCCAGTTCAAGCCGTCGGAGCAACTTTCGGAGCCTTATGCCGCCGCGGCGTTCAATGTCTTCGCCGCCGATACGCGCGAGGAGGCCGAATTGCTCGCCTCGTCGCAGCAACAGGCGTTCGTTGCGCTGCGCACCGGCAATCCCGGCAAGATGAAGCCGCCGCTCGCGGGCTATAAGGACAGCCTGCCGCCGAATGCCCGTGCGATCCTCGACCATGTGCTGCAATGTTCGGCGGTCGGCACGGTCGAGGACGTCGCCGCGGGGCTCAAGGCGTTTCAGGCGCGCACCGGCGTCGATGAAATCATCATCGCCTCGTCGATGTACGACCATGCGGCGCGCAAACATTCGGTTGCGCTCGCGATGGAGGCGGCAAAGTCGCTCTAACCCCCGTGTTGACGCGGCTCCGGCCGCGGCAGTATAGGAGCGGTCCCATCAAGGGCGGCCCGTTCGGGGTCGCCTTTTTACGTTTGCCCGATTGGAAAGGTGCCTGACATGTCGATCACGCCGCTGATGCCCGTTTATCCCCGGTGCGCTGTGCGTCCGGTGCGAGGCGAAGGCGCCTGGCTGATCGGCGAACGAGGCGAGCGCTATCTCGATTTCGCGAGCGGCATCGCAGTGAACTTGCTCGGCCACGGCCACCCGCATCTGACCCAGGCGATCCAGGATCAGGCAGCGACGCTGATCCATGTGTCGAACCTCTACGGCAGCCCGCAGGGCGAGGCTTTCGCCCAGCGCCTCGTCGACAATACGTTCGCCGACACGGTGTTCTTCACCAATTCGGGCGCCGAGGCGGTCGAATGCGCGATCAAGACCGCGCGCGCCTATCATTCGAGCGCGGGCAACGCCCACAAGCATACGCTGATCACCTTCAACAACGCCTTCCACGGCCGCACCCTTGGCACGATCTCCGCAACCAACCAGGAAAAGCTGCGCAAGGGCTTCGACCCGCTGCTGCCGGGCTTCGGCTATGCGCCGTTCGACGACCTCAACGCGGCGCTCGATCTGGTCGATGACAGCACGGCGGGCTTCCTCGTCGAGCCGGTGCAGGGCGAGGGTGGCATCCGCCCCGCGTCGCAGCCCTTCCTGCAGGGCCTGCGCGACATCTGCAACGAGCGCGACCTGATGCTGATCTTCGACGAGGTTCAGTGCGGCGTTGCGCGCACCGGCTCGCTCTATGCTTATGAGCAATACGGCCTCGCGCCCGACATCCTCGCGAGCGCGAAGGGCATTGGCGGCGGTTTCCCGATGGGTGCCTGCCTCGCGACCGAAAAGGCGGCGCGCGGCATGACCATCGGCACCCATGGCTCGACCTATGGCGGCAATCCGCTCGCGATGGCGGCGGGGCAGGCGGTTTTCGACGTGATCCTCGAAGAGGGTTTCCTCGATCAGGTCAAGGCGACCGGCGAACGTCTGCGCGGCGCGCTCGAACAGCTTATTCCGAACCACGACAATCTGTTCGAGAGCGTGCGCGGCATGGGCCTGATGCTCGGCGTCAAGATGAAGTCCGACAGCCGCGCCTTCGTTGCGCATCTGCGCGACAATCACGGGCTACTGACAGTGGCGGCGGGCGACAATGTCATCCGCATCCTGCCGCCGCTCAACATCGAGCAGGGCCATATCGACGAGTGCATCGAGAAATTGTCGGCAGGGGCGGCGAGCTTTACGCCGCCGGCGTCCTGATGATTTCCGTTCCTGTAGAACGGAGGGCATAGTGCCCAATTTCCTGAACCTGTCCGACGCGGGCGGGGATGCCGTCGCGGCGATGCTCGCCGATGCGATCGACCGCAAGGCGGCGCGCGCGGGCTGGCCGAAGGCGCGGCCCGACGCCGACAAGCCGCTCGCCGACCATGTGCTGGCAATGGTGTTCGAGAAGAATTCGACGCGCACGCGCTGCTCCTTCGACCTAGCGATCCGCCAATTGGGCGGCGTGCCGATGATCCTCGACGCCGGAACCTCGCAACTCGGCCGCGGCGAGACGATCGCCGACACGGCGCGCGTGCTGTCGCGCTACGCCGACGCGATCATGATCCGCACCGATCATCACGAGAAGATCGAGGAACTCGCCGAATATGCAGGCGTTCCGGTCATCAACGGCCTGACCGACCTGTCGCACCCGTGCCAGATCGTCGCCGATCTGCTGACGATCGTCGAGAGCGGCAAGGCGCTCCCTGGGCTCGAACTCGCGTGGCTTGGCGACGGCAACAATGTCCTCGCGTCGCTGATCGAGGCGGCGGGGCTGTTCGGCTTCAACGTTCGCGCGGGCGTGCCGCAGGGCTATGAACCCGACGCGCGCTTCGTCGAGGCGGCGCGCGCGAAGGGCGCGCGGATCGACATCGTCCGCGACGCGCGCGAAGCCGTGGCGGGCGCCGATCTCGTCGTCACCGACACCTGGGTGTCGATGGGACAGGACCATGCGCACAACAAGCTCGCGGCGATGGCGCCCTATCAGGTCGACGAACGGTTGATGGGCGCGGCGAAGGGCGACGCGCTCTTTCTCCATTGCCTCCCCGCGCACCGCGGCGAGGAGGTCGTCGATGCGGTGATCGACGGCACGCAGTCGCGCGTCTGGGACGAGGCCGAGAACCGGGTCCATGCGCAAAAGTCGGTCCTGCTGTGGGCGCTCGGCAAGCTATGAGCGAGATGCAGGAAACCTGGTTCGACCAGCCGCTGACCTTCACCATCGCCGACCGCCATGTGCGCGGGCGGCTGGTGCGATTGGGGCCGGTGCTGAACAGGATCGTGGCGGCACACAGCTATCCGCCGGCGGCCGAAAAGCTGCTCGCCGAGGCGCTGGTTCTGACTGCATTGCTCGGCTCGACGCTGAAGGACAAGGAAAGCCAACTCACACTGCAGGCGCAGACCGGCGGCGGTCCGGTCGAACTGCTCGTCTGCGATTACAAGGGCGGCGAGCTTCGCGGCTATCTGAAGTTCGATGCCGAGCGGCTCGCCGAAATGGGGTCCGATCCCACGCTGTTTGCGCTGTTCGGCGAGGGATTTCTTGCGATCACCTTCGACCAGGCGGCGAGCGCAGAGCGCTATCAGGGCATCGTCCCGCTCGAAGGCGCGTCGATCGGTGACGCCGCCGAACATTATTTCGAACAGTCCGAGCAGATTCCGAGCCTGATCAAGCTCGCCGCGCGCCACGATGCCGAGGCGGGGTGCGTCGCGGGCGGCCTGCTGCTCCAGCACCTGCCCGAGGGCGAGGTCGGGCGCGACCGGCTCCACGTCCGGCACGACCATCCCGAATGGGAGCATGCGCGCATGATCGCCGAGACGCTGAAGGCCGAGGAACTGACCGATCCCGCAACCTCGCTCGAGACGCTGGCATGGCGGCTGTTCCATGAGGACGAGGTGCGCGTCGAAACGGGCGATGTCGTCTCGCGCGGCTGCCGGTGCAGCGTCGATTATTTTGCCGGCGTGCTGTCGAAATTCCCCGAAGCCGAGCGCGGCGAGATGGCCGACGAGGCCGGGCTGATCAACGTCGATTGCGCCTTTTGCTCGCGCGTCTTTCCCATCACGCTGGAGGAGATCGCTGCGCACGGCTGAACGGCGAGCACGACGAAACGAGCCAAATTGGCGCCAAGCGGTTGAAATCCATCCCCTGCGTTGCTACTTCCTCCTCAATGGGGTCGCGTTTCCGTCCAACTATGGACGACCAGATGGAAGGAAATATGGCGATCTTTTCCCCGATTTTCAGAACGTCCCTCGTAGTGCTCGGCCTCGCCGCGGCGACCGCGGTCCCTGCGCAGGCGCCGTCGCTCGCGATGCTCGACCGGCTCGAAAAGGGGAGCTGGCAGCTGCGCGAACGCGGCAAGGATGCGGTGCTGCAGACCATGTGCCTGGGCGATGCGCGGCGGATGATCCAGGTCGAGCATCCGCAATCGAACTGCTCGCGCTATATCATCGAGGACACGCCGAACTCGGTGACGGTCCATTATACCTGCCCGGGCGCGGGGCATGGCCGCACGACAATCCGCAGCGAGACCAACCGGCTCGTCCAGATCGATACGCAGGGTATCGCGGGCGGCCGCCCCTTCTCGCAGGCGATCGAGGCGCGGCGCACGGGCGCCTGCTCCTAATCGATTGTTAACCATTATCCGCTAAACGGGACGGACGACGCACCTTTGTGTGTCCTTCTCCCTAACGGCTTCATGCCGAACTGGGCCGCTCGGCAATCGCCGCGCGGCCCATTTCTTTGTGCGGCGCAGCGCTTGCGCCTCCGGCGGCGCGGGCCTATCTGGCGCCGATGCAGCAAGTTTCCGGAAAAACGGTGATCGTCCTCTTGTCGGGCGGGCTCGACTCGATGGTTTGCGCGGGGCTCGCGCGCGAGGCCGGCGCGCGGATCGTCGCGCTCACGGTCGATTACAACCAGCGCCACCGCGTCGAGCTCGAATCGGCGGCGCGGATCGCGGACTAT
The DNA here is from genome assembly GCF_041916015.1 of Sphingopyxis sp. Classification (GTDB taxonomy): domain Bacteria; phylum Pseudomonadota; class Alphaproteobacteria; order Sphingomonadales; family Sphingomonadaceae; genus Sphingopyxis. The sequence goes on along the minus strand of NZ_JAYSAH010000049.1, from coordinate 81,987 downwards.
GTCGGCGCGGCCGAGCATATCGTCCTGCCGCTCGACCTCCGCCGCTTCGGCGGCTCGGCGCTGACCGCCGACATCGACGTGCCCAAGGACGGGGTGGGCGATGACGTGCCGATCACCTATGTTCCCGCGCGCAACCTCATCTTCCTGTCGCTGACGCTCGGCCTTGCCGAAGCACGGCAAGCGCAGGACATCGTCATCGGCGTCAACGCGCTCGACTATTCGGGCTATCCCGACTGCCGGCCCGAATTCATATCGGGTTTCGAGAAGCTGGCGGCGCTCGCGACCCGCGACGGCGACAAGGGCGTCGATTTCCGCATCCACGCGCCGCTCCAGCATATGACCAAGGCCGATATCGCAGCCGAGGCCGCGCGGCTCGGCATCGACGCGGGGATGAGCTGGTCGTGCTACGACCCGACCCCCGGGGGTCTGCATTGCGGGCTGTGCGACAGCTGCCGGCTGCGCAGCAAGGGCTTCGCCGACGCTGGGCTGTCCGACCCGACGCGCTACGCCTGATCCCATGGCCTACGCCGTCAAAGAGATTTTCCTGACCCTGCAGGGCGAGGGCGCGCAGGCGGGGCGCCGCGCGGTGTTCTGCCGCTTTGCCGGCTGCAATTTGTGGACCGGGCGCGAGCAGGACCGCGCCAAAGCGATCTGCCAATTCTGCGATACGGACTTTGTCGGCACCGGCGGCACGCTCGGCGGCAAATATGCCGATGCCGCGGCGCTTGCGGGCGTCATCGCTGAAAGCTGGGGCGAGGGAGAAGCCGATCGCTACGTCGTGCTCACCGGCGGTGAGCCGATGCTTCAGGTCGATGCGGCGCTGATTGACGCGCTGCACGCCGAGGGTTTCACCATCGCGATCGAGACCAACGGCACCCATGCGGTGCCGCGCAGCATCGACTGGATCTGTGTCAGCCCCAAGGCGGGCAGCGAATTGGTGCAGAAGAGCGGCGACGAGCTCAAACTTGTCTGGCCGCAGCCGGGTAGCGACGTCGAAGCGCTGGTGGCGCTCGATTTCACCCATCGGCTGATCCAGCCGCTCGACGATCCGGACGCGGCAAACAATGTCCGGGCGTGCATCGATCTGGTGATGGCGGACCCGCGCTGGCGCCTGTCGCTCCAGGCGCACAAATCGCTTGGACTCCGATAGGGATTATTCGGACGTCTTCGCGGCGCTGTCGGCCGTCAGCGCCTTTTTGGCGACCGGCGCTTCGACGGCATCGGGATTCGGTTCCGCGTCCTCGCTCTCCGCCGCCGCGTCGGCGGCGGGCTTCGCGGCTTCCTTCTTCGTCCCGTCGTCCGGAACGCTGTTGTCGATCGCGGTGCCGTCGCCCGCGGCATTATCGAGGATGATCATCGAATCGCTGACGCTGCCCGGCTGAACCTCGACCGCGTCGAGCTTGGTCGCGGTCTTGCCCGACGGTTCATTGCCGCAGGCGGCAAGCGAAAGGAAGAGGAGCGAGCTGAGGATGATCCGCGTCATGGCGCCGTTCCTAATCGCTCGCCCGCAGCTTGTCGAGAAAGGCGGGCGCGGTGTCGGCAAGCGCGCGATCGACCTCCTCGAACGAGGCCTGCTTCCCAAGCGCTGCGAGGCTGGTGACCGGAAATTCGGCGATGCCGCACGGAACGATGCCGGTGAAATGTGCCAGATCCGGCGCGACGTTGAGCGAAAAGCCGTGGAGCGTGACCCAGCGCTTCACGCGCACTCCGATCGCGCCGATCTTGGCTTCGCGGCCCTGTTCGTCGTCGGTCCAGATGCCGATGCGGCCCTCGGCACGGCGCGCGGCCACGCCGAGCAGCGCGAGCGCGTCGATCACCCAGCCTTCGAGCGCCGAGACATAGGCGCGCACGTCACGCCCGCGCTTCGCGAGGTCGAGCTGGACATAGCCGACGCGCTGGCCGGGGCCGTGATAGGTGTAGCGTCCCCCGCGCCCCGCATCGAACACCGGAAAGCGCGGGTCGAGAAGCTCGGCGGGATCGGCGCTCGTTCCCGCCGTATAGAGCGGCGGATGCTCGAGCAGCCAGATGCGTTCCTGGCCCGTGCCCGCGTGGATCGCGGCGGCGCGCGCTTCCATGTCGGCGAGCGCGGCCTCATAGCCGGTCAGGCCGGGCGAAAAGGTCCATTCGGGGGCGGAAAGGGTGGTCATTTCGGGTGCTTCCTGCCGCCCGGGGAGCGCGGAGGCAAGAGGGTAGGCGGCTTTCGGTAACAAGGCTGGACATTGGGAGCGAAGACCGTCAGTTTCAACCCGATCAGGGAAAAAGAAAACAACGGGGTATCAATGGCAAAGTTCGATATGGGTGCGGCTTGGGAAGACAGCATCGCCCTGCTGAAAGCGCATAGCGCGCTGACCGGAGCGATCGCGGCGGTCTTCCTGTTTCTGCCGACCCTCGTCGTCGCGTGGTTCGGGCCGGCGCCGGCCGAACCCCCCGCGGGCGCGACGGTCGATCAGATTCTGACGATCTTTCAGGATAATATCCGGCAAGTCCTGCCCTATCAGCTGGGCGTGGCCTTGTTCGCTCTGGTGGGAACGGTGGCGATCCTCCGCTTGTGGCTGTCGCGCACCGGCACCAGCGTCGGTGAGGCGATCGGCTTCGCCTTTCGCCTCCTGCCGACGATGATCGTCGTCCAGATTCTGACGGGCTTCATCCTCGGACTGGGCTTCATCCTGCTGATCGTCCCGGGACTTTATCTGATCGGTCGCCTCGCACTGGTTTCGCCGGTGGTCGCGGACCGCGGCCTGTACAACCCGCTCGAAGCGATCGGCGAAAGCTGGAATCTGACCCGCGACAATGGCTGGTCAATCTTCTTCTTTCTCTTTCTCGTGATGATTGTCGTCGGCATCACGGTGGGCATCGTCACACTGGTCGTCAGCGCTGTCGTCGGTGCGGAGCCGGGCGCCGGGCGCATCATCAGCGGATTTTTCGAATCGGCGCTCGGGGTGGCCGCGTCGATGCTCTCGATCGCGATCTCGACGGCCGCCTATCGCCAGCTTGCAAGCGGCGGGGATGCGGGCGTGTTCGAATGACGGGAAATTCAAGGGGCAAGGGTCGCAACATATGTGGAGATGGGGCGCCTGACAGAGGATAGGTCGGGCTCGAAAAAGGGGATTGGACATGACCAAAATGAGTATCGGTGCGGCCTTTTCGGAAACCTTCGCGTTTCTGAAGGCCAATTGGACACAGATGCTGATCTGGTTCGGCGGCGCGTTGCTGCTCGTCGGCCTGCTCGGCTTTCTGTTTTTGGGATCGACCTTTTCGGCGATGGCGATGGCGCCCAACGATCCGTCGCTTATCATGGGCGCGATGGGCAAGATCGGCCTGTTCGCCCTGCTCGCGTCGGTCATTCTCTATGCCGCCTGCATGCTCATCTGGCGCGGCGGCCTGCATCCGGGCGAGGCGCCCAATTTCGGCTGGGCCCTTCAGGCCGGCCCGGCTTTCGCCTTTGGCATGATCGTCGTGATGATCGCCGCCTATATCGTGATCTTCATCGTGATGCTGATCTTCGGGCTGATCTTCGGTGCCGCGCTCGGCGGGGCCGGGGCCTTCTCGCCCGCTGCGCTGGAATCGGGCGCGGTCGGTGGCGGCGCGATCTTCGTCGCCGTGCTGCTCTATCTGGCGGTGATCGTCTTCATGCTCTGGGTGCAGGGACGCTTCATCGTCGCCGGTCCGGTGATGGCCGATCGCCTGACCCGCAACCCGGTCACGGGCCTTACCGAATCCTGGAACATGACGCGGGCTTCGCAGTGGGTGATCGTCGGTTTCTATCTGCTCTTCACCATCCTGATGGTCGTCTACATCTTTGTCGCCGGGCTGATCTTCGGCGGCATCACGGGAGCGATCGCGGGCGGTTCGGCGGCCGGAATGATCCTGTCGATGATCGTCATGGCAGCGGTCGTCTATCTGCCGATCATCATGGCATCCTTTTCGATGCCCATCGGCGTCTATCGCGCCATCGCACCGAAAGCCTCGGCTGACGTGTTCGCCTGATCGCGGCGAAGCGCTATCGAAGAAGGGCGCTCCGGCGACGGAGCGCCCTTCTTCATATCAGCTCCATTTGGCGAGTGGGGGGAGGCTCATCAGGATCGCGTCGATATTGCCGCCGGTCTTGAGCCCGAACAGCGTGCCACGGTCATAGACCAAGTTGAACTCCGCGTAGCGGCCGCGCCACAGGAGTTGCTCCTCGCGCTCGGCTTCGGTGAAGGGCAGGCCCATTCGCCGCCGCACGATCTGCGGGAAGATGTCGAGAAAGGCTTCGCCCACCGCCTGCGTAAAGGCGAAATTGCGATCGAATTCGCCATCGTCGCCGCATTCGAGATGGTCGTAGAAGATGCCGCCGACGCCGCGATGAACGCCGCGATGCGGGATGTAGAAATAATCCTCGGCCCATTTGGCATAGCGTTCGTAGACGTCGGGGCCATAGGGCGCGCAGGCAGCGCGGAAGCGCGCGTGAAAGGCGTCGGTGTCCTCCTGGTAGGGAATCGGTGGATTGAGGTCGGCGCCGCCGCCGAACCAGCGCTTCGTCGTGGCAAGGAAGCGCGTGTTCATATGGACGGCGGGAACGTGCGGATTCGCCATATGCGCGACGAGGCTGATCCCGGTCGCGAAGAAGCTCGGGTCCTCGCCCGCGCCATGGATCGACGCCGCGAAATCGGGCGCGAACTCGCCGCCGACGGTCGAGACATTGACGCCGACCTTTTCAAAGACCTGGCCCGTCATCACGCCGCGCACCCCGCCGCCCCCTTCGCCCGGCGCGATTCCGTCCGCCTCGCGATCCCACGGGGTGTAGGTGAACGTCGTGTCGCTCCCCGCCTCGCGCTCGATCGCCTCGAATTCGGCGCAGATTCTTGTCCGCAGCGACTCGAACCAGGCGCGTGCCTGCTGCTGCTGGTTGTCGAGCGAGATCATGCGGTAAAGCCTTTCGTTTGGCGGAGCGCCTCGGCGAGCGCGATGCCAGCCGCAACCGCGACATTCAAGGATCGAAAGCCCGGCCGCATCGGAATCGCGACCCGTGCGGTGACGGCCTCATGGACGTGGTGCGGAACGCCCGCGCTCTCTGATCCGAAGAGCAGCACATCGCCGGAATCGAAATCAAAATCGGGCAGGGGAGTCGCGCCCGCGGTCGTCAGCAGCACGACACGCTGCCCGCCGGTCTGCGCCCATTGCCGGAATGCATCCCAATTCGGATGGCGCCGCACATTGGCGCGCACCGCATAGTCCATTCCCGCGCGTTTCAGCGCTGCATCGCCGAACGGAAAGCCGCACGGCTCGATGATATGTGCCGGCGCCCCGAAACAGGCCGCGGTGCGCAGGATCGTGCCGACGTTGCCGGCGATGTCGGGCTGGAACAGCGCAATTTCCATGCCGCTGCCATAAAGGGGAAGCCGCCGGGAATCGAGAGGCTTGGGCGCGGGGTCCTTGTCCAGTGCAAGAAGCGGAAATTGCCTGTTGGCAAGCCCGGACTGTGCGGCTATCAGGCCCGCAATTCCCGGAGGGGCCGCCGGGCTGTGCCGTTTCGTGCGTGCGCAACAGGGCGGGTCATTCCTTCTTGGGAACTATGTCAGTTCACCCATGCAAGGGCAGTCGAATGGCCAGTGAAACCGATACTACCGCCGGCATCGAAGATGGCGTGCGGCGCCGGGACTTCATCAACATCGCAGCAGTGAGTTTTGCCGGTGTCGGTGCGGTCGCGGTGGTGCTCCCCCTGGTCAACCAGATGAACCCTTCCGCCGACGTGCTCGCGCTGTCGTCGACCGAGATCGACATTTCGGCGATCCAGCCGGGGCAGGCGATTAAGACCAGCTGGCGCAAGCAGCCGGTTTTCGTCCGTAACCTGATGCCCGCCGAAATCGCGGCCGCGAAGAAGGTTCCGCTCAGCGAACTGCGCGACCCGCAGACGATCGACGAGCGCACCAAGCCCGGCAAGGAAAACTGGCTGATCACGCTCGGCGTCTGCACCCACCTGGGCTGCGTGCCGCTCGGCGCGGCCGAGGGCGAGAATCGCGGTGACTTCGGCGGCTATTTCTGCCCGTGCCACGGTTCGCACTACGACACCGCGGCGCGCATCCGCAAAGGCCCGGCGCCGAAGAATCTGACCGTGCCGCCCTATGAATTCACCAGCGACACTGTCGTGACGATCGGCTGAGGAGCGAGATAAGATGAGCTTTCCCTGGGCCAAACCCTATGAACCCAAGCATCCGCTGATGAAGTGGATGGACGAGAAGCTGCCGATTCCGCGCCTCGTCTACAATGCGACCGGCCCCGGCTATCCGGTGCCGCGCAACCTCAACTATTTCTGGAACTTCGGCGTTCTCGCGGGCGCCGCGCTGGTCATCCAGATCGTCACCGGCATCGTGCTGGCGATGCATTATGCCGCCAACGCGGGCGTCGCGTTCAACTCGGTCGAGCATATCATGCGCGACGTGAACGCCGGCTGGTTCATCCGCTACGCGCACATGAACGGCGCGAGCATGTTCTTCATCGTCGTCTATCTGCACATCTCCCGCGGCCTTTATTACGGTTCGTACAAGGCGCCGCGCGAAATGGTGTGGCTGCTCGGCGTCGTGATCTTCCTGCTGATGATGGCGACCGCCTTCATGGGCTATGTCCTTCCCTGGGGCCAGATGAGCTTCTGGGGCGCGCAGGTGATCACCGGCTTCTTCTCGGCGATACCCGTCGTGGGCGAGCCGATCCGCGTCTGGCTGCTCGGCGGCTTTGCGCCGGACAATGCCGCGCTCAACCGCTTCTTCTCGCTGCACTATCTGCTGCCCTTCGTGATCGCGGGCGTCATCATCCTGCACATCTGGGCGCTGCACATCCCGGGCTCGTCGAATCCGACCGGTATCGAGGTGAAGGACGAACAGGACACCGTCCCGTTCCACCCCTATTATACTGCGAAGGACGGCGTCGGCGTCGGCGTGTTCCTGCTGCTGTTCGTCGCGCTGACCTTCTTCAGCCCGAACCTGCTCGGTCATGCCGACAACTATATCGCGGCGAACCCGCTTTCGACGCCTGCGCATATCGTGCCCGAATGGTATTTCTGGCCTTTCTACGCGATCCTGCGCGCCTTCACCTTCAACTTCCTGTGGATCGATGCGAAGCTGTGGGGCGTCATCGCGATGTTCGCGGCGATCGCTTTGCTGTTCTTCCTGCCCTGGCTCGACAGCTCGCCGGTAAAGTCGTCGAACTATCGTCCGCTCAACCGCATCTTCTTCTGGGTGCTCGTCGTCGATGTGCTCATCCTCGGCTATTGCGGCAAGAGCCCGGCGGAGCAGCCTTACGTGATCATGAGCCAGCTCGCCGCGGCTTATTATTTCGCGCACTTCCTGATCATCCTGCCGATCATTTCGCGGATCGAACGCCCGCTGCCGATGCCGAATTCGATCACGGAAGCGGTCCTCGCAAAGCATGCCGACGACACGTCGGCGGCCACGGCCTGAGCGCCGGACTTTAATAGGAGCTGATACAGCCATGGTTCGTCCGCTCGGTTTTCTCGTCGGTCTGGGGTTCATCGTCGCCCTGCTGTGCGCGATCGTCACCACGCCGCTCACCAATGAGCCCAACGCCTCGCACGAGTTCCACAAGGAACCACAGCATCTAGCGCTGACCAGCGATGGCCTGTTTCCACACTGGGACAAGGCCAAGCTGCAGCGCGGGATGCAGGTCTACAAGGAAGTCTGCTCGGCCTGCCACAGCCTGAATCTCGTCGCCTTCCGCGACATTCAGGACTTCGGCTACACCGAGGGCCAGGTGAAGACCTTCGCCAAGGGGTTCCAGGTGCCGTCGATCAACCCCGACACGGGCGAGCCGGCGACGCGCGACGGCCTGCCGTCGGATCATTTCCCGGCGCCCTATGCGAACGAAGTCGCGGCGCGCGCGGCCAACAACAATGCGCTGCCGCCCGATCTGTCGCTGATCACCAAGGCGCGCGAAGGCGGCAAGGACTATGTCTATTCGCTGCTGACCGGCTTCCAGAATCCCCCGGCGAACCTGCCGAAGGAACTGCAGCCGCCGACGGGCCTGCACTACAACCCCTATTTCGCGAACCTCAACCTCGCGATGGCGCCGCCGCTGCAGAACGGTCAGGTGACCTTCGCAGACGGTTCGCCGAACACGGTGAAGGCGATGGCCTCGGACGTCGCGGCCTTCCTCGTGTGGACCGCCGAACCGAAGCTGGTGAAGCGTCACCAGGTGGGCTGGGCAGCCTTTCTCTTCCTGCTCATCTTCACCGGCCTGACCTATATGTCGTACCGCAACATCTGGGCCGACAAGAAGCATTGAGGTTACGGGGGAGGGCGGCCACTCCGATGATCGCCCTCCCGCCTCGGCCCGAGCTTGACCTCGCGTCGCTCGTGCGCACGATCCCGGACTTTCCCAAGCCGGGCATTCAATTTCGCGATATTACCACCCTGATCGGCGATGCCGCCGGCTTTTCCGAAAGCGTGCGGCGTCTGGCCGATCGCGCAGCCGCCTATCGCCCCGATTACATCGTGGCGGTCGAGGCGCGCGGTTTCCTGTTCGGTGCGGCTATGGCGACGGCAATGGGCGTCGGGCTCGTTCCCGTGCGCAAGGCAGGCAAGCTGCCGGGCGTCACGATCGGCGTCGATTACGAACTCGAATACGGCGCCGACCGCCTCGAACTGCACGAAGGCGCAGTCATGGCTGGGCACCGCGTGGTGCTCGTCGACGATCTGCTGGCAACCGGCGGCACGATCCTCGCCGCGGCGCGGCTGATGCAGAGTGTCGGCGCCGAGGTTGCTGCGGCGCTGTTCGTCATCGACTTGCCCGACCTTGGCGGCTCGCTGCGCCTCGAAGCCGCGGGACTGACCTGCGAGACGCTGATCGCGTTCGAGGGGGATTGATCAGCATCGGCATTGGGGTGGTGAGCTGCCCTAAACTCCTCCCTGCGGCGCAGCCATGGGGAGGGGGAGTGCAGGGTTGAATTGCCCCCGGCAATTCAAGTCCAGTCCGGGGGACTGGACGACCCAGCACTCTCGCGAAGCGAGTGGTGGAGGGGCCGCGACGTCGCGCCATTGCCCCTCCGTCCGCCCTGCGGGCTACCACCTCCCCATGGCTTCGCCACAGGGAGGATCGGGATCTCCCCTCCCGGTCAAAAGCCGTCGCGCCATTCTATGCGCTACGCAAAAGAAAAGGCCCGCGCCAAAGCGCGGGTTATGCTCGCCCCCTTGGCAAGCCCTCCGGTGCCTAGAAGGGCACCCAATTCTGCTTCTTGCGGATCTTCATATAGCCGGCGTTGACACCGAGGCGGGCGCCGACGCCGACGCGGATCGGGATCAGCACGACGTCACCGCGGCGCAGATAGCTCGCGTTGAAGCCACCGACGAGATAGGCGGCGCCTTCGCCCGCGGGATAGCGCTTGTAGAGATCCTCGGTGTCGAACAGATTGTAGACGAGGACGAAGGTGCTCGCGGCGTTGGCGCCGGCGTCGAAACCGATCGAGGGGCCGTTCCAGTAAACCGGCTTTTCGCCTTCGATCTTGTGATGCAGCGTTCCCGAACCGTAGCGCACGCCGATGCCGAGCGCGCCGCCGGCTTCGCGCCCGACGATATAGGCATTGGGTTCGCCCTGCTTCTTCAGGATGTCCTCGATCAGCCCGGCCAGGCCCTGCGCACCCTTGCCGAACACGCCTTCGGCGGCGCCGATCAGGTCGTCCTTCTTGTAGGTCGTGCCTTCCGCCGCCGTGGTCGGGGCCGTAGTGGTCGTGGTCGCGGAATCGGGTGCGGCCGAATATTGCTGGTCGCCGGTCGCCAGGTCGCTGTTCAGCGTCGGGTCGCTCGACGAATAGTCGGCGCCGGGCGGCGGAGCTGGCGTTGCCGGCTGGGGGTTGTCGAGGTCCGAATCGATCGCCGTGTTGGGATCGACCGAGGTCATCTGCGCCTTCGCCACCGGCGCGAGCGCGAGCCCGAGCGAAGCAAAGGCCGTGACGGCAAAAGCGGCAAGCGTCTTACGCATATTTCCCCCAAATCGGCGGGCGCATCATGCGCCCGTGGGCTAGTCATGACTCCGACAGTGAATCGCGGGCAATGAATGGGCGATGACTTGAGTCGATTTTGCGCCGGACCGAATCGATTTCGCCATGAAATGCGCAAAAGAAAGCCAAAAGGAGGTGATGTTAGGCGTTGCGGGGCGCGAAACGCATGGCTATAGCGACCCGCCTGAGGCCAGACTGCCGTTAGCCCGGCAGGCCATGCGGAGACGTGGGTGAGTGGCTGAAACCAACGGTTTGCTAAACCGTCGTACTGGTAAATCCGGTACCGAGGGTTCGAATCCCTCCGTCTCCGCCAATTCTGAAAATTCATAACTTTCATTGACTTACGGGGCATCCTGTTGGGGCTTCGAGCTGAAGGCTCGATATCTTCGTCCACTTTAGCCTTGGCTCGGCGGTGCCGATGGCGGTAGCGCCGATCCGAAGAAACGGAGAAAGGGGTCCCGGTGCGGCTATCACGACGGGAATTTTCATTGGCGCTGGCAACCAGCGCGTTGGTGACGCCGATGGCGCGCGCAGCGGGCAAGGGCGGCGCGGATGATGCTGCGTTCACCGCCTTTCTGAATGCGGCGTTCGAGGCCGAACTCGCACTCGACCCGGAGCAACTCACCAGCCTTGGGTGCAAGGAGCAGCAGGACCGGTTCACCGACCCCGGCGATGCGGCGGCGGCGGCGCGGCTCAAGTGGCGGCGCGCCAATGTCGCCGAGATGAAGAAGCGCTTTGACCGAGCGGCGCTCGGCGAGGATGCGCGGGTGTCCTACGATATGTGGCTGCTCGAACTCGAGCGCGCCGAGGCGGCGACGAAGTGGCGCGGGCATGCTTATATCTTCGACCGCAACGGCCCGCATACCGGGCTTCCCAATTTCCTGATCAACCAGCATCGCGTCGACACGCCCGCCGACATGGAGGCCTATGTCGCGCGCGTTGCCGCGCTCGGCCCGACGCTCGATATCTATCTCGACCGTGCCAGGGCGTCGGCGGCGAAGGGCATCCGCATGCCGGGCTTCGCCTATGACCAGTCGATCGAACTGGTCGGGCGGCTTATGAGCGGCGCGCCGTTCGACGCGGGCGAGGACAATGCGCTCTATGCCGATGCGAGGGCGAAGGCCGGGGGTCTCGTCAACGCGGGGAAGATCGATGCTGCGACCGCCGATGCCTTTGTCGTGCGCGCCGCCGAGGCGATGACCGGGTCGATGAAGCCGGCCTATGACCGGCTGCTGGCATGGCTTCGGTCCGACCGCGCGGCGGCTGACGCCGAACCCCGCGGCGCGGGCGCGCTGCCCGACGGCGCGGCCTATTATGATGCGATGCTGCGAATCCAGACGACCACCGCCATGACCGCGGGCGAGATTCACGACCTCGGCCTGTCCGAAGTCGCGCGTATCCGGGCTGAGATGGAAGCGTTGAAAGCGAAAATCGGGTTCGCGGGCAAGCTTGAGGACTTCTTCGTCTTCCTGCGTAGCGACGACCGCTTCTATGTCGCGAACGACGATGCCGGTCGTGCCGCCTATCTCAAGAAGGCCGAAGATTATCTCACGGGCATGCGCGCGCGGTTGCCCGAGCAGTTCGGCCGGCTGCCCAAGGCCGACCTGATCGTCAAGCGCGTCGAGGCGTTCCGCGAGGAGCCGGGCGGCGCGGCGCATTATTCGCCGGCTGCGCTCGACGGATCGCGACCGGGGATATTCTATGTCCACCTCGCCGATACCCGCGCGACGCCGACCTATGAGATCGAGGGCACCGTCTATCACGAGGGGCTGCCCGGCCATCATATGCAGATCGCGCTCGCGCAGGAGATGACCGGCACGCCCGAGTTCCGGAAGAATTATTTCTACGGCGCCTATGGCGAGGGCTGGGCGCTCTATGTCGAGCGGCTGGCGAAGGAGATGGGTTTCTATACCGATCCCTATAGCGATTTCGGCCGGCTGGGCCGCGAGATCTGGCGCGCGATCCGCCTGGTGGTCGATACCGGCATCCATGCCAAGGGATGGAGCGAGGAGCAGGCGCTGGCCTATTATACCGCCAATTCGCCGCAACCTGCGGCCAAGATCCGGTCCGAAATCCGCCGCTATTTCGTGACGCCGGGGCAGGCGACCTCGTACAAGGTCGGTATGCAGCGCATTCTGGCGCTGCGCGATAAGGCGCGGACGGCGCTCGGCGCTCGTTACGACCAGAAGATCTTCCACGAGATCATCCTCGGCCGCGGCTCGGTGCCGCTGCCGATCCTCGAAGCGCAGGTCGACCGCTGGATCGCGGCGCCCGCTTAGCGGCGCGGGAGCAATTGCCGTTACGGCTTTTCCGTTGCCAGTTGTCTTCCTTCGATCGAGCGGGCCGGGACTCCTTTGGGGACTCCCTCGGGGAGAGCGCACAACATGGTTGATGACGACAGTCTCGAAAGATGGTTTTGCCGCGAGGTGCTGCCGAACGAGAGTGCGCTTACCGGCTTCATCCGCAACAACTGGCGGGTCGCGGCGGATGTCATCGACCTGCGCCACGACGTCTATGAACTGGCGATCGCCGCGGCGCGCCGGGACCTGCCCGATGACGCCCGGGCCTTTCTGTTCGCGATCGCGCGAAATCATCTGATCAATCGCGCGAAGCGGGCGCGCATCGTTTCCTTTGAATTGGTGGCCGACCTCGAAGCGGTACAGCATGACGCGGATATGCTGACCGCCGAGCGGCACGTCCTCGCGCGCGAGGCGCTGCGGCGCGCGCAGGAAGGGATCGATCGCCTGTCGCCGCGCGTCCGCCAGATCGTGCTGCTGCGCAAGATCGACGGGCTCAACACGCGCGAAACCGCGGCGCGTCTCGGCATCGGCATCGATGCGGTCGAGCGCCAACTTTCGATGGGGATGAAGGCGCTCGCCGATTTCATGATGGGCGGTTCGGGCAAGATAACAAGACAGAAATTTGCCCGGAAAGGGCGCAAGGAGAATGGAGCATGAGCCGCGCGGAGGAGACCGCCGATACAGCGGCCGCCTGGATCATTCGCCGCGAAAACGGCGATTGGTCGGATGAGGACCAAGCCGCGCTCGACGCCTGGCTTGCCGCATCCGACGGCAATAAGGCGGCCTATTGGCGCCTGAAGCATAGCTGGAAGGAAGCCGACCGGATCGGAGCACTGGGCATAGCAGCGGTGCCAACCGCGCCGCGCAAGGCCCTGGCGCGCTATGGGATGCCGGTCGCGCTCGCGGCTTCGCTCGTCGCGGCCTTCTGGATCGGCGCGATCCCGTTCCTGTCAGAGCCATCCGCGCCGAAGCTCGTAGCCTCGACCTACAAGGCGGGGATCGGCGAGCGCAAGGATGTCGCGCTCGCGGACGGCAGTCATGTCGAGCTCAACACGCGAAGCGTGATTCGTGCGGCCTCGACATCGGGCCACCGCGATATCTGGCTCGATGAAGGCGAGGCCTATTTCGAGGTGAAGCACGATCCTCGCCGCCCCTTCGTTGTCCATGCCGGTGCGCGCACGGTCACCGTATTGGGAACGAAATTTTCGGTCCGGCGCGACGGTGGGGACGTATCCGTATCGGTGCTGGAAGGGCGCGTGCGGATCGACGAGAATCCCGCAAAGGACGGGCGGCCCGCATCGACGACGACCATTACCGGCGGGATGTCCGCGATCAGCGAGGGCCGCTCGACGCTCGTCACCCAGCGATCGGAGGAGCGCGTCGAGAGTGCGCTCGCGTGGCGCGACGGCATGTTGAGTTTCGACCGGACGACGCTCGCCGACGCGGCGGCAGAGTTCAATCGCTATCATCGGCGGCCGGTCATCGTCACCGACCCGGGCGCGGCCGGCATCCGTATTGGCGGAACCTTCCAGGCATCGAATGTCGAAGCGTTCGCGCGGTTGCTGCGAGATGCCTATGGGCTGCATGTCGAAATCGCCCCCGACGCGATAAAAATCTCCAGTCAGGGCGTTACGGCTTTGTGACGCTCGACTGTCCTACCTCTCGAGGGCGCGCGACCAGGCGGCCGAACAGGGGGAAGTAATGAAGATATCCAGCCTTGCCGCCATGCTTGCGACCAGTGTTTGCGTCGTTGCGATGGCGACGCCCGTGCAAGCCCAAACGCGCAGCTACGACATTGCCGCCGGCGGCCTGAAGCCGGCGCTTGACGCCTATGGCCGCCAGTCCGGTCGGCAGGTCCTTTACCGGACCGACGATGTGCGCGAGGCGCGTTCGGACGGCGTGTGCGGAACGCTGGATGCCGACACGGCTCTGGCGCGTTTGCTGCGAGGGACAGGCTTTACCTTCCGGGTCGATGCGTCGGGGGCGATCGCGATCACCCCGGGGGAGGGCGAGGCCGGAAGCGCCGCGGCCGATAGCGAGAGCGCAGACATCATCGTCACCGGCACGCGAATCCGCGGTGTCGACGTGCCCGCGCCTGCGATCACCATGGGGCGCGAGCAGATCCGCAACAGCGGCTATGCCTCGGTCGCCGACATCTTCGACGACCTGCCGCAGAACTCGCGCGAGATGTCTGCCGACGCCTCGATCGGGACGGGGGTTTCGGACCTCGCCCTGTCGAACGCGCAGGGCGCCGCGGGGATCAGTCTGCGCGGGCTCGGCGCCGAATCGACGCTGGTGCTGCTCAACGGCCACCGCCGCGCGGGCAATGTCGATGGTCGCGTCGTCGATATTTCGGCGATTCCGCTCGCGATCGTCGACCGTGTCGAGATCGTGACCGGCGGGCGGTCCGCGATCTATGGTTCGGATGCCGTGGCCGGCGTGGTCAATCTGGTGACCCGGCAAGATTTCGAGGGGATGGAGTCCGAATTCTATCTCGGCAGCGCCGCGAAGGGCGGCGAACGGATCGGCATCAGCCACACCGGCGGGTTCAAGTCCGATCACGGCGGGTTGGTCCTTGCCTATGATTTCCGGCGCGAGCGGAATTTCGACATCGTGCGGGCGGAGCTCGGCGGCCCATCGCCGTTCGACGTGTCGCTCCGCCGTTTCGATGCGCGGCCCGACAGTCAGCGGCATTCGCTCTATGCCGCGGGGCATTACCGGATCGCCGATGCGGTCGAACTCTATGGCGATGCGCTCTACACGACCGACCTCAAACGGGCCGTGCTCGACTATACGTCGCCCTTCTTCGATTTTATCCAGGATTCGAGAGTTCGGAGCCGCCAATACAGCGCCGTGCTTGGTGCCAAGGTCGATCTGGGCGGCGGCTGGCGCCTCGATGTCTCGGGCAATCATGGCGCGGTGCGCAACCACGAGGATGTCGAGGACAGCTTTGGCGGGCGGAACCGCAGGACCTCGGCGCGCCTGACCGAAGCATCGGCGGTCGTCGATGGCGCGCTGTTCGCGATCGGCGCGCATGAGGTGAAGGCGGCGTTCGGTGCAGAATATCGTAACGAGGCGCTCACCAACCCGACGCTGAAAGCCGATCGCAATATCGTCTCGGCCTTTGGCGAGCTGATCGTCCCGTTTGATATCGGCGGCGGAGAAGTCGAGTTTTCGCTGGCCGGCCGATACGACCGCTACAGCGATTTCGGCAGCACCTTCAATCCACAGGCAGGCCTTGTGTGGAAACCGGCCGAGGGCCTGGCGATCCGCGGCGCTTATTCGCGGGCGTTTCGGGCGCCGCCGCTGCTCACCCTGTCGCAGTCGAACCAGGCTTTCCTGCAATATGCGCCCGATCCGAAGACCGGGGGTGTAAAGCCGGTGCTGATCTGGCTCGGCGGCAATGCGGCACTGCGGCCCGAGCGGGCGACGACATGGAGCGCGGGGTTCGACTATTCGCCGCCTTCGGCTTCGTGGCTGACCGTTTCCGCCTCCTATTTCTCGATCGACTATCGCCACCGGATCGATCAGCCGATCGAAGATACGAGCAGCGTCTTGCTCGACGAAGCCTTCTTCGGCTCGCTGGTCAACCGGATGCCTGCGGACAGCGATGCCCGAAAGGTGATTGAGAGCGCACTCTCCGGCGACCTTGGGGCGTCGGGCTTCATCAACATGACCGACATCGACTTCGATCCGGCGACGCAGAATCTGCTCGATGTCGCACCGGGGCTGGTGCTCTTCGACAATCGCCGGGCCAATATCGGCTCGGACAAGGTCGATGGGGTCGATGCCAAGGTCGATCTCCGTTTCGGATCGGCGACCGACAAGTTCGCGGTCGGCGCTGATGGGACCTATTATCTGAACAGCAAGCGCAGGATCACTCCGCTCAGTCCCCTTGTCGATCGGCTCAATACCCCCGGGCAGCTTGTCGATTTCCGGCTTCGTGGATCGGCGAGCTGGACGCACGGCGCCTTCGCCCTTTTCGGATATCTGAACTATGTTGACGATTATCGCGATAGCTTTGCCTCGCCCGAGCGCAGGATCGGCTCGCTGACGACAGTCGACCTGACCGCGCGTATCGATGGCGATCAGTTCGGCAACCCCGGCCCGCTGCGCGGTGTCAGCGTCACCTTCAGCATCGACAATCTGTTCGACAAGAAGCCGCCGCTGTTTGCGAGCAGCGACTTCGGTCTCGGTTATGATCCCGCCAACGCCAGCCCGCTGGGGCGCTATTTCGCGCTCCAGGTGACGAAGCGGTGGTGATCGCCCGGCGGTTGGCGCGGTGTGCCGTGCCCGCCGCGGCATGGCTTCTCATATTCTCGCCGCTTTCCTTGGCGGCGGCGGAGCGGCCGCTGCTTTCGATGCAGGATGCGGTCGATTTCCAGCCGGCTTCGGCCAGCGACCTGGGCTGGTCAGGACCGGGCCGGCTGATCGCGACCTGGCGCGAGCCGGGCAAGGAAGCGGAGATCGTCGAATGGGACCTCGCTGCCGGCACCCGCCGCGTCATCGCAAAGGCCGAGCGCGCGGTTTTCTCGCCCGACGGCCGCTGGATTTTGCTGTTGCGGGGGGAGCAGTGGTGGCTCCAGAATGTGCGGACGGGCAAGGCCGCGCCGATCGCATCCTCGGCGGAGCAAGGCTTTATCGCGCTTTCGCCGCCGATGTGGTCGCGCGACAGCAAGGCGTTTGCGTTTCTGGAATCGGCCGACCCGCCGCCAGCCCCTAAGACCGTCCCCGTCAGCGAAGCGGATGGCGTGCGGTTCGTCGATGTCGGTGCCGAGGCCGATCGCCGCTTCGGCCCCGGCGGCAGCGAAGAGGCCATGATGAAGTCGCGCGTTCGGATCGGCCGGGTCGATGCCCCTGCGACCGTGCGCGCCTTCGATATTGCCGAGGATGCCGCCTATCGCGGCGGGTGGGGGAAAGGCGGCCGCTTCTACTTCATGCCGCTCGAAGGTCATTGGTACGGACATCGGTCCAGCACGGCTATCCGCGCGCTCAACCCGGGGTCGGGCCGCTCCACCGACCTTTATACGCAGCCCGGACTGATGCAACTCGGCGCGCTGCGGGTGTCGCCCGATGGCCGGTCGATCGCCTTCACCGCGGACGTCGACAACCGGCGCTGGGACGATTTCGACAGCCTCAGCCTGCTCGACATCCGGACGCGCAAGGTTCGCCGTCTGACGACCTCGCTCTATGTCAGCGATTTCGATTGGGCTCCGTCGGGTGACGGGCTCTTTCTGACCGCGCGCGACGGCGCGTTCAGCCAGATCTATCGCGTCGATCTTCAGGGGCGTGTCAGGCAAATGTCGAAGGGCGGGGAGCGCCGCTACGACCTCAGCGTCTCGCCCGACGGTAAATGGCTTGCCTATCTCACCGAGGATGTCGCGGGACGTCGTGATCTTCGCGTCCGCGCGCTGGATTCGGACACCGAAAAGACGCTCGCGACGCTCGCGGAACCGGCGCGCGCTTTCAGGCTTGCATTCGCCCGGCAGGTGCGCTGGAAAACGCCCGACGGGCTGATGCTGCACGGCCTGCTGTTCCTGCCGCCGGATTTCGATCCGAAGCGCAAATATCCGATGTTCGTCGATGTGCATGGCGGCGGACCTGCGGCGCGGCTCTATCTCTTCGGTGTGCTCGCCGACCGCGCGCGACTCCCGCTCGAATGGCATGCATGGGCGAACAAGGGCTATGTCGTCTTCGTGCCCAATTATCGCTCGTCGGGCGAATATGGCCCTCGCATCGCGGCGGAACGCTATGGTGCGCGCGACTGGGACACGCAGGGAGTTCGTCAGGACGCTGCCGACGTCGAGTCCGGGGTGCGCTGGATGATGGGCGAGGGCTATGTCGATCCTGCGCGTATCGCCATTCTCGGCCACAGCGCTGGCGGCGCGCGCGTCCAATATCTGTTGACGCAGACCAGTCTTTTCGCGGCTGCCATTCTCCACGATCCGGTCCCGTCGGGCGCGCTGGCGCAAAATCTGGCCATGATGACCGGCGACTATACCGGCGCGCCGGCAAGTATCGGGACGGCGGGCGAGCCGATCGACGAGAATCCGGACGCCTATTCGGGAGGCTATCTCATTGACGGGACCCGCATCCACACGCCCACGCTGATCATGGTGGGGAATCCCGACATGGGAGCGATCGATCCCCTTTCGTCCGAATTTCTCTTCTCGCTATTGAGGACGAACGGCGTACCCACCCGCATGGTCCGCTTTGTCGACGATGGACATAATCCGGGAAGCACAGCCGCGGCGCTGCGTCGATACAGCGAGATGGCAAACTGGCTTGACCGTCATATGCCCGCGGGGCGAGAAGGCCCATGAGGCGGTGCGGAAGGAAACGGGCAAGGCGGTCGGCTTCGATCGCTCGCGCTTAGTCCGCAATCAGGCGCATCGCTGCCGGCCCGTAAAGCGCCGCGACGAAGAGGCATGCCATCACTGCACCAACGAACAGGCTGCGCCGGTCCTTGATTGCGAAGGCCACCGGGTCGCCCTCGACCTCGCCGCGCCGCGCCATCATCCAGATGCGATTGAGCCAATAGATCAGCGGCAGGCAGAGCAGCCACAGCATTTCGGGCAGCGCATAATGTTCGGCTGTCTCCGGATCATGGGCAAAGAGTGCGAGCACGAGGATCGCGACCATCCCTGCCGAAATGCCCGACATCATCACCACGTCGAGGTCGCCACCGACATAGCCGCGCCCGCTGAGCAGCCGTTCGGGCTCGATCGCGTCGCGCATCTCGATATAGCGCTTCAGATAGGCGAGGCTCAGGAACAGGAAGACCGAGAAAAGCAGCAGCCAGAAGCTGAGCGCGACGCCGATCGCGATCGCGCCGATCCAGATGCGGATCGTGTAGAGCGAGGCGAGGACGATCGCGTCGCCGACCATCACCGCCTTCAGGCGGAAGGAATAGGCGGTCGTGATCGCCATATAGGCGAGGAGCCAGAAGGTGAGTTTCGGGCCGCCGAGCAGCCATCCCCCGGCAAGGCCGATGGCCCCGAGGAGCAGCGACAGACCCAGCGCGGCGGGAATCGCAAGATCGCCATGCGCGAGCGGCCGCTTCCATTTGGTGCGGTGTGCGCGGTCGGAGTCGATGTCGAGCAGGTCGTTCAGCAGATAGATGGACGAGGCGATCAGCGACATCAGCAGCGCGGCCGCCACCGCTGTAAGCAGCACCGCGGGTTTGGTGAATTCGCCCGAGGTGAAAGCGGGAACGAGTACCAGCGCATTTTTGGCCCATTGATGCGGCCGCATCGCCTTGAGGATCGCGCGGAGGGGGACAGGGCGCGGGTCGCCGAGGCGGGTCACTGCCGATCGCGCGGGGACATGACCGACCGACCAGCCCTGCCGGGCCTCGCGCCACAGCGGCGTGTCGGCGCGGCTGTCGCCGATATAGTCGAACGGCGTGTCGGGGCCGATGCGCGCGCGGATCGCGGCGAGTTTGGCGCTGCCCTTGAGGTTCGCGCGGCCGCGCGTCGCGATGACCGGATCGGCGAGCTGCAGGTGGCCGGCGATACGGCTGATATGGCGCCAGTGGCTGGCGCTCGCGAGGATCACGGGGCGGCCTTCCTGCCTTGTCTGCTCGATGAGAGCGAGCACCTCGGGCCGGTAGGGCAGGCGCGCCGCGTCGATGCGGTCGCGCCGGGCTGCCATGGTCTTGGCGACGGCGCGCCCCGCGACCAGCCATGCCAGCACCGCGAGCAGCGCGGCGACGCCCGACCGCGCGATCCGCACGAAGCTTTCGAGCGAAATGTCCGCGCGTGTCAGCGTCCCGTCGACATCGACGAACAAGGGCACAGCTGGAGCGGGCTGTTCAGGCGGCATGGTGCGGGGTCTTTCGGATCATGAAACGCTCGATCCAGGCGGTCACCGGAATGGCGGCCAGAACGATCAGCAGCGGAATTGCCGGGTCGCGATAGCGGGTGATGATATAGGCCGCGGCATGGATCAGCCAGAAGCCCGCGATCATCGACGCGAAGATCCATTTGCCGTCGCGCGCGATCAGGCGCGAACGGAAAGCGAGCAGGCCGAACAGCAGGATCAGCGCATATTGCGCGACCTCGAAGAGCCGGATCGAGGCGATCGCCTTCGACGCGGCGAAATCGCTCGCGTCGGGGATGTTCGGCTCCCAGAAATAGGCGAGCTTGCGCGCGGCCAGCCCGGCGGCCCGACCGGGGTTCGCGCCGATCCAGTCGAGCGCCGCGGTCTGCAGGCGGTCGGCGTTACCGACCTCGCCGAGCCGCAAGCGTGTGGCATTCCAGTCCTTGCCCAGCGGGGTGTCGGCGATGCTGACGAACTTGCCCGTCGCGGCCGGGTTGTTGCCGAGATAGAGATTGAACGCGGCGTTGGTCGTCAGAACCGGCCGGCCGACCATCTGATCGGTTGCATAGAGCCAAGGCGCCACGATCAATGTGGCGCCGGCAACGAAGCATAGTCCCGCAGCAAAGGCAGGCGAGAAACGCCCGCGTGCCCGCCAGAGCATCAGCAGCGCGGCGGCAACGCCGAGGCAGAGCAGCAGCGCCGATCCCCCGGTGACGAGCGCCGCCCCCCACAGCAGACCGGCGAGCAGCGCGGTCCCCATCGGTCGCTCGCCGCGTGCGATCCCGATCGCCGAGAGCGCGATCCCGAGCAGCAGCGGCGTCGACAGATTTTCCTTCGCCAGCATCGTCGCGTTCCAGAGGCCAGGGAACCACAAGGCATAGGCGGCGGCGGCGAGCAGGCCCGCGCCGCGATTTTCGGACAATGCGAGGGTGAGCCGGTAGATCAGCCAGATGCTGAGCGCGCACAGCAGCATGTTGACCGCGAGCGCCGTGCCTGCCGAGCTGCCGAGCAGCAGGAAGAAGGGCGCGAGCAGCAGCGGATAGCCGGCGCTGTAGAAGGCGTGCTGCCCGTACATGTCCTTGAGCTCGCCGCGTTCGGCGAGACCCTCGGCCATGGTGAAATAGGCGAGCGGGTCGCTGTCGAGGGGCTGCTTCAGCACCCACGCGCCCGCCAGCCGCAAGCCGATGGCGACGAGCATGATCGCGGCGAGCAGAACGGCGCAGGCGCGCGGCGAAAGCGCGGAAAGCGAGGCCGGCAGGATTGCGGTGCGTCGATTCATCGGACCGTCCCGAAAGGCCGCGCGAACGCGTCAGGCCGAGCGCGCGACGAGCACGCAGCCGGCGGCGATCAGCAGAGTCCCGGCGACGCGGGCGAGGCTGACGCTCTCATTGAGCCAGAAGGCGCCGGCGAGCATCGTGAGAATGAAGCCCATCCCGACGAAGGGATAGGCAAGCGACAAAGGCGCGCGGCCGAGAACGAACAGCCAGAGCAGCGCCCCGACGCCGTAGAGGCCGAGGCCGAGGATGATCATCGGCGATTGGGCCAGCCCGCCGATCTCCCCGCCGATTCCCGCCGAGCGCCCGCCGGCGGCGGCCGTGGTCCCGATCTTGAGCGCAAGCTGGGCGAGCGCGGAGAGGCTCACGCTGGCAAGAATGAGGAGGAACAGGCGCAGGGTCATCGACGATCTTTCAGGTCTATCAGCGGCCTGTCCCTAGGGACGGCGGTTCAAGATAAGGTTAATCCTGCCCCGAATGTCGAGCCTGGTCCAGCCGTCGGCAAGCCGTAAATCCGCACGGCTTCCACAGGCGATTCAAATCGTGCGCAACGTGCCGCGAAGGGGATGGCGACCGGTCCCGCCCGCGTGGGAGAAGGAGAAGACTGCGTTCCCCCCCAAACGGACGGCATCATTTCAGGAGCAGGGCGATCAGGCTGGCCAGGAGGCTCGCGATGAACAATCTCTGCAGAAGCTGCTTCGGACGCGGTTCGGGGCGCATCGCTGCGGTGAGCACGATCAGCGCTGCGAGTAGCCAGAAGATCGCCGTAAGCGGCGCCGCGTTGCCAGCGAGCATCCGGGCGAGGAAGGTCAGCGCCAGCGCGAGCGGTGTGCCCCACAGCACGGCATCCCACAGGGTGCGCAGCCGCGGTTCGTGAAGCCCGCGGCGCGCGCGCTTGCCGAGCCAGATCGAGGTGCCGGAGGCGACGACGACGGTGAGCGCGAGGCCGAGCCCGAAATAGGCGAATTTGACCGGGAGGCCGCCGAAATTGCCAAAGTGGAGATTGTAGGTCGATGCAGCCATCTGTTGCCCGAGATGGCCATCGGCGAGCCCGGCTGCGCCGAGGAAGCCGCCGTTCGCGTCGAAATTATAGCTTTCGCCATAGATCAGGCGCCGCGGATGTTCGGCGAGAAGCTGGACATGCTGGCCGCGCGTGCCGGGGTCGTGGAGGATGATGTAGGTGGGGCGCAACTCGGGGTGGGTGGCGGCGATCCATGCAAGCGGCGCGCCGACATCGGCGAGCGGAGCGGGGCGCGGATCGGGCTTGCCCTCGCCGCCGAAGATCGGCGCATAGGCTGCCTCGATGTCGCCCTTGTAGAAGCTTGCGGCGAGACCATAGGCGCCGATAGTGCCGAGCCCGATCATCGCGCCGGTGAGCGCGATCGCGAGCGTGAAGGGCAGCGACCAGACGCTCAGCCGGTTGTGCCAGTCGGCAAGCCCGACCCCTTCCTTGTCGCGCGCGCGCAGGCGAAAGGCGTCGCGGAAGATGCGCGGATGCGCGATCACGCCCGACAGCGACAGCGCGACGATCATCACCCCCAACATTCCGACGAGGATCAGCCCGACGAGGCCGGGGATATTGAGCCGGTAGTGGACGGCGAGAAGGAATTCGGACCATGCGTTTTCTTCGGCCCCCGCGATCGTGCCGGTCGCGTCGATATGCACCGCCTGGCTGTCGGTCGTGATCGTCGCGCGCGGCAGGTCGGGGACGGGCAGATGGACATAGAGATGCGTCGTCGCGGGCTTGCCCTTTTTGGTTGCCAGGACCGCGGCGACCGCCTTTTGCACGGCGTCCGGCGCCATGCGCGCCATTTCGGGCGCCGCGGGCTGCTCGATCCGCTGCCATTCTTGATAGAAGACGACGATCGTGCCCGTCAGACAAACGAGATAGAGAAGCGCCGAGGCAAGCAGCCCCATCGCGGCGTGCGCTGAAAGGGCTCGCTGCACCATCCCCTTGTCGACCGGTCCGGTCATGCAGCCCCTCCGATCCAGATCAGCCCGAGGCTCGCCGCCGCGGGAAGCAGCAGCCACAGAATCTGCGTGCGCCGCCGCGGCATCATCAGCAGTGCGAAGGCGAGGATGCCCCAAAGGAGCGGCAACAACAACAGCGTGAGCGCGTTGCTGTCTGCCTCCGCCCAGCCGCCGAGCTCTGCGAGCGCGCGCGCGGCGAGCGCGACCAGCAGCGAGACGAGCATCGCGAGCGGCACGGTGACGAGGAAGGTCAGCAGACGGCGCCCGATCCGCCGCGGCTCGCCCTGCGCGGGGAGCATGTCCGCCTTGCGGTCCGAGGCGCGCGTCTTGCCCGGCTGCGAGGTCGCGGCGGCCCCGGCGAGGAGCAACGCCGCTGTTCCCAGGCCGAACAGCGACACCATGGCCGCGCCCCACGCGCCGTTGCCGGCGATGCCGAGCGCGGCGCCGAGAAGGAGCAGCGCCCACGCCGCGCCGTTCAGCGCCGTCGAACGCCGGGGCAGGCCCCAGGCGCGGCGAAGCAGCAGCACGCCGAGGATCGCGGTCGCCGCGCCGGCCCAGACGAGGGGCGAGGCGCCGTTCACCGGAAGCGGTAGCCGACCGTGGCCATCACGTTGCGCGGCGCGCCGATGAAGCAGTCGCCACGCGCGAGACAGGAGGCGAAATATTTGTTGCCCAGAAGATTCGCGGCGTTGATCGCGAAGCGCCAGCTGTTCCAGTTGATTTCCGCCAGCGCGTCGACCGTCGTGCGCGACGGGGTGACGATCGACCAGACGTCGCTGGTCGAGATGCTCTTGCCGCTGTAGACCACGCCGGCGCCCAGACGCAGCTGGGCTTCATCGGCAAGGCCGAAACTCTTGGTCGACCAGAGCGACGCGGTGTGCCGCGGCATGTAATCGAGGCTGGTGTTGGTTTCCGACCTCAGCTTGGCATAGCCATAGTTGGCCAGCAGTTCGAAGTTGCCGGGCAGGGTGTGGCTGGCCTCGATCTCGAAACCCTTGGTGTTGAGTTCGCCCGACTGGGTCGTGCCGCCGGCCGCCAGATAAAGGACGCGATTGCGCTCCTTGATCTTGAAGACGGTGGCGGTGACGAGCGTGCCGGGTGCGGGCTGCCATTTCACGCCCGCCTCATATTGCGTTCCGGTCTGCGGCCGATAGGGATCGCCGAAGCTGCCGTCGCCATTGTCGATGCGGCCTGCGACCGGCAGGAAGCTTTCGGTATAGCTGAAGAAGGGCGAGAAGCCGGCGCCGATCTCGCCGATGATCCCGGCGCGGAAGGTGGTGGCATTGTCCTTCTGGCCCGACGAGCCGGTGACCCGGTCGCGGCGCGCGCCGAGCACGACCGAGACGCGGTCATAGAAGCGGACCTGATCCTGGACATAGATGCCAAGCTGTTTCTGGCTTTCCGAGGTGAAGGGGCCGGTCGGATCATAGGTCAGTAGCGCATCATAATCGATGTCGTAGAGGTCGACGAGTTCGTAGCCGCCAGCATAGCGCTTTTGCACCTTGTTCCAGCTGTAATCGAGACCGACCAGCAGCTTGTGCTCGATATTGGCGCCGGTGTTGAAGTTGAACTGGAGATTATTGTCGGTGGAGAAGACGTTCATCCGCGCGTCGCTGGCGTCGGCGATGAGGAGCATGGTGCGCCCATTGGTGCCGTAGACCGAGAAGGGGTCCTGCGGGTTGGTATAGCTGTCGGCATAATGGGTATTATATTCGAGGTCGCTGTCGATATAGCGAGCCTTCAGGCTGAGCTTCACATTGTCCGAGAAGCGGTGGGTGATCGATCCGCCGCCCTGCAGCGAACGGCCGGCATAGCGATCCCAGCCGGCCTTGCCGACGAAGGTGTGGCGATCGAGTTGCTCACCGGCGACCGGGTTGGGCCTGAAGGTCCCGACGATCGGCAGGAATTGCGAGGTCGAGCCTGTATCGTCCTCCTGGTAGAGGCCGGTCAGCACGACGTCGGTGTCGGGGGTCGGTTGCCAGCGGATCGAGGGCGCGAACATCACCCGGTCGTCGGGCACATGGTCGATATAAGTGCCGGCATCGCGCGCGCGGCCGACGAAGCGGACCGCGAGATTGTCGGCGAGCGCGAGGTTGACGTCGCCGAGCACCTCCTTGCGGTCATAGCTGCCATAGACGAGGTTGATTTCGCCGCGCGTGTCGAAGCCGGGCGTCTTGCTGACAAGATTGACGATGCCGCCGATCGAGCCCTGGCCGAACAGCACCGAGGCGGGGCCGCGCACGATCTCGACGCGCGAGAAATTATAGGGATCTGATGTGATTGAGGCATAATAGGAGAAGATGTCGCGCATGCCGTCGCGGAACTGCAGCGCGTCGAGGCCGCGCACGTTGAAACCATCGACGCGGGTATCGCGGCCATAGGGATTGGCGAGGACACCGGCGGCATATTTCACCGTGTCGCTGATGTTGATGGCGCCCTGCGCTTCATATTGGTCGGCGGTGATGACCTTGATCGGCTGCGGCAGTTCCATCAGCGCGGTGTCGGTCTTGGTTCCGGCATAGCCGGTGACAACGATCTGGTCCTGAGTCGGCGCGTCGGCGGATTCGGCTTCCTCTGCGAGCGCCGGCCCGCTCGCAAGTGCGGTGCAGATCAGCAGGGTAAAACGCGCGGTTGTCATGAAAGGCCCCTTCATCTATGTCCAATGGTAAGGGGAACTAATGCGACTTAATTGCATTAGCAATGCTTGTCGTCAAATTCATGGAGCGATGGGCGAACAAGCCGAAATATGATAAGTGCGAATGACGCACCTCGCGCCTGCCGTCGATGCGGACCATTTTGTCGCCCTGTCGGCTATTTCCATGGCGTCCGCAGTATATTACAGCCGGGGTTGTGACTGATTGTGCAACCTGTGTCGTTCGCAACCGCGCGATCTGTGCGAGCCTTAACGCCGAGGAACTCGCGTCGCTCAGCAAGATGGGCCGGCGCCAGCGCGTCCGGGCGGGGCATACGCTGCTCTGGGAGGGGGACGACGCGCCGGTCGTCGCCAATGTCCTTGAAGGCGTGCTGAAGCTCGTGGTCGCGACCGCAGACGGGCGCGAGCAGATTGTCGGGATCGTCTTTCCGTCCGATTTCATCGGACGCCCCTTCGGCAAGGAAAGTCCGTACAGCGCCACCGCGATGACCGATGCCGAGGTATGCATCTTCAATCGCAACAGTTTTGACGATTTTGCGAGCAATCATCCCGACCTTCAGCAGAAGCTGCTTCGCCGCACGCTCGACGAACTCGACCGGGCGCGGCACTGGATGATGCTGCTTGGTCGCAAGACGGCGTCGGAGAAGGTCGCCTCCTTCCTGCTCGAAATGTCGGAGCGATTGTCGGGGCAGGGGTGCGGCGGCGGAACGCAAGCCGGGTTCGAACTGCCCTTCGGCCGCCAGCAGATCGCCGACATATTGGGCCTGACCATCGAAACGACGAGCCGCCAGCTTACCAAAATGCGCGCCGACGGCCTGCTCGACCTGCCGTCGCGCCGCGAGATCGTGATCAACGATCGCGCGGCGATGGAGGCGGTGGCCGGCTGACCATCGGCGCGAGTCGGGGAGGTCAGAAGCGGAAGGCGACGCCGGCGCTGATGACCCAAGGGTCGAGCTTGTGGCGCGTTTTCAGCACCTCGGCGTTGCCGGCGTACCAGGTCGCGGTCGGACGCAGGAAATAGCGCTTGGCGTCAAGCGAGAGCGCCAGCCCGCGGGCATTCACCGGAACGTCTATCCCTGCTTGAAGCGCGGCGCCGAATTTGTCGCCCATCTTCTGCCGCGTCGCGCCGAGCGTGCGCGTCGTCGCGCCGGGCTTTTCGTCGATGAAGATGAAATAGCTCGGCCCCGCGCCGACATAGGGCCGGACGCCGCCCTCGGCGCCGAAATGATATTTGAGCGTCAGCGTCGCCGGGACGATCTTGGCGTCGGAAACAAGCGTCGCGCCGTTCAGCGCGCCGCGGCCGTTCACGTCGTGCTGCGTGACCCCGGCAATCGTTTCCAGCGAGACCGCGCCGGTCACGAAATATTCGATCGCGACCGTCGGCGTCACATTGTCGTCGGCCTTCGCCTGCGTTCCGGCGGGCAGGCCGATCAGGTCGGTCTTGACGTCGCTGATCTTGCCATCGGGTGCGACATAGGTCGCGAAGACCTTCAGTTGCACATCGCCGGCTTTCGCGGCGGCCTGGCCCGGAGCGGCCAGTGCTACGACCAGAGCGGCGAGGGAGAGATAGGTGATCTTCATGATGGGATGCTCCTCTGTTGACGGAGCCTCCGTGCGCCCGGCGCGGAACCGGGGCATTGATGGGGCACAATCTTTTCCTTGATCCTGATCAATGTTTTCGCGCCGCGGGGCGGGCAAGGCGGTTCCGAACCATGCAGCCCGAACGCTGCATCAAGCGGGGACAAGCGAAATGGACGGTCTGGTAACGAAGGCGGGCGGCTGGCTGGGGCTGGCGCTGCTGGCTCTGGTGATGGCGGCCGCGGCCGTCGATGCGCCTTATGCTGTGCACATGATCATCGTGGCGCTGGCGTGCCTGATCATGCTGTGGGCGACGATTTCGCGCGCCGACTATGCGAAGGTCGCGCGCGGGATACTGAAGATGCCGCCCGACGAAGGTGTCTACGACGACGATCCGGTGCGCTGGGGCGTGATCGCGACGATCTTCTGGGGTTTCGCAGGGCTCGCGGTCGGCCTCTATATCGCGTTGCAGCTCGCCTTTCCGGCGCTGAACCTCGGCCTCGAATATACCAGCTTCGGGCGGCTGCGTCCGCTCCACACCTCGGCGGTCATCTTCGCCTTCGGCGGCAATGCGCTGATCGCGACGAGCTATTATGTCGTGCAGCGCACCTGCCGCGCGCGGCTGGCGTTTCCGACCGCCGCGCGCTTCGTCTTCTGGGGTTATCAGCTCTTCATCGTGCTCGCCGCGACCGGCTATGTCATGGGCGTGACCGAGGCGCGCGAATATGCCGAGCCCGAATGGTATGTCGACCTGTGGCTGACGATCGTCTGGGTCGTCTACCTCGCGGTCTTCGTCGGCACGATCGTTAAGCGCCGCGAACCGCATATCTATGTCGCCAACTGGTTCTACCTCTCCTTCATCATCACCATTGCGATGCTCCACATCGTGAACAATCTGTCGATCCCGGTGACGATCTTCGGGTCGAAGAGCTATTCGGCCTTCGCCGGGGTGCAGGATGCGCTGACCCAATGGTGGTACGGCCACAACGCCGTCGCCTTCTTCCTGACAACGCCCTTCCTCGCGATGATGTACTATTTCGTGCCGAAGCAGGCGGAGCGACCGGTCTATAGCTATCGCCTGTCGATCATCCACTTCTGGTCGCTGATCTTCCTCTACATCTGGGCGGGTCCGCACCACCTCCACTATACCGCGCTGCCCGACTGGGCGCAGACGCTCGGCATGGTCTTTTCGGTCATCCTGTGGATGCCGAGCTGGGGCGGCATGATCAACGGGCTGATGACGCTCAACGGCGCATGGGACAAGATCCGCACCGACCCGATCATCCGCATGATGGTCGTCGCGCTCGCCTTCTACGGCATGGCGACCTTCGAGGGGCCGATGCTCTCGATCAAGGCGGTCAATTCGCTCAGCCATTATACCGAATGGACGATCGCGCACGTCCACGCCGGGGCGCTCGGCTGGAACGGCATGATCACCTTTGCCGCGGTCTATTATCTGGTGCCGCGCCTGTGGGGGCGCCCGCGGCTCTATTCGCTGCGCATGGTCAACTGGCACTTCTGGCTCGCGACGCTCGGCATCGTTTTCTACGCCGCGTCGATGTGGGTCGCCGGCATCATGCAGGGCCTGATGTGGCGCGAGTACGGCGCCGACGGCTACCTCGTCTACAGCTTTGCCGAGACCGTCGCGGCGATGCACCCGATGTATCTGATCCGCGCCGCGGGCGGGGCGATGTATCTCGCCGGCTTCGTGATCCTAATCGTCAATGTCTGGGCGACGCTTGCAGGCAAGATCCGCGAGGAAAAGCCGATGACCGAAACCCCGTACAACGCCGCCGCGGACCGCCCGCTGGCGCCCGTTCCTGCCGCATAAGGAGCCTCAGGCAATGGCGACCCAACCTGCCGAAAAGCGCTTCAGCCACAAGAAGCTCGAACGCAACATCACCCTGCTCGGCTTTTTCTCGCTCGTCGCGGTGGCGATCGGCGGCATCGTCGAGATCGCGCCGCTGTTCTGGATCGACAACACGATCGAGAAGGTCGACGGAATGCGGCCCTATACGCCGCTCGAGCTGGCGGGGCGCAACATCTATATCCGCGAGGGCTGCTATACCTGCCACAGCCAGATGATCCGTCCGTTCCGCGACGAGGTCGAACGCTATGGCCATTACAGCCTCGCCGCCGAGAGCATGTACGACCATCCGTTCCAATGGGGGTCGAAGCGCACCGGACCCGACCTCGCCCGGGTCGGCGGGCGCTATTCGGACGAGTGGCACCGGGCGCATCTGATCGACCCGCGCAGCGTCGTTCCCGAATCGATCATGCCGGGCTATGCCTTCCTCGCCGACCGCGACCTGCAGGTGGCCGACATGTCGCGCGACCTGACCGCGCTCTACCGCGTCGGCGTTCCCTATACGAAGGCGGACATCGCCAAGGCGAACGACGACATTCGCGCGCAGGCCGATCCCGAAGCGGGCGCGGGCGACCTCGTCAAGCGCTATCCGAAGGCGCAGGTGCGCGATTTCGACGGCGATCCCGGCCGCGTGACCGAGATGGACGCGCTGATCGCCTATCTCCAGATGCTCGGCACGCTCGTCGATGTCGAGAAGGCGGCGCCGCAGGAACAGGCGCATGCGCCCGACACCCCGGCGGGAGCGGCACGATGAGCTACGACGAAGTCCGCCATTTTGCCGACAGCTGGGCCCTGATCGTCATGGTGGCGATGTTCCTCCTCTTCATCGCCTGGCCGTTTCGCAAGGGGGCCCGCCGTCATCACGACGAAGCCGCGAACATGATCTTCAAGGACGACGACAATGGCCGAGCATAAGCGCATCGACGAAGCGACCGGCACGAGCACGGTCGGCCATGAATGGGACGGCATCGAGGAGCTGGACACGCCGATGCCGCGCTGGTGGCTGTGGGCGCTCTATGCGACGATCGTCTGGGGCATCGCCTATGTCATCCTCTATCCCGCCTGGCCGATGGTCCACGGCGCGACCGAGGGCGTGTTCGGCTGGAGCAGCCGAGGCCAGTTGCAGGCGGAGATGCAGGCCGACGCCGCGCGCCGTGCGCCGGTGATGAACGCGATCGCGGCGACGCCAGTCGCCGACCTTCCCGCCAGGCCTGAACTGATGCAGGCGGCGGTGCAGGGCGGGGCAGCCGCCTTCCGCGTCCATTGCGTCCAGTGCCACGGCGCGGGGGGCGCGGGGGTGAAGAAGCTTTATCCCAGCCTGACCGACGACGACTGGCTGTGGGGCGGCGATCTGGCGACGATCGAATATACGATCACCCACGGCATCCGGAATCCCGATCATAAGGAAACGCGGACGAGCCAGATGCCTGCCTTCGGCCGCGATGGCATCCTCGAGCCCGCGCAGATCGCCGATGTCGTCAGCCATGTCCGCGTCATCAGCCATCAGGAAAAGCCGAGCGCCTCGTCGGCACGCGGTGCGACGCTGTTCGCGGCGAATTGCGCGGTATGCCATGGACCGGCGGGCGAGGGCGGGCGACAGGTCGGCGCGCCGAAGCTGACCGACGCGATCTGGCTCTATGGCGGTGACCGCGCGAGCATCACGGCCACCGTGACCCAGCCGCGCAACGGCGTGATGCCGCGCTGGGACACCCGGCTCGACCCGGTGACGATCAAGATGCTCGCCGCCTATGTCTATTCGCTCGGCGGCGGCGAAAAGGCGCCGGTCCCGGCGGCCGAAGGACAGGGAGCCGATGAGCAGCCCTGACGACCTGACCGGCGAGCATGGGTCGCTCTATGCGGCGCGGAAGGGCGTCTACCCCAAGAAGGTGGACGGCCCGTTCCGCCGTTTCAAATGGGCGATCATGGCGGTCACGCTGGCGATCTATTATGCGACGCCGTGGATTCGCTGGGACCGCGGCCCGCATGCACCCGACCAGGCAGTGCTCGTCGATCTCGCGAACCGGCGCTTCTACATGTTCCAGATCGAAATCTGGCCGCATGAATTCTATTATGTCGCAGGCCTGCTGATCATGGCGGGGATCGGGCTGTTCCTCGTCACCAGCGCGGTGGGGCGCGCGTGGTGCGGCTATGCCTGTCCGCAGACGGTGTGGACCGACCTGTTCCAGCATGTCGACCGGCTGATCGATGGCGACCGCAACGCGCAGATCCGCCTCGCGAACGGGCCGTGGACGGCCGAGAAGATCGCCAAGCGGACACTCAAATATGCGATCTACCTGACCGTCGCCTTCTGGACCGGCGGTGCGTGGATCATGTATTTCGCCGACGCGCCGACGCTGACGCATGATTTCTGGACCGGGCAGGCTGCGCCCGTCGCTTATGCCACGGTCGCGGTACTGACCGCGACGACCTTCGTTCTCGGCGGCTTCCTGCGCGAGCAAGTGTGCATCTATATGTGTCCCTGGCCACGCATCCAGACCGCGATGATGGACGAAAAGTCTTTGCTCGTGACCTACAAGGACTGGCGCGGCGAGCCGCGCGGCAGCGTCAAGAAGGCGCAGGCTCACCCCGGCGCCTTCGGCGACTGCATCGACTGCAACCAGTGCGTCGCGGTCTGCCCGACCGGCATCGACATTCGCGAAGGGCCGCAGATCGGCTGCATCACCTGCGCGCTGTGCATCGACGCCTGCGACGGCGTGATGGCGCAGGTCGGCCGCCCGCGCGGGCTGATCGACTATTGCACCCTCGACGACGCGGCGATCGAGAAAGCGGGCGGTACCGCGCCGCCGATCCGCAAGACGCTGCTGCGCCCGCGCACGCTGATCTATTTCGGCATCTGGGCCGCGATCGGCCTCGCGATGCTGTTCACCCTCGGCCAGCGCACCCGGCTCGACCTTGCCGTCCAGCACGAGCGCAGCCCGCTCTATATCCAGCTGTCCGACGGATCGATCCGCAACAATTACACGCTGAAACTGCGCAACATGGAGCTTCGCCCGCGCGAGGTCGAGATCAACGTCAGCGGCCTCGCGGGCGCGCAATTGTGGACGCAGGCGGGATCGCGCGAAACGGCGCGGCAGAGCCTTCGCCTGCCGCTTGCGCCCGATAGCGTGACCCCGGTCAGGCTGTTCGTCGCCGCCCCCGGCAAGGGGCCAGCGCGGCAGGATTTTACGATCGCGGTGCGCGGGCTCGACGACGATCCGCGGGGTGACAGCGAGACCATCCAGTTCGACCGGCCGGAGACGGGACAATGACCGACAAGCAGACGCAGAAGTCTTTTACAGGCCGGCATATGGCGACAATCCTGATCGTCTTCTTCGGCATCGTCATCACGGTCAATCTCGTCATGGCGCGGTTCGCGCTGTCGACCTTCGGCGGGACGGTGGTCGACAACAGCTATGTCGCCAGCCAGCACTATAACGAATGGCTGGCCCGCGCGGCGACGCAGGACCGGCTGGGCTGGCAGCGGTCGGTGACCGTCGATGCGGACCGCCGTGTCCGCCTCTCGATCCGCAAGGACGGCAAGGAGCTGGAGGGCCTTCGGGTCCGGGCGACACTCAGCCATCCGCTCGGGCGCGTCGAGCCGCGGCCGCTGCATTTCCTGACCGCGCCCGACGGCGGCTTGCAGTCCGCCGAAGCGCTGCCCGCCGGGCGCTGGCGGCTCGACCTGTCCGTGCGGCACGGAGCCGACGAGGCGCGCTATCGCGAGACTCTGCAATGAGCGCCGCCGCGCTGATCGAACGCGACTTCGCGGTCCCCGACATCCGCTGCGCGGGCTGCATCGCGAAGCTCGAGCAAGGACTCGTGCGTGACCGGCGGATTGCGGCGGCGCGCGTCAACTTCACCGAAAAGCGGGTGCATCTGTCGTGTGTGCCCGATGCCGAGATGCCCGATCTGATCGGCGCCTTCACCAATTTGGGGTTCGAGGCGCACCCGATCGGCAAGGGGGGCGAAGGGATCGACGCCGAGGCCGAAACGAGCCGCGAGCTGCTGCGCGCGGTCGCGGTGTCGGGCTTCGCGATGATGAACGTCATGCTGCTTTCGGTTTCGGTCTGGTCGGGTGCGGCGGGCGCGACGCGCGACCTGTTTCACTGGCTCTCGGCGCTGATCGCGCTGCCGACCGTCGCTTATGCCGGACGCCCATTCTTCCGTTCGGCGTGGCGCGCGGTTCGGCATGGCCGCACCAACATGGACGTGCCGATCAGCATCGGGGTGCTGCTCGTCTGTGCGATCAGCCTCTACGAGACCGCGACGAGCGGCGCGCACGCCTATTTCGACGGCGCGGTGATGCTGCTCTTCTTCCTGCTCTGCGGCCGCTGGCTCGACAGCGTGATGCGCGACCGCGCGCGCGGCGGCGTCACGGCGCTGCTTCGCAACATGGGAACGGGCGCGATGATCGTGGAGACCGACGGCCGCACGCGCTGGGTCGATGCGACCGCACTCGAACCCGACATGGTGATGCTGGTTGCGGCGGGCGAACGATTGTCGGCGGATGGCGTGGTAATCAGCGGTGCAAGCCGGCTCGACCTGTCGCTGCTCACCGGCGAGAGCGCGCCGCAGGGCGTCCACATCGACGACCGTGTGCACGCAGGCACGCTCAACCTCGACGCGCCGGTTCGCGTGCGCGTCACCGCGGCCGGAGCCGATACGGTGCTCGCCGACATCGCGCGGCTGATGGGTGAGGCGGGGCAGGGGCGGTCGCGCTACGTCCGCATCGCGGACCGCGCGGCGCGGCTTTATGCGCCCGCGGTGCATTGCCTCGCGCTGATGGCCTTCGCGGGCTGGATGATCGCCGGGGCGGGCTGGCACCACAGCCTGCTCATTGCCGCTGCGGTGCTGATCATCACCTGTCCCTGCGCGCTCGGCCTCGCGGTGCCCGCGGCGCAGATCGTCGCGGCGGGCGAACTGATGCGGCAGGGGGTGCTGATCAAGGACGGGTCGGCGCTCGAGCGGCTCGCCGAGGTCGATCTGGCGCTGATCGACAAGACGGGAACGCTGACACTCGGGCGGCCCGAGGCGCGCGACCTCGACCAGCTCGACATCGCGATCCAGTCGCTGCTGCTCGCGCTGGCGCAGGCGAGCCGCCATCCGCTCAGTGAAGCGCTGACACGTGGGCTGCAGGCGCTGGACGTTCGGCCCGTCGAAATCACCGCGCTTCGCGAAACGCCGGGTTTCGGCATCGAGGCGCATTGGGCGGGAAGCACCGTCACGCTCGGCCGACCGCAGAGCCCCGGAGCGGGCGACGCACTCGCGACCGAGCTGACGGTTGCGGGCCGCCCGGTGGCGACGATCCGCTTCGCCGACCGGCTGCGACCCGACGCCGAGGCAATGATCGAGGCGCTGCGTGGCGAGGGGGTCGGCGCGATGATCCTGTCGGGCGACCGCGCCGAGGCGGTCGCGCCCGTCGCACGCGAGCTGGGGCTGACCGCGCAGACCGCGATGAGCCCGCAGGACAAGCTTGCCGCGATTGGGCGCCAGTCGGCGCAGGGACACAGGGTGCTGATGATCGGCGACGGCCTCAACGACGGCCCCGCGCTCGCCGCCGGCCATGCGTCGATCGCGCCCGGCTCGGCGAGCGATGTCGGCAAGAATGCGGCGGACTGCATTTTCCTCGGCGACCGGATGA
Source organism: Sphingopyxis sp. (assembly GCF_041916015.1). Lineage (GTDB taxonomy): Bacteria > Pseudomonadota > Alphaproteobacteria > Sphingomonadales > Sphingomonadaceae > Sphingopyxis. The sequence goes on along the minus strand of NZ_JAYSAH010000049.1, from coordinate 46,894 downwards.
TGCCGGTGGTCCAGACGATCCGCATGGCGCGGCGGACGCAGGCGGTCGTGCGGCAGAATTTCATGGCCGCGATCGGCTATAATATCGTCGCGGTGCCGCTCGCTTTCATGGGGCTGGTCACACCGCTCGTCGCGGCCATCGCGATGTCGGGATCGTCGCTGATCGTCGTCGGCAACGCGCTGCGCCTGAAGCGGGCGATCCGGTGAACGGGCTCGCCTTCCTCATACCGATCGCGCTCGGCCTCGGCCTGCTGGGACTGGCCGGCTTCTTCTGGTCGCTGCGGCAGGGACAGTTCGAGGACCTCGACGGTGCGGCCTTGCGCATCTTCGTCGAGGAAGAAGAGGATCAGGCACCATGAGCGCGCGCCGCTTCGCTCTGACGCTCGCCATCGCTGCGCTGATCCAGCCGCCGGTCGCGGTCCACGCGCGCGTGCTGATCGTCCCCGCGTGCGGCGGCGCTTCGCATCGCCTGATCGTGCCGGACGATCCGGGCGATCCGGGGCAGGAGAAAGATTGCGCAAAGGCCTGTCACGCCGTCACCGACCGGCGCGGAAAATCGGCGAAGGCAAGGCCCGGATGCTGTTGATGTCCGCGACATTGATCCCGGTCAATGCGGGCGGCGCCATGCAAGGATAGGCCCTGCCCATCATGTGGTCCTATCATCCCGATCTGCTCGCCAAGCCGGTGCCGCGCTACACCAGCTATCCGACCGCGATGGAGTTTGCCGAGAATATCGGCGCGGACGATTATGCGCGCGCGCTGGACGCGATGGAGTCCGCGACGCCGGTCTCGCTCTATGTCCATATCCCCTTCTGCGAACAGATATGCTGGTATTGCGGTTGCAACACCGGGGCCGCGGGGCGCAAGCAGCGGCTCGCCGATTATCTGACGGCGCTCAGGACCGAAATCGCGCTTGTCGCAAAGCGGCTTGGCGGGCGCGGACGGGTGCAGCGCATCGCGTTCGGCGGCGGCAGCCCGAACGCGATCGCGCCCGTCGAACTGGTGCGCCTGCTCGACCGCATCCTGACCGTCTTCGACGCGCACCGGCCCGAAGTGTCGATCGAACTCGACCCGCGCGGCTTTTCGTCCGAATGGGCTCTCGTGCTCGCAGCGGCGCATGTCACGCGCGTCAGCCTCGGCGTCCAGACCTTCGCGCCGCACGTCCAGCAGGCGATCGGGCGCATCCAGCCGTTGTCGCATATCGAGCGCGTGGTTTCCGCGCTTCGTCTCCGCGATATCGATGCGATCAATTTCGACCTGATGTACGGGCTGCCGGGGCAGTCGCTCGCCGACCTTGAGGCGACGCTCGATGAGACGATCCGTCTTGCGCCGAGCCGCATCGCGCTGTTCGGCTATGCCCACCTGCCCGCCATGATCCCGCGCCAGCGGCGGATCGATGCCACGAACCTGCCGGATGCCAAGATGCGGTTCGATCAGGCGTGGCTCGGGTTCGAGCGCCTGACCGCCGCCGGTTATATCCCGGTGGGCTTCGATCATTTCGCGCTGCCCGGCGATGCTCTGGCGGCGGCCGCGCAGGAAGGGCGGGTCCATCGCAATTTCCAGGGCTTCACCGAGGATGACGCGCCGGTGCTCATCGGCTTCGGAGCGAGCGCGATCAGCCGCTTTCCCGATCTGATCGTGCAGAACGAAAAGCGCGCCGGCCCCTATCGCGATCTTGTCGGCGACGGCCGTCTCGCGGCGGTTCGGGGCGTCGCGGTCGATCGCGAGCAACAGGCAAGGGCGGCGCATATCCGCGATCTTCTGTGCAACGGACGGACGAAGCTTTGCCCAGAGAGCGTTGCCAGCGTGCGCGAATCCTTGCTGGACTTCGAGCGGCGCGGCGTCATCGCATGGGATGCGGGGGAGCTTGCAATCCGGGACTGCGGCCTGCCTTACGCGCGCCATGTCGCCGCGCAGTTCGATGGACTGAGAGGTTCGACCCGGTTCCTTTGAAAGGCCCGGTTGCGGCGCGGACGGTCAGGCCGACGCCGGAAACACGGGCCAGGAGCCTGTGATGGCGTTCCCGTCGAACAGCGCGATGTCGCCGAACTGGAGGAAGAGCGCTTCGCTCTGGTTCGGGCGGAAGAAGACGTAATCGTCGGGCTTCAGCGCGACATGCGTCGATCCCGTCAGCATCTCCTGATTGCTCGAACGGCCGTAAAGGTCGCTGAACTGCAATCCGGGCGGCGATACCGGCGTCGCGAGCCAGTGGCCGCCATAGATGAAGAAAGCGCGCGCCGCATTGGGGTCCATGAAGGTCAGCGGGCCGGTCAGCCATTCGTTGCCGGGCAGCTCCATGCGCTTCGCCTTGATCACCGGGGTCGCGATGAAGCTCGCGGGCCTGTGGCGCGTAAGCCAGGGCGTGTCGAAATCGACGGGTTTGACGAAGGCCGAGCCCACCGACACTTCGTTCGCGGCACTTCCCTGCGCGTGGCGTGCATAGGTCGGGCTTCCCGCGCCGTTGAGCGTCAGCGTTGCGGGATCGACGCCGAGCTTTTCGCGCAGCACGCCGATAGCGGTGCGATAGAGCGTCTGCGACGCGGCATAGGCTTCGTCGGGATCGTCCATCTTCGTGACATGCGCATCATAGCCCATCAGGCCGCTGACCGAGACATGCGGGAAGGTGCGGGCGAGATCGACCGCTTCCGCCAGCGCCTTGCCGTCCGCAAAGCCGCCGCGATGAAGGCCGACGTCGATCTCCATATTGGCGCGCAGCTTGACGCCGCGCGCGGCGGCGAGGTCGGCATATTGCCTGAGCCGCGTCGGCGTGTCGATCAGCCACTGGATGCGGCTCGCCGCCTCGGCGCCTGCCTTGTCGATGACTGCGGCGAATTCCAGTTCGGGCAGCGGCTTGCCGAGGAGCAGGTCGGCGTCGGTGCGCGGCGCCATGATCTCGATCATCGCGCCGTTGAAGACCATGAAGCGGTTCGTCGCCATACCCGCCGCGATATGGTCGATCAGGCCGGTCGCGGGCAGCGACTTGACGACGATGCGCAGCGGCAGGCCTGACGGCTTCAGCGTCGCGCGCGCCGCAGCGATATTCTGATCGAGCCGCGCCTGATCGACGACCAGCAACGGATGCGCGATCCCCGCCCGGCGGAGCGCCGCCGACAGCGCGAGGAAATAGCGATCGTGCGCGCCGCCATGGTCGCTCTTGCGCGAGGCCAATACGGCTGCCCCACCCAGCACCGCCGCGCCGCCGCCGACCATCGCCGCGCGGCGGGTCCAGCGTTTCGTCCGTCCAGCCTCAGCCATCGAGGAAAATCCCCTTCAGATAATCGTTGAGCATCCGTCCTTCGGGGTCGAGCGAGCGGCGCACCTCGCCGGCTTCCTTCCAGCGCGGATAGAGCGCCGCAAGGTCGCGCGCCTTCAGGCTGTGCAGCTTGCCCCAGTGCGGGCGGCCGCCGTGGCGGCGGAAGATCGGTTCGACGATGGTGAAGAAGAAGTCATGGTCCTCGCGGTAATAGGCGTGGACCGCGATCGACCCGCTTTCGCGCTGGTAGAAGGGCGACAGCCAGGCATCGTCGGGCGCGATCACGCGCACCTCGATCGGGAAGAACACATCCCTGCGATGCTCCTCGATCGCGGCGATGACTTCGCGCAGCGCCGGAATCTGCGCCTCGATCGGCAGATGATATTCGCATTCGTTGAAGCGCACCGGCCGCTCGTTCGACAGCAGTTTCCAGCCTTCGTCGACCATCTCCTCGGGCGGAACCTTCGCCATCTCCTCCGCCGCGAGCTTGCGGCGGAGCGCGGGGGCGAATTCGAACCAGTCGCGAAGCTGTTTGAGGCCCATCAGCGTCTCGGTGTCGGCGTCGGGGCCGCGCGGCTTGACCGGCCGGTCGGTGATGTCGTTGGTGATCACCGCCGAATGGCCGGTGAAGGGCAGGACATAGAATTCGACGTTGCGGTGCTTCTGGCGCAGTGCCGGCCAATCCTCCAGCACCTCGTCGGTCGGGCGCACCTCGGTGCGCTTGAGGATGCGGTGCAGCGGCTGGTTCTGCAGCGTCACCTGCGTCACGACGCCGAAGGCGCCGAGCCCCACGCGCGCGGCGTTGAAGACTTCGGGGCGGTTGGCGGCGTCGCAATCGATGATTTCGCCCGTCGGGGTCGCGATCCGCATCGCGACGACCGACCCGTGCACCGCCTGGATGCCGCGCCCGGTGCCATGCGTGCCGGTTCCGATCGCGCCCGCGATCGACTGTTTGTTGATGTCGGGAAGGTTGATCATCTCCTGCCCGATCGCCGCGAGCGCGGGGCCGAGGTCGGCAAGGCGGGTGCCGCCGCGCACCGTCGCCTGGTTTTTCGTGGAGTCATGGCCGACCAGCCCCGCCATGCCGTCAAGCGTCAGCAGCGTGCCGTCGGTCGGGACGAGCGCGGTGAAGCTGTGCCCCGAACCCACCGGGCGCACCGGCGCGGGCGCCTTGGTCAGGATGGAGAGCAATTCCTCTTCGCTCGTCGGCGCGCCGCGCTTTTCGGGGTAGCTGTGCGCGATGCCCGACCAGTTCGACCAGAGGAGATGGCCCTTGGCGTCCTCGGCGGCCAACGCCGCGGGTTCGCGGTCGCGCAGCCAGTTGCGCCCGGCAAGACCGCCGACGCCCAGCGCGCCCGCTCCGATCACTCCGCCGCCGACGAGCAGCGACCGCCGCGTTACCTTGCCCATCAATTCCTCCCCGCCATGAAGCGAATGAGCTTCCGATAATCGTCAGGCGTGCAGGAAAAGCACTGTCCGCCCGCCGGCATTCCATTCAGGCCGCGAACCGCGCTGTTCAGCAGCGCGTCCTCGCCCTTCGCCCAGCGCTTGTCCCACTGGGTGCGGTCGCCCGTTAGCGGCGCTCCGGTGTCGGGAACCGTATGGCACGACTTGCACGCTTGCTCGTAGAGCCCCGCGATGCGGGCATCGGCGGGTTTCAGTGCCGCGCTCTGTTCGGGGGTGAGCGGTTTCGCCGGCGGCGGCTCCGACTGGCACGCCGCCAGCAGCAGCGCCGCAGGCAGGAGGATCAGCGCGCGCATCAATATTTGACCCGGAATTCGACGCCGAACATCCGCGGTTCGCCGCGGAACTGCTCGATGAAGCCGAAGTCGGAAAGATCGACGGCGTAGTTGATATATTTTTTGCGCGTCAGGTTGCGGCCGAACACCGCCGCTTCCCAGCGCCCGTCTTCGTCCTTGAGCGCAATGCGTCCGCCGAGCAGCCAATAGCCCTTCTGCTTGAGCAGCGGATTATTGTCGGCCGAGAAAAACTGGCTGCTGCGATAGGAGGCAGAGGGCTGGAAGGCGAGGGCGAGCTTGTCCGACAGCGGAACCTCGTAGTTGGCGGTGCCGCTGAAGGTTACGGTCGGCGACAGCGCGAGGCGGTTGCCCGAATAATCGGCCACCGCAGTGACGAAATCCTTCACCTCGGTATCGAGCAGGCCGAGGTTCAGCGTGATGTCGAAGCGGTCGGCGGGCTTGGCGATCATCTCGAACTCGGCACCATAGATGGTCGCGTTCGCGGCATTGTCGAGCAGCGAGAGCGGGATCGCGCCGGTGTTGATCAGCGTATAAAGCTGCAGATCCTTATAATCATAATAGAAGGCGGCCGCGTTGAAGCGGAGGCGGCGGTCGAACAGCGTCGATTTGATCCCGACCTCATAGGCGGTCAACGTCTCCTCGTTGAACGGCTGGGCCTGCACTGCCGCTTCGGCGGGATCGAAGCTCAGGAAGCCGCCGTTGAAGCCGCCGCTCTTGAAGCCGGTCGAGATGCTCGCATAGGCCATCACGTCGGGGGCGATGTCGTAGTCGAGCCCGATCTTGAAGGAGACATTCTTGAACGACTTGCGATTGTCGAAACTATAGAGGGGAATGATGCCGCCGGGGATCGGCGCGACGGTGACGGCGCCTTCGCCGCCTTCCTCGTCGGGCACGATGATGCTGTTCTCCTCCAGCCGGGCCTCGGCGAGAAAGCGCTTGCGCTCGTAATTGTAGCGGCCGCCGATGGTCGCGCGCAGCGCCGGGGTCAGTTCGATCTCGGCCTGGCCGAAGATCGACGCCGCGTCGGTGTTCTGGCGATTGAGCGTGCGCGAGAAGAGCACGGGGATGCCGCCCGTCGCCAGTCCGTCGGGATCGCCCGCGCCGCCCGGCAGGGCGGCGCGCACCTCGCCGAACAGGTCGCCGGTCTGGTTCTGGTTCAGCGTCTCGTGCAGATAATAGCCGCCGACGACCCAGTTGACGCCGCCGCCCGTGCCCGACAGGCGCAGTTCCTGCGTGAAGGCCTTGGACCGCACGCCATAGTCGATGTCGAGAATGCGGAACGGGCTGGCGTCGGTGTCCTCGCGGTGCAGCTTGTCGTTCCAGTCATAGGCCGAGATCGACGTCAGCGTGATATCGCCGAAATGCCAGTTGAACCGCGCCGACGTGCCCCAATTCTTGACCACCAGCCGGTCGCTGCGGTCGTAATTGCCGTCGTAGAAGCCTTCGGGGCTGACATAGCCGAAGACGTTGCCGCACTGGTTCGCCATGATCGCATCGGGCGCGCATGGCGTCGTGAAGCCGGTGTCGGGATCTAGCAGGCCGAGGCTGCGATATTGCGGCGAGCGAACATCGACCTTGCCGCCGTGGACGTTGAGCAGCGCGTCGAAATTGTCGGCGATATCGAGGGCCAATTGGCCGCGCAGCGCGAAGCTGCCCTGGCCGTTCTCGCGGCGTCCGGTCAGCAGATTGTGGACATAGCCGTTCGAATGGGTGCCGGTGCCCGAGATGCGGAAGCGCGCGGCGTCGGAGATCGGCCCGCCGATCGCGGCCTCGCCGGTGATCGTGTCGAACGAGCCATAGGAGAGCGAGGCCTGCGCCTGAAAATCCTTGCTCGGCTTTGCGGTGATGAAGTTGATCGCGCCACCGGTCGCGTTGCGGCCATAGAGCGTGCCCTGCGGTCCTTTCAGCACCTCGACGCGTTCGAGGTCGAAAAGCTGGAAGGTCTGCGCGCCCGGCGAGGCGATATAGACCTCGTCGACATAGACGCCGTTGGGCCCCGCGTTGTTGCTGTTGGTATCGGCGAGTCCGACGCCGCGGATATAGATGAGCGGCTGATTGCCTTCGCCGGCGGGAAGGCCGATCTCAAGGTTCGGAACCACCGCCGCAATGTCCGAGCTCGACTGGATGCCAAGGTCGGCGATGGCGTCGCCCGAGAAGGCGGTGACCGCGACCGGCACGTCCTGCAAATTCTGTTCGCGGCGCTGCGCGGTGACGACGATGTCGCCGATGCCTTCGTTCGTTTCGGCGCTGGTTCCGGCGTCTGCCGCCCCCTCCTGCGCCGTCGCCGCGGACGGTGCGAGAATCGCAAACGCCAGGACGGAAGCGGTGCCGAGTCGCAATTTGCCCATCAATTTCATTATTTTGTTTCCCTGTTCCCAATTTAGTTATCGCTAAATTATAGTATAAGCTATATTGCGTCAACAAGGCTGGTCAGGACGCGTTGCGCCTTCCATGATGGAGCGGCGCAGGAAGGTGGGAATTCGATGGCAAGGCCGAAAGCAAAGGAGAAGCCGGCACGCGGTCCGTCGACGCGCGAGCGTTTGCTCGACACCGCGGGGCTGTTGCTCGCCGAGGTTGGGATGGAGCGCATCTCGACCAACATGATCTGCGAGCGCGCGGGCGTGACGCCGCCGGCGCTCTATTATTATTTCGCCGACAAGTTCGAAATCATCATCGCGCTCGGCGAGCGGCTGATGGATCGCCAGAATGAGGCGCTGGTCCGCTGGCTCGACCGCCATGCAAGCGGCGGCCTTCGCGCCTATGCCGAAAATACCGAGGAATTGCTGCGCGAGACGGCCGAGATCACCGAGGCCGAACCGGGCGGCGTGTGGATCGAGCGGGCGCTCCATTCGAGCCCGCGCCTCGAGCATGTCCGCATCGAATCGCATCGCTATGTGACCGGGAAGCTGACCGACGCCTTTGCGCCGTTCGTGCCGAGCCGCCCGCGTGACCTGATCTGGCTGCGCGTCCGGATGCTCGTCGAGTTCGGCTATGTCGCGACCGAGATGCTGCACGCCGAGAGCGGGATCGCGCGCGAGGCGGTTCTCGCGGAGACCGCGCGGATGCAGAAGCTGGCGACGCTCGATCTGCTCGATTGATGGCTCCGAATACGGACCTTTTTAATTGTAATTGAGAATCGTTCTCGATAATGGCGGGCATCCTTTCCCGATGGACCCACCTTTCCCCGATGCACGCACCCCGGACCCAACGCCCGCCGACGAAGAAAAGCCGGAAGAGCTTTTGGCTCAAGCAGTTGCATATGTGGCACTGGATGAGCTCGGCGATCAGCCTGATCGGGCTGCTGCTGTTCGCGGTCACCGGCTTCACGCTCAATCACGCCGCCGACATCGAGGGAACGCCAGTCGTGACGCAGGGGGCGGGGCAGATGCCGGCGGCGGTGCTTGGCCAGCTCGGCGCCGATCCCGCGGGCGGCAAGGGCCGGTTGCCAAAGCCCGTCGCGGCCTGGGTCGAGGGGCATTTCCCGGTCAAGGCGTCGGGCGAGGCCGAGTGGTCGGCCGACGAAGTCTATCTGCCCGCGCCGCGTCCGGGCGGCGACGCCTGGGTCGCGATCGACCGCGCGAGCGGCGCGGTGACGAGCGAAGTCACCGACCGCGGCTGGATCTCTTATCTCAACGACCTCCACAAGGGCCGCAATTCGGGTGGCGAGTGGAGCCTGTTCATCGATGTCTTCGCTTTCGCCTGTCTGGTCTTCGCGATCACCGGCCTGTTCCTGCACTGGTTGCACGCGGCGAAGCGCAAGAGCACCTGGCCGCTCGTCGGCGCCGGGCTCGTCCTTCCCGCCGCCGTCGCGATCGTCTTCATCCACTAAGGAGAGTCTTCAATGCAGTCCCCTTCGCGCACGCTTCTGATCGGCGGCTCGCTGAGCGCCGTGCTGACCGCCCCGGTGCTGGCCGCCGCGCCCGCGACGATGGACGTCACGATCACCATTCCGCGGCTCAAGGTTGCCGAATATCATCGTCCTTACGTGGCGATCTGGGTCGAAAAGGCCGGCGCGCCCGCGAAGACGGTCGCGGTCTGGTACGATTATGACATGAAGAATAACGAGGGCACCAAATGGCTGCGCGACGTGCGCCAGTGGTGGCGCGCCGCGGGCCGGACGATGACCTTCCCTGCGAACGGCATCACCGGCGCGACGCGCGCGCCGGGTGCGCAGAAAATCTCGTTCAGCCGCGCCCAGCTCGGCGCCACCGCTCCCGGCGCCTATACGCTGGTGATCGAGGCGGCGCGCGAGGTCGGCGGGCGTGAGCTGCTCCGCATTCCGTTCACCTGGCCGGCGAAGGCCGGCGCAGGTGGCCGCGCCGCCGGCACGACCGAACTCGGCGCCGTCACCATCGCTTTCCGCTGATTTTCGAAGGGGCAAGACAATGAAGAAGCATATCCTGGGTTTCGCGGCGACGATCGCGATTGCGGCGATGGCGGTGGTTCCGGCGAGCGCGCACCGCCAGTGGATGCTGCCCTCCGCGACCGTGCTCTCGGGCGACGATGTTTGGGTGACGGTTGATGCCGCAGTGTCGAACGACCTGTTCTATTTCGAGCATCAGCCGCTGCGTCTCGACGCGGTGAAGGCGTGGGCGCCCGACGGCACCGAACTGACGATCGAGAACAAGTCGACCGGCCGCTATCGCAGCACCTTCGACGTCCATCTGGTGCAGAAGGGCACCTATCGCATCGCGTCGGTCGCCGACATGCTGATGGGCAGCTATGACCTCAATGGCAAGACCGAGCGCTTGCCGCGCGGCACCACCGCCGCCAATCTCGCCGAGCGGGTGCCTGCAGGCGCGACCAATGTGAAGACCGCCGAGGCGAACAACCGCAACGAGATTTTCGTGACGGTGGGCGAGCCGACGACCACCTTGTTCAAGCCGACCGGCAAGGGGATCGAGCTGGTGCCGGTGACGCACCCCAACGACCTCTATGCAGGCGAGGCGGCGACCTTTCAGTTCCTGCTCGACGGCAAGCCCGCGGCGGGCCTGCCGGTGACGGTGATCCCCGGCGGCATCCGCTATCGCGACCAGCTCGGCCAGATCGACCTCAAGACCGATGCCGAGGGCAAGGTCGCGGTAACCTGGCCCGAGCCGGGCATGTACTGGCTGAACGTCACGACCCCGCAGGCCGAAGGCGCGGGCGAGGGCGCGCCGCAGCCGATCGCGCGCCGCGCCTCCTATGTCACGACGCTCGAGGTGATGGCGCCCTGAGCGACCGTATCCTGATTCCCCGCGCACTGACGCCCGCCGCCTTCGCGGCGCGCGGCGCGGGGGAGGTGCAGAGCTTCGCCGGCGAGGCGATGGGGACGAGCTGGTCGCTCCACGCCGTGTCGCCGCTCGCCGACGCGGCGGCGGGCGTGCAGGCGGCGTTCGACCGTGTTGTCGCGCAAATGAGCCAGTGGGAGCCCAAATCCGACCTGTCGCGTTTCAACCGTGCGCCGGCGGGAGAATGGTACGCGATCCTGCCCGAATTTGCACATGTCGTCTCAGCCGCGCTCGCGATTGCGGAGTCGAGCGACGGGGCATTCGATCCGGCGCTCGGGGAGTTGACCGAACGTTGGGGCTTCGGCGGCGGCGGGCCGGTCGATATCGTGCCGGACGACACGCCCCCCCGGAACCGCACGATCGAATATGATGCTTCCGGATCGCGCATCCGGCGCAGCGAAGGTGCCGCGCTCGACCTGTCGGGCATCGCCAAGGGCTATGGTGTCGACCTCGCGGCCGAATGGTTGCTGGGGCAGGGCGTGCGCCATTTCCTCCTCGAACTCGGCGGCGAATTGCGCGGGGAGGGGATCAGGCCCGACGGCCAGCCCTGGTGGGTCGATGTCGAGATGCCGCCGGCCGTGTCGATCCCGCCCTGGCGGATCGCGCTGCACGACCTGTCGGTTGCGACCTCAGGCAATTACCGGCGCGGTTTCAGCGTCGAGGGTCGCTATTATTCGCACAGTTTCGATCCCGCGACCGGACGGCCGATCGTCAGCAGCGTCTCGTCGGTGACGGTGTTGCACCGCGACTGCATGATGGCCGACGGCTGGGCGACCGCGCTGACTGTGCTGGGCCCCGAAAAAAGTATCGCGCTTGCCGATGCGGAAGGCCTCGCGGCATGCGTGGTTGCAGGTGATCGCGAATATATTTCGCGCGCGTGGCGCGCGATGCTCGATTAGAGCACGGAGCGTTAAGTCTGCATCGCCCTTTCTTCCGTTTGTGCTGAGCTTGTCGAAGCACCGTCCTTCTGCGGTGCCTGAAAGGAAGAACGACCCTTCGACAAGCTCAGGGCAAACGGCTTATATTTAATGCACGCCGCTTTAGGCGTCGGCCCAGCGGCGGAGCAGATTGTGGTAGGTGCCGGTGAGTTCGATCACCGAGCGGTCGCCGCCGCCCAACTGGCCGGTCAAGCGCTGGATCGACTGGTCGAGCCCGAACAGCAGCCGCCGCGCGTCATTATCGCGCACCATCGACTGGAGCCAGAAGAAGGAAGCCGTTCGGACCCCGCGCGTTACCGGAGTGACATGATGGAGGCTAGACGACGGATAGACGACCGCGTGACCCGCGGGCAGCTTCACCTGTTGCGTCCCGAAATAATCCTCGACGACGAGGACGCCGCCGTCATAGGCATCGGGGTCTTCGAGGAAGACCGTCACCGACAGGTCGCTGCGCAAACGGAAATCCGATCCGCGCTGGATGCGGACGGCGTTGTCGACATGGGTGCCGAAGGTCTGTCCCTCGCCATAGCGGTTGAACAGTGGCGGATAGACTTTGAGCGGTAGCGCGGCGGCGAAGAACAGCGGCGAATTGCCGAGCGCATTGAGGATGATCGTGCCCGCTTCCCGCGCCGCGGGGCTGCCTTCGGCGAGCTGCTCATTGTTCTTGGCCAGCGCCGCCTGCGGGCCGGAGGTGGCGTTGCCGTTGATCCAGGGCGCAGCGTCGATGATCTGGCGCACGCGCGCCACGGTGTCGGTGTCGAGCAGGTCGGGGACCGAAATCATCATGGCTTAGCCTCCTGACCCGCCACCAGCGCGGCCACGCCATCGGTGCGCAGCCGTTCATTATCAGACGCTGCGAGCCAGGCTTTCGCCTTTTCCATGAAAGCCGGTGTCGCCGTCTCACCGACACGGCCGAGCCAGTGCAGCACGCCATCGATATCGCCGACATCGGCCAGCATTCGCGCGTGGTTGAAGCGCCCGCGAAAATCACCGCCTTCGGCTGCGCGGCGATAATGGTCGGCCGCGACGGCCAGGTTGCGTTCGACCACCCATCCGTCTTCATGGAAGCTGCCGACGAAGTTGATCGCTTTTGCGTTCCCCATAGCGGCTGCACGCCGGAACAAGTCGAGCGCGGCAGGCTTGTCCTCGGCCACGCCCTGACCGAGCGCGAGCAGGGTGGCGTAATTATAGAGCCCCCAGTCGAGCCCGCGGTCGGCGGCAAGCCTGAACCATTCGGCGGCGCGCGCCTTGTCGATATCCACGCCCCAGCCGAGGTCGTAGCAGCGGCCGATCATGTTGATCGCCATCGCGTGGCCCTGCTCGGCGGCCTTGTGGAACCAGCCGATTGCGGCTTGCTGGTTCTGCGGCACCCCGTCCCCGTCGAGCAGCATCTGGCCATAGATCGCCTGCGCGTCGGCGAAACCCGCCTCGGCGGCGAGCCGGATGGCGGCGGGGCGCTCGGGATTGGCCGGCGCAAAGAGCGCGGAGAGTTCCTCCGCGCTCATTGCTTTCAGCCGGTCGATGTCGAGCGTCGCCATGACCCCCGCTTAATATTTGAAGTTCAGCGTCGCAATGGCTGACCGTCCGGGCGCGATCGCCGCATAGTGCGACGTGTACACCTGATTGAAATAGGTCTTGTTGGTCAGGTTGTTGACGTTGACCGACAGGTCGATCTTGTCGTTGAAGGCATAGCCGATCCGCGCGTCGAAGCGCCAATAGCTCGGCACCGTGCGATAGATGATACGCGTCGCCGGATTGATCGTGACATTGCCCTGTGCGTCCTGCGTCGCCGAACGGTTGTCCTGATAGCCGCCGAAGACCCGGCTCGAATAGAAGGCGCCGCCACCCAGCGTCAGCCCCTTGACCGGCTCGACATTGGTCCAGAGCGTGAAGCTGTGCTTCGCGGTCTGCGGGAAGCGCTTGCCGGTGTTGATCGAGGGGACCGCGACGGGTTGTGCTTTCTGGCTGCCGACGGCGGGCGCCGTCAGGATCGTGAAGCCGCCATCGACGATCTTGGCGTCGAGATAGGTATAGCCGCCGAAAATCGTCCAGTTCGGCAGGATCGTGCCGTTGAAGCCAAGCTCGGCGCCGCGGATTCGGCGTTCGCCGATGAACTGCACCGTATTGGCGTCGCTTGTCACGCGGGCGTTCTTGGTCTGGGTCTGGAAGACCGCTGCGGTGAGCGACAGCCGCGAGTCGAACAGATCGGCCTTGGCGCCGGCTTCCATCGACTTGGTGCGTTCGACTCGGAGAGCATCGGCGGCGGCCTGCGCGGCCGCCTGCGGATTGGCCGCGGTCACGCTGCCGAGGCCGTTCTGCTCCTGACCTTCGCCGAGGAGGCTGTTCGGCGGGGTCGCCGCGGTCGCGTAGGAGGCATAAAGGCTGACGTTGCTGACCGGCTTGAAGATGAGGCCGGCCTGGTAGTTGAAAATATCGTCCTTGCGGCGGACTTCGGGACGCGTGCCGTTGAGCAGCGGCAGTTTGACCTTCGAGGTGAAACTGTCGAACCGGCCGCCGAGATTGACGATCAGATGCTCGCCGATCGAAATCGAATCGAAGGCATAGAGCGCCTTGGTATTGGCATTGTTGATCGTGTGGGCGCCCGGCGCGGCGCGGGTGATCGGCGCTTGGGCCGCGCCGGCGGCGTCGCTGGCATAGTTGACCCACGGATCGTTCGGATTCGGATTGAAGATGCTGGTACAATAATAGCGCGAGATGGTCAGCGTATTGCAGCGCGGGCTGACGGTGTTGCCGCTCGCGAGAATGAAGGCGCCGCGCTCGGCCTTTTCGAGCGAAAGTTCGGCGCCGAGCGCAAAGCTGTGCTCGATCGCGCCCGTCTTGAACTTGCCGTAGAGGTCGGTCTGGTTGGTCAGGCTGTCGGTATAGCCGAAGCGCGTGTTGGCGCGGCGCCAGACATAGCCGCCGGTGACGATGTCGCCCGCTGCGTTACCGGGGTTGACCGGCTTGGTCCCGAACACATTGCCGGTGCTGTCGTCGGGCAGCAGGAAGATATAGGCTTGGCTGTTGTGGTTGAACCGCGACGTGTTGCGGACCTTGATGCCGTTCCCGAAGTCGTGATCGAAGCGCAGCGTCAGCTGGTCGGTCTTGCTGTCGCGGAAGTCGCGGGCCTTCAGACCATAGAAGGTGTCGCGGCTGACGAAGCCGGTTTCGCCCGAAATGGTCGTGATGTTGCCGAGCGCAGGCTCGTTGTAGGTCGTGCCGAGCGGGGCGTTGGCGATCGAATAGAGGAACGGAATGCCGCTGTCGGGCAATTCGTCGGTGTCGAGGTGATAATAGGAGAAGGTGAGCTTGGTCGGCCCCTCGATGCCGATCGCGATCGACGGCGCGATGCCCCAGCGCTTCTGGAAGATCGCGTCGCGTCCGGCGACATCCTGATCGTGCCACATGCCCGCGACGCGGACCGCGACGTTGCTGCCGATGACATAGTTTACATCGCCGGTGATGCGCTTGTAATCGTCGGTCCCGACCGAGATCGCGCCACTGATGAAATTCTCGCGCTGCGGCAGTTTCGAGATGATGTTGAGCGAGCCGCCCGCGCTGCCGCGGCCGCCGAGCGTCGAATCCGAGCCGCGCACGACCTGGATCTGTTCGACCGCGAAGACCTCGCGCGTCTGCGCGCCGATGTCGCGGACGCCATCGACATAGGTGCTGCCCTGGCTGTCGAAGCCGCGGATGAAGGGGCGGTCGCCGATCGGGTTGCCGCCCTCGGCCGCGCCGAAGGTAATACCGGGGACGGTGCGCAGCGCCTCGACCAGCGTCGCCGACCCGGTTTCCTTGATCACCTGCTTGTCGACGACGACGATCGAGCGCGGGGTATTGATCAGCGGCGCGGTCGCTTTCGGCGTGTCGCTTTGAACCTGCTGGCCGTTGACGATGATCGACTCGCGATCCTGATCGGCAGTCGCCGCAGCGTCATCGACGGCTTCGGCCGCCATGGCGGGGGAGGTGGCGATGAAACCGACGCAGGAGAGCGCGAGGAAAGAGGCGGAAGAGCTTTTCACGGAAATACCCCCTATTGGTTTGGTTGCCCGCGCCGCTATTGAGAGTCGTTCTCAGTGTCAATGATTATTGATAATCATTCGCGATATTGTCGCTATTTTGTCGCAAGCGCGCGGATGGGAGCGCGCTAGCGCCGCCGCTCCAGCCACCAGCTCTGCCGCCAGCCATATTGGCTTGCGACGGGATCGCCCGCGGGGTTGGTCGCCGGCCTGAAACGGAACCGGTCTTCGATCAGGCGACAGGTCGTCGCGTCGAGCGACGCATCGCCGCTCGAGCGCGTGACGCGGCAGCCGGTAACGCGGCCGGTAGGCTGGATGGTGAAACGCACTTCCACCTCGCCCCCGACGCGGGCGCGCGAGGCGTCCTTCGGATAGTCGTTGTCGCGGATCGTACCGCTGCGCCAGGCGGCCTTGGTGCCGCCGCCGCCCGTGCCCTGACCCGATCCGCCCGCGCCCGTCCCCGTGCCGCTGCCGCCTGCACCCGAGCCGGGGCCGGGAGTAGGTGTCGCGCCCGCCGAGGCATCGCTGCCGGTTCCGGGTTGCGGTGCTGCCGGGATCGGCGGCGGCTTCGGAGGCGGAAGCTTGGGTATGGGCGCGGCGACGGGCGCCGCCCTGGCGTGCTTGTTGGCGGCCGATGCCTTGCCGCTCTCGTGCTCGGCGGCGGTCGCGGCGGGTTTCGGTGCTTCGCGCGGCGGCGGCGGCGCGGGGAGGGCGATGGCGCTGATCGCCTCGCTGGCCGTGCGGATCGTCTTCAGATCGAGCCCGCTCGCGAGCACGAGGCCGACCGCGACGACGATCGCCAGCGTGCCGCTGCCCGCGGCCAGCCGCTGCCTTGTCGTGATCCGCCCCGAATAGGCCATGCCATGATCCAGAGCGCGCGACCGGCGCGCGCTTTCGCCCCGAACCCTAAAGGAACTCGTCTAGCGTGGACATGAACCGGTCGAACTGGTCGTGGTGCAACCAGTGACCGGCATTTTCGAACTCGATCACGCGCGCGGTGTTGAAATGAACAAGGCGGCCGTCCTTTTCCGGATTGGAGGCCCAGCTGTCGGCGCCATAGAGAAGCAGCGTCGGGCAGGTGATCGCCGACCAGAGCGATTCGATGTCCGCCTGCGGCAGATCGACCACCGGCCAGACGTTCAGATAATTGTCGAACTTCCAGCTCCACGTCCCGTCCTCGTTGCGGCTGATGCCGTTGACGGTGAGGTGGCGCGCCTGCTCGGGGGTCAGATAGGCATTTTCGGCCATCATCCGCGCGAGCGCATCGTCGAGCGTCGCATAGCGGCGCGGCGTCCGGCCCGCCGCCTGCCTTTTGTCGTCGATCCATTTGCGGAAACGTTCGGCGAAGGGCGTCGCGGCCCGCTCGGCCAGCACCTTGGGCGAGGGGCCGAGTCCCTCGATCGCGACCAGCTTGCGGACATTTTCGGGATAGAGGCCGGTATAGCGCAGCGCGATATTGCCCCCCATCGAATGCGCGACGATCGTTACCGGCGCGAGGTCGAGCTGGTGGACGAGCTGCGCAAGGTCATAGACGAAGGCGCCCATCTCGTAATTGCCGTCGGGCGCCCAGGCGCTGTCGCCATGGCCGCGCAGGTCGGGCGCAATGACGTGCCAGCGGTCGCGCAGCTTCCCGGCGACCCAGTCCCAGTTGCGGCAATGGTCGCGACCGCCGTGGATCAGGAGCAGCGGCGGCGCCTCTTCATTGCCCCAATCGACATAGTGCAGCTTCAGCCGCTGCGAGACGAAACTGTTCGAGGTGGGACCGGCACTTGCCATCGGCGCATCCTTGTTGTCTGGTTGCGTTTCAAAAGGCGACTGGTCTCGATCCGTCAAGCCCCATCGCCGCAACTGGGAGAAACGGGAGTATGTCGACCTTTCGGGACAATCT
Source organism: Sphingopyxis sp. (assembly GCF_041916015.1). GTDB lineage: Bacteria > Pseudomonadota > Alphaproteobacteria > Sphingomonadales > Sphingomonadaceae > Sphingopyxis. The sequence goes on along the minus strand of NZ_JAYSAH010000049.1, from coordinate 29,767 downwards.
GCTGGCGGGCAAGACCGCTTTCGTCGCCGGCGGCACGAGCGGGATCAACCTCGGCATTGCCAAGCGCTTCGCCGAACTCGGCGCGAAAGTCGCGGTTGCAGGACGCGATCCCGACAAGGCGCAGCGCGCCGCCGCCGACATCGGTCCGGGCGCGCTCGGCCTGTCGGGCGACGTCCGCGACTATGCGGCGATTCGCGGGGTGATGGAGACGGTCGCCGACAAGCTCGGGCCGATGGATATCGTGATTTCGGGCGCGGCGGGCAATTTTCTCGCGCCGGTGCTCGGCATGTCGTCGAACGCGTTTCGGACCGTGGTCGATATCGACCTCAACGGAACGTTCAACGTCTTCCGCGGCTGTCATGACCTGCTCAATCGCCCCGGCGCGTCGCTGATCGCGATCACCGCTGGGCAGGCAGTCAACGCCTCGGCGCTTCAGGCGCACGCCTGCGCCGCGAAGGCGGGGATCAACCAGCTTATCCGCGTCCTCGCGCTCGAATGGGGGCCGGAGGTGCGCGTCAACGGCATTTCGCCGGGGCCGATTGCCGATACCGAGGGCATGGCGCGGCTCGCGCCCGACGCGGCATCGCGCGAGGCGCATTATGCCCGGATCGCAATGAAGCGCTGGGGCAAGGTCGAGGAGGTTGCCGAATCGGCGGTGTTCCTCTGCTCGCCCGCGGCGGGCTACATCACCGGGACGATCCTCGATTGCGACGGAGGAAGCCAGATCGGCGACGCCTCGCGCGGCGATCTGGCGAAGGGCATGGCGTAGGAGCCCCGTCTTCCGTGCCTCTGCGAAGGCAGGGGCCCATCTTCTATGCTATCGATTTCCAGAGCCATTTGCGGGATTTCGTGACGGCACGAGATGGGCTCCTGCCTTCGCAGGGGTACAGGCAATGCAAAAGATGCTGAAAGCAAAAACGCCGCCAACCTGTTGGGGTGGCGGCGTTTTGAATGGTGGGCGTGGCAAGGATTGAACTTGCGACCCCTGCGATGTCAACACAGTGCTCTACCACTGAGCTACACGCCCATCCCTTGGGGTGACGCGCCCCCTAAAGGCACGCGCGCCGCTTGGCAAGCCTTTCGTTGAAGTCTGTTTCAGTCAACTGAAACAGTTCGGCACCGGCCCGCTCCCCCACCCGGCCTCCCTACTTTAGTAGCCTATGGGAGGCCGGGTGGGGGAGCGGGCCGGTGCCGAGCCTGGAATTTAAGGCTGGCTCGATCGGTCGGCGCGGCCGAAGAGATTGTCGACCTCGCGCACCAGATCCTTGAGGTGGAAAGGCTTCGACAGGAGCTTCGCCTGCGGCACATTCTCCTCGGCGCGCAGCGATACGGCCGCGAAGCCGGTGATGAACATGACCTGCGTTTGCGGCGCGGCCTTCGCCGTATGCTGCGCGAGCTCGATCCCGTCCATTTCAGGCATGACGATGTCGGAGAGCAGCAGGTCGAAGGTCCCCGAATCGATATAGGGGACCGCCGCGGTGCCGCGGTCGACCGCGGTCACATGATAGCCGGCGCTGGTCAGCGCCCGCGCCAGATATTCGCGCATCACATCATCATCTTCGGCGAGCAAAATGCGAATCATCTGAAAATCGGTTCCCTGGCCCCGCGAAGCGCCGGTCTGCTCCGGCCGCCTCCTGTTTAGCTCTTTGTCCTGATAGCGCGAGACCTTTAACAAATTCGGTCCGGCTGGATTCATCTGTCGATTTTTGGCACGCTTTGCCGATGTCGTATCGCGCGCCGCCGTCCTCCGTCCTCGCCGTCGATCGTCCTGTCCATGCGGGGCCGGTCGTCGTGTCGGTTTCGCACGCCGGGCGCATCTATCCGCCGGAGATATTGGCCGCGGCGCGCGTCGGGCGTCCCGAGCTGGAGCGGCTGGAGGATAGCTGGTGCGACCTGATCGCCGCGCGGGCAAGCGATGCCGGCGCGATGGTCGTCCGGGCATTATGGGCGCGCGCGGTTGCGGACTGCAACCGCGGCGAAGGGCAAATGGCGCCGACCGAGGTCGCGCCCGCGCTGCGCCCGCGCTTCTCCGCGCCGGGGCGCAAGGAGCGCGCGGGCCTCGGCGTGGTGCCGACCCGGCTTTCGGATTGCGGGCCGCTGTGGCGGCGGCCGATCGACGCGGCCGCGCTCGACTGGCGGCTCGACAGCTTGCACCGACCCTATCACGCGGCGCTGGAGGCCGAGCTTGGGGTGGCGCGTGCGCGCTTTGGCCATGCCGTTCTGATCGATCTGCATAGCATGCCGCCGATTCCGCGCGGGCAGGCGGGCCATGGCGCAGGCGTCGTCATCGGCGACCGCTTCGGCGGCACAGCGGGGGGCTGGCTGATCGATCTCGTCGCCGATCATGCGAACGGCCTCGATGTGCCGGTGTCGCGCAATCAGCCCTATGCGGGCGGGCATATCGTGCGGACGCACGGGCGTCCGGCGGAGGCCCTTCATGCGGTGCAGATCGAGATCGACCGCAGCCTCTACCTTCATCCTGACCGCACCCCCGACGAGGCGCGGCTGGCCGTATTGCGCGGATGGTTCGAGGCGCTTGTCGAGCGAATCGGGCAGGCGCGTCCGGCCAGCGAAGACCTGCCGCTCGCCGCCGAATAAAAAACCACCTCGTACCGGAGTACGAGGTGGCCAGGGTCCAGGGAGGACGCACCCGCGTCAAGCGACGGGGCACTCGCCGCGATGGAAAGGGGGAAAACCACGGCGGCGTAACGACAATCTATGCATTGTCGCGCCGACTTACAAGGGCCGTTGATTACAAAAGAAACCGATCCGGCAGGGTGCCGGTTTTCGCGCGCGAATACGGCCTGCTGTGGAGGCGATTCTAGGGCAGGAGTAAGCTGGTCGGGGAGAGAGGATTCGAACCTCCGGCCCCTGCCTCCCGAAGACAGTGCTCTACCAGGCTGAGCTACTCCCCGACCGATCTTTGCACCGGCGGGCCGGTGCGAAGGCAGGGCGGTCCTCTAGACGCGCAAATTGCGAACATCAAGCGTCAATCGGTATCGCCGCGACGATTGTTCGCGCTAGAGGAGACCGGCGCCGCGAAAGCTGAAATGACCGCTTTCAATGAAAATCAGATGATCGGTGAGATCGATCCCGATGAGCCGCAGGAACTGGCTTGCCTCGCGCGTGCAGCGCGCGTCGGCGTCGCTCGGCCGCGCGATTCCCGACGGATGATTGTGCGCCATCAGCACGGTCGCGACGCGGCGGCCGAGCAGGCGGTGCCAGCATTGCGGCGTGATGATGCAGCGGCCCGTCGCGTCGCCGATGGCGCTTTCCAGGCCGACGAGTCGCGCATAGGCATCGAAGCCGGCGAGCAGCACGATCTCGCGGTCGGCGAAGAACATCGGGCGGAGCAGGTGACGGGCGAGCGTGTCCTCGCTGTCGCGCGGAACGAAGCCCGCGACGGCGCCCGGTTGCGGCCGTTTGTCGATGGGTTCGTGCAGGGTCATCCTTGCCCCATGCCCCTCTGCAAGGCCCCGTCCAACCGGGGATTGGGCCGTATCGGACGATTGCCGTTCACGAGAGCCCGTGCCCCTCGTCGCGGGCCTTGTCGTGCCGTCCAGCGAGGCCTAGCAACGAACAGGACGATCAGGAGAGAGTTTTGCCCGATTCCATCCATTATGAACTGCAATATCTCGACCTGATGCGCCGCATCTGGGTCGAGGGCGACGAGCGTATCGACCGCACCGGGGTCGGCACGCGCTCGCTGTTCGGCGAGACGATGCGATTCTCGCTGAGGGACGACGCAATCCCGCTGCTCACCACCAAGCGCGTCTATTGGAAAACCGCGCTGCGCGAGATGCTGTGGTTCCTGACCGGCGACACCAATATCCGCCCGCTGGTGGCGCAGGGCGTGAAAATCTGGACCGACTGGCCGCTCGAAAAATATCGCATGGCCACCGGCGAGGCCATCAGCGCCGAGGATTTCGAGGCGCGGATCATCGCCGACGGGGGCTTCGCTGCGAAATGGGGCGATCTTGGTCCCGTCTATGGTCATCAGTGGGTCAACTGGCCGCGCTACGAACCGGCGGGCGAGGGGCTGTTCCGCCGTGCAAGCCAGGGACACAATCAGATTGCGGCGCTGATCGACTCGCTTCGCAACAATCCCGGATCGCGGCGGCATATCTTCACCGGCTGGAACGTCGCCGACCTCGACCGCATGGCGCTGCCGCCCTGTCACATGACCTATCAGTTTCATGTGCGCAGCGACGGCGGGCTGTCGTGCCTGCTCTTTCAGCGCTCGTGCGACCTCGGCCTCGGTTTCGCGTTCAACGTTTTCGAAGCTGCGCTGCTCACGCGTCTAATTGCACAGCAATGTGACCTTTATGCACACGAACTGGTGTGGACGGGCGGGGACGTCCATCTCTACCGCAACCACGCGGACCTGGTCGAAGAACAATTGTCGCGTGTGCCCGAAGGCAGCCCCAAGCTGCGTATCCTGAGGCGACCCGACAGCATTTTCGATTATCGGTTCGAGGATTTCGCGGTTGAGGCCTATGCCCCGCAAGCGCATATTTCTGCGCCTGTCGCGGTCTAACGGCTGACGTTGCATTCTTCTGGCGGCCGTAATATTATGTCGCCACGTTGAAATATAACTAGGCGCCGATTCGCGCCCCGAAGGACGAGGATATGCCCGAAATGCCCCCCAAGGCGAATTTGGGGCGCCCGGCGAGCAACCTGCCGCCGCTGTCGCTTCACATTCCCGAACCGCGCTATCGTCCCGGCGACACGCCGGACTTCGGCGATATCGAAGTTCCCGCCGTCGACGCGACCCCGCGCCCCGGCGAGGCGACGAAGCCCGATGCGATGCGCGAGCTGTGCTATGGCCTCGTTCGCGTGCTCGATTTCGACGGGCAGGCGAAGGGGCAGTGGGATCCCAAGATCGCGCCAGAGCGGCTGCGGGTGATGCTGCGCACGATGATGCTCGTCCGCGCCTTCGACGACCGCATGTTCCGCGCGCAGCGGCAGGGCAAGACCAGCTTCTATATGAAGTGTACCGGCGAGGAGGCGACCTCGGTCGCCTCGACGATGGCGATCGACCGCGCCGACATGTGCTTTCCCAGCTATCGCCAGCAGGGCATCCTGATCGCGCGCGACTATCCGCTGATCCAGATGATGAACCAGATCTATTCGAACCGCGGCGATCATCTGCTCGGCCGCCAGCTTCCGATCATGTATTCGGCGCCCGAACATGGTTTCTTCAGCGTCTCGGGCAATCTCGCGACCCAGTATCCACAGGCGGTGGGCTGGGCCATGGCGTCGGCGTCGAAAGGCGACAGCCGCATCGCGACCGTCTGGTGCGGTGAGGGATCGTCGGCGGAGGGCGACTTCCACTCGGCGCTGACTTTCGCGACCGTCTATAATGCGCCGGTCATCTTCAACGTCGTCAACAACCAGTGGGCGATCTCGAGCTTTTCGGGCTTCGCGGGCGGCGAGCGCACGACCTTCGCGGCGCGCGCGGTGGGCTACGGCATCGCCGGTCTCCGCGTCGATGGCAACGATCCGCTCGCGGTTTATGCGGCGACGCAGTGGGCGGCCGATCGCGCGCGGACCAACAATGGCCCGACGCTGATCGAGCATTTCACCTATCGCAGCGAAGGCCATAGCACCTCGGATGACCCCAGCGCCTATCGCGCCGCCGACGAAGCGACTGCGTGGCCGTTCGGCGACCCGATCCTGCGCCTGAAGCAGCATCTCGAAACGCTCGGCGAATGGGATGGGGAGCGCCACGCCGCGCAGGCGAAGGAGCTCGAAGAGCTGGTCAAGACGACCCAGAAGCAAGCAGAAAAGCTCGGCATTCTTGGTCACGGTATGCACCAGCCGTTCGAGACGATGTTTCAGGACGTGTTTGAGGAGATGCCCTGGCACCTGCGCGAACAATGCGATCAGATGCTCGCCGAGCAAACGGCCAAGTTCGGCCCCGACTGGAAGCCCGAATGATGCCAGAATCTTCAAGCGCCGAAATCGAAACCGCCACCAAGACCATGAACATGATCGAGGCGATCAACAGCGCCATGGACATCATGCTCGAACGCGATCCCGCGACCGTGGTGATGGGCGAGGACGTCGGCTTTTTCGGCGGCGTCTTCCGCGCGACCGCGGGGCTGCAGAAGAAGCACGGCAAGACCCGCGTCTTCGACACGCCGATCAACGAATGCGGCATCATCGGCGTCGCGGTCGGCATGGGCGCCTATGGCCTGCGCCCGGTGCCCGAGATCCAGTTTGCCGACTATATCTATCCAGGCCTCGACCAGCTCGTTTCAGAGGCGGCGCGGCTCCGCTATCGCTCGGCGAACGATTTCATCTGCCCGATGACGGTGCGCACGCCCTTTGGCGGCGGCATCTTCGGCGGCCAGACGCATAGCCAGTCGCCCGAGAGCATCATGACGCATATCTGCGGTGTGAAGACGGTGATTCCGTCGAACCCCTATGACGCCAAGGGCCTGCTGATCGCGGCGATCGAGGACAACGACCCGGTCGTCTTCCTTGAGCCCAAGCGCATCTACAACGGTCCGTTCAGCGGCTATTACGACCGCCCGGTCGAGCCCTGGTCGAAGCATGATGCGAGCGCGGTGCCCGAGGGCTATTACCGCATCGACCTCGGCAAGGCCGCGACGGTGCGCGAAGGCGAGGCGGTAACCGTGCTCGCCTATGGCACGATGGTGCATGTCGCGAAGACGATCATCGAGGAGCGTGGCATCGACGCCGAAATCCTAGACCTCCGCACCTTGCTGCCGCTCGACATCGAGGCGATCGAGGCGTCGGTGAAGAAGACCGGTCGCTGCCTGATCGTCCACGAAGCGACGCGCACCTCGGGTTTCGGTGCCGAGCTGGCGGCGCTGGTACAGGAACGCTGCTTCTATCATCTGGAGGCGCCGGTCGAGCGCGTGACCGGCTTCGATACGCCGTACCCGCATAGCCTCGAATGGGCCTATTTCCCCGGACCGGTGCGCATCGCGACCGCGCTCGACAAGATTCTGAAGGACTGACCGCCATGGCTCGTTATTCGTTCCGCCTGCCCGACATAGGCGAAGGCATCGCCGAGGCCGAGATCGTGGCATGGCACGTCAAGATCGGCGACCGCATCGAGGAAGACGCGCAGCTTGCCGACATGATGACCGACAAGGCGACCGTCGAAATGGAATCGCCGGTGTCGGGGATCGTTGTGGAGATCGCGGGCGAGGTCGGCGACATGGTATCGATCGGCTCGACGCTGGCGGTGATCGAGACCGACGGTGAGGTTGCGGAACCTGCTGAAGAAGCTGTCGAGGAAGAGGTTGTGGCGGAAACGCCCGGTGCGGAGACGGTTTCGGTGGCGGAAACGGCGCGGCCTCCTGAACCCGTTCGCGCTGAGCTTGTCGAAGCGCCGTCCTTGCCTTCCGAAGAGAAAAACAGTCCTTCGACAAGCCCAGGACAAACGGGGCATGGAAAGTCGGTTTTGGCCTCTCCCGCCGTCCGCGCTCGTGCGCGCGATCTCGGCGTCGATCTCTCCCAGGTCCATGCCGAGGGCGACCGCATCCGCCATGCCGACCTCGACGCTTTCCTCCGCTACAGCGGCGGGCAGGGCTATCACGCCCCCGGCGCCAGCCGCGCGCGCGCCGACGAGCCGGTCAAGGTCATCGGGATGCGCCGCAAGATTGCCGAGAATATGGCGGCATCGAAGCGCGCGATCCCCCATTTCACCTATGTCGAGGAAATGGACGTCACCGCGCTCGAGGAGATGCGCGCCGACCTCAACGCCAACCGCGGTGGGCGACCGAAGCTGACGATGCTGCCTTTCCTGATCGTCGCGATCTGCCGCACGATTCCGCAATTTCCGATGATCAACGCGCGCTACGACGACGAAGGCGGCGTCGTGACGCGTTTTGGCGTGGTGCATCTCGGCATGGCGACGCAGACCGACGCCGGCCTGATGGTTCCGGTGATCCGCGACGCGCAGGACAAGAATGTGTGGCAACTCGCGGCCGAGATCACCCGCCTCGCCGAGGCCGCGCGCACCGGCAAGGCCAAGGTCGAGGAACTCACCGGCGGCACGCTCACCGTGACCTCGCTCGGTCCGCTGGGCGGAATTGCTACGACTCCCGTCATTAACCGGCCCGAGGTTGCGATCATCGGTCCGAACAAGATCGTCGAGCGTCCTGTCTTCGACGGCGATGACATCCGCCGCGCGAAGCTGATGAACCTGTCGATTAGCTGCGACCATCGCGTCGTCGATGGCTGGGATGCCGCGAGCTATGTGCAGGCGCTCAAGAAACTGATCGAAACGCCGGTGCTGCTGTTCGCCGATTGACGCGCTCGTCATTGCGAGCGCAGCGAAGCAATCCAGAGCGGTTTACGCCGACCCTGGATTGCCGCGTTGCCTTCGGCTCCTCGCAATGACGAAGTTGTTTAAAGCCCCAGCCCGGCAAAGCTCGTCTGGTCGAACTTCAGCTTGAATGTCACATAGACACCCGAGCGCGAGAAACGCGCGTCCTCGAAATCGCGGTCGTGGAAGCCCGCGAAATTATAGCCGAGGGTGATATTGGCGTTCTTCATCGGCGCCAGCGTCACCGTCGGTCCGCCGGCCCATGCCACGGTGTCGCCGCCGGTGCCGATCCGCGCGGTGCCCGAGGCACCGACGTCGATATGCTCGCCGAGGTTGAAGCGGAAATCGGCGCCGAGCAGGTTCGACCAGCCCTTCACATCGTCCGCGCCGAAGCGGTCGAAATTATAGCGCGTGCCCCAGAAAAAGCCGATTTCGGCGCGCTCCAACCAGCGATTGCCGCCAATGAGACCGCGGCTGCCGAGTGGCGTCCAGTTAACCGACAGACTGTTGAGCAGGCGGCGGCTCGTCGCGTCGCCATCGATCGTCAGCGCCGCGCCGCCGATCGGTCCGGGCTGGCCCGCGACGGCATCCCGCACCTTGTCCGAGCGGAATTCGCTCTTGTTGAGCCAAGAGATTTGGGAATCGGCGGGCCGGTGTGCCCAGCTCGCCTCGAAGCTGATAACCTCGGTGGTCGGCGTCGCGCCGCTGCCGCTCGCCTTCGCATAAGTGAAGAGTGCGCCGAGGGCGCTGCCCTCGCCGAGCTGGCGGAGTCCGCCGAGCGTCAGGCCGTAACGGTTGGCCAGTTCGCCGTCGCGATATTCGGCGCGACCCGTCAATGTCCAGCGCTCGGCGCGCCAGGTTGCGCCGGCGGTGATCGCGGTGAAGTCTTCGGTCAGCGTGCCGTTGCCGCCGAGGAAACCGCCCGAAGCGACAGGCTGATCGACGTTGAGTACATCCTTGGCACGGATGCCCCCGATCGTGCGATTGCCGTCGAGTGACAGGTCGATCGACCAATGCTCGTCGAGCTTCAGCGACTGCGACAGGCCATAGGCGGCGAAGCTCCGCGGGCCATATTCGCCGATGTCCTGTTGGTTGGCGGTGGCGAGAAGACGGGCGCCGGCCCACGGTGCAAGGTCGAAGCCGATCCGGGCGGTGCGCGCCTTGACCGTGTCGCCATCGGCGATTTCATAGCTGCCGACCAGATTGACGTCGCGCGTTATCGCATAGCGCGCGCCGATGCGGTGGCGGGTCGGAAAATCGACGCTCGCATCATCGCCGCCGAGCGCGAATTCGGTCTGCGCGTCGAGCTCGAGCTTCTTGTCGAACAATCGCTGCGTCGCGCCGAGTTGAACGATGTTCGACGTGTTGCGCGAGCCGTCGGAAAGACGGTCGTCGGCGTGGGTCAGTCCCGCACGCATCACGGTGGTGCCATTGTCATATTCGACGAGGGCACTGGCCGCGCGACGGCGCGCATCGACATCAAGATAATCTTCCTGCCAGGCGCTGCCGGTGATCGACAGGCCGCGGCGCGCCTTCACGCGGGCGTCGAAGCCGAACTTGCGGGTGCCATTCTCGCTGCCGCTGAGCTGGCCGGTGCCGAAACCTGTTTCCCGTGTCCGGATATAGGCGAGGACGTCAATCGCGCTGCTGTGATGTTCGGCTTCGATGAGCCATGCTTTCGCTGTGCCGGCGGCGGGCGTGCTGCCGCCATTCTTGGTCTTGGCATCGCTCACGGCATATTCGGCGCGCACTTCGGTATCGATGGCCGGGCGATAGCGCGCGTCGACTCCGCCGAGGTTGGTCCTGGCGCTATTATCCTCGTCATGGATGAAGGTCGCACCGACGCGCAATTTCTCGTCATTAGACTGGTAGCTGACGCGGCCACCGGCGTTAAGCACTCGCTCGCCGATCCCGTCGACCTCATATTCGGCGACGATGAATTGCGGATCGAGATTCGATGAGCGGCTGAGAACCGGCGCACGGAAGCGGATCGTGCCGGCGAGATAGTCGATGTCATAGTCGATGTTGCGCGTCAGGCTGACGCTCTCGACGATGCGCTCGCTGTGCAGCCGGTCGCGCGTCTCGATGACGATGCGTTCGCTGTTCGGCAATATATCCCGCGCGCCGAGCTGGTACGGTCCGGTCAGGCCATTGCCCTGCAACTCGTCGCGGCGGAAGCGATAGGGCGTATCGGCCGCGAAGGCGGTCGCGGCGACATTGCGGCCGCGATACTCGGCTTTGGCGCCATTTAGGGCGCGCTGGTAGCGGGCGAGTTGCGGTTCCGAAATGCCCGTCTCGATATCGCCGAACATCGCATAGAATTGCGGGCGTTCGAGGCGCAGATAGAGTTTGCGCACCGACGCGGCGTCGTAGCGCGTCTCGTTGCGGTCGGCGTAGATGGTGTAATAGGCGCGCGGGTCGATCACGCCGCCGAAGCGTGCATCGTCCTTGTCCTTGTCGCTGTCATAGGCCAGCGTCATCAGCCATTTGCCCCGGACGCGGCCCTTCGCATAGAGCGCGAGGCGCGCATCGGCATTGAGGTCGTCGAGCGTCTCGGCCACCGGCTCCATGCGATCGTCGAGCGTGTTGTAGCCGATCGTTCCCGCCGCGAAGCCGACGACGGTCCACGGCCGGTCGCCCGGATCGAGCCAGGTTTCGATCGTCTGCTTGCGGATTACCTTGTCGTCGCGGAAGGCGAAGTCCATCGTCAGCGTGCCCGAGGCGGTCGTCGGCTCGAGTTCGATATAGGCGATGCCGTCGTCACCGTTGACATGCCAGACGGGCTGCGCCCGTTCGAGACCCGCAAGCTGGCGCGCCTGCTGGGCGTCGGTTTCGACGGCGGGATAATAGGGCGCGGGGACGGCGAAATCGCCCGTCAGCCCTGCGCGGACCGGCCTGCCGTCGCGGTCGGTCAGGCGCACCGCAATCACGGGGCGCGTCACGCCGTCGGCGACCAGCACCGACTTTTCGCGAAGCAGAGTCGCGCGCATCGGTGCGATCGCATAATGGACGCTGCGTTCGAGGGTCTGAACGACCGCGCCATTGGCGTCCGTGACGGTCGCCACGAGCCGGTTGTCGCCCTCGCGAATCTCGATCCCGCGCCACAGGCTGATCGCGACGAGGCCGTCGGCCGACTTGCTCAACCCCTCGAAGGTCAGTTCGTCGACGGGCTTGCCGTTGATCGTCAGCGAAACCTTTTGCCCCGGAGCGTGCTTGATCGCGGCGCGGATCGCCTTGGTGCGCGGGTTATGGTCGGGTTCGGGGAAGAGCCAGCCGATGCCCGGTGCCTGACCGGCGAGCCAGTCGCGGTTGGCGCCCGCGGCTTCGGGGTCGCTGGTCGGCTTCGGCGCCTCGAATTTTGTCTGTCCCGGCGCGGCGCGCGGTGCGGCGGCCACGGCACGGAAGTCGGCGCGTTTCAGCGAACCGCCGCGCCCCTCGACAAAGCGTGAGATCGCGCTGCCCGCACTCGCCGCCGAGCGGGCGCAGTCGATGGCTTCGCGGTCGAGCGGCAGCGTTGACGGATCGATCTGGACGACATGGAGGCCGGGACGCACGCCCTCGAAATGATAGCGGCCGCCTTCGTCGGTGACGGTGTAGCTGCCGTCCTGCAGCATCACGCGGACGCCTGCGATTCCGGGTGCCTTGCCCGGGTTTACGGCGCAGCCACCATCGGTGATGCGGCCGATGATCGTCATGCGATCGCCGAGCTGGTCGCGCTTGATCGCGATCGTCGCCTCGGCGACATTGCTTGTCGTGCCGCGATTGTCCTCTGCCGAGGCGCGGTTGAGCGCGGTGCCGGGCTGTGCCGAGACGATCACCTCGGCGACATAGGTAAGCAGTGCCGTGCCCGAAGGGGCGACCGAAGGCAGGGTAACGGTGAAGTCGCGGCCGTTCGCGTTGACGTCGGCATCGACGCGCGCACCGTTCACGCGCACCGTATCGGCGCGCAGTCGCATGCCGGCGGGCAGAGCGTCGCTGATTGTCACTGCGCCGGTCGAGCGCCGCGCGTCGCGGTTGGTGACCTCGATACGGTATTGCACGACATCGCCGGGAACGGCGGTCTGCGTCGAGGTCGTCTTGCGCAGGATGAGCGGCAGGCCGGGCTGGTCGACCGGAATATCGACGCGCACCGGCGCCGGGCTGTCGAGCGTGAAGGCGCGCGCATAGCTGGCGTCGGTGATAGTGAAGGGCAGTCCGTCGTCGGGCCGGCGCAGGCCTGCGAGGTCGGCGGCGTTCGTCTTCGACGGCGCAGTAAAGGGCGCGGGCGGTTCGACCAGCAGGCGATAGGAACCCGGTGCGACGAAGGGAAAGCGATAATCGCCCGGAGGGAAAGTGTAGACCTTTCCGCTGGCATCGGTGACATTCTGTCCTGTGACGATCGTTGCCGGGTAGGCGGATACGCCGTCATCGCCGAATACCTGTGCGGGCTGGCCGGTCGCGGTATTGATCAGCGTAACACGGCTGCCTGCGACCGCCGATCCGTCGCCGCTGTCGAAGACGATGCCGAAGGGATCGACGAGAAAGTCGATCGTCGCGGTTGCGACGAGGCTGGCGTTGGCCTGATCGGTGACGCGGAGCTGGATCGGCGATCCGGGATCGACTGACAGGCGGCAATCGCCCGCGACGACCGCGGGCGGAACGCCGATCGTGTTGATGAAGCCGGTGAATTCGCCGCTGTTCGCTGCGGTTTCGGTCAGGGTTATGCGCTCGCTGTCGCCGTTGGCGAGGTCGAGGATGACCGGCAGCGTGTCGATCGCGTTCGGATCGCGGTTCGCGGAGGCGAGGGTGACGCCCACCACCAGCATTTCGCCGGCGCGGAATGCGTCGCTGCTCTGGAGCGAGGCCGGGGCGGTCGGAAGGCCGGCATAGACGCCGGCAAGCTGGATGAGCCGGTCGCTGCTGCGAACGCCCGGATTGGCCGCGCTGCAGCGCGTCGGGACGAGCGGAGCGCTCTTGTTGCCGCCATCATCGACGATACGATAGGTTTTGATGACCGGCTGCTCGGGCGGACGCGGACGCACGGTCACATCGACGCGGTTCGACAGCGTCTGACCGCCACTCCATTCGGCCGACGCGGTATTGCTGATGACCTGCGCGCGCGCCGGCGCCGCCGCGGGCAGCGAGGCTGCCGCAACCAGGGCGGTCATGAAGGAAAGATATGTCCGGCGGAGCTGCATCGCTGGTCCTGATGGAGGCAGCGGAAGGGCGAAATCCCTCCCGCTGCCCCTTCGTTCCGTCAGGTCAGTTGACCGTCGCGCGGAAGACGAGCGTCCGCGTTGCGCCCGCCGCGACCGTCGCGAGCGTACCGGATACGGTCGATCCCGCGATGCTGCCGCCGGCGGTGCCGTCGGTGTTGCAGGTGCCGCCGGATACCGTGCCGTTCAGTGCGATCGGACCGTTGGACAGGCTGTACGTCTGCCCCGTGCCGAGGAAGGTCAGCTGGCTCGGAACGGGGTCGGTGATCGCGACCGATGTCGCGGCGACGCTGCCGCTGTTGGCGACCGCGATGCAATATTCGACGACCGCCCCCGGGATCAGCTTCGGATTCGTGGTTGCATTGACCGGATCCGAAATGACGCGGCTGGACTTGGTGATCGCAAGCGTTGCCGACTGAACGGTATAGTCGTCGGCTGCGCTGTACGCGCCATCGCGCGCGCCGTCGTTCACCCCTGCGGTATCGGCAAAAACCGTGTCCTTGACCGCGGTATTGGCGCCCGTCGTCTGAGTGATCGTGGCGCCCAGCGAGCCGGCTGCGCCGCCCTCGCGCGCGGTTGCGCGGAGTTGCACGACGGCCCGGTCGTTGTTCGCCCGGCCGGCCGGGATGTCCGCCACGACGAACAGGACCACGCTCGCGTCCGCCGCCAGTTCGTCGGCATAGGTGACGAGCGTGTCGGTTCCGGCGTCATAGGTGTTGTTGCCGTTGGTATCACGATAGATCGGAACCGCAGCGACGTCGAAATTGTCGGCGGGCCCCGAGTGCGCGCCGGCGCCGCCCGTCGGCTGCGTCGCCGCGAGCGCGAAATCGAGCGTTTCGTTCGACGTGTTCGTCAGGCGAAAGGTCGTGACGGCGGCCGTCTGTCCGGGAACGACGCTGGTCGTTGCGCCGTCGAGATCGATGACGGTCAGATTGACGACGCGGTCGACGACGAAGGTGTCCGACGCGGTCTGCGAATTCTGTGCGACGCCGCCGACCTGATAATTGACGGTCGCGGTGTTCGTAATCGAGGCACCGGCGGTGGTCCCGGCCGCATGAGCCGGGCCGGCCACGACGATCGACGTCGCGGCCAGGCCGATAGTGCCCCAATAGATCAGCTTGCTGGTCATAGCTGAGCTCCAGGCTTGATCGGCTGCCTATCCCCACCGCCGGCAACCATTAAGCGGTTTTGATCAAAGGGTTATTTAACAACCCCCCTGAACATGAGTTTCCCGGCGCCGCCCGCCGGAATCGGTTTCTGAAAGGCCCAGCGGATGTGCGTCACATCGGCGGGCTGCGCCGGACGGCGGGTGCCATCGGCGAGCGGAACGGTTAGCGTGTCGAGCGTGCCCCAGTTCTTGCCGCCATCGACCGAAACGAGCGGCTGCGTATCGCCGGCGTCGGCGAAGCGGACCGCCGAGGGCAGCGGGTTGGTGATCACAAACTTGTCCGCAGGCTGGGCGCCCGCGTTGCGATAGTTAAGCACGAAAACGAGCCGGTCGCCCGGAACGACGACTTTCGGCTCCTCGAGCAGGACGCGCGGCTTGCCGCTGGCGTCGGTCGTCGCGCGTTCGATGAACACGCTGTTGTCGAGCACGACCTGGTTCGCGGCGAAAGCTTCGGTCGGTGCCAGAGCGGCGAACAAAAGGAAAAGAGCTGTACGCATGTGCATCTCCATCAATTGGCTTTGATCTTGGTCTTGAAGGTGACGGTCCGGGTCTGTCCGCCGGCTACGGTGCCGAGTTGCACCTGAACGCGCGTGCCGTCGTAATTGCCGGCGTCGGCATCGGCGGCGTCGGTCAGTGCGGCGCCGCCGAGAGTCACGGAATTCGGCACATAGTCGGTGTCGGACGGGATAGGGTCGCTGATCGCCAGTCCGTTCACCGAGCCCGAGCCGGCAATATTGGCGACGATCGTATAGGTGATCGTCGCGCCCGGCACTGCCTCGCCACCTCCGAACGGGTCGACGATGGTCGCCGATTTGACGAGCGAGACCGTGGCCGCCGACACCTTGTAGGCGCCATTGTCCTGTCCGTCGGCCCCGGTCGAGCCGACGATCGCGTCGCCGCCGCCTTCGCCCTTGCCGGCAAAGGTCGTTCCGGGCGCTCCGGTGCCGGTCTTGGCGGCCGCGACGAGCGTAACGATACCGCGGTTGCCGTCCACGGCGGTGCCGGGTGTGGTCGCGAGCACGAACACCGTCATAGCCGTGTCGGGCTGCAGCGGCGTTTCGGAACCGGCCGCATAGAGCGTGTCCGTGGGGTCCCACGTCCCGTTGCCGTTCGCATCGATATAGATTTGCGTGACGACCGGGTCGTAATTGTCGCCGCCGACATTGGCGATCGTGCTGAGCGCAAAGGCTTCGGGGCCGTTGCCGGTGTTGGTGACGCGATAGGTCAGAACCTGATTCGTCGCGCCGGGCGTCGTCGCAACGTCGGTCGCGTTGCCCGCGACTGTCACGTCGAGCAGTTCATCGACCTTGAGGTCCACGCGGTTCGAATCGATCGTTTGCGGGCCGCCGCCGCTGTTGAAGCTGGCGCTCGCGGTATTGCTGATCGTCGTTCCGGCATGCGTGCCCGCAGCGTCGGCGGCGGTCGGCGCGAGAAGCGCGGTGGCAAGCGCAAGGGTTGAACAGGAGGGTATGAGAAGCGGATGATGCTTCGCGCCCCCCACAGGCGCTTTCATCATGATTTTGACTCCAAAGCTGGTCCTTGGAGTCCGCCTTCGCGGAAAAAGGGAAATTTCTGGTTAAAATAGCGATAGAAAATAGGATTTTGGCTCAAATGGAGACAGGTGTCGTGGTCCGCCACGCATCGATCGGGCCGACTGGCGCAACGGTCAAAGCTCGCCTAGGATAAGATCGTTAGCGGGGGAGGTATCGGGCGTGGCCGAAGACAGGGGAAGCAAGGATGCACGGTCGGCGCGCACCGGCTCCCTGCACCAGATCGAGGTCGATGATTTTCGGCGCGATCGGCTGCTCGCCGCGTTGGCGCTCATCCTCGGGGCGGCCTTCTGTCTTGGTCTGCCGTTCGCGCTTCAGGCGGGGGCGGAGTTCTTTCTGCCGCTGACGGCGGCGATCGTCATCTCGATCGCCTTGGTGCCGCTGCTCGAATGGCTCGAGCGGCGCGGCGTTCCGTCGGGGCTGGCAGCTTTCCTCTCGCTCGGCGGCTTTCTGATGCTGATCAACGCCGCGCTGGCGATCATCGTCGTCCCCGCGACCGGCTGGTTCGCGCGCATTCCCGAATCGATTCCGCGGATTCAGAGCAATCTCGCCCCACTTATCGATTTTTATGCGAGCTTTCAGCGCTTTGTCGATCGGACTTTGATGTCCGTGGCAAGTGGTACCGAAGCGACGGCGCAGGCGGTCGCGGCGCAGGCTCCATCGTCGGTGATCGACTATTTCATCTCGGCGGCGCCCGCGGCGGCGATTCAGCTCTTCTTCGCCGTTCTCGTCATCTTCTTCTTCCTTGCCGGCTGGACGCGGCTCCGGCGCGGCACGATCCGGCGCCGCGGCAGTTTCGACGGCGCGATGCAGACCGCGCGGGTGATCCAGAATGTCGTCGATGCCACGGCGGATTATCTCGCGACGATCACGATGATCAACGCGATCCTCGGTCTCGTCGTGTCGCTGCTGCTCTGGGCGCTCGGCATGCCGTCGCCCTTCATGTGGGGCGGGATCGTCAGTATCTGCAATTTCGTGCCCTATCTGGGGCCGATCGTCGCGGCGGCGCTGCTCGGGCTCGGCGGGCTGATGACCTTCGACGCGGTCGGATTTGCGCTGCTGCCCGCGCTGATCTTCATCGGCGTGCATCTGGTCGAGGCGAATCTGGTGACGCCGCTCGTGCTCGGGCGGCGCCTGACGATCAATCCCTTGCTGATTCTCGTCTCTCTGAGCTTCTGGGGATGGGTATGGGGGACGCCGGGCGCATTGCTCGCGGTGCCGCTCCTGCTGATCCTGCAGACGATCCTCCATTCGACCGGAACCCCGGATCTTGCAGGTTTCCTGTTCGAGCACGGCACGCTGACGACGACCGACGAGGTGCGCGATCGATTAAATCGCACAAAGGATGAAAGCGACGGTTGACAGGGTGGAGCGCGGCGCATATTGGCGCCTCTCCCGAGCACACGCGGGTGTAGCTCAGTTGGTTAGAGTGCCGGCCTGTCACGCCGGAGGTCGCGGGTTCGAGCCCCGTCACTCGCGCCATTTCCTGCCCTTTCGGGCGAAATGGCCACCGCAGCTTGGGAGCATTTCCAGATCGGAACTTTACGGGTTGGCGCGGCTTATCAGCCGCGCCACCGGCCCAGCTCCATCCAGCGCAGCAGCGGCTTCAGCGGCAGCACCCAGACGGTCCCCGCCACGAGATAAAAGATCGCCTGAATCAGGATCGGCCATGTGCCGACCCATGACGACAGCGCGACGACGATCGTCGCCCACAGCGCAATCAGCGCCAGGATCAGGAAGATGCCCGCAGGCTTGCGCCAGCTCGGCGGGGGATCGGCGGGAAGCTGGCTCACAGACGGTCTCCGGTGATGATAAATTCCTGTTCGGTCAGGACAGCGTCGAGTTTCGCGTCGGTCGGCTCGATGGGAACAGTGTCAACTTCCTGCACCGACCAGGCGATACCGATCCGCAGGATGTGGGGATGGGCGGCGAAGAAGCGGTCATAATGACCGCCCCCCTGGCCGAGCCGGCCGCCGGAGCGATCGAAGCCCAGCAGGGGGCAGAAAATCAGCCCCGGAAGCGCTCGCTCCGCGGTTTCTGAGGGTTGCGCTGTTCCCCATGGCCCCTTCGCCAGCGGCTCGCCGGGCTGCCAGCGCCGGAAATCCATGGTCTCGATGCGCCCTTCATTGTGCGGAAGCAGCAATGTTGTCTCCGTCAACATGGGCACTATGTCGGGCTCGCCCTTGCACGCGACGTATGCGGCGACAGGATCGTTCGCTTCGACGAGATCGGCCAACGGAGCGGGTAGAGCGCGAAACGCTGCAAGGCGCGCCATATCGTCAAGATTGGCAGTGAAATGCCGGCGCCGGAAGCGCAATTTCTCGCGAAGCTGTCGCTTCCGTTCGGGGCCATCGGAAAGCATGTCGTTTCCGGCTCCTCGGAACGCGAAAGGGGCGGGTGGCGGGACCACCATGGGTCGTTTGCTGGAAGATCCTCTGACGCCAGTAACGTCAGGTGGGGACCATATACGTCGGACCAGGGTCCGGGCAGGGACAGCCCCCTTGGATGATGTATCGCCTCAGGGATTTTCGCAACAGCTCGTGCCGGGCAGTACCCGCCGCCCCCTATGTAGGAGGCGTGCCAGCCAGTCTCAAGAGATTTAGGGAATTTGCTCGATCCGGTTCGCGAGGGCCTCGATCCGGTCGGCGATCTGGAGCAATGCGCGGTCGTGCGATGGCCGGGCCGGGGTGGCAACGGGCGTCGCCTTCTTCAGGGCATCGAGTTCGCCAAGCGCAGCCTTGAGTTCATCGCGCGCCTGCGCTTCGCGGCTTTCGGCGAGCGCCACCGCGGCGCGAAGCGAATCGGACTGGGGTTCGGCCTTTGCGGCCTTCCCCTTGGCTTCCTGCGCCTCGTCGGCGAGCATCAGTGCGGCGAACAGCAATTGACGCGTTTCCGTGCTGGCGGGCAGGCCGCGTACCTTCTCGTCGAGCAGCGCACCGAGGCCCAGAAGCTGTTGTTCCTGCCCGTCGGCGCAGTGAACGTCATAGACGCGTCCGGCGATGGTGAGCTTGACGTCAGCCATTGCCCGCCTCCGCGATCAGCCGGTCGAGTTCGCCGATGACGGCGGCGACTTCGGCCTTAAGCGCCGATTGGTCGGCGCCAGCCGGTTCGGATGTAGCTATCGGGGGCGCAGGGCGGTTCGCGCGGTCGGTCAGCGCCTTCTCGATCCGGCTCAGCGCCCGTTCGATGCGGCCGACGGCCAGGCTGGATTCGTCGAGATCGAGTTCCATGGCAACGGGGTAGCAGCGTCGGGGAAGGGGTGCAATCGCCTCTCCAATCCGAAATAGGCGCTATTTTCTGCCTTCGGCGGTTGACTCCTGCCCCCACCCCCGCAAAGGGCTGTCCCCACCGAATCCGGTCATCTTCACATCCTTTCCCGGGGGACTCATGACACTGCCCGAACGTCAGCTCGCCAACGCGATCCGCGCGCTTGCGATGGACGCCGTACAGGCCGCGAACAGCGGTCACCCCGGGATGCCCATGGGCATGGCCGACGTCGCCACTGTCCTCTATTCGGACTATCTGAAGTTCGACCCCACGGCACCGAAGTGGGCCGATCGCGACCGATTCGTCCTGTCCGCAGGACATGGCTCGATGCTGGCCTATGCGACGCTCAACCTCGCGGGTTATGCGCGGCCGACGATCGACGACATCCGCAATTTCCGCCAGCTGAGCAGCCCGTGCGCCGGGCATCCGGAGAATTTCGAACTCGAGGGCGTCGAGACGACGACCGGGCCGCTGGGGCAGGGGCTCGCGACCGCGGTCGGGATGGCGATCGCCGAACGGCACCTCAACGCGATTTATGGCGACGAGCTGGTCGATCACCGCACCTGGGTGATCGCCGGTGACGGCTGCCTGATGGAAGGCATCAACCATGAAGCGATCGGCCTCGCCGGGCATCTCGGCCTCGGCCGCTTGATCGTGCTCTGGGACGACAACAAGATCACCATCGACGGATCGACCGACCTGTCGACGAGCGAGGATGTGAAGGCGCGCTATGCCGCGACCGGCTGGCATGTCGACAGCTGCGACGGCCACGATCCCGCCGATATCCGCCGCGCGATCGACGGCGCGCTTGCCGACAATCGCCCGTCGCTGATCGCGTGCAAGACGCTGATCGGCTTCGGCGCGCCGAACAAGCAGGGCACTTCGGCTACGCATGGCTCGCCGCTCGGCGCCGACGAGGTTGCCGCGGCGCGCGCCAATCTTGGCTGGACGGCTGAGCCGTTCGTCATTCCCGCCGACATCGCAGCGGCTTGGGCTGCGTTCGGCGAGAAGGGCAAGAAGCTTCACGCCGAATGGAGTAATCGACTCGCAAATAGCGAAAAGAAAAAGGATTTTGAGGATCGCCTAAGCGGCAAGGTCGCGCCGGGAGATGCCTTCAAGGCCTATCTCGGCGGCCTCGTCGCAGAGCCGCCGAAAGTCGCGACGCGCAAGGCGTCTGAAAATACGCTGACCGCGCTGACCGCCGATATCGCGTCGCTCGTTGGCGGCAGCGCCGACCTCACAGGTTCAAACAATACCAAAACATCGTCCACGAAGCCGTTGACAAAGAATGATTATTCGGGCCGATATATCTATTATGGTATCCGCGAGTTCGGGATGGCCGCGGCGATGAACGGCATGGCGCTGCACGGCGGCGTCGTGCCCTATGGCGGCACCTTCCTCGTCTTCGCCGACTATTGCCGTGCGGCGATCCGGCTGTCGGCGCTCCAGCGCCAGCGCGTCGTCTACGTGATGACGCACGACAGCATCGGGCTCGGCGAGGATGGCCCGACGCACCAGCCGATCGAGCATCTCCAGTCGCTCCGCGCGATGCCGAACCTACTCGTGATGCGCCCCGCCGATGCGGTCGAGACCGCCGAATGCTGGGCGATCGCGCTCGCGCAGGAAAACCGGCCGTCGCTGCTCGCGCTGACCCGCCAGAATCTTCCGGCGCTGCGTCATGACGTCACGGAAAATCTTTGCCTGAAAGGCGGTTATCGCCTTCGCGCGGCTTCGGCGGCGAAGAAGGTCGTGCTCGTCGCCACCGGCTCCGAAGTGTCGCTCGCGCTCGAAGTGGCGGACAAGCTGGAGGCCGCAGGGCAGGGCGCTGATGTGGTCTCGATGGTCTCAACCGAATTGTTCGATGAACAGACCGCCGCCTATCGGGCGGATATTCTGCCGCACGACGCGCTGGTCGTCTCGATCGAGGCGGGCACGACCTTCGGCTGGGAGCGCTATACCGGCCGCGACGGCCTGCGCTTCGGCATCGACGGCTTCGGTGCTTCGGCACCGATCGACGATCTTTACCGGCATTTCGGCCTGACCGCCGACGCTATCACCCCCCAGATCCTGGCACGGCTCGGCATATAAGCCCCGGCGGCCATAGGCAGAAAGGACTCCCCGAAAATGGCAGTGAAAGTCGCAATCAACGGTTTCGGACGCATCGGCCGCAATGTGGCGCGCGCCATATTGGAGCGTACCGACCATGATCTCGAACTGGTGTCGATCAACGACCTCGGCGATGCCAAGGCGAATGCCCGTCTGCTCCGCCATGACTCGGTGCACGGCGCGTTCAACGGCACCGTCGAAGTCGATGGCAACGATCTGATCATCAACGGCAAGCGCATCCAGGTGACCGCCGAGCGCGACCCCGCCGCTCTGCCGCATGCCGCGAACGGCATCGACATCGTGATGGAATGCACCGGCTTCTTCACCAACAAGGCCGGCGGCCAGAAGCATCTCGACGCCGGCGCCAAGCGCGTGCTGATCTCGGCGCCCGCCAAGGAAGTCGACCTGACAGTCGTCTATGGCGTCAACGACGACCAGATCACCGCCGATCACCTGATCATCTCGAATGCGTCGTGCACCACCAACTGCCTCGCCCCCTTCGCGAAGGTGCTGCACGAGGCAATCGGGATCGAGCGCGGTTTGATGACCACGATCCACGCCTACACCAACGACCAGAAGATCCTCGACCAGATCCACGACGACCCGCGCCGCGCGCGTGCCGCCGCGATGTCGATGATCCCGACCTCGACCGGCGCGGCGGTGGCCGTCGGCCTCGTCCTGCCAGAGCTCAAGGGCAAGCTCGACGGTTCGTCGATCCGCGTTCCGACCCCGAACGTGTCGGTCGTCGACCTGACCTTTACCCCGCTGCGCGAGACCACCAAGGAAGAGGTTAACGCGGTGCTCAAGGCGGCGGCCGAAGGCCCGCTGAAGGGCGTGCTCGGCTATACCGAGGAGCCGCTGGTTTCGATCGATTTCAACCATAACGCGGCCAGCTCGACCATCGACAGCCTCGAGACCGCCGTCATCGACGGTAAGCTTGTGCGCGTGCTCAGCTGGTACGACAATGAATGGGGCTTCTCGAACCGCATGATCGACACCGCGGGCGTGATCGCGAAGTTCCTTTAATTCGCCGCTCTGTTCCCCCGCGAAGGCGGGGGCCCATCTCCGACCGCATCGGAATGAAACAGGTGGTGGTTAGGTGATGAGAGCACAGGAGATGGGCCCCCGCCTTCGCGGGGGAACACTCCGGGATCGGAGTGAGAGATGGAACGAGTCAAAACCCTCGACGACATCGGTGACGTCACCGGCAAGAAAGTGCTGGTGCGCGTCGATCTCAACGTTCCGATGTCCGATGGCGCCGTCGCCGATGACACGCGAATTCGCGCGGCGATGCCGACGATCCGCGAACTGTCGGACAAGGGCGCGATCGTCCTGCTGCTTGCCCATTTCGGCCGCCCGAAAGGCGCGAAGAACCCGACCCAGTCGCTCAGCCTCGTGATCGATGGCGTTGCCGACGTGCTCGGCCATTCGGTGATGTTCATCCCCGAGGCCGTGGGCGAGGGCGCGAAGGCGGGCGTCGCGGTGCTCGCTGCGGGCGATGTCGCGGTACTCGAAAACACGCGATTCTATCCCGGCGAGGAAAAGAACGACCCCGCCTTCGCCGACGCGCTGGCCGAGGTTGGCGACCTGTACGTCAACGACGCCTTTTCGGCGGCGCACCGCGCGCACGGCTCGACCGAAGGCATCGCGCACCGCTTGCCGGCCTACGCCGGTCGCGCGATGGAAAAGGAACTGAAGGCGCTCGACGCGGCGCTCGGCAATCCGGCGCATCCGGTCGCGGCCGTGGTCGGCGGCGCGAAGGTGTCGAGCAAGATCGACGTGCTGCGCAACCTCGTCGGCCAGGTCGATCATCTGATCATCGGCGGCGGGATGGCGAACACTTTCCTCGCCGCGCGCGGGGTCGATGTCGGCAAGTCGCTCTGCGAGCATGACCTCGTCGATACCGCGAACGCGATCTTCGACAGCGCCGATGCGGCAGGCTGCACGATCCATCTGCCCTATGACGTCGTGGTGGCAAAAGAGTTCGCGCCCAATCCGCCGACGCGCACCGTCAACGTCCATGAAGTCGCCGCCGACGAGATGATCCTCGACGTCGGTCCCGCCGCGGTCGAGGCCTTGGCGGATGTCCTCAAGAATTGCCGCACGCTCGTCTGGAACGGCCCGCTCGGCGCGTTCGAGACGCCGCCGTTCGATGCCGCGACCGTCGCGCTCGCGAAGACCGCCGCTGCCTTGACCCGCGAGGGCTCGCTGATCTCGGTCGCGGGTGGCGGCGATACCGTTGCCGCGCTCAATCATGCGGGCGTGGCGGATGATTTCACCTTCGTCTCGACCGCGGGCGGCGCCTTCCTCGAATGGATGGAAGGCAAGCCGTTGCCGGGCGTCGATGCGCTGAAGGCCTAGACTTTCCCGTCGCATTGCATCCCACGGACCGGGAAGCTATGCGCACCGCAACATACGTATGCAACCAACCGGAGATGTTATGACCGCCGCCAATGCCGCCATGCTCGACCAGATCAAATCGGGGCAGGGCTTCATCGCCGCGCTCGACCAGAGCGGCGGCTCGACGCCCAAGGCGCTTGCCGGTTACGGTATCGGAGAGGATGCCTTCTCGAACGACGAAGAGATGTTCGCGCTGATCCACGACATGCGCAGCCGCATCGTCACCGCGCCCTGCTTCAACGGCGAGAAGGTGATCGGCGCGATCCTGTTCGAGCGCACGATGGACGGCGAAGCCGGCGGCAAGCCCGTTCCCGCGCTGCTCTGGGAACGCGGAGTCGTGCCCTTTCTGAAGGTCGACAAGGGCCTTGAGGCCGAAGAAAATGGCGTCCAGCTGATGAAGCCCAATCCCGACCTCGACGCGCTCTGCGCGCGCGCGGTCGCCAAGGGCGTGTTCGGCACCAAGATGCGCAGCGTCGTCAACCTCGCCAACCCGGCGGGCATCAAGGCGATCGTCGAACAGCAATTCGCCGAAGCCGCGCGGATCGCCGCGCACGGCCTTGTTCCGATCATCGAGCCCGAGGTGAACATCAAGAGCGTCGAGCGCGATGCGGCCGACCGCCTGCTGCTCAAGGAAACGCTCGCCGCGCTCGACGCGTGGACCGGAGCGCCGGTGATGCTGAAGCTGTCGCTGCCCGCCGAGGCCGGCCTGTTTCAGCCGCTCGTCGATCATCCCAAGGTGCTTCGCGTCGTCGCGCTGTCGGGCGGCTTCAAGCGCCCAGAGGCTTGCGTCGAACTGGCGAAGAATCCCGGTATCATCGCGAGCTTCAGCCGCGCGCTGCTCGAAGACCTGCGCCATCAGATGAGCGACGACGAATTCAACGCCTCGCTCGGCGGCGCGATCGGCGAGATTCACGCGGCGTCGGTTGCCTGATGAGCGCTTGGGAATGAGTGGCGGCTGGCAAGCCGTCGACGATTATATCGCCGGGAAATTGCTCGGCGAGGACGACGCGCTTGCCGCCGCGCTTTTGAACAATGCTGCCAAAGGCCTGCCGCCGATCGACGTGTCGGCGGCGCAAGGCAAGATGCTGTTCCTGCTGGCGCAGATCGCGGGCGCAAAGCATATCCTCGAAGTCGGGACGCTCGGCGGTTATTCAACGATCTGTCTCGCGCGGGCGCTGCCCGAGAACGGGCGGCTGGTGACGCTTGAGCTCGACCCGCATCATGCGGCGGTGGCGCGCGAGAATCTGGAACGGGCGGGCGTTTCGGGCAAAGTCGATATCCGGGTCGGCCCGGCCGCCGACAGCCTCGCCGCCATGTCCCCCGACGCGCCGCTCGATTTCGTCTTCATCGACGCCGACAAGCAGGGCAACGCTCGCTATGTTGCCGAAGCGATCCGCCTCGGGCGCAGCGGGACGACGATCGTCGTCGATAATGTCGTCCGCGAAGGCGGCGTGCTCGACGCGAACAGCGGCGACGAGCGGATCGACGGCACGCGCGCGCTGTTCGACATGCTGAGCGCCGACCCGCGGCTCGATGCGACCGCGGTACAGACGGTCGGCGCCAAGAAATGGGACGGCTTCGTACTGGCGCGGGTGCGCTAAAGCCCGCCCATGAAGCGGAAGGCGAAGCGATAATCCTCGGGCCTGATCACCTTATCGGTCCGGCGCGCGGGTGAGACGCTTTCGAGCTGGATCGTGCCGTCGGCAAGCGGTGTCTGCTTGCCGAGCGTGACCTCGAACGGCTGCAGGCGCCCGCCGGGGCGGACCCAGACCATCTTCAGGCGAAGCTGCCCCGCCCAGACGCATGTCACATTCTCCGGGCAGCGGCTGTCCTCCAGAACCGCGACCGGCTGAATGATCGGCCCGTCGGCATAGGCGCGCTGGCCGAGCGCGACGTTGCTTGCCTCGGGAAGCGGTGGCGGTTCGTCCGCTGCGGGCCGCGCCGTCGCGCAGGCGGTGAGCGCGAAAAGCAGGATCGGGAGCGAAATCGCAAGGCGGGGCATGTTCTGCATTTGCCGGATATACACCACGTCGCTATGAACCCGCCATGACCACGCCAAGCTGCCAGATCTATCTGATTTCCCCGCTCGATGTCGGGGGCGATTTTCCAGCAAAACTCGAAGAAGCCTTGTTGGCGGCGGCCGTCGCGGCCTTTCAGTTTCGGGTCAAGGATGTGAACCAGCATGAGGCGGCGCGGCTCGCCGAACCGCTGCAGGCGATCTGCGCCGCGCATGACACGGCTTTCATCGTCAACGACGATATGGCGCTCGCCAAGCGCCTCGGCGCCGATGGCGTGCATCTGGGGCAGGGCGACGGCGACCCGCAAGAGGCGCGCCGCTTGCTCGGGCCGCAGGCGCAGATCGGCGTGACCTGCCACAATAGCCGCCACCTCGCGATGGAAGCCGGTGAGGCGGGCGCCGATTATATCGCGTTCGGCGCCTTTTTCCCGACGACGACCAAGGCGGTCGAGCATCGCGCCGAACCCGAAATCCTGACCTGGTGGCAGGGCCTGTTCGAACTCCCCTGCGTCGCGATCGGCGGGATCACGGTCGACAATGCGAAGGCGCTGGTCGACGCGGGTGCTGATTTCCTCGCCGTGTCGGGTGGCGTCTGGGCGCATCCCGAAGGGCCGGCGGCAGCGGTGCGGGCATTCGACAAGCTGATGGCGGGGTGACTCGAGGCAGGCTCCGGCTGCTTTGCGCGGCGGCGGCCTTCGCCGCTGTCGGAACGGCGCCCGAACCTGACATCATCATCCCGGTCGAGGGGATTCGCGCATCTGATCTCGTCAATAGCTGGGACAAGAGCCGCGCCGAAGGACGCGTTCACCATGCGATCGACATCCAGGCGCCGCTCGGCACGCCCGTGCTTGCGGCGATGGACGGGCGGATCGAGAAGCTGTTCGCGTCGAAACGCGGCGGACTCACCATCTACCAGCGCTCGCCGGACGGGCGGCTGATTCTCTATTACGCGCATTTGCTGGGCTACCGGCGCGGGCTCGCCGAAGGGCAGACCATCCGGCGCGGGCAGGTGATCGGGACGGTCGGCGCCAGCGGCAATGCCGATCCCACCTTTCCGCATCTCCATTTCCAGATTCTCGAGACCGTGCCGGGAAGCGGCTGGCAGGGCGGCGAACCGATCAATCCTTATCCGCTGCTGACGGGCAGGCGGCGACTTCGCTGAACATATCTTTGAAAAACTGTGTTCCCCCGCGAAGGCGGGGGTCCATCTCCCGCCGATGCCATCCTGAACCGACCGGAGATGGGTCCCCGCCTTCGCGGGGACACGGTTGGGCGGCAATTCAATCGTTCGCTTCTAAACGAGCGGATAGTCGCCGGGTGTCTTGTCTTTCGGAGTGTCAGTGTCGGAACGAACGGTCTTGCGCCAGCCGAACAGGCCAGCGCAGGGCGCGGGCCGTTGGAGCGGCTTTTGCGGAGGGCGGGCTGGGGGCGCCCGGTCGGGAAGATCGATATTCGTCATGCGGCCCTTATGAATCGCGCGCCGCCGCAGATATTGGATCGATGCGTCAAATCAGCTTCGGTTCATCGCCTTTTTGCTTGCCTCGCGAAGCGCTGCCCGCAACAGGTTGCAGCGAGGGAGCATATTATGACGATTGAGACCCAAAGCCGTGCCGCGATGCGCGAGTTGACGCTGCGCGCGATCCTGCTCGGCGGGCTGCTGACGTTGGCCTTCACCGCGGCGAATGTTTATCTGGGGCTGAAGGTCGGGCTGACCTTCGCAACCTCGATCCCCGCAGCGGTGATCTCGATGGCGCTGCTGCGCTATATGGCGGGCGCGACGATCCTCGAGAATAATATCGTCCAGACGATCGCCAGCGCGGCGGGTACGCTCGCGGCGATCATCTTCGTGCTGCCGGGGCTCGTGATGGTCGGTTACTGGCAGGGTTTCCCGATGCTGGAGACGACCGCGATCACCATGCTCGGCGGCATTTTGGGCGTGCTCTTTTCGGTCCCGCTGCGTCGCGCGCTCGTCGTCGACGCCGATCTCCCCTATCCCGAAGGCCGCGCCGCCGCCGAGGTGCTGCACGTCGGCGCGGCGAGCGCCGAGGGCGCGGCGGAGAACAAGGCCGGGCTGTCGGCGCTGCTCTGGAACAGCCTGATCTCGGCGGGTTTCACGCTGCTGACCCAGATGAAGCTGGTGGCGGCGGAAGTGTCGCACTGGTTCAAGGTCGGCGCGGGCGCGACCGGCATTTCGGGCGGGCTGAGCTTCGCGCTGTTCGGTGTCGGCCACCTCGTCGGCCTGTCGGTCGGCATCGCGCAGCTCGTCGGCATGATCACCGGCTGGTGGGTGCTGCTGCCGATCCTGACGCAGGGTGCGACCGGTCCCGATGTCGAAACGATCGCCAACGACGTGTTTCGCGCCGATGTCCGTTTCTTCGGTGCGGGCGTGATCGCCATCGCCGCGATCTGGACGCTGCTCAAGATTGCCGGGCCGGTGATCGGCGGCATCCGCTCGGCGATGGCGGCAAGCAAGGCACGCCAGTCGGGCGCCGCGCTGGCGGTCGAGGAACAGGATATTCCGATCGGCTGGGTGTTCGGCGGCTCCCTCCTGACGCTGGTTCCGATCGCCTGGCTGCTCTGGTCGGTGCTGGCGGGTGGTCCGCTTGCCGGATCGGCGGCGATTCTCGTTGCGGGTGCCCTGGTGTTCGTGGTCGTGATCGGGCTGATGATCGCCTCGGTCACCGGCTATATGGCTGGTCTGATCGGTGCCTCGAACTCGCCGGTGTCGGGCATCGGCATCCTCGCGATCATCGCCTCGTCGCTGCTGCTCGTCGGCCTGCTCGGCCGCGGCGGCGGGGATGAAGCGAGCGCGGCGATGGTCGCCTATGCGCTGATCGTCACCGGCATCGTCTTCGGTATCGCGACGATCTCGAACGACAATCTCCAGGATCTGAAGACCGGCCAGCTCGTCGGCGCAACGCCGTGGAAGCAGCAGGTCGCGCTGATCATCGGCGTGGTATTCGGCTCGCTCGTGGTGCCGCCGGTGCTCAACGTCCTCAATGAGACGCTGGGGTTTGTCGGCGTGCCCGGCGCGGGCCCCAACGCGCTCGCGGCGCCGCAGGCTGGACTCATCTCGTCGCTCGCGAAGGGCGTACTCGGCGGCGACCTCAACTGGACAATGCTCGGCTATGGCGTGCTCGCGGGGATCGGTTTCATCCTCATCGACGAACTGCTCGGCCGCGCGAAGAAGCTCCGCCTGCCGCCGCTCGCGATCGGGATCGGGATCTATTTGCCGATGGCGGTAATCCTGCCGGTGGTGATCGGCGCGGTCGGCGGCTGGTTCTACGATCGCTGGGCCGCAGGGCGCGCCAACCCGGAATTCGCGCACCGGATGGGCGTGTTGACCGCGACCGGCATGATCGTCGGCGAAAGCCTGTTCGGCGTGTTCTACGCCGGGCTGGTCTACGCGACCGACAGCGATGCGCCGTTGGCGGTTGTCGGCGACGGTTTCCATGTGCCGTCGATCTTCATCGGCCTCGGCCTGTTCGTCGAGCTCGTTCTGACCAGCTATGCGCGGACGCGCAAATCGGTCGAAACGACGGCCTGAGATACGGATCGCTTGCCCTTCGCCGCCTGCGCGGCTAAGGGCGCGCACCTGAACCGGTGCGCGGAGCGCGGGCCGGCGGCTCTTTCCATCCTTGTTGAAGCGAGTGTGCGCGATGAAAATCACCGGCGTTGAAATCCGTCCCGGCAATATTATCGAATATGAAGGCGGCATCTGGAAGGTCACCAAGATCCAGCACACCCAGCCGGGCAAGG
>NZ_JAYSAH010000048.1:0-20719 GCF_041916015.1 Sphingopyxis sp. | reverse complement strand
GTCGCGATCGGCGCCGCGATCCAGGCGGGCGTGCTGCAGGGCGACGTCAAGGACGTGCTGCTGCTCGACGTGACCCCGCTGTCGCTCGGCATCGAGACGCTGGGCGGCGTGTTCACGCGCATGATCGACCGCAACACCACCATCCCGACCAAGAAGTCGCAGGTCTATTCGACCGCCGACGACAATCAGTCGGCGGTGACGATCCGCGTCTTCCAGGGCGAGCGCGAAATGGCCGCCGACAACAAGATGCTCGGCCAGTTCGACCTCGTCGGCATCCCGCCGGCGCCGCGCGGCGTGCCGCAGATCGAGGTGACCTTCGACATCGACGCCAACGGCATCGTGTCGGTCCACGCCAAGGACAAGGGCACCGGCAAGGAGCAGCAGATCAAGATCCAGGCCTCGGGCGGGCTCAGCGACGCGGACATCGACCAGATGGTCAAGGACGCCGAGCAGTTCGCCGAAGAGGACAAGAAGCGCCGCGAGGCGGCCGAGGCGAAGAACAACGCCGAAAGCCTGATCCACACGACCGAACGCCAGCTCGAGGAACATGGCGACAAGATCGATGCTGGCCTCAAGAGCGAGATCGAAGCAGCGGTAGCCGAAGCCAAGGCCGCGGTCGAAGGCGGCGATCCCGCCGCGATGACCGAAAAGTCGCAGGCGCTGGCGCAGGTCGCGATGAAGCTCGGCCAGGCGATCTATGAAAAGGAACAGCAGGCCGCGGCATCGCCCGCCGCCGACGCTGGCGAGCAGAAGGCCGACGAAGATGTCGTCGATGCCGAATTCTCGGAAGTCGAAGACGACAAGAAGTAAGACAGAAGCTCTCCCCGCCGGGCCTTCGGGCGCGGCGGGGTTGAGGGGGTTTTGAAGAATGTCGCTCGACATCGATTATTACGAACTGCTCGAAGTCGAGCGCACCGCCGACGACGCCACGCTGAAAGCGAGCTATCGCAAGCTCGCGATGCAATATCATCCCGACAAGAATCCGGGGTGCGGCGACAGCGAGGCGCGCTTCAAGGCGATCAACGAGGCCTATGACTGCCTGAAGGACCCGCAGAAGCGCGCCGCCTACGACCGCTTCGGCAAGGACGGAGTCAACGGCGCGGGCGGCTTCGGCGGCGGCAACGGCGCCGATTTCGGCGACATCGGCGATATTTTCGAATCGATCTTCGGATCGGCCTTCGGCGGGCGCCAGCAGCAGCGCGGCCCCGCGCGCGGCGCCGACCTTCGCTACGACATGGAAATCCGGCTCGAGGACGCCTTCACCGGCATCAGCCGCGAGATTCAGGTCGATGTCGCCGCCCGCTGCGAGACATGCGACGGATCGGGCGCCAAGCCCGGCACCTCGACCCACCGCTGTTCGACCTGCGCCGGCCACGGCAAGGTGCGCGCGCAGCAAGGCTTCTTCATGGTCGAGCGCACCTGCCCGACCTGTCAGGGTGCAGGCGAGGTGATCGCCGACCCGTGCAACACATGCCATGGCGAAGGCCGCGTCGACCGGCGCAAGACGCTGACCGTCAACATCCCCGCCGGGGTCGACGAGGGCACGCGCATCCGCCTGTCGGGCGAGGGCGAGAGCGGCGCGCGCGGCGCAGCGCCGGGCGATCTTTACATCTTCCTCCACATGGCGCGGCACAAGGTCTTCGAGCGCGAGGGCACGACGCTCTTCACCCGCGCGCCGATCAGCTTCACCACCGCGGCGCTCGGCGGCTCGATCGCGATTCCCGGGCTCGACGGCAAGAAACACGACATCGGCATTCCGGCGGGCATCCAGTCGGGCAAGCAGCTCCGCCAGCGCGGCGCGGGCATGCCGGTGCTCAATGGCCGCGGCACCGGCGACCTCGTCGTCCAGATCGATGTCGAGACGCCGACGAAGCTCAGCGCCAAGCAGAAGGAATTGCTGCAGGCGTTCCGCGAAACCGAAACCGGCGACGAATGCCCCGCGAGCCAGGGCTTCTTCGGACGCATCAAGGACATGTGGGACGATCTGACGGAGTGATCCGTCCCGATATCGCCAACATTCCAATAGTGTCATCCCCGCGAAAGCGGGGACCCAGAGCGGGCGTAGGCTGACGGCGCTCCTGGGTCCCCGCTTTCGCGGGGATGACACTTTGTGGTTACCCGATCTCCGACCTCAACTCCGCAATCAGCCCTTTCACCTTCGGCAGCCGTGCCTCTTCCTCCTCCAATATCGCGTGAAACGCCCGCCGCTTGATCGCCGCCAGCGCGTCGGCCGCCAGCGCCCCCGCAACACTGCTCGCAACGATATCGACCAGCCGGTCGGCGCCGTGGAGCCGTCCCCAAAGATAATCATTCTCGCGGTACGCACGGCTGAAGAAGGCGCCGAAGCTGTTGAACTCGACCCCTTTCAACATCGCCGCCGC
Organism: Sphingopyxis sp.; assembly: GCF_041916015.1. Lineage (GTDB taxonomy): Bacteria > Pseudomonadota > Alphaproteobacteria > Sphingomonadales > Sphingomonadaceae > Sphingopyxis. Next base: position 18,338 of record NZ_JAYSAH010000048.1, on the reverse strand, counting down.
GCCGCCGGTGCGGATCGCGGTCGCATCCGACGGCGAAATGCGATCGACCTTGATCGGATCGAACTCGTCGAACCCCTCGCCCTGCAACAAAGGCAAGGTTGCGATGTCGTAGAAGGGATAACCGAGATAGGCGAGCAGCAGCGTCCGCCGATCATCCTTCGGAAGCTGCGCCAGCCCTTCGGCGACGCGCTCGTCGGCCTCGCTGTCAGCCCCGATCAGATCGCGGCGCTCGCCGATCGCATCGATCCATGCGGCGGGATCGGCATCGGCGGGCACGTCGATCCCGGCCAGCCAATTATCGCCCTCACGCTCCAGATAGAGGCCGAGCGCGGCGTAGATGGCGTCGCGCATCGCGTCGCAGGCCGGGTCGCGCGCATCGCGCTTCGCCTCGACCACCCGGTCGAGCTCGCGCGCGAGGAAACGCAGCCGGCGGATGCGGAAGCCGAGGTCATGGATGCGGAAAAAGACCACCGCATCGTCGCTCGCCCCCATCCCCTTGCGGCCCGACAGCCGGTCGAGCCCGCGCGCGCGAATCTCGTCCCACAGCGCGGCGCGGCGGTTACGGCGGTGGATGTCCCCCGCGGGCGGCGCGAGCCGGTCGACCGCGCCGACCAGCTCCTCCACGACCGACGACAGCTTGAGATGCCCATAGGGCGCATAGGAAAAGCCCGAACGCGCCGCCGCCTGATCCTGCGCCTTGGCGCGCCATTTCTGCAGCCGCGCCGGGGTCGGCGTGTCGAGAAAGAAGGTCGTGCCGAACAGCGCCGCAACCTGTTCCTCGACCTCGACCTTCATCGCGTCGACGATATGCTGCATCCGGCGGATACGGCGCGACATGCCCTCGATCGCCTCCACGCTTTCGCGGATCGGCTGTTCGCGCGGAATTTCGGAGAGCGCGCCGAGGATCGTCGAGAGGAAGCCGGGCAGCTTCGCCTCCTCGCCCTCCTGCACCTCGCCGGGCTTGCCGAAGCTGATCGAGCGGTAGTCGGGCTTGGGGTCGATATAGACGAAGCGCCGGTCGATCTCGCGCCGCGCCGGGCGCTGCTTGAGCGCCGCGATCGCGGGGCGGAAGGGCGCATTCGCCAGCACCGATCCGTCGATCAGCACCCGGTCGGCGGGATCGCCCTCACCGCCCGCGGGCAATTGCGCGCGGATGAAGCCGTCGCGCCCCGGCCAGGCGATCCGCCGCTTGTGGAGCACCCGGTCGAGCTCGCGGAGCGTGAAGGGCGGAAAGGCGCCGGGGAAACTCGCGGTCGCGCGCGCCGCGGCGGTCAGCGACGGCACATCGTCGAGGCTCTTTCCCGCGCGCACGTCGTGCCGGAAGCGCAGGATCAGCCGATGCTCCTCCTCGGTCACGCGCGGCGGGCTGTTGAGCGACAGGAAGGTCTGGTGCCCGGCATAGTCGGTGACCGACACGAACAGATCGACCGGCTGCCCCGCCGGCACGAGCGCCGGCCCCACCGGCCCCTTGTCCATCGCGTCGAAGGCGTCGAGCAGCAGTCCCGAAAAGGTTTCGCCGCCGAAGGGCGGCTCGAACCAGCGCGCGCGGACGAAGCGCGACAGCTTGGCGCGCACCTCGTCCTGCGCGCCCTCGCCCACCGTGCGGTCGATGACGTTGCCGCGCTTCTTCATCATCCAGCCGGCGATCGGCACCGCCCAGAATTTGGTCGCCGCCGACAGCGGCCGCGCGTCGGGATCGAGCAGCTGGTCGACGTCGGCATCCTTCAGCCACAGTTCGGTCAGCGGGTCGAGCGACTGGCCGGTCGCGATCGCGCGCGCGAGGAAAATGCCGTTGATCCCGCCCGCGCTCGCCCCCGCGACGATGTCGGCGAGCACCCGCAGCTTGACCCCGCCCTTCTCGGCAAGCGCCGCGAGCAGCTCCGCATAGACGCGGCCCGACCCGCTCTGTTCGGCCCCCTCATGAAACGCCCGCGACGCCGCGGCGAGCCGCCACACCTCCTTAGTGATGCCGTGCATGTAGACGGCCAGGCTGATGCCGCCGTAGCAGATCAGGGCGAAGCGTAATTCCTTCTCGCGCATCAGGGATGTGATAGCGCGCTTTGGGGCGCGGCGTCACCCCGCAACGGCGACGCGACCGCCGCTTTGGGGTGGGTAGCGGACGCTGCCCTTTCTTTACTTCGTCATCCCCGCGAAAGCGGGGACCCAGAGCGTCCGTCCGCTTACCCATCCCTGGGTTCCCGCTTTCGCGGGAATGACGAAGGGAGAGAGTGCGGCAACTCTCGGTCGTTTGCCGCCATCCGTGCCGCTCTAATCCAATGTCCCCTTCCGGTCGTTTTCTGCCCGTCGTCATTCCGGACTTGATCCGGAATCCATTCTCTCAGCGCTGTGTAAAGTGGGGCCCCGATCACGCCCAGGGTGACGATGCCCCCTGGCCCCGCTTTCCGCCGTCATCCGTCCCCGAAAATCCCTTGCATTTGCGAATGTGTCGCACTAGCGGCCACTCCGAAACAGGAGTTGATAATGAATCGCAAATGGCTCGTCGCGGCGCTGCTCTCCGGCACGCTTTCCTCCCCCGCCTTCGCGCAGGATGCCGTCCCGGCCGATGACGCCGCCGCGCAGGACGACAGCATCGTCGTCACCGCGGCGCGCACGATCCTGCCGCCGAACGCGCTGCCGCTGACGATCGACCTGATCGGCAAGGACACGCTGGACCAGCAGCTCGCCATCTCGGGCTCGGTCACCGATGCGGTGTCGAACCTCACCCCCAGCTTCTCGCCGACGCGGCAGAAGCTGTCGGGCGCGGGCGAGACGCTGCGCGGGCGTTCGCCGCTCTATGCGATCAACGGCATCCCGCAATCGACCCCGATGCGCGACGGCAGCCGCGACGGCTTCACGATCGACGGCTTCTTCGTCGATCGCGTCGAGCTTATCTACGGCTCGAACGCGTTGCAGGGGATCGGCGGCACCGGCGGCATCGTCAATCAGGTCACCGTCGGCGCGCCGAAGGAAGAGGGCCTCGGCGGCCGTGTCCTGCTGCAGGGCACCGCCGATGACGGCTTCAGCAAGGACGGGATCGGCGGCAAGGTCGCGGGGCTCGTCCAGTACAAGGCCGGGCGCTTCGACGCGACGGTCGGCGCGGCGTGGGAGAAGCGCGGCGTCTTCTACGACGGCGAGGGCCGCCGCGCCGGGCTCAACCTGACGCAGGGCGAGACGCAGGATTCGCGGACGCTCTCGCTTTTCGCCCGCCTCGGCTACGAGCTGTCGCCGACCGCGCGGCTCGACCTGATCGCGAGCCGTTTCGAGCTCAAGGGCGACGGCGACTATGTCGCGCTTCCGGGCAACCGCCTCACCGGCGTTCCGACGAGCGCGGTGCGCGGCGATCCGCCGGGCAAGTCGGCGCAGAACCGCACCGAAAGCGTCGCGCTGTCGCTGACCGACAGCGACCTTGGCGGCGGAAATTTCGTCAGCCAGATCTTCTTCAACCGCAGCCGCGACACCTTCGGCGGCGAGGTCGTGACGCAGGCGACCTTCCAAGACCCCGCGCTCGCCCCGGTCGGCACCCTGTTCGACCAGTCGCAGAACCGCAGCCGCAAATTGGGCGCCAAGTTCAGCTATGAGCGCGCGGTCCCCGGCTTCGAGGATCTGACGCTGACGATCGGCTTCGACGCGCTCGTCGACAAGACCGAGCAGGCGCTGATCGCGACCGGCCGCGTCTGGGTGCCGCCGAGCGATTTCCGTAGCCTCGCGCCCTTCGGGCAGGCGAACCTCAAATTGTTCGACGGGATTGTCCGTCTGGCCGGCGGGGTGCGCTGGGAGAATGTGAAGATCAAGATCGACGATTATCACACCCTCGCCTCGACTACCTTCCGCGCCTGTTCGACAACCGTCACCACCAATTGCGGCCCGTCGACCTATGGCGGCGTCGATGTCGCGGGCGGCAAGCCGAAGTTTCAGGACCTGCTGATCAACGGCGGCCTGATCGTCGAGCCGTGGGCGGGCATCCGCGCCTATGCGAGCTATGCCGAGGGCTTCACCGTCCCCGACATCGGCCGCATCACGCGGGCGGTGAACCGCGCCGGGGTCGATCTCGACACTTTCCTCGACATCTCGCCGGTCGTCTCGAACAACCGCGAAATCGGCGTCGAGGTGAAGCGCGGTCCGCTCGATGCCAGCGCGACCTATTTCTGGTCGTCGAGCGACAAGGGTCAGCTTCTCATCGCCCGCCCCGACCGCATCTTCGACGTCCAGCGCCAGCGCGTCGAGATCGAGGGGCTCGAGGTGAACCTCCGCGTCGCGATGCCGGTCGACGGGCTGAAGCTCGGCGTCGGCTACGCCCATATCCAGGGCAAGTACGACAGCGACAGCGCGAACCCCGACGGGATCGTCGATACCGACCTCGACGGCAGCAACATCTCCCCCGACCGCCTGAATCTGAGCGCGAGCTACAACAAGGGGCCGGTCTCGGCGCTGGTGCAGACGCAATTCTTTTTGGATCGCACCTTCCACGGCAAGGCCAACCCCGATCCGCGCAACAATTTCGGCGGCTACAACATCACCGACGCGAGCCTGCGCTACCAGACCGGCTTTGGCGGGCTGAGTCTCAGCGTGCAGAATCTGTTCGACAAATTCTATATCGACTATTCCAGCGACACGCGGCTTCCGACCGACAACCTCTCCTTCTTCGCGGGACGCGGGCGGACCTTCACGCTGGGGTGGGATTACCGGTTCTGATGATGCACCTTTTCGTCATTGCGAGCGCCGAAGGCGCGCGGCAATCCAGAGCGGAGCAAGGCCACTCTGGATTGCTTCGCTCCGCTCGCAATGACGTGGCATTGAAATCATGAAATTGCTCGACACCCTCCACCGCTGGACCGGCGGCCTGATCGGCCTGGTGCTCGCGCTGCTCGGGCTGTCGGGCACGATCCTGCTCTGGGAACATCTGTGGATCGGGCTGCCGGGGACCGGCGATCCGCTGCGCGGCGACCTGGCTACCGTTACGGCGACGACCGAGAGGCTGATGGCGATGCCCGGCGCGCAGGGCATCATCTATGCCGATGAGCGCTTCGGGCTCCACCAACTCCGCTTCGGCAAGGAGGCGGGCGCCTATGCCAGCCAGTCGGGCGAGGTCGTCACGCGCTGGGCGAGCCAGTGGGAGCGCCCCGAGCTCTGGATCTTCGATTTCCACCACCATCTCTTCACCGGCGATACGGGCGAATGGGCGATCGGGACCGCGGGGCTCTGCGGCCTGTTCTTCGTCATCACCGGCGTGATCCTGTGGTGGCGCACCCGCAAGACTTTCCAGTTCCGGCTCTGGCCGAAGCGGATGAGCCGCCCGGCGATCGTCATGCACCACCGCGACCTCGGCATCGTCGCCGCGCCGCTGCTGCTGATTTCGGTCGTCACCGGCACGATGATGATCTTTCAGCCCTTCGCGATGGCGATGATCGCTCCCTTCGGCTCGCCCGTTGAAGCCGCTCAGGCGATGAAGCCGCCGAAATACAAGGGCGGCCCGCTCGCCGAGACGCCCGATTACGCGGCGATGCTCGCCGAAGCGCGCCGCCGCTTCCCCGACGCCGAATTCCGCATCCTCAGCCTGCCGCGCAAGCCGGGCGACCCGATCATGCTCCGGATGCGCCAACAGGCCGAGTGGCTCCCCAACGGCCGCTCGACCTTGTGGTTCGACGCCGCAACCGGCAAGCTGCTCGGCGCGCGCGATGCGCTGGCGATGCCGAGCGGCGCGCAGGCCTTCAACAAGGCCTTTCCGATCCACGCGGCCAAGGTCGGCGGCTGGGGCTGGCGGGTCGTCATGACGATCTCGGGCGTTTCGATGACGATGCTCGGCAGCTTCGCCGTGTGGAGCTTCTGGTTCCGGCGGCCGAAACCGGCGAAGCGCCGCACGAAAAAGGTGGCACTGGCCTCAGCATAAGTGGAAGCTTGCGGCGGCTTCGGGGTGGGGAGCGGACGTGCCCTTTCTTTACTTCGTCATCCCCGCGAAAGCGGGGACCCAGAGCGTCCGTCCGCTTACCCATCCCTGGGTTCCCGCTTTCGCGGGAATGACGAAGGGAGAGAGTGCGGCAACTCTCGGTCGTTAACCGCCATCGCCGACCTCACCGCTTTCCTATTTCCCGCTGCGCCCTATATCCTGCCCAGCCCATGACCCGCGCCCGCGTCCTCCTTCTGACCGCCGCTCTCGGCCCGCTCGACTATCGCGTGCCCTACGGCACCGACGCGCCGCTCGGCAGCGTCGTCGTTGCGCCGCTTGGGCCGCGGCGTATGGGCGGCGTGGTGTGGGAGGATGCAAGCTTCGGTGCGCCCGATCCGGTCGGCGACAATCGCCTCCGCAACCTGTTCGAGGTCGTGCCGGTGCCGCCCGTCCCCGCCCCGCTCCGCCGCCTCGTCGAATGGACGAGCGACTATTATCTTGCGCCGCCGGGATCGGTGCTGCGCATGGTTCTCCCCGGCGCCGCCTTCGCCGACGCGCGCCGCCCGATCGTCGAATATCGCGCGACCGGCGAAATCCCCAAGCGCATGACCCCGCAGCGCACCGTCGCGCTCGAAAAGATCGGCAACCGGCAAGGCATCGTCCGCGAACTCGCGGCGATGGCCGAGGTCAGCGAGGCGGTGATCCGCGGGCTCGTCCAGACCGGCGCACTCGAAGCGGTCAGCGTCTCGGCGGACGCGCCCTATCCCGAACCCGATCCCGCCTTCGCGCCGCCCGACCTCTCCGCCGAGCAATCGGCGGCCGCGCAGCAACTGCGCGACGCCGTCGCCGCCGCGAAATTCGAGACTTTGCTGCTCGACGGCGTCACCGGATCGGGCAAGACCGAAGTCTATATGGAGGCGATCGCCGCCGCGATCGATGCGGGCAAGCAGGCGCTCGTCCTGCTCCCCGAGATCGCGCTGACCGAACCGATGCTGACGCGCTTCGCCGCGCGCTTCGGCTGCGAGCCCGTCGCCTGGCATAGCGGGCTGCGCTCGACCGAGCGCCGCCGCGCCTGGCACAGCATCGCGGCGGGCGAGGCGAAGATCGTCGTCGGGGCGCGCTCGGCGCTGTTCCTGCCCTATGGCCATCTCGGCGTCATCGTCGTCGACGAAGCGCATGAGACGAGTTTCAAGCAGGAGGATGGCGTCCATTATCACGCGCGCGACGTCGCGGTGATGCGCGGGCATTTCGAGGGATTGCCAGTGGTGCTCGCCAGCGCGACCCCCGCGCTCGAAAGTCTCGCGATGGTCGAGGCGGGCCGCTACCGCCACATCATCCTCCCCGCGCGATACGGCGGCGCGACGCTGCCCGACCTCGCCGCCATCGACATGCGCAGCGACCCGCCCGACCGCGGCCGCTGGCTCGCCCCGCCGCTCGTCGAGGCGCTCGCCGACCGCCTCGCGAAGGGCGAACAGAGCCTGCTGTTCCTGAACCGCCGCGGCTTCGCGCCGCTGACGCTCTGCCGCACCTGCGGGCACCGCATCCAGTGCCCGAATTGCACCGCATGGATGGTCGAGCACCGCCTCGTCCACCGCCTCGCCTGCCACCATTGCGGCCATGTCATGCCACCACCGCGACTCTGCCCCGAGTGCGAGGATGAGGACAGCCTCGTCGCCTGCGGCCCCGGCGTCGAACGCGTCGCCGACGAAGTGGCGCTGCGCTTCCCCGAGGCGCGCACCGCGATCGTCACCTCCGATACCTTGTGGTCGCCCGCCAAGGCCGCCGAATTCGTCGAAGCGGTCGAGGCGGGGATGGTCGATATCATCATCGGCACCCAACTCGTGACCAAAGGCTATCATTTCCCGAACCTGACGCTCGTCGGCGTCGTCGATGCCGACCTCGGCCTCGACGGCGGCGACCTCCGCGCCTCCGAACGCACCTTCCAGCAGATGGCGCAGGTGGCGGGGCGCGCCGGGCGCGGGGTGAAACCCGGCGAGGTGCTGATCCAGACGCGTGTGCCCGACGCGCCGGTGATGGCCGCGCTCGTCGCCAACGACCGCGAAGGCTTCTACGCCGCCGAGGCCGCGGCGCGAAAGCACGCCGGTGCGCCGCCCTATGGCCGCTTCGCCGCGCTCGTCATCTCGTCCGAAGATATAGAAATCGCGCGCGGGGTCGCGCAGCGGCTCGGCGAAAAGGCGCCCGCCGCCGACGGTCTCGCCATCTACGGCCCCGCCCCCGCACCGCTCGCGATGCTACGCGGGCGGCACCGTTTCCGCCTGCTGCTCCACGCGCCGCGCAGCTTCGACCTGCAAGGGGCAATTCGCGACTGGGTCGGCCGCATCGACTGGCCGGCGAAGGCGCGCCTCGCGATCGACATCGACCCGTACAGCTTTGTCTAGCGTCCGCAGCGCTTTACAGCGGCGGGCCGCACTGGCACATGGCGGACGGGGGACGCAGATGCAGAAATTATTATGGGGCCTGGCGGCCGGATTCACGGCGTTCGCGGCGGCACCGGCCGAAGCCAAATGGCTTCGCGCCGACACCGATAATTTCATCATCTATAGCGAGGGCAGCGACAAGTCGCTCCGCAATTTCGCTGGCAAGCTTGAGCGCTTCGACGCGGCGCTTTGCATCCGCTTCGGCATCCCGCGCGACAAGGAACCCAACCGCCTCACCGTCTATCTGGTCGAGCGCGCCGCCGACGCCGGCAAGTTGACCGGCGGCCGGCTCGGTCCATCGATAGCGGGATTCTACAGACCCGACCCCGAAGGCAGCTACGCAGTCTCGAACCGCGAAGATACCGTCATCAAGGGCACGCCCGAATGGCAGCAGACGCTGTTCCATGAATATAGCCATCACTTCATGCGCCGCTATCTGCCGGCCGCCTTTCCCGCCTGGTTCATCGAAGGTTTCGCGGAATATTATTCGACCGCCGATTTCACCAGGGAGGGCAAGGCCGAGATTGGAAAGCCACCCTATGGGCGCGCCTATGGGCTGCTCGAAATGCCCAAGATACCCGCCGAGACCCTGCTCCTTCAACGGCCCACGACGATGCACAATTCGGGGCAGATGGATGTCTATTATGGCCGCTCCTGGCTTTTGACGCACATGCTTTACAATGTCCCGGAACGCGCGGGGCAACTTGGCGCCTATATCGACGCTATCAACAAGGGGGTGCCCGCCAAAAAGGCTGCCGCGGACGCATTCGGCGACCTCGCGCAGCTCGACCGCGACCTCAACGCCTATCTGGCCAAGCGCCTGACCTATCGCACCACCGCCGAACCCGTACCCGTCGCCGGCGCCATTACGGTCACGGCTCTATCGGTGGCCGATGATGCGATGCTGCCGCTGCAGCTCGCGCGAAAGAGCGCCGACAGGGACGAAGCCCGGCTCGTCAAGGTGCGCGATGCCCTGAGGAAGCTGGCGGTCGAATATCCCGACGATGCGAACATCTGGTACGAACTCGCCATGGCCGAATGGGACATGGGCAAGGAAAAGCGCGAAACAGCGGCCGCCCGGGCGGCGATCGACAGGGCGCTGGCGATCGAACCGAAGCATGTTCGCGCCAACGTCCTGCTCGGCCGCATGAGGATCGCCGACCTGCGAGACAAGGACGATCCCTCGGCAGCGGACTGGAATGCGGCGCGCAAGCCGATCATTACCGCGAACAAGGCCAATCCCGACGATCCCGTACCGCTCTTCGCCTATTATGAAAGCTTTGGAGCTCAGGGCATCGCGCCGCCGTCCATCGCGATTGACGGGCTGGCCCGGTCGTTCGCGCTGGCACCCGAAAACGGCCAGACGCGGGTCAGCTACGCTTTCGCGCTCGCCGGACAGCGGAAATTCGATGCCGCGATCCATCTCGCCAAGGTCATCGCCTTCGATCCGCATGGCGGCGGCGAAGGCCTGAAGCTCCTCGATGAGCTGGAAGCCATGCGCGCACGGGCCGAAGGCAGGACCCCTCCGAAGGCCGGAACCGAGACCGACGAGTAGACGAAAGCCCTTTACACATCGCGCCACCCAACTAGACCTCGGCCATGCCCTGCCTGCAATCGCACCGCGCGCTTTCTGTACTCATGCTGGCTTTTGCCGCATCCCTCCCGGTCCAGGCCGCGAGCGCCGCGCCCGTCGCCGTCCCGGTGGTAACGACACGCGACCTCGGCGATGACGCCGGGGGACGCCTGCTCGTCTTCGCGCAGAAGGTCGAGCCCGGCGCCAAGCCGCAGGATGAGGTCGATACCTCGCCGTTCGAGCCAACGGGCACCGCGATCGCGGCGATCGAGGTCAAGCATCTCGCACCCGGCGAAACGGCGCTCGTCGGCACCGACGTCGATGCCTTTCCGACCGCCTGGTCGAAGCTCGCTCCCGGCACCTACCGGTTGCAGGCCGTGCTCGATCGCAATCACGATTATAATTACGGCGGCCGCGGTCCCGGCGATCTGGTATCGCGGGTTGTCGAGGTGAAGCTGCCGGGGCCGGTCCCGACGCTGACGCTCGACACCGAAATTTCCGCGCGCGACTTCGATGCGCGCCTCGCCTCGCTCCCGGCCGACAAGCGCGCCGAGGTCGAACTGGGCCTTCGGAACGTCGAAGCGGTCGATGTCCCCAGCCCGCTGATGACCGGATTCTCGGGACGCGCGACCTCGATCAAGGGCTGGATCGCGCTGCCGCCCGGATATGCGGCGGGCAAGCAGACCTATCCCGTTGCCTATTCGGATGGCGGTTTCGGCAGCAATGCGGACAGCGCGAAGATGAACGCCGCCGGCGTCGCCGCGATGATGGCGAAGGGCGAGATGCCGCCGATGATCTGGGTGATCCTCGACCACCATATCGCGACCGGCACGCACGAATTTGCCGATTCGGCGAACAACGGCCCGTGGGGCGCCGCGCTGACCAGCGAGGCGATCCCAGCACTCGAGGCGAAATACCGCATGGATGCGCGCGCCTCGGGCCGCTTCCTCAACGGCCACAGCTCGGGCGGCTGGTCGACGCTATGGCTGCAGGTCGCTTATCCGAAGATCTTCGGCGGCACCTGGCCGACGTCGCCCGATCCCGGCGATTTCCACGACTTCACCAACATCGACATCTACGCACCGGATGCCAACGCTTATGCCGGCGCCGACGGAAAAGACCGGCCGCTGATCCGCGACGAGGGCAAGGTCGTCGCGACGCTGCGCCAGTTCGCGCAGCTCGAATCGGCGCTCGGCCCCTATGGCGGCCAGTTCGCGAGCTTCGACTGGGTCTTTTCGCCGCGCTGCCCCGACGGCCGCCCTTGTCCGCTGTTCGACCGCGCGACCGGCAGGATCGACCCCGCCGTCGCCGCTTATTGGCGCGAGCATTACGATATCGCGCACATCGTCGCGCGCGACTGGCCGGCGCTGAAGCCCGACCTCGACGGCAAGATCCACCTGATCGTCGGGACCGCCGACACCTTCTATCTCGACGGCCCTGCGCACCGTCTGCAGGCGGTTCTCGACGGGCTCGGCGCGAAATCCTCGTTCCGCTTCGTCCCCGGCCGCACCCATTTCGACCTCTATGCCGAGGGTGAGGACAAGATGGCGCTGCTCAAGACGATCGCGAAGGAAATGTACGCCGTGGCGCGGCCGGGCTCGGCGACACCTCAATAATCGGGCTCTTCGCCGCCCAGCACCTGCTTCGCCTGCCCGGTGAGCCATTCCATCGCACCCGCCCACGGCTGGTGCCCGTGGCTGATCCGCGCAACGCCGAGCGCGGCGAGTTCCTTGTGCGTCGGACCGCCCTTGCCGCGCAGGATATTGACCGGCAGCGGCGAACCTTCACAGATTGCCCCGATGCATTTGGGGTCGAGCAGGAAGGGCACGAACAGCGACCCCGCCCCCGCATCGGCATAGGCGCGCGCGCGTTCGAGCGTCGCCGCGACGAGCGCGTCGCCATCCTTCACCGCATCCTGTCCGCGAAAGACATCGCAGCGCGCATTGACGAAGATGCCGGTGTCGGCGGCAGCGCGATAGCGCGCCTGCGCTTCGGCGATCGCCAACAGCTCGAATTCGCCGGGCAGCCGGTCTTCCATGTTGATCCCCGCCGCGCCCGCTGCCTTCGCGCGGCCGACCGAGACGCCGACCGCCGCTGCGTCGGCGCCATAGCCCGATTCCATGTCGATCGTGACCGGCAGGTCGGTGACCGACAGGATGCGGGCGAGATTTTCGAACACATCCTCCAGCGGGAAATCCTCGCCGTCGGCGCGGCCCTGCGCACCCGCGACGCCGTAGCTGCCCGTCGCGATCGCCTTCGCACCCGCTGCCGCGACCGCCTTCGCGCTCCCCGCGTCCCAGATATTGACGAGGATCAGCGGGTCGCCGGGAACATGCAGCGCGCGGAACTGGGCAATCTTGTCGGTCATCGGCTTTCCCTTTTCAGAAGTTCGCGCTTGATCGGCAGCCCATAGGCATAGCCGCCGAGCGTCCCGTCGCTGCGTACCACGCGATGGCACGGGATCAACACCGCGACGTTGTTCGCGCCATTGGCGCTGCCCGCCGCGCGCACCGCCTTCGGCTTGCCGACCGCAGCCGCAATATCGGCATAGCTGCGCGTCTCACCCGCCGGGATTTTCCTGAGCTCGCGCCACACCGCTTCCTGAAAGGCCGTGCCCTTCACGTCGATCGGGATATGGTCGAAGCCGCCCGTCGGCGCCTCGACCGCATCGACCACCTCCTTCAGCAGCGCCTCGAACGCCGTGCCGCCTTCGACGAGATCGGCTGCGGGGAAGCGTTCCTCGAGCGCTTCGCGGCCTTCGTCGAACGACAGGCGGCAGACGCCTTTCTCCGTCGCGGCGACGAGCATGTCGCCAAGGCTGGTCGGCACGACCGCCCAGTGGATCGTCGTACCCCGGCCGCCGTTGACCCACGCCGACGCCGTCATGCCCATGCGTCCCTCCATATTTTCGTAAAAGCGCGACGGCCCCGAAAAGCCCGCGTCATAGATCGCATCGGTGACCCGCGTGCCGTCGCTCAACGCCTGCCGCGCGCGCTCTTCGCGCAGCGCACGCGCATAGGCGGCGGGCGAAAGCCCGGTATGGCGGGTGAAGACGCGCTGGAAATGCGTCGGCGAATAGCCGGTGCGCGCGGCGAGATCGGCGAGCGCGAGCGGTTCCTCGCTCGCCTTGATCGCCTGTATCGCGGCGAGCACCGCACCCTCGTCGCGCGCGACGTCATCAGGCAGACACCGCTTGCACGGCCGCAGCCCGGTTTCGCGCGCCGCCGTGCCGTCCGCGAAGAAGCGGACATTCTCGCGCAAAGGGTGCCGCGCCGCGCAGCTCGGCCGGCAATAGATACCGGTCGTCAGCACCCCGGTGACGAAGCGCCCGTCGAGCGCGCGGTCGCGGCGCAGCACCGCCGCCCAGCGATCGTCGTCGGTCATGGTTTCGGCGTTCATTGTCTTTCCTTTCTAAGGACCTCGCTGCCTGATTGCCATGGCCTCGCTTCGCGTGCGTCCCGATGCTTGCGGTCAAACATCACCCTTACTGTATTGCTGTATTATAACATTGACTCACCATGAACCCTCGGGCATTCTCGTGCCGACATCGGGGAGCATTATGGCGACCATCGACGCATCTTTCACGCCGGCACGTCCGGCGCGCCGCACCGACTGGCTCGGTCGCGCCGCGGCCTTCTGTTTTCTGTCGATCGCGGCAGGGCAGTTGCTTTTCACCGCCTTCATCCTGCTCTTCTATTATCCGTCGTCGCTGTCGGGCGATTTCGCCGCGTGGAACAGCAAGCCGCTGATCAAGGGTTTCGTCGCGGGCGATACCGGCGGCAATCTCTTCTTCGCGGTACATGTGCTGATGGCGGCGGTCATCACCTTCGGCGGGCTGGTCCAGCTCGTCCCCGCGATCCGAAATCGCTGGCCCGCAGTCCACCGCTGGAACGGACGGCTCTATCTTCTCAGCGCAGCAATGCTCGCGCTCGGCGGGCTCTGGCTGACCTGGGGCCGCGGTACGTGGATGAACCTGACCGGCGCGGTCGGGATCAGCCTCGACGCGCTGCTCATCCTCGCTTTCGCGATGCTCGCCTTTCGCAGCGCGCGGGCGCGCCGCTTCGCCGAGCACCGCCGCTGGGCCTTGCGCCTCTTCGCAGTCGCGAGCGCGGTGTGGTTCATGCGCGTCGGCTATATGGCGTGGGGGATCGCGACCGGCGGCGCCGGGATCGGTCAGGCCATGGACGGTCCCTTCGACCTGTTCCTCGCTTTCGCCAATTCGCTGCTGCCGCTCGCGGTCACCGAACTCTATATCCGCGCCGGCACGCGCGGAACGCCTGCCGCGCGAAAGGGCGTCGCCGCGCTGCTCGCGGTCTGCGGGGTCGTCATCCTCGCTGGCAGCGCCGGCGCGTGGATGATGATGTGGAGCCCCTACCTCTGACTTGCCTTCCGATCGTCAGCGGCTAGGGTCGCCGCCATGACCCGCCTCCTCGCGTTCCTGCTCGCCCTGTTCGCCGTCACCCTGCCCGCGCACGCCGCCGACGATATCAGCGCCGCCTCGCGCAGCGTCGTGCGCGTCGTCACCGTCGCGATGGTCGATGGCGAGGTCGTCGGCTTCGGCCACGGCAGCGGCATCGCGATCTCGCCGACGCGGATCGTCACCAACGCGCATGTCGTCGAATCGGCGGTCAAATATCCGGGCAATGTCGCGCTCGGCGTCGTCCCGTCGGAAGGGCAGAAAAGCTACGCCGCCAAGCTGATCGCGGTCGATACGAACCGCGACCTCGCGCTGATCGAGATCAGCGAGGCACGGCTCCCCGTCGCGGCGGTCTATACCGGCCCGCTCGATTCGGGCGCCGACATCGTCGCGCTCGGCTATCCGGGCAATGTCGATCTTGCGACCGCGCGCAGCGCCGCCGACTATATCACGCCGCGCACACCGGTGCGCAGCGACGGCAATCTGTCGAACACCCAGACTGTCGACGGCGTCGCGATGCTCGTCCACACCGCCAAGATATCGCGCGGCAATTCGGGCGGGCCGCTCGTCGACCAGTGCGGCCGCATCGTCGGCATCAACACCGCGATCACCCGCGCCGACGACGGCGATTCGCCCTTCGCCTTCGCGATCTCGACCCGCGAACTCACGCGTTTCCTCGCCGACGCCGGACAGCAATATGGATCGATCGGGACACCGTGCCTGTCGATGGCCGAAGCCGACGCGCGCGACCGCGCCGCGCTCGACGCCGACGCGCGCAAGGCGGCCGAGGCCAATGCCGCGAAGGAACAGGCGGCCGCGCTCGACCGCCAGCTCAAGCAGGCGCGCGCCGAGGAGGAAGCACTCGACGCCCGCGAAAATCGCATCGCGCTCGCCGGAGTATTGTTCGTGATCGGCGCGCTGTCGGCGGGCGCGGGCCTCATGTTCTACAACCAGAAGAATATGCGGAACGCGAAGATCGCAGGCGGCATCGGCGCCGTCCTCATACTCGCCGCCGCAGTGCTGTTCGTCACCCGCCCCGACGCCCACGCCGAAATCAAGGACGACACCAGGCCGCCCGCGACGACCGAGACGCCGAAGCTCGCCAGCGGCCAGTTCCTCTGCACCATCCGCCCCGACCGCAGCCGCATCACCGTCTCGGCGACCACCGACGTGCCGGTGAAGATCGGCGCGAACGGCTGCGTCAACGACCGTACCCAATATGCGCAAGGGTCCGACGGCCATTGGCAGCGCATCCTCGTCCCCAACGACGAAGCGACGGTGACGGTCGCCTCGCTCGATCCGACGGGCAAGGAATATCGCGTCGACCGCTATCTGCTCGATGCCGACACGATGACAAAGGCGCGCGAGATCCGCGCCGGCGTGACGCTGAAGAGCTGCACCGCCGACGCCGATGCGCTCGCGGGGCTGGCGACGCAGCAGGAAGCGATCCGCTCGGTCCTGCCCGCCAGCCCGAACGAGCGGCTCGTCTATCAGTGCCAGAAGACGGCGGCGCCTTGACGTGACCAGTTAAAAGACCTATTAAATGGTCATGGGAAAGCCGCTTCTCGCCGATTTCGGTATCAGCATCTCGGAACTCAAGAAGAATCCGTCCGCCGCCATCCGCGCCGCAGATGGCGCGCCGGTCGCGATCCTCAACCGCAACACGCCTGAGGCCTATCTCGTCCCCGCCGACGCGTGGGAAGCGATCCTCGACGCGCTCGACGACATCGAATTGGTGCGGATCGTCAAGGAACGCCAGGGTCAGGAGGAAATCGAGGTTTCGATTGACGACCTATAGGCTGACCTTCCTCCGTGATGCCAAGAAGGAATGGGACAAGCTGGCGTCGCCGCTGCGCAAACAGCTCGAGAAGAAGTTGCGCGAACGTCTGGATACACCCCGGGTCGAAGCGGATCGGCTGCATGGCTTGCCCGACTGCTACAAGATAAAGTTGCGCTCGGCGGGATACAGGCTCGTCTATCGCGTTTTCGACGATCGCATCGTCGTCCAGATTGTCGCCATTGGAAAATGCGAACGCAACGAAGCCTATGAGCGCGCCGCGCGGCGCCTCTAACCCTCGCACGCCCTGAACAGCATCAGCGTGCGCTCGCGCGCCAGCTCGCTCGACGGCTCGTGATAATCCTTGCGCCGGTCGCTGTTGAAGCCGTGCCCGGCCTCATAGACGAAGATCTGCGCGGTCGGGTGATCCTTCGCGATCAGCGCCTCGACGCCTTCCATCGGAATGCCGCCGTCGAAGCGGCCGAAATGGGCGATCGTCGCGCAGGCGGGCGCCTCGTCCGCAAACTGCGTCGGCACGAGGCTGCCATAATAAGAGGACGCGCCCGCGAGGTCGGGGCTGATCTGCGCCATCCGCCAGGCGACCGACCCGCCATAGCAATAGCCGGTGATGAAGACGGGCCCCTTCCCCTTCAGCGCGTCGATGCAGGTCTGCGCGTCCTTGAGGCTCTGCTCGAACGGATGGAGCCTCCGCGCCAGCTCGACCGCGCGCTCGAACTGCGGCCCCGAATAGTCGCTCTCGAATCCCGGATGCTCGCGGTCGAACAGCGCGGGGGCGAGCACCTCATAGCCGTCGGCGGCATATTCGTCGCACAGCTCGCGGATATGATCGGTGACCCCGAAGATTTCCTGGATCAGGACCAGCCCGCCGCGCCGTTCGCCCTCAGGCGGCGCATGATAGACCGCGATCTCCGCGCCATCGTCCATCGTCATCCGGATCGTCTCGCCCATATACTTATCCTTCACCCGTTCGGACTGAGCTTGTCGAAGTCCCGTCCTTCCTTCTTGCAACCTTTGAAGAAAGAACGGCCCTTCGACAAGCTTAGAGCCTGCCCCCGCGAAGGCGGGGGGCGAGCGGCTTTTGGGGGGTGTCGGGATTCATCCCACCCCCCGCCTTGCATTGCGCCGGAATCGTTGCTACGCGCGCCGCGACTTTGCAGCGGGGGCATCTTCGGACGCCAGCACAATCCGCGCAGCCATCCCCCTCGGGATCGTAGAGAAGGACTTTCGCGCGTGGAGAATTCCGGCGGCATTCAGGGCAACATCACGGCGGGCCTCGCGGGCCGCTATGCCAGCGCGCTGTTCGATCTGGCCCGCGAATCGAACGCGATCGATGCGGTTCAGAAGAGCCTCGGCGCTCTCACCGCCGGTCTCGCCGATTCGGCCGATCTGGCGGCGCTGATCGCAAGCCCCGTCGTCAGCCGCGGCGACGCCGCGAAGGCGATCGAAGCCGTCGCCAAGGCGCTCAAGCTCGATTCGCTGACCGGCAAATTCCTCGGCGTCCTTGCCGGGAATCGCCGCCTCGCCGACCTGCCCGGCATGATCGCCGCCTATAACGCGATCGTCGCCGATCACCGCGGCGAAGTGACGGCGAAGGTCACCAGCGCGCACCCGCTTACCGCCGAGCAGGTGAAGGCGCTGACCGCGAACCTCAAATCCCGTGTCGGCCGCGACGTCACCGTCGCGACGACCGTCGATCCCGCCATTCTCGGCGGCCTCGTCGTCCAGCTGGGCAGCCAGCTGATCGACGGCAGCATCCGTACCCGTCTCAACAGTTTCGCCCAGGCGATGAAGGGCTGAACGCCCCCTACGCCAAAACGCCCGATGAAAGGCTGAATAATGGAAATCCGCGCCGCTGAAATCAGCAAGGTCATCAAGGACCAGATCGCCAATTTCGGGACCGACGCCACGGTCAGCGAAATCGGTTCGGTGCTCTCGGTCGGCGACGGCATCGCCCGCGTCCACGGCCTCGACAATGTCCAGGCCGGTGAAATGGTCGAATTCGCCAACGGCGTGCAGGGCATGGCGCTCAACCTCGAAGCCGACAATGTCGGCATCGTGATCTTCGGCTCGGACGCCGAGATCAAGGAAGGCGACACCGTCAAGCGCACCGGCACGATCGTCGACGTCCCCGTCGGCAAGGGCCTGCTCGGCCGCGTGGTCGACGCGCTCGGCAACCCGATCGACGGCAAGGGCCCGATCGAAGCCGCTTCGCGCCAGCGCGTCGAAGT
>NZ_JAYSAH010000047.1:0-21165 GCF_041916015.1 Sphingopyxis sp. | reverse complement strand
GTATGGCCCCGATCAACTCCATCTACATGATGGCGCATTCGGGTGCCCGTGGTTCGCAGGCGCAGATGAAGCAGCTCGCGGGCATGCGCGGCCTGATGGCGAAGCCGTCGGGCGAGATCATCGAAACGCCGATCATCTCGAACTTCAAGGAAGGCCTGACCGTCCTTGAATATTTCAACTCGACCCACGGCGCCCGCAAGGGCCTCGCGGACACGGCGCTCAAGACGGCGAACTCGGGGTACCTGACCCGCCGCCTCGTCGACGTGTCGCAGGACTGCGTCGTGATCGAGGATGATTGCGGCACCGAACGCGGGATGGAAATGCGCGCGATCATCCAGGGCGGTTCGACGATCGCCTCGCTGGGCGAACGCATTCTCGGCCGCACGACGCTCGAAGATGTCACCGACAAGGACGGCAATATCATCGCAGCGGTGGGTACCCTGCTCGACGAAGCGATGGTCGCGAAGATCGAGGAAGCCGAAGTGCAGGCGGTCAAGATCCGCTCGCCGCTGGTTTGCGAAGCGACCCTCGGTGTTTGCGCCAAATGCTACGGTCGCGATCTCGCGCGCGGTACGCCGGTCAACATCGGCGAAGCGGTGGGCGTCATCGCCGCGCAGTCGATCGGTGAGCCCGGCACGCAGCTGACCATGCGGACCTTCCACATCGGGGGCGCGGCGCAGGTCAACGAGCAGTCGAACCTCGAAGCGATCTCCGACGGCACGATCGAATATCGCGACATGGCGACGATCGTCGACCAGCGCGGTCGCCGTCTGGCGCTGTCGCGCTCGGGCGAAATCGCGGTCATCGATAGCGAAGGCCGGGAACGTGCGACGCACAAGCTGCCCTATGGTGCGCAGATCATGCACAAGGACGGCGAGAAGGTGAAGAAGGGCGACCGGATTGCCGAATGGGATCCGTTCACCATGCCGCTGATTACCGAAAAGCCGGGTGTCGTGAAGTATCAGGATCTGATCGATACCAAGACCCTGATCGAACAGGTCGACGAAGCGACCGGCATCGCGCAGCGCGTCGTGATCGAGTATCGCGCCGCCGGCCGCGGCAAGAAGGAAGACCTTCAGCCGCGCCTGACCTTGCTCGACGATGCTTCGGGCGAAGCCGCGCGCTATCTGCTCGCGGTCGGCACGATGCTGTCGGTTGAGGACGGTCAGGAAGTGCAGGCGGGCGACGTCCTCGCCCGTGTGACCCGCGAAGCGTCGAAGACGCGCGACATCACCGGCGGTCTGCCGCGTGTTGCCGAGCTGTTCGAGGCGCGCATTCCGAAGGACAATGCGGTGATCGCCAAGATCAGCGGCCGCATCGAATTCGTGAAGGATTACAAGGCGAAGCGCAAGATCGCGATCGTGCCGGAAGAGGGCGATCCGATCGAGTACCTCATTCCCAAGTCAAAGGTGCTCGAAGTGCAGGAAGGCGACATGGTCAAGCGCGGCGACGCGCTGATCAGCGGCTCGCCGAACCCGCACGACATCCTCGACGTCATGGGCGTGGAAGCGCTGGCCGAGTATCTGGTCGCGGAAATCCAGGAAGTCTATCGACTGCAGGGCGTGAAGATCAACGACAAGCACATCGAAGTGATCGTCCGCCAGATGCTGCAGAAAGTCGAGATCACCAGCGGCGGCGACACCACGCTGCTGCCGGGCGAGCAGCTCGATTATCTGGAGATGATGGAATATAACGCCAAGCTGCCGAAGAACGGCGTTCCCGCGGAGGGCCGTCCGGTCCTGCTCGGCATCACCAAGGCCTCGCTGCAGACGCGCAGCTTCGTCTCGGCGGCGTCCTTCCAGGAGACGACCCGCGTCCTCACCGAAGCGTCGGTGCAGGGCAAGATCGACTCGCTGCAGGGCCTCAAGGAGAATGTCATCGTCGGCCGTCTCATTCCGGCGGGCACCGGCGCTGCCATGAACCGCGTCCGCGTGACGGCGTCGTCGAAGGATGCCGCGCTCCGCGCTGCGATGCGCAACGCCACCGAAGCGCAGCTGATCGCGCCGCAGTCGGCCGCCGAGGAACATGCTGCCGAACTGGCGCAGGGTCCCGAAGCGGCGATCGGCGATGACCCGCTGGGCACGGTCGAGGGCGAGACCCACGGCACCGATGCCGATGCCGGCGATTACCTGATCCAGAGCGACGGGGAATAAGCCCCACCCGCTTTCGGGCAGACAGAAACAAGCCCCGCCGGAGCGATCCGGCGGGGCTTTTCCTTTTTTTGGGAACTTTGGGGCGCGGTTATGCCCCACCACCTTCGTCATTCCGGCTTTCGCGGAGACATCATTGTTATAGCTCGCTATCCCGCCCGCCGGGGCGGACGTTCACTCCGAAGTATATTCTGCAAGACATTCTTCGGTCCAAGGCCTGATCATATTCGTAAGATCTGATTGGACGGAAGCGCCGCTATATACCGCGCCATTCGTGCAATATTCCAGCGTGGCCGCCTGATCTTCTCCGGAAACGGGATTGGGAACAACCCCGCCGATTACCAACCTGATCGTCAGGTTGCCGGCGCAGGTGATGTTGGCGAGCGAAACCGCATGCAGGTCCACGGTCAGAACAAGGGCCTTTTTTGCCTTTGCCTGATCGAGGCTCGCGATCTGCACCCCTTTCCCTCCGAGCACGGCCTCCGCTTCCGTAACCAACGGAGCCGTGGATAAACCGCAGGAGATCAAGGCCGGGTCATCGGCATTGCCGACGACGTAAATTGGGGGAACGTCCCTCGCGGAGACGATGGCGGGACTCGCGAGCAATATGGTCGCAAAAGCCGCTTTCATGATTTTCATAATGCCTCCGTCATCTGACAGGCCTTCCGGAAGCCCGTTATCGCCATATTTATCCCCTTCCTGGGCCAGCGCCACGGAGGAGGCCAGAACCAGCGTCATCATGCTCGAACAGTATCGGGTGCCGTTCATGCGGGATTTCCTGAGGAAGATGTTCCTTCACGCGGGTCATGGATCGGTGAACTTGACCAGCAGGCCGGTGGGCGCGCCGTCGTGGGGGCGCTGGATGACTAAAGTCTGACTGGAAGCGGGATCGTGCCGGAATTCGTAAATATCGTCGTTTCGCAGCGTGAGCCTGGAGGTGCGGCCGGCCTGATCATAGGCGATGCGCTGGGACGTGCCGTCGATATACCGGATGGCGCCCATGCGCCCATTGGGGCCATATTCGAATGTGTAGGCCGGCGCATCGGAACCGGTGATACGCGTGTTGCGGCCGTGCGCGTCGAAATCATAGGACAGCCAGGCGTTCGTCTCGTCCGTTACCTTGAGCGTCGCGCCTGTGCGGCTGAAGCGGAGGCTGTGTCCGGCATCGTCGTGGATGGAGGCGATGTCGCCGGTTTCGGACCGCTCGATCATCACCGTGCGATCGTCACCGGCGCTGCTGTCGGTATATTTCACGAGACGGCCATCCTCGTCGAAATATTCGACGCGGCCGGGGCATGTCATGCGGATATAGCCGGTCAGCGAGGTGCCGAGGACGGCCGCGCCGCAATTGGTGGCCTCCGCCATCGCATATTTGCTCTCGATGGCGAGCTGGTTGTTGATGTATCGCCGGGCGGCGCCGCTGGGGTGGACGAGCGCTTTCGCAACTGCCCTTTCCATTTGCTCGCGCGTCTCGTCTGCCGGTCCGGGGCCATAGACGGTGATCGCGCCATTGCCGTTCTCCAGCACCGCGACCCGGCCATCGGGAAGGCCTACGGCACGCGTGTCGAACGAGGAGCCCCAGCCTAGCCCGAACGTCCCGCGATTGTCTGCATTGCTGTTATAGGTCCGGCGATAGGGGACGCCGTGCCGGTCGAAGGCAGGATAGGTGACCGCGAAATTGCCGGTGCGGCTGTTGACGCCCTGCACCATCAGATAGCCCCGTACCTCCCGCGTTTCGATCGGCACATAGACCTCATCCTGCGCCGCGGCGGCCCCGCTCGCGAGGAGCATCGGCAGGACCAGCAGGGACAGCGGCGCGCGCGACCGGCGCGACCGGCAACTCATTTTCAAACGCATGTCGAGCAACCTCCAATGTGCCTCCCGGCGTCTTCCCATGAAGATCGACCGGACGATTCTCCTTTGCTTCGAAGGGCGCGCCGATCCGCCTCGATCGCTGCCGGGCGGTTCCTCATCTGAACTTCACCACGGTGCGGCCGCTGGTGCCGTCGGCAGCCCGTTCGATGACCTCCGTCCTGCCGCTGCGATACAGGAAGCGGGCGGTGGCGCCGCGCCGCGCCGCGATCTCGGCAATGCGGCCCGTGGGGTCATAGGTCATGGTCTGAACGCCGCCGTCGGGAAAGGTGACCGCGACAAGGCCGCCCCTGGTGCCATAGTCGAACCGGTAGATTTCACCGGCCGAGCTCCTCGCGCTCGCGAGCCTTCCGCTCTCGTCGAATGCGAAAATGACGGTGCGGTCATCCTGGTCGGTCACCGTCGTCCGGTCTGGGCGCGTCCGGAATGCGGTGAAGATCGTCTTTCCGGCGGGCGTCTCGCCCATGACCGAAAGCACCCACCTGTCGCCCGTGACGGTCCGCCCAGAGCCATCGCCCCAGTTCAGTTCGAAGATCTGGCGAAAGGCATGGGTGAAATAGCGGATCAGGCGCCCACTCTCGTCGAAGTGCTGGATATTGCGGCCGCAATCGACCCGGCGCAGGCCTCCGAGTTCCTCGTGCTCGACATATTCACAAGCCTCAGCGCGCCGCTCGCGCTGCTCGGCGCTATTGCCGGATACCAGCAACGGCGATCCGCGCCGCCGGGCGCCATATGTATCGACCGAGCCGTCCGATCCGTTGCGGATCACCACCCGGCCGCTGCTTCCTCCATGCGCGACATCGTCGAAATCCGTGCCCCAGCCGCCGCCGATGACGCTCGCGGACGAGCGGTCGCCGGCCTGCGGCGAGCGATAGGTCATTTGGAAAGCCACCCCCGTCCGATCGGCAAAGACGAGGCAGCGGAACAGGAACGCGCCGGTCTGCTTGTCGGCCCAGCCGATGTAGGTGTCGGACGGAGCATTGGCATGTTCGCAGGTGAAGACCGGCACCTTCGTCGAGGACTGCGCCGTGGATTGGGCCGATGCCGCGGCGGGCAGGCAGAGCGCCCCGATGGCCGCCAAGGTCAGCATCGATGACGCCAGGGCGTGCATCCGCAACATCCGATCAACCGGCGAAAGGGTCGGCCGCACGCACGGCGCGGATGCAGGCGATCACTTCCATCGCGGCCTCGCGAGAATCGGTAAAATTGAACCGGCCGATGAGCTTGTCGTCAGCGACGATCGCAACCCGGCTCGACGCCGCGAATATCGGAAAGATCGACTCTTCCCCTTCCTGGGGTTTGAAAAAGGACCCTATGAAGTGGGAGGTGCCGCTCACCTGGCCTGTCTGGCGTATCGTTTTCGCGTCGAAGTCGAAAACCATGGCAAGTCTTTTGCCGTCACGACTTTCGAGCGATTTCCAGTTGTCGTTCGACAGGATGATTCTTTCGGTGCCGTTGGCCCAGACGCCAATCTCCAGCGTCATGCCATTCTCATATTCCCCCTCCGCCTGGCATCCATCCGATATGTTGGTGATCTTCCACGGCCCGACGATATGCTCCTCATAGGGCTGGGCCCCGGCGGGTGCGCTGCCCGATGTGGCGAGCCACAGGCCGCCTGCCACGGCGGCGGCCAGGCGCGCGCTGCTTTTCCGGCGTGAGGATCGGCTATCGCCGCGCGACATTCTCATATTATGGTTCCTTGGTTTTGGACGTGTTGCCGTCTTCATGGACGTGCACCGAACCAGTCAGATCGATCGTGGCGATCACCTTGCCTTTTCCTTTGTGGTCGAACTGCCAAATCTTGAGCAACGTCAGGCGATCACCGACAGGCGGGGCGGAGAAGCTGACATAGGTGGTTTTCTTTTCGTCGCGGCCCATGCCGAGCAATTTGAATTTGCCGTTCTCGTCCACAGTTTCGTAGATTCCCCACCGCGGGTCGTCCGACGCGGTGACGAACAACCGGTGGCGACGCTTGTCCAATCCCTCGATGATCAACTTGCGATTGGGGGCGATTTCCTCGCCGAGCGGACATTGCCGGTCCCGATAAACGTCTGCCTCTTCCAGCGGCGGGCCCGATGCGCCGATGGTGAAGCGCACAAACATGTCGATGCAGGTTTCGCGGGTCGCGCCGGTTTCCGGACCAACGACCGTAAGGCCGGCATGCCGCAACAGTTCGCGCCCGATTGCCGTGGTGCGAACCTGCAGCTTGTGGTTTTCTTCATCGATGCTCTCGACGATGAAAGGTTGCGGCCGGATGTCGTGCCTGAGGTCGCTGGCAGCCTGCTCGCCGCTTTCCCATTTCCGCCACATGCCGCTATCCGGCCATGTGACCTCATAGACATAGACCGGGGTGTCCGGGGGCGGCGGCAGCAGGAGATCGCCACCGTCACGCACAAGCAGCGGCGATGCAGCCTGGAGCGGCATCGCACTCAATAGCGCCAGCGCGCCGGCAGCGATATATCTGCTCGCAATCACCAAAGCCCCCCTCGGTACAAACCCAAGGTGGCCGGATGTAATCCTCGCTACATCGTCTTCATGCCCCTCAGGGGGGATGGCTCATATAAAGAAGGCGGCCAGCAGCCGCATGAGGGCAGCCTCGCCATCGACGGCGCATTTCGCGTGGATACGCTTGATCTGGCCGCGCAGCGTTTCGGCGACGACGCCACGCTCCGCCGCAATCTGGGACCGGCTCTTCCCGTCAAACAGGCGCATTGCAATATCTGCCTCGGCGGCCGTCAATCCATAGAGCAAGGCCAGCATCTGCCCGACGCCAGCGCGGTCCCGGCGCGGCGCGTTGACGATGAGGACGGCGTGAGGGAGCCTGCCGAACGACCAGGATTCTGCTGGCAGCCGGAACCCTTCGACCAGCAGCGGCGGCCTTTCGGACGGCAGTTCGATCCGGACCCTGATGTTTGGCAGGCCGCCGTTCGCGACGAGGGCATCAATCGCCTTGCGTAGCGGCATCGGCCTTGCATCTGCGTCGAGCATCGAGCCCGAGAGACGTACATCGCCTGCCGAAAGCAGATCGGCCGCCCGGTTCGTATGAGCCAGAACGCGCCCGCGTGCATCGAGAATGAAAGCGCAGATACCGATCGCGTCATAGGCGCCGGCGAGGAGCCGGGCCTGCTCGCCTTCGAGCCGTTCCTGCAGGCGGACTGCACGCCGGGCCGCTTCAGCCGCACGGGAGAAGATACCGCGCTGCCGGGCGGTGGTCCGCCCTTCCTTGCGCTTGCGAAGCGTCGCGAAGCCGACCAGGCCGAAGCCATCGATCACGAGGTTGGTCTGGCAACCGAACGGGACATCGATCTCCTCGCACCAATCGACATATTGACGGGAGGAAAGATCGGGGATGACCTCGTCATAATGGTGCTCGTGCAGGATCGGATCGTAAAGCCCGCGCGCGATATGGCGCTGGGATGCGGCAATGCGGAAATTGGTATCGGGCGACCCGCCGCCGACCTGCACGAATTTTGCAAAGGCCGACGGCTCGAAATTGGTGGCGAGATTGAACATGACGTCCCGAACGCCGCCAATCCCGATCAACTGACCATGCGAGGCTCCGGTATGCCTGGCCATGGTATCGAGCGCCTCGATCCAGCGATCTGGCTGCAACGCAGCCGTCATGAATATATCGTTCCAATCCGGATGCTTGCTATTCTTCACTGCTCACCAATTTGTCTTGCGCCGACTGCAATAAAACAATCCGCCCCATGCAGCGTCAACTCGAAAAGCCCGGGCGGCGCAACGCCTAATTGCGAATTATTCGCATTTAACGCGAAGGCGTTACGTCCGGCAACACCGCCGCATCTCCGCGCTTGCTGCGTTCAACGGTGGCGGAAGACGGGACGCAAAGCCGGCGGCTGCTTGCCCGGAGGGCGAAAAGATTTGAAGCGGGAGACGGCCGATGAAAGGGGCGGGCTGACTTCATCGTGGCGATGCCAATCGAGAATCTGCTTCTCGAGCAGATCGATCTCACGCACCAGCGCGCGGAACTGGATGACGATGCTGGATAGTGCTGATCTTGCGTGCGCCGGGATCACGTCCTGAGCCTCGTGAGATGTAGCGTCCGCTACTGCAAGTTCTGTCATAGGCTGTGCAGGAAGATCGACAGCTTCGACGCGCGCGTGTCCCATGTCCGAGGCAAGCTGGCCGGCTTGCTTGCAGCGATAGTCGAAGTCGGTTGCAGGCGCGGTGTCGAAGCAGACGATGGCCCTCCCGCCGCCATGCCGTTCTTGGTGCCGCCGAAGCACAGGACATCGACGCCGGCGCGCCACTTTGTATCAATCGTACCCCCGGAGACTGCCTCATCGCTTATTGCCCGCTGACGGGAAGGGCGAAGATACTCCCTTTGTGCCAAGCCGGCCGCGCACGCGCGTTGGCGATATCGACCGTGAGCGCGACGGCATAATCGTCCAGCCTGATCGCTTCGGCGGGCAGGATGCCGGGCTGGTGGATATCGTCGCCCGGTGCATGATAGCGGTTGGCGCGCCATTCCTGTTCGAGCCTGAAGGCTTCGCTTCCGGGCGTGAAGCCGAATTTGAGGGCGAGCGCCGGAATGCCCGCGCGCACGAAACTATATTGATCGGTGCGGACGAAGCTGTTGCGATGGGGAAGAGGATCGGGAACCAGTCGCAACCCCTGCCTCGCCGCGACCGCGCGGGCCCTGTCGCCGAGACTGCTTTCGCCATCACCCTGCGCCAGGATCTCGGTCAGCGGCCACAGAGGCAAGAGCGTATCGAAATTGAGGTTCGCGACGAGGGTTTTTCTCGGCACGGTCGGATATCGGGCGAAGTAGGTCGAACCGAGCAGCCCCGGCTCCTCGGCGGTCACGACGAGCACGAGGATCGAGCGCTTCGGCCTGGGACCTGCCGCGAGCCTGGCGGCGATGTCCAGAACCGATGCGACCCCCGAGCCGTCGTCGATGGCGCCGTTATAGATGGCATCGCCGCCGATTTCCGGACCGATCCCGACATGATCGAGATGTGCGGAGAGCACGACATGCTCGGTGGAAAGGACAGGATCACTGCCGGCGAGCATGGCAACGAGGTTGGGAGAGGTCAGCAGGCGTCGCCGCGCCGTCACTTCGGCCTTCAACCTATAGCCCAGCTCGAACTTCGGCAGCGAGGCAGAGGCATCGGCGGCGGCGGCAAGCGACGCGAAATCATGCCCCGATCCCGCGAACAGCGTCTCGCTTGCTCCGGGGTCGAAGCTCGCCAGGAAGAAGCCGTCGGGCATGTCGCGCAGGTCGCGCGCGGACAAATACATCTGGCTCTGACGGGCGAGCAGGAGCTGGCGGCTCCACGGTATCTCGACCAGCTTCGGCGGCGTCAGCATGATCAGGCCGACGGCTCCGGCCCGTTCCAGAATCCGCGTGCGCTCCTTGCGCTGGTTGGCCTTGACCGGGGCGGGAACGCCAGCGGGACCGCCGCCTAACACGACCGCGATCTTGCCGCGAAGATCGACGCCCGCAAAATCGTCGTGGCCGAAAGCGGGCAGATGCATGCCGTATCCGAGGAAGACGAGCGGTGCGTCGGTCGCCGCGGCGCGCGGGCCGCCGCTTGCCGAGACGATCATGTCGCGTCCCAGCGCAATGGGATGTTCCGTGCCCGAACGGTCGATCAGCCACGCGCGGGAGGCCGGATAGTCGATTGTCTGCTCTTCGAGCGGGACGGTCTGGCGGTAGGTGCCGGCATCGCCCGCAGGCAACAGACCGATTTCGCGGAGCCGGCGCTCGACATAGTCGGCCGCGCGCAAATGTCCCGTCGAGCCGGTTGCGCGGCCCTCGTTGGCGTCGCTTCCGATCTCCTCCACATCATCCCACCATTGCGTGGCGCGCGGCGACTCCTGCGCCGTTCCTGTCTGTGCCGGGGCGAAGGCCGGGAAGGAGAGGGCCAGGGCGCAGGCGATCAGCCGCATCATGATGGTACGTTCCCTTCGCAGCCAGCCGGGCCGCCCCAGAGATCGTCGGGGCAGGCAATGGTGCCGTCGCGATAGCGAACCGAGGGAGACCGGTCGGCGGCAAGAAAGATCGGGCCGTCGAGATCGACGATGCTGCAATATTGGCCGACGAGCCAGGCCGGAGCCATGGCGAGCGATGTGCCGAGCATATTGCCGACCATGACATCGAGGCCGAGGGCGTGGGCGCGCTGGGCAAGGCGGAGGCCGTCGGTAAGGCCGCCGCATTTGTCGAGCTTGATGTTGACCACCTGATAGAGGCGGGAAAGGCGATCGAGGTCGGCGACCGTCTGAAGGCTTTCGTCGGCGGCCACTGGGATCGGCAAGGCCTGCGTGGCAAGCGGGGAGTCGGCACCGGGCTCGAACGGCTGTTCGATCAGCCTCACATCGGCGGCCTGGAGCGAAGGAACGAGGCGGGCGAGGCTTGCCGGCGTCAGGCTCCGGTTGGCGTCGACCGCCAGCCAGACATCGCGGCGCGCCGCGCGCACGGCGGCGATACGGGAGCCGTCGTCCCCATCTCCGACGAGCTTGATCTTGATTGCGCGGGCATCGGCATAATGCGCGGCTTTCGCGGCCATCGCGCCGGGCGCCGCATTGCCGATCGTGTAGGTGGTGAGCAGAGGCTCCGGCGGCGCCATGCCGAGCAACCGCCAGACCGGCTGGCCCATGCGCTTCGCCTGAAGATCCCAGAGCGCGCAATCGAAGGCGTTGCGCGCCCCGCCTGTGGGGAAGAGCCGGGCGGCATCGGCATGGCGGACGCCCTTTGCAATCGTCGTTGCCGCATCGGTGAGCGCGGCGGCGATGCCTGGCGGCATATCATCGCGATAGAATACGCCCGCAGCCTCCGCCTGACCCACATGGCCGTCGGCCTCAAGTCGCAGCACGACCGTCTCGATATCTTCGAAGACTTGCCCGGCGATGCGGAAGGGCTCGGCGAGTTGATGCCGCACGATCTCGACGTCGATGCGCGGCGCGCAGATGTCCAGGCGGGCGAGGGCGCCGTCAACGTCGAGCGACTCGATCGGGGCTGGGGGCGGGCTTGCCGACATGCGAATCGGCTAATCGCGTGCCGTTTTTCTGTCTATGATTTTTAATGACAAAAAACTAACATTCAGTCTCGACGTCAGCCGCTCATTTTCGGGCGCGGGGGCTGATGTCCGGCATAGCCTGTAAAACTCTGGTGAAGGCGCGTGAGCGTTTCGAGGCGGGCCTCGATCTTCGTGCCGATCCGCTTGATCACGCTGTTGACCATCAGGTTGACCGCGCAGACCAGCGCGACGGGTGAACTCCAGAACATGCCGGTCTGCGTCGGCACCGCGAGCACGTGCGGCGTGAAGCGTGGTGCCCAGTCGCAGAAGAGATCGGTGAGGACGATCAGCGGAATGCCTTGCTGGCTGGCATGCTCGGCGATGAGATAGGACTGGCGCGAATAGCGCCGGATGTCGATCACGACGAGGCAGCGATCCTCGTCGTCGGCCGCGAAGACGTCGGCATAATTGCCGGCCGAGAGATCGACGAGCCGGACGCCATCGCGCATGAATTGCAGATGATTGGCGAGGAGCATCGCGATGCCACGCTCGGTCTGGAATCCCGCGATCTGCACCGTTTTCGACGTGGCGAGCAGGTCCGCGGCGGCCGCCCATTGCGGCGTTTCGGCGAGGCGGTAGACCGCGAGCAACGACTTCATCTCGCGCTGCATCGATCCGTCCGCTTCGTCGGGCAGGCCGGGGCTATCGACAAAATGCCGGAGCTGGTCGCCGACCAGCCAGGGAAAACCTTCCTCGCTGCCATCCTTCAGCTCGTTCTTCATCGTCTTGAAGTTGCGATAGCCGAGCTTGCGGGTGAAGCGCCCGATCGTGATCTCGCTGACCCCCACCTTCATGGCGAGCGTCATCGCGGTCTCGAAGGCAAGTGTCGGATAATGACCCAGAATATAGGCGGCGATCGCCCGGTCCGCCGTCGAATAGGTTTCGAGTTCCGCCTGAAGGCGCTGGAGGAGCGGCACATTGGGGATGGCCGGCGCCTCCTGTCTCACAGCCCGTTCTTTCTTGCCTGCCATGCGCGTTCCTCTTGTCGGCTTCCGGTCGTCAATGCCAGAAATATGTTCAAAACTATCAATTGACAGAAATATGTCAACCGGAGTTAATTCTGTCGTTCTCCGGCCTTGCGAGCGCGAAAGGCGCTCCAGTCCGGCCTTATCGATCCAGGGGGTGTGTGAGATGACGATGAACCGAGAAAGCTTTGCCTTCCGCCACCAGCGCAGCCGCGCCGCGTTCTGTCCGCTCCGCGCGGGAACGGCGGCCGCGGTCCTCGCTTTCGTGCCGTCGGTGGCCGCTGCGCAGGAGGTGGCCGGGAGCGAAGGCGACGCGATCGTCGTGAGCGGCTATCGCTATCTCAGCGAAGATACGAGCGGGACGACCGGTCTTCCGGTTCCGCTGGAGAAGGTCCCCCAGTCGATCAGCCTCGTCAGCAAGGATTTCCTCGACGCGACCGACGCGAAGTCGCTGGGCGATGTCGCGCAATATACGCCGGGCGCGCTGTTCGACGGCAATCCCGGGGGCACGTCGTCGATCGTCAAGCTGCGCGGCTTCGCGGCGGGCAATGCGATCGACGGGCTGAATGTCGGGGCGCTGGATTACGAACCCGACTTCGCGACGCTCGAACGGCTCGAAATCGTCAAGGGGCCGACCTCGGTGGTCTATGGCGCGGCCAACCCGGGCGGCATCATCAACCAGGTCACGAAGGGCGCGAAGCCGGGCACGCCCTCGCATATCGAGCTGCTCGGCGGTTCGTGGGACCGCTGGCGGATCGAAGGCCAGGCCGCGACCTCGCTCAACGCCTCGGGCACGGTCAATCTGATCGGGATCGCCGTCCATGAGGAGGCGGGCAGCTTCATGGAACGCGTCGATTCGTCGAAGACGGTTCTGTATGCGGGGATCGACGCGGATCTGTCGCCGGGGCTCACCGGCTATGTTCATGGCGGCTACGAGCGCTACCGGCGCACCTCGTTCGACGGCATCCCGACGCTGCCCGACGGCTCGCCGGCGCCGGTCGGCCGCTCCTTCTTCATCGGGTCGGGCGATTTCGACCTGGTGACGCCAGTGGTGCGCGTGAACGGCGGGCTCGATTGGGAGGCGTCTTCGGCGCTGTCGGTCAGCCTCAAGGTCAATTATCTCCGTTCGAACACGACCGGCGAGAGCGGCTACGGCTACGATCTCCAGCCGAACGGCGACTTCTTCATTGCGATCAATAATATCACCAAGAGCGTCACGCAGGCGTTCAGCGCGGGTCTCTCGACCGTCTACAAGTTCGACGATCTGGGACTGACCGACAGCTTCGTAGCGGTTGCCGCCAATTACCAGAGCTACGACACGAAGCAGGCGGGCACGATTCCCGACACGCCGCAGGGCGACGTCGGCAATATCTTCGACGGCGTCGATGCGATCGAGGCGCTTTTCAACACGCGCACCTATCCGGGCATCTTCGATTACAGCCTGAACCGCCGTCTGCGCTATTTCACGCTGTCGACGCAGGCGAACATCAAGGTCGCCGAGCCGCTGACCCTGCTTGCGGGGCTCTCCTGGGCCAAGCCCGATGTCAGCAAGCAATCGGGTACCGGCCCCTGGCAGGATTTCAGCGGGGACAGCCAGACGAGCCTCCGTCTCGCCGCGACGCTGGAGCCGGTGCGCGGCCTCAACTTCTACGCGTCCTACAGCGAATCCTTCCAGCCGCAGCTCTTCATCGACGCTGCGGGCGGCGTCCTGCCCCCGCTCACCGGCGAGCAATATGAGGTCGGCTTCAAATATGTGTCGCCGGACCGCCGCCTGCTTCTCACCGGCGCGATGTTCGACGTCCGGCAGTCGAACCAGGCCCGTTACGACCAGACGATCGATCTCATCGACCGCTACGCGCCGATCGGCAAGGTTCGCCACCGCGGGTTCGAACTGCAGGCGGTCGGCGAGATCGCGAAAGGGTGGCAGGTCAATGCGGGCCTCGCCATCCTCGACCCCACGATCCGGCGCGACGACGACCCGACGCTGATCGGCAAGACCATCGCCTTCCTGCCGAAGAGCTCGGCAAGCATCTATACCAGCTACGCGTTCGGCAACGCCTTCGTCGGCGGCGGCATCCGCTATGTCGACTCGGTGAAGACCGACATCGATCGCGCCACGCGCGACCTGCCATCCTACATATTGGTCGATGCGTCGGCGGGTTATGATTTCGGCCGTTTCCGCGCGCAGATCAACGTCAAGAACCTGTTCGACAAACGTTATTTCGTGAACAACTATCAGACGCTATTCTACGGCAATGTCGTCGGCGAGCCGCGCAGCGTCACGGTTTCGCTCCGCGCGAATTTCTGAGCTCGTGCCAGGCGTGGTGTATGAGAGGCGAATCTTGACGAGGGTGCGGCCGGGGCGCGCGGCGGCGGCGGCGCTGCTGCTGGCCGCGACCGCGCTGGCGGCGAACCTCTCTGCCGCAGCGTCGCAGCCCGGGCCGGTGCACGACATCGTCTATACGGGAGCCCGCGCGATCGACCCGGAAACGGGGCTCGATGCGGTGCGCAATATTGCGATCGACGGCGACCGGATCGCGGCGGTCAGCGCGGCGCCGCTGAAGGGCAGGCGGGTGATCGATGCGCGCGGGCTCGTCGCGGCGCCGGGCTTCATCGACATACATTCGCATGCGACCACTCGCGACGCCGCGCGCTATCAGGCGAAGGACGGCGTGACGACACGGCTCGAACTCGAGATCGGGACCTGGCCGGTCCCGGCCTGGTACGCGGTGAAGCGGGGACGCGAACTCCTGAACTATGGCACCAGCGCCGGGCACACGGCGCTGCGCTATTTCATCCAGAAGGGTGAAGGCGATGCGGGGCTCGCGGCGTTGCGCGACCCGATGGAGAAGTTCGGGGCGAAAGAAGCCGACGCGCCGCTGTCCGCTGCCGCGGCAAAGCGGCTGGACGCACTGCTCGAACAAGGGGTGCGCGAGGGTGCGATCGGAATCGGGAGCGGGACCCAATATGCGCCGGGCATCACACGCCGCGAAATGCTCGACGTCACCGCGGTCGCTGCGAAAACCGCCACCTGCCTCTTCACCCATATTCGCTATGGCAGCCTCGTCGAACCGGACAGCACTTTCGAGGCGGTGCAGGAGAGCATAGCGAATGCCGCGACGACGGGGGCCTGCATCCATGTCGCGCATATCAACAGCATGGCGATGCGCGATGCGCCCTTCATGGCCGCGCTGCTGAACGATGCGCGCGGGCGCGGCATCGATATCACGACCGAAACCTATCCCTGGGGCGGATCGGTCGACGCGGTGCGCAGCCATTTCTTCGATCCGGGCTGGGAACAGCGCTGGGGCGTCGGCGTCGGCGATCTCCAGTCGCGCCGCACGGGCAAGCGGCTGACGCAGGCCGAGTTCGACGCGCTGCGTGCCGGTACCGGCGATGACGGGATCATCATGCATATGAACGGCGAAGCGACGATCGAGGCGCTGCTCAAGGATTCCTCGGTGCTGGTGGCGAGCGACGGGGGTCGGATCGAGGGACCGAACGGACATCCGCGCTCGGCGGGCACCTTCGCGCGCCTGCTGGGCCATTATGTTCGCGAGGCGGGAACGCTTGATTTGATGGAGGCGCTCCGCAAGATCACCTTGATGCCTGCGCAGCGGCTCGAAGCTTTCGTTCCCGCGATGAAACGCAAGGGCCGGCTCCAGCCCGGCATGGACGCCGATATCGTGCTGTTCGATCCCCGCACGGTGGGCACGCGCGCCACCTATGGCGACGCTGCGCGCTATTCGGAGGGCTTTCGCTATGTGATGGTGAACGGCGTGCTCATCGTCGATGGCGGAGCGCTCGTCGAAGGCGTCAATCCGGGGCGGCCCGTCTATTCGAAGTATCAATCATGAGCATCGCGATGAATCAGGCCGGGGCTGCGCCGGCAACCGGGCCCGAAGATCTCGATCTTCCCGGCCCCTATCTGCTCTTCCTCGGCGATGCGGCGGACACGACGTTTCTGAAGACCGGCCTCGGTCTTCGCGACTGGGCGCCGGGGCTCTGCATCGGCGAGCATAAATGTGCCGGTGCCGCGGTTACGCTCGGGCTTCCCGTCATGGCGCCGCGTGCGGCCTATGCCGCGGGCGCGCGGGCGCTCGTTCTCTCGGCGGCATCGATCGGCGGGGCGATCCGGGAGACCTGGATTCCCTGTCTGGTCGAGGCGCTCGATGCGGGACTCGATATCATCAGCGGGGCGCATGACCGGCTCAGCGACAATAGGCGGCTTCGGCAGGCGGCCGAAGCACATGGGCGCCGTCTCATCGACGTGCGCACGCCGCCGGCGGGGCTCCCGATCGCAACCGGCAGGCGGCGGAGCGGCAAGCGGCTGCTGACCGTGGGCACCGACTGTGCGCTCGGCAAGAAATATACCGCGCTGGCGCTTGCCGATGCCTTTCGCGCACGCGGGATCGATGCCGACTTCCGGGCGACGGGTCAGACAGGGATCATGATCGCAGGGCGCGGCATTCCGATCGACTCGGTCGTCAGCGATTTCGTTGCGGGCGCTGCCGAATTGCTGAGCCCCGATGCCGATCCTGCCCATTGGGACGTGATCGAGGGGCAGGGCTCGCTCTTTCACCCGTCATACGCCGGCGTGTCCCTCGGATTGCTCCACGGGTCGCAGCCCGACGTGCTGGTCCTTTGTCACGCCCATGGCCGCGAGCGGATCGTCGGTTTGCCCGACTATCCGCTTCCGTCGATCGGCCGCGCGATCGAGGCCACGCTGCAGCAGGCAGAGCTCACCAACCCCGGCGTCCGCTGCGCCGGCGTGTCGCTCAATACCGCGGGTCTCGGCGTTGAAGAGGCCGAGGCTGCGATGTCCGACCTGGCGCGTGCCTGGAACATCGTGGTCGCCGATCCGATGCGCGGCGGCAGCGCCTTCGACCGGCTCGTCGACGCGTGCCTCGCATGACCCGGCTGTTTCTCCTTCTCGCCTTCGTGATCGGGGCGATCGCGCCGGCGGTGGCACAGGAAGGCGGCGGCGCGGATCGCGAGGCGGCGCTTGCCGATATCCGGGCAATGGTCGACGGCGCATCGGGCGACAGCGCGCTCGTCGTGGCGATCACCGATCGCGACCGATCCATCATGGTCGCCGCACATGGCTATGCCGACATCGACCGGGGGATCGCAGCGACAGCCGATACGCGCTTCGCAATCGGGTCGATTTCGAAGTCCTTCGCGGCGGTCGCGCTGATGCAGATGGCGGACGAGGGGCGCTTCGATCCCGATGCGCCCATCGCGCGCTACCTCCCCGATTTTCAGGTGCGCAGCCGCTATGCGCCGATCACCGGCGCGTCGCTGATGTCGCACACGTCGGGTCTTCCCAATTATCTCGCCAATGTCGCATCGATGCGCTTCCTCGTCACCGCGCTTTCCGGCTTCGAGCCCCGCTACGCGCCGGGCGAGCATTTCTGGTATTCCAATTCGGGCTATCAGTTGCTCGGCTATGCGGCCGAAGCGGTCGATAGGCGGCCGTTCCCGACGGTCGTGCAGCGGCGCATCCTCGATCCGCTCGGCATGACGGCGACCGCCCCCCAGATCGACGACCGGCAGCGCCGGCAGATGGCGACAAGCTACGAGCGCGCGCCCGATGGCGATCTCGTCGTCGCGCCATGGTTCGAGTATATCGCGGCCGATGGCGCGATAGTCTCGAACGCGCCCGACATGACCGCCTATGCCCGGATGCTGCTGGCGCGGGGCGGGACGCCGAAGGGGCGGCTGCTGTCCGATCGCGCCTTCTCGCGCATGATCACGCCGGTTCGCGACGATTATGGCTATGGTTTCGATATCGCCGAGCATGGGGAGATGCTTTCCCACACCGGCTCGATCGCGGGCTTCCAGGCCTATTTCGCCGTTCATCTGGAGCAGGGGCTGGGAATCGTCATTCTCGGCAACGGACCTGCGGACAGGGCGCTTCGCGAGCGGATCGTCGCGCGGCTGTTCGGTATCGGGCCGAAACCCGTGCCCGATCTCACATGGCGCGGAGTCGAGAGCTTTGCCGGCCATTTCGTCGGCCCCGGCGGCAAGGCGCTGGAGTTTCGGCCCGGGCCATCGGGTGATCTGCTCATGGACGACGGCGCGACGGTTTTGCCTCTTGCGCGGATCGGACGGGAAGGATGGGGCGCCCATCTGACCCCCGCGGGGCCGCGGGCCTTTCTCTTCTTTCGCGATGTGTCGGGTGCGGTGTCGGAGGTGGTCGAGGGGGATGCGACCTTTGTCCACGCGGATGTGCCCCGGGCGCCGATGGCGCCGGCTTCCTATGGGCCGTTTGTCGGCCGATACAGCGCGCATGGCGAGGAGGGGCCGAGCGTACGCATCTATGCACGCGGCGCGAAGCTCGTGCTGTCTTACGCCGATTCGAGTCTCCCCGTGCCGCTCGCTGAAGATGGGGCCGGGCATTTTCGCTTCGAAACCCCGGCTTACGCGCCCGAACGGCTGCAGTTCGACACGGTTGCCGAAGGAAAGACCCAGCGGCTTCTCCTGAACGGGGTGCCGCTGTACCGCATCGAACTGCCGTGACGGCGCTTTGCCGGATCGGTGTGGCGCTTGCGGCGTGGCTCTCGACGCTATCGGCCGCTGCTGTTGCCGCGCCATATGACGCGGCCTTCATCGCCTGGGCGAAGGCGCATGCGGTTCCGCTGCCGGCGTGCGCGTCCATCCGGGAAGGCGCGGACTATCGTGCAGTCGCCGCGTCGCTCGGCAGCGCGCGCGTCGTCGCGCTCGGGGAACCGGTGCACGGCGCGCACGAGCCGCTGGCGCTGCGCAACTGCCTCTTCCGCTATCTCGTCGAGGAGCAGGGTTTCACCGCGATCGCGCTGGAATCGGGCCTCCATGAATCGCGGCGGCTGCACGATTATGCGGCGGGGGGCGCGGGCGATGCGCACGAGATTGCGCGGAGCGGATTGACATGGGGCTTTTGGCGCTACCCCGAGAATATCGAGCTGCTCGAATGGATTCGCGCCTATAATCTCGACTCCGCGCACGGCCGGAAGGTCGCGATCTACGGCATCGACGTGAGCGGCGGCGATGCGGACGGCGCATGGGCGCGTGCGCGCGTCACGCTCGACGAGGCTCTCGACTATCTGGCCCGGGCGGAGCCCAAGCGGTCGGCGCCCCTGCGCGAGAATATCGAGCCCTTTCTGGAGCGCTTCTCGGCGCCGGCGTATCGCGCGCTGACGGAGCGCGAGCGCGCGGAGCTTCGCCGGTCGGTCGCGCAATTGCTCCGCTTCTTCGATACAAGGCGGCCCGCTCTCGTCGCCGCGTCATCGCGGGAGGATTATGACTGGGCGTGGCAGAATGTCATAGCGGCGCAGCAACTTCAGGCTCTCTTCGATGTGTTGGCAGCACCCGATCCCGAGGGCCGGCTGCTGCCCGGCGACTATCGCGCCGACGCTGCGCGCGATACCGCGATGGCCGCCAACACTCTTTGGGCGCTCGGTCAGGAAGGGCCGAGGGGGCGCCTTCTGGTTTTTGCGCACAACGGCCATGTCATGAATGCCCATACGCGCGGCGGGATCTGGGCGATTTATGAAAAGCCGCCGGCCGCGATGGGAGTTCATCTACGGCGCGCTCTCGGAGATGATTTTCTTGTCGCCGGGATCAGTTCACCGACGCGCGGCGATGGTGCGGACGGACCAGGTACGATCGACGGCGCGCTGGCCCGCGTTCGCCAGACGCATTTTCTGCTCGATATCCGCCCCGCATCCGGTGCCCCGGCCCGCTGGCTGAGAGGCGAGCAGTCCGTCAGCGTCAATTACACGACCGAAGGCCTTGTGGTCCCGAAAAAGGCATTCGATCTCTTGCTCTATTTTGACCAGTTGACGCCATCACCAAGCGTGCGTTGAATTTGGAGCGCTTTGAAATCTCGGCGGCGAGAATTTCGGTCCTGCGAACTGAACGGCTGTCTCCTGGCCAGAACATGAGTTGGCGGATTGGCTGCAATTGAGAATCCGTTCGCGCGCGTCGAGCAAGATATCCGCGGGCGGCAGGCGATTGCGCTTCCGATGCTGGCTTGCTCGCGGATCGCTTGGCATGAGACCGCGGTGCCAGGCAGGCAATGATGGATGTTCAACTGCGCAAGCCCCAGCTTGCTGTCTGACCAAACGCGCTGGACTTCGACGGTCGCCGGATCAGCATGTTCGCGAAGAAAGCGCTCGGCGAAGCGCCCGCTTGCATCGCGATACGGAGCCGGGGGATCGAACGGCAGGAATTCGGAGACGCGAGCGCAGAAAAAGGCTGGCGCCGGCCGGATCAGGGGCGATTGGGAAGCCACGCCACGCCACGCCACGCCACGCCACGCCACGCCACGCCACGCCGCTGTCGGCGTCGCGGCCGTTGCTGAGGTCTGGATCGGTCTTCCCGCCATGAAGCCGGCCGGCCGTTTATTGGTTGGCGCGCGATGCCGCGACGCCCTTAGTCATTCATGTCCACGTTCGAGAATGTGTAGTGCAATTGTTCGACCTGTTTCACGGCCGACACGCTTTCGTCGAATGCAAATGTCGAAGGATCGAATGCACAGAGATTGACGCCTGTTCCGACCGAGCTTCGGTATGCGACCCCGTCGAACCCGCGGCGGACAAGTATATCCGCAAGAATCTGCGTGACGGCATAACGGTGCCGTTCCTCCGGAATGATCGGAAAGCGGAGCAGCCAGTCGATGTGATATATGTTCGCGAACAGACCGAGGCGATCATCGGATGAGGAGAAGTTCCCGATCGGAAGATCAAAGCGGGCGATCCGGAGATTTCTTTTCGCGCGAAAGCCGCCGAGGGAGATCAGATGTCCCGGATGCGGTCGAATTTCCGCCAACGTGGTCTGCACTTCGGATGCCAGATACAGAACGGATACGCCTTCCCGGTTTGTCCGGCCTGCCGTCGCATCGGGTGGCAGGCGAGCCCCGATCGCTGCCCCCTTGTACGGCGTGGAGACCCGAACAACTTCTCCATGCGGCATGCCGAGGCCATCGTGGGCGACGCCGATCCGTCCGCGATACCTGTCAAACGGCGTTCAAAAGGGACCCCCGATCGGCGTCGAAGAGGGACCCCCTTTTCGGATATGATGCTGGTTTGTTGAAGATGGCCTTGCGCTGCGTGCGGCGGAGGGCGGGCGTAGCCCGACCGGAGGCGCGCGCAG
>NZ_JAYSAH010000046.1:0-58952 GCF_041916015.1 Sphingopyxis sp. | reverse complement strand
CGCGCGCCTCCGGTCGGGCTACGCCCGCCCTCCGCCGCACGCAGCGCAAGGCCATCTTCAACAAACCAGCATCATATCCGAAAAGGGGGTCCCTCTTCGACGCCGATCGGGGGTCCCTTTTGAACGCCGTTTGACACGCAGGCGTTCAACACCACCACCAGCATGGGACGGCTCACCCTCAATGTCCTCCTGTCGTTCGCGCAGTTCGAGCGCGAGGTCATCGCCGAGCGCATCCGCGACAAGGTCGCGCAGTCGAAGGCGCGCGGGATCTGGATGGGCGGCCCGGTTCCGCTCGGCTATGATGTGCAGGATCGCAAGCTCATTCCCAACGCCGCCGAGGCGGCGACCGTGGTTTACATATTCCGGAGCTACCTCGAGCAGCCATCGGTACGCGCACTCAAGATGCTGCTCGACGAGCAGGGCATTCGCACCAAGCTCCAGCAAACGAAGACGGGACCACGCGGCGGATGTGCCTTCTCGCGCGGGGGACTCTACTGGCTGCTCTCCAACCCGATCGCCATCGGCAAGCTTCGCCACAAGGACAAGGTTCATGACGGCAAACATGAGGCTATCGTCCCGATCGATCTGTGGGAGGCGGTCCAGGCCAAGCTGGCCGCCTCGGCCGCCGAGCGCGGCAATGCCGTCACCAGCGTCGGAGCCGCGCTGCTGGCGGGCATGATCCGCGATGCTGAGGGGCGGCCGATGTCGCGGTCATTCACGGTCAAGCAGGGACGGCGCTATCCCTATTATGTGTCGAGCATCAGCAAGGATATCAATCGCGAGACGCGGGCACGCAAAGCCCTGCCACCAACGCGCATCGCCGCGCACGCGATCGAGAGCGGGGCTCGCGACGCCTTGCGCGCGCTGCTGCTGAATGAAGACGCTATCGTCCGGCTCGATCCGGACGCATCAGCGACACACACGCACCAGCGCATCACCACCGCGGCAGAGCTCGCCCGGCAGGTCAGTCCCCAAGCCTCGCTCGGCGCGCGCAACCTGTTCGAGCGGCTT
This sequence comes from Sphingopyxis sp., assembly GCF_041916015.1. Lineage (GTDB taxonomy): Bacteria > Pseudomonadota > Alphaproteobacteria > Sphingomonadales > Sphingomonadaceae > Sphingopyxis. Next base: position 57,941 of record NZ_JAYSAH010000046.1, on the reverse strand, counting down.
AAGCTCAAGATCATGGTCCACGCCGACCGCATCACCGCCGACCTTTCGCGCAGCGCGTTATTGTCCGCGCTTGATCACCGCGCCCACGCGGATATCGATGATGAGACGCGCACCACGCTCGCTATCAGCGCCGACATGCATCGCGGCAAGCGCGGCGTCAAGCTGGTCATCGTCAGCAAGCCATCCGACCCCAGAACCCCCGACCCGAAGCTGGTCACGCTGATCGCCAAGGCCCATCAGGCGCGGACCGACCTGTTCTCTGGCGCGGCATCGCGCGGCAATCGGCATATCGAACGGCTCGCCCGCCTCGCCTATCTCGCGCCCGACATCACTGCCGCCATCCTTGATGGCGCCCAGCCCAAGACGCTCACCAGCCGCCAGCTGCTCAAGCTTCCCGCGCTCCCGCTCGCCTGGGCCGATCAGCGAAGGCTCCTCGGATTTGCATGAGAACATCCTCGGCGGCCCGCGCCGGGCCTGGCATCTTCCCCACCGATCCAACCGCGGTTAGTCTTCGGCTTTCTCTTGCTGGCTGAGCGCATCGGCGATCATTGCCGCCAGCGCCTCTTCCGCGCGCACCCGCGCGCTCCCATCCTTCGCGCCGAGATCGCGCCGAATCCACGATGGTGCGCGCTCGACGACTCTGAGTATGATGTCGGTCAAAGCCTGAGTCATGCACTGCCCTATGGCAGCGGCCACGGCGCCAAACAACCGTCCGGTGGCCACGAAAATCGCCCGCAGAGACCAGGCTGAGTCTGGCGACGAACATTCGCCAGACGTCTCTCGTCTCTGACCACCGCCGCGAATCTACCCGTCCGGAAAGGCGCTATTCTGCGCCGTTCTCGTCACCGAAATCCAACTTTATACAATTATATCAATGCTTTGCATGTGCGTGGTGCACCCAACAGGATTCGAACCTGTGGCCTTCGGATTAGGAATCCGACGCTCTATCCTGCTGAGCTATGGGTGCGCCGGCGCTCGTTTAGCGGCGCGGGATGCACAGCGTCAATCGCGGGATCAATTCGCGGCCTCGGGCGGGACGATCGGCACGAGCAGCGGCATCGCGGCGATCCCGTCGTCGCGCAGTGCCTGCGCTTCCTCCGGCGAGGCCTGGCCGTGGATCAGGTCCTCCGCCGCACGGCCTTCGTGCATCGCACGCGCGGCATCGGCGAAGTCGCGCCCGACCCAGCGCGACTGTGGCAGCATCTCGGCCTGCTTAGCCGCGATATCGGCCAGCACTTTGCGCACCAGTTCGGGGCCGGGTTCGGTCACCGCTTCGGTCGGCGCCGGCGCCGGAGCCGGAGCGATCGTAAGCTGGTTCGACTTGGCGCCGACGCGCGGCGCCATCACAGCCTTCCTGACCTCGACATCGCCGCAAATCGGGCACGCAATCAGACCGCGCGCCTGCTGATCGGCGAAGCTCTCGCTGCTCGCGAACCAAGCCTCGAACCGGTGGGCGCCGGTGCAGCTAAGGTCGAAGACGATCAACGGTCAGGCCTCTCCGAGCAGGGCGTCGAGCTGGCCCTTCGCCTCGAGCGCGGCGAGATCGTCGCTGCCGCCGACATGCTTTCCGTCGATGAATATCTGCGGCACGGTACGGCCGCCGTTGGCGCGCGCGACCATCGCCTCGAAACCGGCACGATCCATCGTCACGTCGATTTCCTGATAATCGGCATGCTTGCGGTCGAGCAGCGCTTTCGCGCGCGCGCAATATCCACAAAAGGCCTTCGTATAGATTTCGATCTTTGCCATGCGGCTATCCTGTCATCCTTTGACCCTGCATATCGGAATCAACCTCCGCAAAGTCAAATATGTTGCCCGTCATCAGCGCGTCGGGAACGACGCGCGCCCAGCTGAGCGCGGATATGCGCGCCGCGCCGCTTCGCTTCAGCGTCCCCGCCGCCGCACGCAAGGTCGCCCCGCTTGCATGGACGTCGTCGATCAGCACCAGATGCCGGCCCTCCGCCCGCCTTCGGGCACCGTCCGCGAGTGCAAAGGCGCCCGCGACGATCCGCTCGCGCTCGCGCCGTCCCTTGCCGCGGAGCGCCGCAGTCGGTTTGCGCCGGACGAGCAGATGATGGTCGCGCGGTGCGCCGGTCAGCCGCGTCAGCGCATCGGCGACGAGCGCCGCCTGATTGAACCCGCGCGACCAGAGTCGCCAGCGATGAAGCGGCACCGGTACCAGCAGCATCTCGTCCGCCGGGCCGAGAGCCGCCAGCGGACGCACCATCAATTGCGCCATCAGCCGCGCATGACCGGTTCGCCGCCCATATTTGAGCCGCAGCGCGACGGTGCGCGCGACCGGGCCATAGGCGACCGCTGCCGGCGCTCCGTCGAACGGCGGCGCATCGGCCATGCACGCGCCGCATTCCGCTTCTCCGCCGGGCAGCGCCGTCGGCAGCGGAATAGAGCAGCGCCTGCATGCGGGGCCATCGAGGAAATGGAGCGACGACCAGCAGGTCAGGCAGAACTGCCGGTCCGCGCCGACGAGGACGCCGCATCCTGGACAGCGCGGCGGCAGGGCATAGTCGACGATCGTGCGGCCCGCCGCGCGCAACAGGCGCGCCATCGCCTGGCCTGCCCCAGACCGCGCATCGATTTCGGCGTCTCCCGCTACCCTCTCCGCCATCGTCATCTCGCGCTTGTGCCGCATCGCCGGGGACGGCACAAGCGCGCATGGCCTCATCCCCGATCTTCTCCCCGGCCCGTCACGCCGCGCAACGCGACCGCATGGCCGACGCCCCCACAGGCGCCGATTTCCTAGCGCCGCTGATCGCCGAAACCTTGCTCGACCGCCTGTCGATGGTGACGCGCGATTTCGCGCGAACCCTGCTGATCGGCGCGCACGATGCAGCGCTGGCCGATCGGCTTCGCGGCACAGGCACCGATCTCACCCTGTTCGAAGCGGGACAACGGTTTGCCCAGAAAACCGGGGCCCTCGTCGGCGAGGTTGACGCGATTGACCTGCCGCTCGAAAGCTTCGACCTGATCGTCTGGCCGGGAGGCCTCGAAAGCGTCAACGACGTCCCCGGCGCGCTCGTCCGCCTGCGCGCGCTGCTCGCGCCTGACGGCTTGCTGCTCGGCGCCTTCGTCGGCGACGGCAGCCTGCCGCGCCAGCGCCGCGCCGTGATGAGCGAAGGCGTGCGGCCGATCGCGCGCCTGCACCCGCAGATCGACCTTTCATCGATGGGCAATCTGCTCCAGCGCACCGGCTTTGCCCTGCCGGTCGTCGATGTCGACGCGCTGACGGTGCGCTATGGAGATTGGTTCGCGCTCGTCCGCGACCTGCGCGCCGCGGGGCTCGCCAGTCGCCTCGCCCCCGCGCCACCTCCGCTGACGCGCGAGGAAGCCGCACGGATCGCCGCCGCCTTCGCAGCGCAGGCCGACCCCGACGGGCGCATCGCCGAAACCTTTCGTATCGTCCATTTCAGCGGCTGGGCGCCGCATCCCGACCAGCCCCGCCCCGCGCGGCGCGGCAGCGGCGCGGCCTCGCTCGCCGAAGCGCTGAAGCAGAAACCTTAGATCAGGGCTTCGAGCAGGCCGATCAACGGCTCGTCGGCGGGCGGCATGGCGAGCGCGTGCAGTTCGACCGGGCGCACCCAGCGCAGCGCGGTGGCGTGTTGCGCGATCGGCGTTCCACGCCATTTGCGGCAGACGTAGAGCAGCAGCAGCAAATGCCGGTCACCTAGCGTGTCGCTCGCAAAACAGGCCGGAGCGAGGCAGGCGTGATCGACGTCGATCGCCAGTTCCTCGGCGAGCTCGCGGATCAGTGCCTGCTCGGGCGTCTCGCCGGGCTCCAGCTTGCCGCCCGGAAACTCCCAGAGGCCGGCCATCGGCTTCCCCTCCGGCCGCCGCTGGACGAGCAGCCGCCCATCGCGATCGACAAGAGCCGCAGCGACGACGGTAAGCGTGGATTTTACGGCGATTCCGCCATCGGACGCGGGCAAATCATTAACCTTCCTATGGGATGTTCGGAACCCTCGGGAACTATAACTTCAGTCAGGGGCGGGACAATGAACAAGATTCACAGGCTGCTGCGGTCGACCAGGGCCGCGACAGCCGTCGAATACGGGCTGATACTGGCCATGATATTTCTGGCTGCGGTGGGCGCGATAAGTGCCGTCGGAAACTCGACCATCACCATGTGGAACAGGGTCTCCTCGAACGCGAGCAGCGTCATGTAGGCCGCCGATTGTCCAATAACGGGACTCGCCACCGCCCTATTTTCGAGGGGCCGGCATTAAGATTTTCCAAACCTATTTCGCCTAGACCCGAACCGTTGACCCAGACCAGACCGTCAACAGGGTAAGTGAAGCATCAGGAGACCAGTCATGAAATTCTTCAAGAAATTCGTCCGCAACACCAAGGCCGCAACCGCCATCGAATATGGCCTGATCGCCGCTCTGATCGCCGTCGCCGGCATCGGTGCGATGAGCGCCGTCGGCAGCGGCGTGAAGGGCACCTTCACCAAGGTCGGTGACAACCTGAAGTAAGTCAGCGACCGTTCCGCCGGTTTCACCGGCACAAGGAAACCGAAGGGGCGGTGGCTTTCACCGCCCCTTTTTCGTGCGCCCCGTCTTTGCCATGCCGCCTCAGCGGCTGGCGTAAACCACGATCTTGACCTTCTGTCCCGGCGTCAACCGGCTCGACGAACCGAGGCGGTTGAGCACCTGAAACCGCTCGGTCTGATAGTCGCTGTACGCCATGCGCCGCGCCAGCGTCGCCACCGTGTCGCCGCGCGCGACGGTGATGACATCGACCCGACGCGGCCGGATCGCCGCCACCTCGCTCGCGCCCAGCCGCCGCACGCTGTTGAACATCGGGTTGAACACCGACGCGCCGCCAGCTTTTGTCAGCGCCACGAAATGGAACGCGCTGCTCCGCGAAAATTCATAGGCAAAGACGGTGACATCGACCTGACCCGACTGGGTATTGGCACGCGCGATTGCATAATAGGCCGGAATGCCGTTCACTGTCGTCCGCTCGATAGTATTCGGCGAAAGATTGGCGTTGCCGCCGACCGCCTTGAAAACAGACGCAATATAGGCATTCATGTCGCCATTATAGGCGGCGGTCGAAAATTGCGCCTGCCCGCCGTTGCCGCTGACCGACACCGCGTCATTGCCGTTCTGCATGCCATAGCCGTTCGGCACGGTGAATTTGAGCCGCAGATCGGGATGCAGGAAATCGCGCCCCTCGATCACGCCCTGCTTGGGATCGTCGCCGTAGAGGAGACCACCGACCGACGCGAGAAATGCATCGGCATTGCGGACGCCGCCTGCACCGACGCGCGCGGCGAGGCTTTCAGCATTGCGGACGCGCGACGCCGGATCGGGGTGGGTGCTCGCCCATTCGGGGATCGAGCGCGCATCGCCGCCCGACAGGCGCGCCTCAAGGCTGGTCTGGTTGGCGAGGCTCGCGAGCATCGTCGACAGCGCGAGCGGATCGTAACCCGCCTTCTTCAGATATTGAACGCCGAGCTGGTCGGCCTCGAGCTCCTGACTGCGCGAGAAGCCGAGCGTCGCGAGCTGCGCCACCTTCATCGCATTATTCTGCAAGAGGCCGCCGAGCCCGCCGAGCAGTCCGCCATTATCGCCGATGGCGCCGCCCAGCACCGCGCCGAGCACGCCGAGGATCTGGTTGCGCGTCGCCGCCGACTGGCGCTTCTTGCTGTGCTGCGCCGCGACATGGCCGACCTCGTGCCCCAGCACGCCCGCCAGTTCGGCCTCGTCGTTCATCAGCGCCATCAGCTGGCGCGTGACATAGACATAGCCGCCGGGGATCGCGAAAGCATTGTTCACCGGCGAGTTGAGCAGAGTGACGGTGAAATCCTTGGGCGAGCGCGACAGACCCGACTGGATGGCGATATTCTGCCCGATCCGGTTCACATAGGCCGCCTGCGGACCGTTGTAAGCACCGCCGAATTCAGCGAGCAGCTGCGGATGCGCCTCGTCGCCCTGCTTGCGTTCGGCGGGGGTGATATTCGTCTGGGTGCGGATCGCCTTCAACTGCGCGTCGGCAACGCCCGTCAGCATCACGCTCGCGGCCAGCACCATCGCCAGCCTCGTTCCCGTCGTTCCCGTCCTTCGCGTCATCGGCAGCCTCCCGCTTCATGGTCCCTGAACGATATAAGCCAAGCCGCCGCTGAACAGCGGCTTGCTATCGTCGCGATTTTGAACGCGATAGGGCCGTTCGGGTTCCGGGTCTACGCTCGCCCCATTGCCAGGAATTTTTCCTCGCGCTCGGTGAGCAACGTCTCGCGCGGCAGACCGGCGAGCGAATCGAGCTCCTGCGCGATCGCGTCGCCTAGCGACCCGATCGCGACCTCGGGGGCCCGATGGGCGCCGCCGACGGGTTCGGGGATGATGCGGTCGATGACCTTCAGCGCCAGCAAATCCTGTGCCGACATCTTCATCGCGGCGGCGGCATCGGCGGCCTTGTCGGAGGTGCGCCACAGGATCGAGGCACAGCCTTCGGGCGAAATCACCGAATAGACGGCATGTTCGAACATCAGCACGCGGTTGGCGGCCGCCAGCGCGATCGCGCCGCCCGATCCGCCTTCGCCGACGATCGCGGCGACCATCGGCACGCCAAGCGCGAGGCACTGCTCGGTCGAGCGCGCGATCGCCTCGGCCTGTCCACGCTCCTCGGCCTGGATGCCCGGAAAGGCACCCGAGGTATCGACCAGCGTCACCACCGGCAGTCCGAAACGGTCGGCGAGCTGCATCAGGCGGATCGCTTTCCGATAGCCCTCGGGCTTCGCCATCCCGAAATTATGCTTCATCCGCGATGGAATATCGTCGCCCTTTTCATGGCCGATCACCATCACGCGGCGGCCGCGAAAGCGCGCGAGCCCGCCGAGAATCGCCTGATCGTCGCCGAAATTGCGGTCGCCGGCGAGCGGCATCCAGTCGTCGAACAGCCCCGCGACATAATGTTTGAAATGCGGCCGGTCGGGATGGCGCGCGACCTGCGTCTTTTGCCACGGCGTCAGCTTGGCATAGATGTCGCGCAGCAATTTCGAGGACTTGTCCTCCAGCCGCGCGATATCATTGTCGATATTGAGCGAAGGATCGTCGCCCATTTCGCGCAGTTCGGCGATCTGCCGATCCAGCGCTGCGACCGGTTTTTCAAAGTCCAGAAAGGCTGTCATAGGGGAGCGCTAGTGCGAAGGCGGCGCGCCGTCAACGCCATCCATATGCGCCAGCGGGTGCCGCCTGTTGACCAGTTCGACGAGCCGGCGGCTATCGACATGCGTGTAAATTTCGGTCGTCGCGATGTCGGCATGACCAAGCATCAGTTGCAGCGCACGCAAGTCCGCCCCGCCTTCGAGCAGATGGGTCGCAAAGGCATGGCGCAGAACATGCGGGCTGATCGCCGCCGGATCGATCCCCGCGCGTGCCGCCAGTTCGCGCAGCATCTGGAACAGCCGCACGCGCGATAAATGCGCCTTGCCCGAAGGAAAGAGCCAGGGCGACGCATCGGTCAGGAAAGGTAGCCAGCGTTCGAGCATGTCGCGCGCGCGCGCCGACAGGGGCGCCAGCCGCTCCTTGTCGCCCTTGCCGCGGATGATCAGAAATTCGCGCCCGCCTGCGACCGCACGGCGCGGGAGCGAGACGAGTTCGCTTGCGCGCAGCCCCGAGCCGTAAAGCAGTTCGAGCAGCAACAGCATCCGCACCGCGTTCGCGGGCGGCGCACCGCCCCCAGCCTCTTCGCCCGCCTGCCCGAACAGCCGTTCGACATCCTCATGCGTCAATATGCGCGGCAGCGGCCGCCGCGTCGCCGGGCGCGCAATATCGAGCGCGGGATTGTCTGCGCGCTCGCCCTCGTCGAGCAGGAAGGCGAAGAATTGCCGCAGCGCCGACAATTTCCGCGCCGCGCTGCTCGCCGCCAGATCATGATAGGCAGCCATCAACCCACGCAGGTCTTCCGCGCCCGCTTCGCCCAACGAACCGCGCACCATCTCGGCGGCTTGTTCCAGGTCGCGCTTGTAGGCCGCAAGCGTATTGCGCGATGCTCCGCGCTCGGCCGCCATCATCTCCAGAAAGCGGTCGATCAGTGCGCCGTCAGACACGCACCAGCGCTTCGGCTGCGATCATCCGCGCTTCGCCTTCCAGCCCGACGTCGCGCAGCGCGCGGACGATATAATAGAGATGATAAGGCGGGATGTCCGACCAGTCGCCCTGCATCCCGGCCGCGGCGATCAGCGCCACCATGCCCGGCTCGCGCCGCTCGGCCGCCGCCATGATCGCGCGCGACCAGCGCGTCTGCTTGCCCAGCGTCATGTCGAGGTCGCCAGCCGCCGAGGCCGCCTGCCCCTCGTCGAGGCGCCCTAGCCCCGCGAGGCCCGCGACGAGGAATTTCGAGCGCTGATGGTCGGCGCTGTCGTCGCTGCCCGAAAAACTGCTGATGCTCCCGGCGCTCACGCCGGTCAGCGCGCGCGGCGACCCGACAGCCAGCACGCCCCAGGCACGGCTGCCGACATTGAGCTTCCGCACCCATGCCATCGCGTTGGCGTCGTAGCCGGCGGCGAGCATCGATCCCATGAGCTGCCACGGGTCGTCTCCGACGTCGGTCCCGGTCGGCAGGCCGGCGGCGGCGCGCGCGGTCGCGACGAGCGCGGCGTAGCGCTGCGCCGGATTCTGCCCCGCGCCCCACAGCCCTTCCATCGCGGCATAGCGTTCGGCGCCGCTCGCGGCGCCGAAGGCGTCGCGCAGTTCGTTCGTCTGGGCCGCGATCGCTTCGGGCGGTTCTTCTTCGCTCGATGCCGCGCTCAGCAGCGACACATAGGCCTCGCTCGACAGCACGCCGCGCGCCGCCGCATCGGGCGCCGCGGCGATGCGGTCGGCCATATCGGTCATCGGCGCCAGCACGGTCCAGCCGCGCATATAAGCGGGCTCGCCGGTGCGGAGCGCCGCGGGAATGTCGATCGCGGTCGCGGTCGCGAGGCCGAAGCGCCAGCTCGTCAGCCGGTCGACCTTGTTCCATTCGATCGTCGTCGAACGGCGGCCCGCGCCGGTCGCGCCGAGCACGCGCTCGGCAAGCAAAATGTCGAAATTGCTGATCTTGCCGCTCGACCGCACCCGGCCGATCGCCCAGCCCGCCGGTCCCGCTTCGCCCGACAGGCCCGAACAGATTGCCGCGGACAGCCGCCACGACTGTTCCTCGCCATGCGCGAGGCCGGCAGGAACATAGGGGCAGAGGCCGGCGGGGTCGGCGTTGGCGAGGAAGGTCTGCTGCGCAACCTGAACCAGCCGCGGGCTCGCACGGTCATAATCGACCGACTGGACGATCCAGCGCGCGGCGATCGATTCGCCCATGCGGAGAAGCAGTCCGGCACGGTCGGCGGCGAGGTCGGCGCCATTGATCGTCTCGGGCGTGTCGATCGCCGAAGACAGCGCGCGGCGGAGCAATATCTGGCCCCAGCGCGACGCGAGATTGCCGCTCGTCTTGCGCATGATCGCCGCGGCATATTGGCCGCGCACGCCAAAAGCGTCGGGCGCGAGTCCGCCGGTTTCGGGCGTCAGCGGCCCGATCCGCGCGAGCAGGCGCCGCGCGCCCGGCGGCAGGTCGTATTTGAGGCCGCCCGCCGTGGTTTCTTCACCATCGGCGGCATCGCCCTCTTCGCTGGCCGCGTCGGTGAGGGTCGAGGTGACGGGAGGCGGAAGGACGCTCCCGGACGACGGCGCCGGGGTTCCCGCGGATGGGGACGGTGACGATTTCGGGGTGGCGGTCGGGGTCGGGGACGGCGCGGGCGAAGCCTTCGGCGTCTCGGACGGATTACCGAAGCCTTCGGGGAGCAGCGATTCCTGCGCGAGCGCGGGCAGCACCAGTGCCGCCGCCATTGCGGTGCCCGAAAGGCCCAAAGTCAGGGTAAGCAGCTTTTTCGTCATCATCCGTCCCCGGGCGCCGGGCGTCCGGCCATCCACAGGCCTTTTCCCGATCTGCCCCGCGCGCGCAATATCCAATGCCCGCAGTTCGTCCCATAAGTGCGCCCGCGAAAGTGATTGTTCCGCGCGGCTTGCGCGGTATAGCCCCGCGCACCATGTCGCGAAACCCGAAAAGCCCGGGCTCAAACCTTGACGGAGCCATCCCCGCGTCGATCCGCGATCGGTCGATCGTGCTCGTCGGGCTGATGGGGTCGGGCAAGTCGACGATCGGCCGCCGCCTCGCGCAGCGGCTCGGCATGGCCTTTGCCGACGCCGACGACGAGATCGAGCATGCCGCGGGGATGACGATTTCCGACATGTTCGCAAAGTTCGGTGAGGCGCATTTCCGCGACGGCGAACGCCGCGTAATCGCGCGGCTGCTCGCAGGCCGGCCGCATGTGCTGGCGACCGGCGGCGGCGCCTTCATCAACGACGAGACGCGCGCGCTGATCCTCGCGGACAGCCTGTCGATCTGGCTCGACGCCGACATTCCGACGCTGGTCGAGCGGGTCGCGCGGCGCAGCCACCGCCCGCTGCTCAAGGATCGCGACCCGGGCGAAGTGCTCCGCGAGCTCGCCGCGGTCCGCAACCCTATCTATGCCGAAGCGCATATCCGCGTCAGTTCGGCGTCGAGTCCGCACGAGCATACGGTGCGCGCGATATTGGAGGCTCTCGCAACATGGAACGGTTGACCGTCGAACTGGGGAACCGCAGCTATCCGATATTGATCGGCGACGGGCTGCTCGGCGCGATTGGCCGCCATGTCGCGCCGCTGCTCAAGCGCCCGCGGACGATGATCGTCACCGACGAGCATGTCGCGCCGCATTATCTGGACGCGGCGAGCACCGCGCTGGCGGCGGAGGGCATCGCGGTCTCGTCGCTCGTCCTGCCCGCGGGCGAAGGCTCCAAAAGCTGGGCCGGGCTCGCGCGCCTCACCGAATGGCTGATCGGCGAAGGGGTCGAGCGCAGCGATCATGTCGTCGCGCTCGGCGGCGGGGTGATCGGCGATCTGGTCGGTTTCGCCTGTTCGATCGTCAAGCGCGGCTGCGCCTTCGTCCAGGTCCCGACCACCTTGCTCGCGCAGGTCGACAGCAGCGTCGGCGGCAAGACCGCGATCAACGTCGCCGCGGGCAAGAATCTGATCGGCGCCTTCCACCAGCCCGCGCTGGTGGTGATCGACCCGATGACGCTCGCCACCTTGCCGCGCCGCGAGCTCGGCGCGGGCTATGCCGAGGTCGTCAAATATGGGTTGATCGACGATGCCGATTTCTTCGCCTGGTGCGAGGCGAACGGCGCCGCACTGCTCGCGGGCGACGGCGAGGCCCGGCACAAGGCGATCGCCCACAGCGTCGCCGCCAAGGCGCGGATCGTCGCCGCCGACGAACGCGAAACGCAGGACATTCGTGCGCTGCTCAATCTCGGCCACAGCTTCGGTCATGCGCTCGAAGCCGAAACGGGCTATTCTGACCGGCTGCTCCACGGCGAGGCGGTCGCGGCGGGGATGGTGCTTGCGCATCAGTTCTCGGCCGCGAACGGCCTCTGCCCGGTTGCGGATGCAGCCCGGGTGCGCGACCATCTCGCCAGCGTCGACCTGCCGCACAGCCTCGCGAGCGCGGGGATCAACACCGGCGGCGCCGAACTCGCGGCGCATATGGCGCACGACAAGAAGGTGCGCGGCGGCAAGCTGCCGCTGATCCTGACCCGCGGGATCGGACGGAGTTTCGTCACTGAGGATTATGGGCTGGATAGCGTGGCGGCGTTTCTGGACGGGCAGCGGGGCTAGGCCGCCGCCTCGCTCTCGGCCTCTTCACGCGCTCGCTTTGCCGCCGCCCGGCGTTCGCGCAGCGCTTCGAGCACGCTCGCCGCCTGCCGTCCCCCGCCCGCAACGAAGCGATGATCGCGTCCCGCACCGAGGTCGCCCTCGCTGATCTGCATGTCGAGCCGCTCGGCGTCGAGCTGGCGCAGCGCCAGCTCGACATCTTCGATCTCGCGCGGCTCGACCTCGAGTTGCTGCAGTGCCATCGCGCCGAGCGCGATCGAGCTTTCGAATACCTCGCGCACCGCGCCCGCGGTGCCGGCGCCGTCGATCGCGAGCAATTGCCGGCGGTCGAACACCCGCGTCAGCACGCGGGCATCGGGAAAGGCTTCGACAATCGGGGCAAGCGCCGCCGCGTCGATGCCGCGATCATCGGTGCAGAAGATGATCAGCCGCGCCTCTTCGGCGCCTGCGCGGCGCAGCACGTCGATGCGCAGCCCGTCGCCGAAATAGACTTTGGTGTCGAAACGCCCCGACAGCTCGATCTGGCTCGGCTTCTTGTCGATCAAGGTCACCGAGCAATCAACCGCGTGCAGCATCTGCGCGACGATCTGTCCAAAGCGGCCGTAGCCGATGACGATCGACGATCCGCGCGGCGCATTTTCGGGATCGTCGAGATCGGCATCGCTCCCGGGCGAAAACTCCAGATTGCGCGCGAACAGCATCAGGAAGGGCGTCGTCATCATCGACAGGGTGACGACGGCGCTGAACAGGCTCGCCGCCTCGGGCGCGACGAGCAGCGCGTCGGCCGCCTGGGTAAAGAGCAGGAAACCGAACTCGCCGCCCTGGCTGAGCAGCAGGCCGAGACCGAGCGCGGTGCTCCACGACTTGCCGAACAGCCGCACGAGGACGGTGAGCACCGCGACCTTCACTACTACCAGTCCCGCGGCGAGCGAGATAACGAGCAACGGCTTGGCAGCGACGACGCCGACGTCGAGCACCATGCCGACCGCGAGGAAGAAGAGGCCGAGCAGCACGAGGCGGAACGGCTCGACATCGGCCTCGATCTCGTGCCGATAGGGTGAATCCGCGAGCATCATGCCCGCGACGAACGCCCCGAGCGCGGTCGACAGGTGCAGGCTGTGCATGAAGGCCGCGCTCGCCAGCACCGCGAGCAGGCCGACGACGACGAACAATTCGCGCTCGCCATAGCGGCCGACGAGGCGGAGCAGTGGATTGACGACGAAGCGCCCTGCGAGGACGAGGACGACGATCGCCCCGACGGTATAGAGCGCCATCTGCCATCCCGGCGGCGCCGAGGGGTCGGCGGGCGCGCGCGACAGCGCGGCGATGATCGTGATCATCGGCACGATCGCAAGGTCCTGGAACAGCAGGATCGAAAAGGCCTTTTCGCCGAAGGGCGAGTTGATCCGGCCCGAGCTTTTGAGGCTGGGCAGCACCTGCGCGGTCGATGACAGCGCGAGCGGCAAGCCGAGCGCGAGCGCCGCCTGCCAACTGAAGCCCAAGGTCACGAAGATCAGGCCCGCAAGGATCAACCCGGACACCGCGACCTGCGCGAAGCCGAGTCCGAATATCGCGCGGCGGAGATCCCAGAGGCGCCTCGGGTGGAGTTCGAGCCCGACAAGGAAGAGCAGGAAGGCGATGCCGATCTCGGCAAAGGCGAGCTTCGATTCGCCGCCGCCGACGAGCCCCAGCCCGTGCGGCCCGACGAGCGCGCCCGCGATCAGATAGCCGAGCACCGCGCCGAGCCCGAGACGGCGGAAGATGAGGACGAACAGCGTCGCGACCCCGAGCAGGATCGCGCCTTCGAGCAGCGCAGCGTCGGTGGCGGTCTCGCCCACGGCCGCGGTCGCTGTGGCGGCGATAACGGCGAGCCTCATACCGGGGCTGCCTGCTCGCCGAGCGCCGCAACTGCGGCGTCGAAGGGGAGCAGGATGGCGCCATGCCGGGCCGGATAATCGCGCGCGGCGGCGAGAAGGTCGAAACCCGGCCAGTCGGGAAGATCGCCCTCGCCCGCGAACCAGCCAGCGATCGCGGCGCGCGCAGCGCCAATCTCGGTGAGGTTCTTGCCCTCCGCGTGGCGCGCGAGCAGGGTCGCCGAAGCTTGGCCGAGCGCACACGCCTCGACATGCATGCCGATGCCGGTCACGCGGCCCGCCTCGTCCGTGTCGATATCGAGGATTATCGCGCTGCCGCAGAGCGGCGCGCGCACCGAAACGCGGTGCCGCGCTCCTTCGCGTAGCGGGAAATCGGCCGAGCCGACGGCGAGCGCCAATATGTCGCGATTGTAGAGCGCGCCGCTCATGGCGCGCCCTGCCTGTCGGCTTCGGCTTGCGCCGACCGCGCCTCGGCACGGCGCTCCGCAATGACCTTGCTCAAGGCCGCGCTGGTCGCGCTGAGCGCCGGATAGGTGCGGCTGTCGGTCATCCATTGGGGGCGCTGCGCGTTGCCGTAGCCGATGTCGTAAAGCAGCGTTGCGGCCATGAAGAGCAGCGTCGCGACGAGCAGGCCCTTGACCGCGCCGAAACCGGCACCGAGCCCGCGATCGAAGCCGCCGACGAGCGAAGCGCGGCTGCGCTGTCCCATCGCGCGCGATCCCCATTTGGCGAGGCCGAAGACGCCGCCGAACAGGATCACGAAGGCGAGCATCGCCGCACCGCCGGGCGCCTCGATCCAGCCCGACAGCAGATCGGTGGTCATCGGGTGGAAGAAGCGCACTGCGAGAATCGCGAGAACCCAGGCGAGGAGCGTCGTCACCTCCTGCACCAGCCCGCGCATGAAACCGAGCACCGCGCCGCCGCCGACGAGGGTGAGCACGAGAATGTCGAGGGCGGTCAGATTGGCCATCGAACCGCAATCCAGAAATCACGCATGAAATACAACCGTTCGTGCTGAGCTTGTCGAAGCACCGTCCTTTTCTCCTTCCGGGACAGAAAGAACAGCCCTTCGACAAGCTCAGGGCGAACGGAAAAACCTAGCGTTCGCTGATCTAATCACGGCCAAGCATCAGGTCAACGAGTTCGCCGAGCCGGCCGAAGCCGGTGACGCCAATCCCGTTCACAGCCTTCATCCCCTTTGGCCCCCAGCCCCTTGAAAAGCCGAGCTTCGCTGCTTCGCGCAGGCGCAGCGCATCGTGCGAAACCGGCCGCACTTCGCCCGATAGCGAAAGCTCGCCGAAGACGATGGCGTCCGACGGCGCCGGCCGTTCGCTGAACGCCGAGATCAGCGCCGCGGCGACCGCGAGGTCGGCCGCCGGATCGGTAAGCCGATAGCCGCCGGCAATGTTGAGATAGACTTCGGCGGCGCCCATCTGGAGCCCGCAGCGCGCTTCGAGCACGGCGAGCACCATCGCCAGCCGCCCGCTGTCCCAGCCGACCACCGCGCGTCGCGGGGTCGCGCCGCTCGCGAGGCGGACGGTCAGCGCCTGGACCTCGACCAGCACCGGGCGCGTGCCTTCGAGCGCCGGGAAGACCACCGACCCCGGCACGTCGCGGCTGCGGTCGGTCAGGAACAGGCTCGAAGGGTTGCTGACTTCGCCGAGCCCCTCCTCGCCCATTGCGAACACGCCGATCTCGTCGGTGCCGCCGAAGCGGTTCTTGACCGCACGGAGGATGCGATACTGGTGGCTGCGCTCGCCCTCGAACGCCAGCACCGTATCGACCATATGTTCGAGCACGCGCGGGCCGGCGATCGTCCCGTCCTTGGTGACATGGCCGACCAGCACGATCGCCGCGCCGCTGTCCTTGGCGTAGCGGATCAGCTCCTGCGCGCTCGCGCGGACCTGGCTGACGGTGCCGGGGGCACTGTCGATCAGATCGCTGTGCATCGTCTGGATCGAATCGATAACGACGAAATCGGCGGTCCGGCTATCCAGTGTCGCAAGAATATCGCGCACCGAGGTCGCACTCGCCAGTGCGACCGGCGCGTCGCCAAGCCCCAGCCGCTGCGCGCGCAGCCGCACCTGCCCCGCCGCTTCCTCGCCGCTGATATAGACGACCGACTTACCAGCTTTGGCAAGGCGCCCGGCTGCCTGCAGAAGCAAGGTCGATTTGCCGATCCCCGGATCGCCGCCGATCAGCGTCGCCGACCCCGCAACGAAGCCGCCGCCAAGCGCGCGGTCGAACTCGGCGATGCCGCAGAGCATCCGGTCGGGCATCGGGCTGTGGACGTCGAGCGTTTCGAGCGCCAGCGCGCGCCCGCCCTTGCTGAGGTCGTGCTTGGCCGAAAAAGCGGTTTCACCGGCCTCCTCGACCAACGTGTTCCATTCGTTGCAGTCGGCGCATTGCCCCTGCCAGCGATAGCTGACGGAGCCGCAATTCTGGCAGACATATTGGCGTTTCGCTTTGGCCATGCGGCCTCGCATAGTCGGAACAAAAATGGAACGCTAGTGCTTTTGCCCTCTCCGTCATTGCGAGGAGCCGCAGGCGACGAAGCAATCTCCAGCCATGGACCTTTGCGCAAGGTCGATGGCTGGAGATTGCTTCGCTACGCTCGCAATGACGAGCAAAGGGCTCTAGTGGATCGGCAACACCGAATCACCATCCAGCAGGATCGCCCACGCCATGAAATTCTTCGCCGACACCGCCGAAATCGCTGACATCCAGGAACTCGCCGCGACCGGCCTGCTCGATGGCGTCACCACCAACCCGTCGCTGATCGCCAAGTCGGGCCGCGACTTCAAGGAAGTGACCAGGGAAATCTGCGCCATCGTCGATGGCCCCGTCTCGGCCGAGGTCGTCGCGCTCGACCATGCGACGATGATGAAGGAGGCTGAAATCCTCCGCAAGATCGCCGACAATGTCTGCATCAAGGTGCCGCTGACCATCGACGGGCTCAAGACCTGCAAGGCGCTGACCGGCGACGGCACGATGGTCAACGTCACCCTCTGCTTTTCGGCCACGCAGGCGCTGCTCGCGGCAAAGGCGGGGGCGACCTTCGTCTCTCCTTTCGTGGGCCGCCACGACGATAATGGCTTCGACGGAATGCAGCTCATCGCCGACATCCGGCTGATTTACGACAATTATGCCTATGACACCGAAATCCTCGTCGCCAGCGTGCGCCACGGCATCCATGTCCTCGAAGCCGCGAAGATCGGCGCCGACGTGATGACCGCGCCGCCGTCGGTCATCAAGGGGTTGTTCAAGCACGTCCTGACCGAAAAGGGCATCGAAGGTTTTCTGGCCGACTGGGCCAAGACCGGGCAGTCGATCTGACGCGACGCAGATAATCAAGCCGCGTGCCCCCGCGAAGGCAGGGACCCATCTCCGGCCGGTTCAAAATTGCGCCCTCGGCTGATTGGCAGTGCCGGGAGGCATGTGACTCCCGACACTCTTGGCGTGCGCCCGCGGTTCGTTTGAGCGCCGTCACCCTTTCCAGTTGACGTAAACGTCAACCTACGCCGATACTCTTCCGAAAGGGAGAGATTCGCATGACCGACACCGCTGCCCCCGCCGTTTTGACCGAACGCAACGGCCATATATTGATCGTCACGATCAACCGGCCCGAGGCCCGCAACGCGGTCAACGCGGACGTCCATGCCGGAATCGGCACCGCGCTCGACGAAGCCGAGGCCGACCCCGACATCCGCGTCGTCATCATCACCGGCGCGGGCGACAAGGCGTTCTGCGCGGGCGCCGACCTCGTCGCACTGTCGCGTGGCGGCGCGCTCCAGCCCGACGACAAGGCGCAACAGGCGTGGGGCTTCGGCGGCTTTGCCGCGCACCCGATCTCGAAGCCGGTCATCGGCGCGGTCAACGGCTTCGCCTTTGGCGGCGGTTGCGAACTCGCGCTGATGTGCGATCTGATCGTCGCCGCCGAAAATGCGCAGTTCGGCCTGCCCGAGGTCAAGGTCGGCTTGTTCGCGGCGGCGGGCGGCGCCTTCCGCATCGTCAAGCAGTTGCCGCCGAAACTGGCGATGGAGCATCTGCTGACCGGCGATCCCTTCGATGCCGCGACCGCGCTGCGCTACGGCTTCGCGAACCGCGTCGTCCCGCTTGCCGACCTCATGCCGACCGCCATCGCGCTCGCCGAGAAGATCGCGGGCAATGCGCCACTGTCGGTGCAGGCGTCGAAGCGCGTCGCCCTCAGGATGCAGGACGGACAGATCGCGGGCGACGACGCGCATTGGGCTGACAACAGCCGCGAGCGCCGCGCGCTGATGGCGAGCGAGGACGCCCGCGAAGGCCCGCGCGCCTTTGCCGAGAAGCGCAAGCCCGTCTGGAAGGCGCGCTGAGATGGGCATGACCGATCCCGAGCGCATTCCCGTCATCGTCGGCGTCGGGCAGGTCAACGACCGCCCCGACGATCCCGACCAGGGGCTCGACTCGCTCGGCCTGATGATCGAGGCCTTGAAGGTCGCGGCGGAGGACGCGGGCGTGCCGCTCGCCGAGATCGACAGCCTCGCGATCGTCGACCAGATCAGCTTTCATCATCTCGGCAAGCTTTGCGAACCGCTCGCGGCGGCAATCGGCGCCAGTCCCGCGATTAATTACCAGTCCGCCGCGCCGCACGGCGACACGCCGGTCCGCCTGCTCAACGAGGCAGCGAACCGCATCGGTGCGGGCGAGGTCAAATTGGCCGCGATCGTCGGCGGTGAAGCGCTGCGCACCGCCGCGGGCCGCGCCGCCAAGGCCGCGAGCGGTGAGGACAAGAGCTATAACGCGATCCGCAAGGTCGCGACACGGCGCGAGCCCGACTATGCACAGAAGCACGGCCTCGCGGCGCCGGTCGACGTCTACCCGCTCTACGAAAATGCGACCCGCGCCGCGTGGGACCAGAGCCTTGCGGATGCACAGTTCGAGAGCGCCGAAATCTGGTCGCGCTTTTCAGAGGTCGCGGCCGCGAATTCCGGTGCGTGGATCAGGAAGCCCGCAAGTCCCGCCGACATCCTCAAGATCGACGAGCGCAACCGCCCGATCGCTTTCCCCTATTCTAAGCTGATGGTCGCCAATTCGTCGGTGAATCAGGGCGCCGGCTTCCTCGTCGCCAGCCTCGCCGAAGCGCGGCGGCGTGGCATCGCCGAGGATCGTCTCATCTATGTCGGCATGGGTGCCGCGGCGAAGGAACCGGCAAGCATCCTCCGCCGCGACCGCTACGACGGCAGCGTCAGCATGGAGACGTCGATCATTCGCACGCTCGAACTCAACGGCATGACCGTCGCGGATTTCGACTGCGTCGAGCTCTACAGCTGCTTCCCCTGCGTTCCAAAGATGGCGCGGCGTATCCTCGGCTGGCCGTGGGACCGCCCCGCGACGGTGTTCGGCGGCTTGACCTTCGGCGGCGGCCCGATCGCCAATTATATGAGCCATGCCGTGGTCTCGATGGTCGAAAAGCTGCGCAGCGAAGGCTGCTACGGCTTTCTCTTCGCCAACGGCGGTTTCGCGACCGACAATCATTGCATCGTGCTGGGGAATCGGCCGATCGCCGCGGCGCGCTTTCCGCAGGACTTCGACTATCAGGCCGAGGCCGAGGAAAAGCGTGGCGTGGTGCCCGAACTGGTCGAGGATTATGCCGGACCGGCAACGATCGAAAGCTACACGGTCTTCTATGGCCGCGACGGAGCGCCGAAGGCCGGTGTCGCCGTGGCGCGCACGCCGGAGGGCAAGCGCACCCTAGCGCACGTAGACGTGAGCGACGCCGCGATGCTGGCGTTCCTGACCGATGGGACGGCGGAGCCGGTGGGGACGCGTGGGGAAATTGTCGCGCTCGATGAAGGCTATGGGTGGCGAGCAAACTAACAAATCTCGTCATTGCGAGGAGCCGAAGGCGACGCGGCAATCCCCAGCTATCGACCTTGCGCGAGGCCGATAGCTGGGGATTGCTTCGCTTCGCTCGCAATGACGCTGTTGTTGTCAGTTGAGATCGAAACTCACCCCCTGCGCCAGCGGCAGCGCATCCGAATAATTCACCGTGTTCGTCGCGCGGCGCATATACTGGCGCCACGCGTCCGAGCCGCTTTCGCGCCCGCCGCCGGTCTCCTTCTCGCCGCCGAAGGCGCCACCGATCTCGGCCCCGCTCGTTCCCAGATTGACGTTGGCGATCCCGCAGTCGCTCGCCGCGAGGAAACGCTCGGCTTCGCGCAGGTCGGTGGTGAAGATCGCTGACGACAGCCCCGCCGCGACCGCATTATGCTGCGTGATCGCCGCATCCAGATCGTCATAGCGCATGACATAGAGGATCGGCGCGAACGTCTCCTCCAGCACCGGCCCGACCTGTCCCGGCATCTCGATCAGCGCGGGGCGGACATAGAAGCTCGCGCCCTCACCCACACGCTCGCCGCCGAGCACGATACCACCCGCCGCTTTGGCCGCCGCCAGCGCCTCCTGCATCCTCTCATAGGCAGCGCGATCGATCAGCGGCCCGACGAGGACCCCGCCTTCCAGCGGATTGCCGACTCCAACGCTGGCATAGGCAGCCTTCAGCCGCGCAAGGAACCCGCTGTAGATGCCATCATGCAGAAACAGCCGCCGCGTCGTCGTGCAGCGCTGCCCCGCGGTCCCCATCGCCCCGAAGGCGACGCCGCGCAGCGCGAGATCGAGGTCGGCCGAGGGCGCGACGATCACGCCATTGTTGCCGCCAAGCTCGAGGATCGAGCGCGCGAAGCGCTGGGCGAGCCGCGGCGCGACGGCGCGCCCCATCCGCGTCGATCCCGTCGCCGACACCAGCGCGACGCGCGGATCATCGACCAGCGCCTCGCCCGCCTCGCGCCCGCCGATCAAAAGCTGCGACAGGCCTTGGGGCGCATCGCCGAACCGCGCCGCCGCGCGCGCGAAAATCGCCTGCGTCGCCAACGCGGTGAGCGGCGTCTTTTCCGAAGGCTTCCACACCACGCTGTTGCCGCAGACGAGCGCGAGCGCGGCATTCCACGCCCACACCGCGACCGGAAAGTTGAACGCCGAGATCACCCCGACGACGCCCAGCGGGTGCCAAACCTCCATCATCCGGTGCCCCGGCCGCTCGGTCGCGATCGTCAGGCCATAGAGCTGGCGCGAGAGGCCGACCGCAAAGTCGCAGATGTCGATCATCTCCTGCACCTCGCCCGCGCCCTCGGACGGAATCTTGCCCGCTTCGATCGTCACCAGTTTGGCCAGATCGTCCTTCGCAGCGCGCAGTTCCTCGCCGAACAGCCGCACCAACTCGCCGCGGCGCGGCGCCGGAACCGCGCGCCAGGCGCGGAACGCAGCGACCGCCCGATTCAGCGCCGCATCGACATCGGCGGAGTCGGCGACCTGCACCGTCCCGATCTGCTCGCCGGTCAGCGGCGTCAGCGCCGGCATCGATCCGTCGGTCCAGGCCGCGCGATCGACGCCCAGCGCATCGAGTATCCGGCCGGTCTCCTGGCCCAGTTGAAGCATAGCATGTCCCTTCTTCGGCGCCTTCGCGCCTTGCAGTTTGCGGCCCGCGGGTTATCGACTCAAGCGAGCAAAGCAAAGCCCATTGGGAGAGTCGCCGTGTCGTCCGAATTGTCCCCGTCCGAACCCTTAGTTCCCGTTCCCGCCGACGCCGCCGCGAACACCCATTGCACCGCCGCCGATTACGACCGCCTCTATGCCGAGAGCATCACCGATCCCGACGCTTTCTGGGCCGAGCAGGCGAAGCGCCTCGCCTGGGTGACCCCGCCGACGAAAATTGCCAGCTGGTCCTTCGATCCGGTCGACATCAAATGGTATGAAGACGGCGTCCTCAACCTCTGCCACAATGCCGTCGACCGCCACGTCGCCGCGGGACATGGCGACCGCACCGCGATCATCTTCGAACCCGATGCGCCCGACGGCGAGACGCGGCACATCAGCTACAAGGCGCTGCTTGCCGAGGTCGTCCGCTTCGCGAGCACACTGAAGAAAATGGGCGTCCGAAAGGGCGACCGCGTCACCATCTACATGCCGATGATCCCCGAGGGCGCGGTCGCGATGCTCGCCTGTGCGCGGATCGGCGCGGTGCACAGCGTCGTCTTCGGCGGCTTCTCGCCCGAAGCGATCCACGGCCGCATCGAGGATTGCGGCAGCGACTGGGTGATCTGCGCCGACGAGGGGCTGCGCGGCGGCAAGGTGGTGCCGCTGAAAGCCAATGTCGACAAGGCGCTCGAACGCGTCGACGTCAAGGCGGTGCTCGTCATCGCGCACACCGGCGGCGACGTCGCGATGAAGGAAGGCCGCGACCATTGGTATGACGCGCTGTCGGCCGACGTCGACACCGACTGTCCGTGCGAGCCGATGGGCGCCGAAGATCCACTCTTCATTCTCTATACGTCGGGCTCGACCGGCAAGCCGAAGGGCGTGCTGCATACGGTCGGCGGCTATTCGGTGTGGACCGCGAGCACCTTCTGGTATGGTTTCGACTATCGACCGGGGGAGATTTTCTGGTGCAGCGCCGACATCGGCTGGGTCACCGGCCACTCCTATGTCGTCTATGGCCCGCTGCAGAATGGCGCGACGACCCTGATGTTCGAGGGCGTGCCCAATTACCCCGATCATGATCGTTTCTGGCAGGTCGTCGATAAGCATCAGGTCAACATCCTCTACACCGCGCCGACGGCGATCCGCGCGCTGATGCGCGAGGGCGACGATTATGTGACGCGGCACGACCTCTCGTCGATCCGCCTGCTCGGCAGCGTCGGCGAGCCGATCAATCCCGAGGCGTGGCGCTGGTATCAGCAGATCGTCGGCAAGGGCCGCGTTCCCGTCGTCGATACCTGGTGGCAGACCGAAACTGGCGGGATTATGATCACCACGCTTCCGGGGGCACATCCGATGCAGCCGGGAAGCGCGGGACGCCCCTTCTTCGGCGTTCGCCCGCAACTCGTCGATGCCGAAGGCACGGTGCTGGTCGACGAACAGACCGGAGGCGCGTCCGAAGGCAATCTCTGCATCACGCATAGCTGGCCGGGGCAGGCGCGGACGATCTACGGCGACCACAAGCGCTTCGCCGAAACCTATTTCTCGACCTACAGGGGCAAATATTTCACCGGCGACGGCTGCCGTCGTGACGGTGACGGCTACTGGCGGATCACCGGCCGCGTCGACGACGTGATCAACGTCTCGGGCCACCGCATGGGCACCGCCGAGGTCGAGAGTGCGCTGGTGCTGCACGACCTCGTCGCCGAGGCCGCGGTCGTCGGTTTCCCGCACGATATCAAAGGCCAGGGCATCTATGCCTATGTGACGCTCAACGCCGGGGTCGAGCCCACGGAAGAAGTTGCCGCAGCGCTCAAGCAACAGGTCCGGACCGAGATCGGACCGATCGCGACCCCCGACCATATCCATCTGACCCCCGCGCTGCCCAAGACACGCTCGGGCAAGATCATGCGCCGCATTTTGCGCAAGATTGCCGAAAATGATTTCGGGTCGCTGGGCGATACGTCGACGCTGGCCGATCCGAGTTTAGTGGACGGGCTGATCGAGGGGCGGAAGAACCGCTAACCCCCTATCGTCATCCCGGACTTGATCCGGAATCCATTTGGACAGCGCGGTTTTGGACCCCGGATCAAGTCCGGGGTGACGATGATAATTACGCTATCGCGCTATCAGAAATGAAAGTCCGGCAGTTCCGCCAGTGCGATCCCGAGCGCCTCGGCCCAGCCGTCGGCGACGCTCTCATAATAAGGATCGTTGCGTTCGAAGCGGCGCTCGCGCACCGTCGTGAAATCGTCGCGCTCATGGACCTTGAGGTCGATCGGCAGGTCGACTCCGGCATTCGCCTGGATCGTCGAATCGAACGAGACGCAGAGCAGCTTCACCGCATCCTCGAACGACATCGTCGGATCATAGGAGCGCACGATGATCGGGCGGCCGTATTTGGTCTCGCCGATCTGGAAGAAGGGATTGTCCTCGCCTGCCTCGATGAAATTGCCCTCGGGATAGATCAGGAACAGCCGCGGCTCGGCGCCCTTGATTTGCCCGCCGACGATGAGCGATGCGCGGAACAGCGACTCCGCCGCCGGTCCCTCGTCATTGTGGCGCATCACGATGCCGCGCAACGTCTCGCCGATGATCGTCGCGATCTGGAACATCGAGGGCGCGGCGAGGATTGAGGGATGCCGGTCTTCCGGCGCCTTGGTGCGTTCGTCGAGCAGGCTCACCACCGCTTGCGTCGTCGCGAGATTTCCCGCCGACATCAGCGTGATCACCCGCTCGCCCGGAACGGTCCAGCTCCGCATCTTGCGGACCTGCGAGATGTCGTCGACGCCCGCGTTGGTGCGGGTGTCCGACATGAACACCAGCCCCTTGTTCAAACGCATGCCCACGCAATAGGTCATCGAATCCCGCTTTTCCCGCCCGGTTTAAGCCCGCTTATTGCTGGACCTGCAATTGGACAACCAGATTTTCTTGCGCTGCACCATAGCGCATCCCGCGAACCGGGGCGGCATCGCGATAGTCGAGGCCGGTCGCGACGCGAATATAGCGCTGGTCGGGCGAGTGACCGTTGCTTACGTCGAAGCCGATCCAGCCGATATGGTCGAAATACGCCTCGGCCCAGGCGTGGGTTGCATCCTGATGGGTGCGGTCGTTCATCATCAGATAACCCGAGACATAGCGCGCCGGATGCCCCAAATGCCGCATCGCGGCGATGAAGATATGGGCATGGTCCTGACACACACCGCCTTCGCCTCCGAGCGCTTGCTCGCCGGTGGTTTCGGCATCAGTGACGCCGATCCGATAGGGCAACCGGTCCAGAATCAGCGCCGACAGCGCGTGCGCACGCTCGATATCGTTCGCGAAATCGCGCCCCAGCCCCGCAGCCAGCGCCCGCACCCCCCGCCCCGCACGGGTAAGTGGCGTCGGGCGCAGGAAGGTCCAGAGCGGCATCGCGCCGCGATGCGCGCCGATCACCCCGTCCCAGGTCACCAACTTGACCTCGCCGGTACAGTGGATGACGAGTTCGGACGCGCCACTGTCGACCGACACCAGATCGACGCCATTGCCATGATGGTCGGTGTAATGGAGCTGCCGCGCACCGCCCTCGATATCGACCGTCCAGCCGTGGATCAGCTGCTGCCCCGGCCGTTCCTTCGGGGTCAGGCGCAACTGCTGGAGCGCATAGGCGACATGGCCGTCGAATTGATAATGGGTCGTATGCTCGACGCGTAGCCGCATGGTCACTCCACGAACCGGTAATCGCGCTCGATCTGCTGCGCGAGCGCAGCGTTGGCGCGGAGGAAGTCGGTGATATATTCATGCAGGCCGCCGTCGAAGATCGACTGGATCGGGCGCGACAGCCGGTCACGGCAGATCGCGGCGCCGAGGCGGACCGCCTCGGTTTCCTCGCCGTAAAGGCGTTGCAGCCAGCCGAGATTGTCGTTCATCTGCTCGCAGCAGAAGGCCAGGCTGCGGGGCATCTGTTTGTAGAGGATCAGGAATTCGGCAATCTTCAAGGCGCTGATCTCGGTCCCGTAAAGCCAGTGATAGGCGCGGTGCGCCGACACCGAGCGCAGGATCGTTTCCCACTGCACATTGTCGATCGAACTGCCGATATGTGCGACTGACGGCAGCAACAGATAATATTTGACGTCGAGGATGCGCGCGGTGTTGTCGGCGCGCTCGAGAAAGGTGCCAAGGCGCGCGAAATTATAGCCGTCGTTGCGGAGCATCGTTCCCGAAAAGGCGCCGCGCACCAGCCCGTTGTTCTGACGGATCGCGGCGAGCACGTCGGGCAGATCGTCCTCGCGCACCTGCCGCTTGAGCTGTGCGCCGAGCGTCATCCAGCTCGTATTGACCGCCTCCCACACCTCGCGGGTGAGATAGGTTCGCGCGGTGCGCGCATTGTCGCGCGCGCGCTTGACGACCGAGAGGATGCTCGACGGGTTGGCGGGGTCGCGCAGCATGAAATCGACGACGCGCTGCGAACTGTATTCGCTGCCATGCGCCAGCCGGAAGGCGTGATCCTGTCCCGCAGTGACGAGCACCGACCGCCATTCGGCCTCCGCGGTGCTCGACCGGGTCAGCGCGATGCGGAAACCCGCGTCGATCAGGCGCGCGTTGTTTTCGCTACGCTCGAGGTAGCGCGCCATCCAATAGAGGGAGCCGGCCGTTTTCCCGAGCATCAGTCCTCCAAAACCCACGTATCCTTGGTGCCGCCGCCCTGGCTGCTGTTCACCACCAGCGACCCCTTGGTCATCGCGACGCGCGTGAGCCCGCCCGGCGTGATCCGTATCCCCTGCGGCGACATCAGCACAAAGGGCCGCAAATCGACGTGGCGCGGCGCGAGCCCCGCCTTGGTGAAGATCGGCACCGTCGAAAGCGAGAGCGTAGGCTGCGCGATATAATTGCCCGGATTGGCCTCCAGCTTCTTGCGGAACACCGCGATCTCCTTGCGGCTCGCGGTCGGGCCGACGAGCATCCCGTAGCCGCCCGATCCATGCACTTCCTTCACCACCAGTTCGGGCAAACGGTCGAGCACTTCCTTCAGATGCTCGGGTTCCGAGCAGCGCCAGGTCGGCACATTGGGGAGCAGCGCCTTCTCCCCCGTGTAGAACTCGATGATGTCAGGCATATAGCTGTACAGCGCCTTATCGTCCGCAATCCCCGTTCCCGGCGCGTTGGCGATGGTGATTCCCCCGGCGCGATAGACGTCCCAGATGCCGGGCACGCCGAGCATCGAGTCGGGCCGAAAATTGAGCGGATCGAGGAAATCATCATCGACGCGGCGATACAGCACGTCGATCGGGGTATAGCCCTGCGTGGTCCGCATCGCCACGCGGCCATCGACGACGCGCAGGTCGTGGCCCTCGACCAGTTCGGCGCCCATCTGGTCAGCAAGGAAGCTATGCTCGAAATAGGCGCTGTTGTGGATGCCGGGGGTCAGCACCGCGACCGTCGGCGTGCCCTGACAGGCAGGCGGCGCGCACGCCGACAACGACTTCAGCAGGTTGAGCGGGTAGTCGCCAACCTCGCGCACCGAAATCTTCGCGAACAGCTCGGGAAACATCTGGAGCATCGTCTCGCGATTTTCGAGCATGTACGACACGCCCGACGGCGTGCGCGCATTATCTTCGAGCACATAAAATTCGTTGGCGTCGGTGCGCACAATGTCGATGCCGCTGATATGCGTGTAGACGCCGCCCGGCGGGTCCATCCCCATCATCATCGGCAGAAAGGCCTCGTTGCGCGAAATCAGCTCGGTCGGGACGCGGCCGGCGCGGAGGATTTCCTGCCGGTGATAGATATCGTGGAGGAAGGCGTTGAGCGCGCGCACGCGTTGCTCGATGCCACGCGAGAGACGGCGCCACTCGCTCGCCGAGATGATGCGCGGGACGACGTCGAACGGGATCAGCCGTTCGTCGGCCTCGTCCTGTCCATACACATTGAAAGTGATGCCGGTGGTGCGAAAAAAAGCCTCGGCCTGCTGCGCCTTGCGCTGGATGCGCGCCGTATCCTCGCGGCCGAACCATTCGTGATAGTCGCGATAGGGCGAACGGACCTCGCCCGCCTGCCCTGTCATTTCATCGAAAAAGGAAATGCCCCAGCCCTTTCCGCGCAACATGCCACCGATATGGCCGCACCCGATGGTCGAGCGTGCGCGGCCCCATATTCCTGCCTGCTGCGTCGCTTGTCTGGCTACGCGGCCGTCAAGCTTATGAGGGAGATGCTAGCACCCCCGCGCGGGAAGGCAAGAGCGCAAAAAGCCCTTAGAAACCAAAGAGCAGACGTATAGCGACGAACCCCACCAGCAACGCCGTCAGCCGCCGGATCAGCGTCGCGGGGCCGGTCTTGACCGCCAGCTGCGTCCCGATCGCACCGCCGATCAGCACCGCGACCAGCAGCGGCCAGTGCCCTGCAATCGCGTCGATCATCGCACCACCCTTGCCCTTGATGAGCTGGCCGGTCAGCCCGAACAGGCTGTTGACGAGGATGAAGAGGCTCGCGGTCGCCGCAACGCTGCGCGCCTCGGCCCAACGGATCAGGTGGAGGATCGGCGCGAGGAAGATACCACCGCCGATGCCGACGACGCCGGCGAGATAGCCGAGCGCGGCCGCGATCGGCAGCAGCAGCTTCGGCGACAGCGCGACCGGCTTCGCCGCCTGCGGCTGGAACAGCAGCGCGAGCGACGATGCGAGCAGCGACAGGCCGAGCAGGATGACGAGCACGCCCTGCTTCACCGGCGTCAACCCGCCAAGGAAGGCGAGCGGCGCCGCGACGGCGATCAGCGGCAGCGCCTTCGCCCACGGCATGACGCCCGCACGGGCGAAGCGGACCGTTCCCCCGGTAACGACAATGACATTGCACGCGAGGCTGATCGCCGGAACGAGCCCGATCGCGACACCGCCGAGCAGCAACAGCGCGGTATAGGTCGATCCGCCGCCGAACCCGACCGCGGCGTAGAGCAGCGCGGTGAGTCCGAAGAGGGCGGCGAGTCCGGTCATCCTATTCCTATCCCGTCATTGCGAGGAGCGAAGCAACGCGGCAATCCAGAGTCGCGTAAACCGCTCTGGATTGCTTCGCTTCGCTCGCAATGACGATACATTGCAATCAAAGCTGCCCGTGGCAATGTTTGTACTTGCGCCCCGACCCGCACGGGCACGGCGCGTTGCGGCTGATCTCGAGCTCCGCATAGGGATTTTCGCCCTCGGGCAGGTCTGGACGCGGCGCCTGCATCGGCGGCAGCGTATTGGCGATCACGCCGAGTTCGCCCGCATCGATGTCGGCGCTGTTGTCTTCGCCGGTGAAGGGGTCGATGTGCGTGGTCAGGAAGTCGGGCAGATCGGGGAGCGGCATCGCCTCGGGTTCCTGGAACTGGAAATCGATCCGCGCGACGGTGCGCGTCACATCCTCGCGGATGTTCTGCAGCATGCGCTCGAACAGCGCGAACGCCTCCTGCTTATATTCGTTGATCGGCTGCTTCTGCGCATAGGCGCGCAGGAAGATCGCCTGACGCAGCGCGTCGAGCGTCGAGAGATGGTCTTTCCAGTGATGGTCGAGCGTCTGGATCAGCACCGACTTCTCGACATTGCGCCACGTATCGGGATCGACCTGCGCCGCCTTTTCCGCGGCTGCAGCGTCGGCAAGTTCCTGAATGCGCTCCTCGAACATTTCGGCCTCGACCGCATCTTCCTGCATCCAGGCGTCGATCGGCGGGGTCAGGTCGAGGATGCTCGCGGTGCGCTCCTTCATCGCCTCGATGTCCCATTGTTCGGGATAACTTCCCGGCGGGCAGGCATCGGCGACGATCGAATTGACCGTTTCGGCCCGCATCTCGGCCATCACATCGTCGACGGTCTTGCTGTCGATGATCTCGCCGCGCTGTTCGTAGATCACCTTGCGCTGGTCGTTCATGACGTTGTCATATTCGACGACCTGCTTGCGGATGTCGTAGTTGCGCGCCTCGACCTTCTTCTGGGCGGTCTCGATCGCCTTCGACAGCCATTTCGATCCGATCGCCTCGCCATCCTCCAGATTCTTGTTCATCATCTTGGAGAAGAGCGTGTCGGGACCGAAGATGCGCAACAGGTCGTCGTCGAGGCAGAGGTAGAATTTCGACAGGCCCGGATCGCCCTGACGCCCCGAGCGGCCGCGCAGCTGATTGTCGATGCGGCGGCTTTCGTGGCGCTCGGTCGCGAGTACGAACAGCCCGCCTGCCGCACGCACGGCTTCGCGCTCGATAGAGACTTCCTCGCGAATCCGCGCCTCGGCGGCCTCGCGCTCGGGACCTTCGGGCATGTCCTTCAGCTCGTCCTCGATGCGGAACTCTTCGCTGCCGCCGAGTTTGATGTCGGTGCCGCGGCCCGCCATGTTCGTCGCGATCGTGACCGCGCCGCTGCGGCCGGCCTGCGCGACGATATGCGCCTCGCTTTCGTGGAAGCGCGCGTTGAGGACGCTGTGCGCGACATTTTCCTTTTCGAGATAGGAGGAGAGCAGTTCCGACTTCTCGATCGAAACGGTGCCGACGAGCACCGGCTGGCCGCGCTCCTGCGCCTCGCGGATCGTGCGCGCGATGGCGCCGAACTTGTCGGTGATATTCTTGTAGAATTCGTCCTCCTCGTCCAGCCGCGCGATCGGGCGGTTGGTCGGGATGGTGACGACGTTCATCTTGTAGATTTCGAAGAATTCGGCGGCTTCGGTCGCCGCGGTGCCGGTCATGCCCGAAAGCTTCGGATACATGCGGAAATAATTCTGGAAGGTGATCGACGCGAGCGTCTGGTTCTCGGGCTCGATCTGGACGCCTTCCTTGGCCTCGACCGCCTGGTGCAGACCGTCGGACCAGCGGCGGCCGTCCATCATGCGACCGGTGAATTCGTCGATGATGACGACCTTGCCGTCCTTGACGATATAATCGATGTCCAGCTTGAACATCTGGATCGCCTTCAGCGCCTGATTGACGTGATGGACGACCTGGGTGTTCTCGATGTCGTAGAGGTTGCTGCCTTGCAGCAGCCCCGCTGCCTCGAGCAAGCGCTCGACATGCTCGGTGCCTTCCTCGGTCAGGCTGATCGACTTCGCCTTCTCGTCCTTCTCATAATCCTCGTCGACGAGCTGGAGCACCACCTCGTTGACGCGGATGTAAAGCTCGGACTTGTCGTCGGTGGGGCCCGAGATGATCAGCGGGGTGCGCGCCTCGTCGATCAGGATCGAGTCGACCTCGTCGACGATGCCGAAGTTGAATTCGCGGTGCACCATCTGCGCGCGGTCGAACTTCATATTGTCGCGCAGATAATCGAACCCCAATTCGTTGTTCGTCGCATAGGTGATGTCGGCGTTATACGCCTCGCGGCGCTGCATCTCGTTGAGGTTCGGGACGATGATCCCTGTGGTGAGGCCGAGGAAGCCGTAAACGGTGCCCATCCATTCGGCGTCGCGCGTCGCGAGATAGTCGTTGACGGTGACGACATGGACGCCCTTGCCCTCGAGCGCGTTGAGGTAGCAGGGCAGCGTCGCCATCAGCGTCTTCCCTTCGCCCGTCGCCATCTCGGCGATCTCGCCGCGGTGAAGGACGATGCCGCCGATCATCTGGACGTCGAAATGGCGCATGCCGAGCGTGCGCTTCGACGCCTCGCGAACGGTCGCGAACGCTTCGGGCAGCACATCGTCGAGCGTCTCTCCCGCCGCGAGCCGGTCGCGAAACTTCTGCGTCTGCGCTTTCAGTTCATCGTCGCTATAGGCCTCAAGCGTCGGCTCGAAGTCGTTGATCCTGGCGACGATCTTGCGGATCGAATTGACGTAACGCTCATTGGACGAGCCGAACAGGCTCTTGGCAAGGCTGCCGAACATAATGAATTTCCTTGGATTTCGATGCGATCAGGGCGGCGTGGGCGCCGCGCGGAATATGAAGAAAATCCCCGCGAATGCAGGGAGAAGGCCCGCAAAGGCCGTCAGCGCCTGACGCTATTCGAGCGCGCGATCGGCGCCGGTCAGCAGGCCGGGGAGATGCGGCGGAGCCGCCTTGCGCGGCTTGCCGCTGCCTCCGCTGGGCGCGCGGCGGGTCGGCGCGGTCGCGGCCGGGCGGCGATCGCTATCGGTCGCCTCCGCCTTGTTCGCCGTCTCGGCGAGCAGAACGAGCGACCCCATCGCCATCGGAGTGGCGGGTGCGGCAACGGCCCGGTCCGCAGTCGCGAACCCGGTGATCAGCGCCAAAAGGGTCAGCAAAAGCCGCAAGAATCGCCCCCATACACGTCCGGAGCCCAGATTATTGCGCCCCGTTCCCTGAACATAGGGTGAAAGCGGCCGCGCGTCTAGGGGTTGTCGTACGGCAACGATAGCCGCTTGACGTTATCGTCAGCTTCGCATCTTGTCGCGCTGACAAATATGTAAGGAGGGATAGCGTGGCACGAAAGGCGATCTTCATCACCGGCGGCGGGTCGGGCATCGGTCGCGCGACCGCGCGCCATTTTGCGGGTCACGGCTGGTTCGTCGGCATTGCCGACGTCAACGCGCAAGGGATCGACGAAACTGCAGCGCTGCTGCCCGAGGGCGCCTCGTCGCGCCACGTCATGGACGTGCGCGACCGCGACCAGTGGCAGGCGGCCCTCGCCGATTTCGCGCAAGCCAGCAAGGGGCGGCTTGACGTGCTGTTCAACAATGCCGGGATCGGATCGGGCGGCCAGTTCATCGACATGGCGCCGGAGGAGGCCGACCGGCTGATCGCGATCAACTTCGGCGGCGTCGTCAATGGGATATATTCAGCGCTGCCGCTGCTCCGCGCGACCCCCTGCGCGACAATCCTCAACACCGGATCGGCATCGGGCTTTTACGGCGTCGCAGGGCTTGCCGTCTATTCGGCGACCAAATTCGCGGTGCGGGGGCTGACCGAGGCGCTCGAGATCGAGTTCGCCAAGCATGGCATCAAGGTGCGATCGCTGATGCCCGGCTTCATCGACACGCCCTTGCTCGATCAGGTCAGCGCCGACAGCAACGCGCCCGCCCGCGACCGGCTGTCGTCGAGCGGGTTCGAGATCGTGCCCGTCGAGCGCGTCGCCGAGGCGGCGTGGGACGCGGTGCACGGCGACAAGGTCCATGTCACCGTCGGCAAGATGGCGAAACGCCTGTCGCGGCTGGCGCGCTTCTTCCCGGGGCTGATCGTCCGGCAATCCAAGAAGATCGACGGACTGGGCGCCGCGGGCCACTGACGGCCGTGCGGGCAGATCAGGCCGGAAACGGCGAGATCTGCCCGGAACGAGCCCGCGGATCAGCCGGCCTTTGCGCCGGGCGTTCCGCATTTGGCGAACTGCCCCTTCGCATTGCGGCAGCGCGCGCCGGAGCTGGCGGTCTTGTGCGCCGGGGTTGCCCGCTTCGCAGGCGCGCGCACGGCCGCCATGGCCGGAGCCTTGGCCGCGGGGGTCGGCGCACATTTGATGAAATGCCCCTGCGCATTGCGGCATTGGGCCGCCTGGCCGGTGCCGGGCAGAGCGAGGGCGGCCGCGGCCGCCAGAACGACAGCAAATCTGTTCATGACATCCTCCAGTGGCCGAAATGGCCGACCAGGAGAATGCCGCCCGCTACCTTGGCGGAAGGTGGCGCGGGGGTTACATTTTCGTCAGCAAGCGCCGATCAGCTGGTCAGCAGCTTCACCCCGGACACGAGCAGGACGGCAGCCAGCGCCGGCCGGAGCAAGCGATCGGGCGCGCGGCTCGACAGCAGGCTACCGACGATTACGCCGGGGATCGAGCCTGCGAGCAGGCTGACCAGCAGCGCCGGATCGACATCGCCATAAAGCCAGTGCCCCGATCCCGCGACCAGCGCCAGCGGGACCGCATGGACGATATCGGTGCCGACGATCCGCGATACCGGCAGGTTGGGATAGAGCATCAGCAGCGCTGTAACCCCGATCGCCCCCGCCCCGACCGACGAGATGGAGACGGCAATCCCGATAAAGGCGCCGAGCATCACGGTCGGCAGCATCGCGTGGCGGTCGTCGGGCCCTTCGTGCCGCCGCGCGAACCGCATGAGCCGAGCCTGAAACAGCGCGGCGAAGGCGGTCAGGACGAGCATGACACCCAGGAAATCGATGATGACATGTTCAGCGCGGGCCCCGATTTCGCCGACCCCCTGCAGCGCGACGACCGAGAGCAGCGCGGCCGGGATCGACCCGGCGGCGAGGCGGCGGAAAATATGCCAATCGACCGTATCGCGCCAACCGTGGACGGTGCTGCCCACCGTCTTGGTAATCGCGGCGAAGAGCAGGTCGGTGCCGACCGCCGTCTTCGGATTCACGCCGAACATCAGCACCAGCAGCGGCGTCATCAGCGACCCGCCGCCGACGCCCGTCAGCCCGACGAGGATGCCGACGAGCATCCCCGCGACCGCGTGCATCCGGACGATCTGGTCAAGCACCGCCGCTATTTCTGCGCGCCGCAGGTCACCGACCCGCTGCCGAGATTGCGGACGGTGCAAGCCGGACGGCCGAGGACCACGGCCTTGCCGACCCCGCGCGCAGTGATCGCGGCGGTCTTCGCCGCGTTGAAGATATGATCGCCCGCGCCTTCGCTGTCGCTGATCAGGTCGTCAACAGCGAGCTTGCCCGCATCGACGACGCCCGCGCCCGACAAGGTCATCTGTGCCTGCTTCGCCTTGCCCGCGAGCGTCATCGTCCCGTTGCCGATCATCGCGACGCTGAGCCGGTCGGCCGCGACGTCGCCGACGCCGATCCGTCCCGGCCCGCGCAGCCCGATCATCACGCGCGCGCCCTTGAGCCGGTCGATCTGCAGCGACCCTGCCCCCGCGAGCGTCGCCGACCGCAGATTCGCGGCATTGACACGCACCGTCACCACTGCGGGGGCGGTGCGGCGGCTCTCGTCGCCCGCATATTTCTTCTCGCCGATTACCAGCCGCCCGTCGCGCGTCTCGAGCGTCAGCCGGTCGAGCGCGTCGGTCGAGCCGGTCGCCACCGCGCCGACCGGCGCGCGCGTCACCACTTCGACATCGACATCGGCGCCCACCTCGATCGCCTCGAAGCTGGTGAGGCCGTAGCGCTTCTCGGCCGCCGTTGCGGGACCGGAGAAAAGAAGGGCGGCGGCCGCAACAACGGCCAGGCGCGAGTAGCTGGTCATGGCCCCGCCTTACCGGCTTCGCGGCGGCGGCGCCAGCGCCGCTTTATTTGCAGGTCGCGGTGCCCGACCCCATCGCGTGCGTCGAACATTTGCCGCCGCCGCCAATCGTCGCGTCGCCCGATCCGAGGATGTTGACGTTCGCGCGGACGGTCGCCTGCGCTTCGACGTCGCCCGATCCGGTGATCGATATGTCGAGCGTCTGTGCAGCCAGTCCTTCGGCATCGATGTCGCCCGATCCGGTTACGCCGAAATCGCCGGTGTCGATCGTGCCGCCCTTGATCTCGATATTGCCCGAGCCCGAGACGCCGAGGTCGGCGCTCTTCGCGGTCAGCTTGCCGAGCTTGAGGTCGCCCGACCCCGTGACCTCCAGCTTCGCCGCATCGGCGGCCAGATTGTCGGCGTCGATCGATCCCGATCCGGTGAGGCGCAACGTATCGAGTTTCGGCATCGTGATGCTGATCTCGACGCCCTTGCTGTCGTGACGGCTGAAGCTGAAGCCTTCGCGCTTGCGGCCGATCGAGAGCATCGCGCCATCGAGCGTGATCTCGAGTTCGTCAAGCTCGCGCTGCGGCCCTCTGGCGCTGATCGCGAAGGCGTCACCCTGGCGGATCGTCACATCGTCGGGGCCGGCGACCTTGATGCCGGTGAAGCCCTTGAGGTCGAAGCTTTGCGTCGTCACCGGCCCCGCGGGCGCGGCGCGATCATCCTGTTTCGCGCCATGCTCGCCCTCTTTCCCGTCGCCGTTGCAGCCCGAAAGAGCCATCGCCAGCGGCAGAATCGCCATCGTCCAGTTTCGCATCGTCAATCTCCTTGTGTGTTACTTACATAACACAGGAGCGACGCGCTGTCCAGCGACCTACCAGCGGAGCAGCGGCGCGAGCAGCAACCGGCCCGCAACCGCCCACAGCGGAATCGCCAACCCGTGCCAGAGCGCGATGTGGATCATGTCGTTCGACGAGCAATGCAGCGCGACCGCCGCCGCGCCCGCCGCGCCGGCGGCAGTGCCGGTCACCCAGCCCGCACGCTCGGGCGAGGTCGGTGCCCCGCCTCTCAGCCAGGCGAACAGCGCCGCGCCGACGCCGACGCCCGCAATCAACCCGTCGAGCGTGCAGCCCATGCCATGGCCGGAGTGCATCGCCTCCATCGCGCCATGACGGTCCCCAAAGCCGATGAAGATTGCGGTCAGCGGCAAAGCAAGCGCGGCGAGCGCGGCCCAGCGCCAGCCGCCATAGTCGCGCCCGACGCCGGGAAGGCCCATACGGAGCGCACTCCACGCCGCCGCGAGCCCCAGCGCGACGATCAGCCAGAAAGCGAGCATCGGCAGCGGCGCCATCGGAATGCCGGCCGCGAGATCATGGCGCATGCCGAAGATCCGGAGCAGCAGCGCGCCGACGACGATCCATCCCGCCGCGACCCACAGCGCCCCGCGCAGCAGGCGCCGCGGGCGGACGGGTTCGAGCTCGTCTGCGAGAGCCTCGATCAGATCGTCGATCGATGCGTCCGTCATCTCACTCACTTTCAATCAATTGCGCGAGCTTCTTGAGCCCGCGATGGATGTTCACCTTGACGAGCGATTCGCTCTGGCCGCAAATTTTCGACGCCTCGGCGATCGAGGCTCCCTCGATCTTGACCAGCGTTATCGCCTGCGCCTGCCCCGGCGGCAGACAGGCGAGCAGCCGGTCGATGCTGAGCCGGGCGTGGATGGCCTCATCCGCTGCGCCGGCCGCTGCGTCACTGTCGCCAAGCTCGGCTTCGTCGCGCTGGCGGCGGAGCGCATCGATCCAGCGATAGCGCGCGATCGCGGCGAGCCAGGGCAGAAAGGGCCGCCCGCTGTCCCAGGTCGCAAGCTTGCGGTGCATCGACACCAGCGTTTCCTGCACCAGGTCGTCGATCTGGTGCGGCGCAATGCGGCGCGCGAAATAGCGGCTGAGCCATTTGCGGCAATCGGCCAGCAGCGTGCGATACGCAACGCGATCGCCCCGCTGCGAAGCAGCCATCAGGCGCGCAAGCGAGGGTTCGTCGAGGCTCATAGGCGAGGCAGGATAGCGGAGATGGCGAGGAATGGCATCGCCTCCGGTTCGGGGGTGATGGCGCCATGGTTACGTGCCCGGGAAAATTTGCGCCATCTTGTCGCCACCTTCGCGGTGCAACAGGCGCGCTTCCCCTTTTCGTTATCGAGAGAGACATGAGCGTAGCCTTCCGCCGCGAGAGCGACGACGAGCATATGGAACCCGCGTTCGAGTGGCCGATTCCGGTCGGGGCCAATCTGGTCACGCCGCGGGGACGCCGCCTGCTCGGAGAGGAAACCGCGCGTCTCGAAACCGCTATTGCAGCCGAGGCCGACGAAGAGGCGCGCAAGAAGTTGCAGCGCCGCCTCCGCTATGCGAGCACCCGCCACGCGACCGCCGAGGTACAGGTTGCGCCTGAGGCCGATGTCGTCGGCATCGGCAGCCGCGTCCGCTATGTGCTGAACGGCGGCGAGCGCGCGGTCACGATCGTCGGCCATGACGAGGCCGACCCCAGCGCGGGGCTGATCGCTTTCACCGCGCCGCTCGGCCGCGCGCTGATGGGCGGCGAGGCGGGCGACGTCGTCGAGTTTCAGGAGCGCGAGGATGCGATCACCATCCTCGCGGCGGACGCCGATCCGGAGGTCAGGGCATGAAAGACAAGTTCGAGCGCCACAAGCAGCCGTGGACCGCCGCCGAGATCGACAAACTGCACACGCTCGCCAAGAAGGGCATGGCGCTGAAGGCGATCGCCAAGGCGCTGACGCGCAGCGAGGAATCGGTGAAGACCCGCGCCAAGGCCGACGGGCTATCGATCGCGAAGCTGCGCTGACGGCCCCATGCCCACCACCGATTATGACGCCATCGTGCTGGGAGCCGGCGCGGCCGGACTGATGTGCGCCGCGGTCGCGGGGCAAAGGGGCAAACGCGTCCTGCTGCTCGATCATGCCGAAGAGGTCGGCAAGAAGATCCTGATCTCGGGCGGCGGGCGTTGCAACTTCACCAACATCCATACCGTTCCCGACCGCTATATCTCGGCAAACCCGCATTTCGCGAAGTCGGCGCTCGCGCGTTATGCGCCTGCGGATTTCATCACCCTCGTCGATCGTTATGGCATTGCCCATCATGAAAAGACGCTCGGCCAGCTCTTTTGTGACGGCTCGGCGAAGCAGATCGTCGCGATGCTGCTGGAAGAATGCGCGAAGGGCGGCGTCGATGTCCGCTGCGGCCAGCCGGTACGCGACGTGGCCCATGCCGATGGGGCGTTCCGCGTCACTTTTGGCGACCAGCGCTTTATGGCTCTCAATCTGGTCATCGCAACCGGCGGTCCGTCGATCCCAAAAATGGGCGCGACCGGCTTCGCCTATGATCTCGCGCGCCATTTCGGGCTCAAAGTGGTCGAGCCGCGCCCGGCGCTCGTCCCGCTGACGCTCGGCGGAGACGATGTGCTGTTCCGCGACCTGTCGGGCGTCGCGACCGCGGTCCAGGCGCGCGCGGGCAAGGCCGCGTTCCGCGAGGCCGCGCTGTTCACGCACCGGGGGCTGTCGGGTCCGGCGATTCTCCAGATCAGCAGCTACTGGCGCCATGGCGACCCGGTGACGATCGACTTCCTGCCGGATGCCGCGCCGGGCTGGCTTGTCGAAGCGAAGCGTGCGCGGCCGCGCGCGACGCTGGCGTCGGCGCTTGCTCTGCCCGACCGTCTCGCACAGACGCTAGCCGACCGGCTTGCCCTTCCCGGCGAACTCGGCGCGCAGACCGACCGCAAGCTCGCCGACGCCGAAGCGCGTCTCAGGCACTGGACTTTCCATCCCAATGGCACCGAGGGCTTCGCGAAAGCCGAGGTCACCGTCGGCGGAATTTCGACCGCAAACCTGTCCTCGCAAACAATGATGGCCAAAAGCGTGCCGGGGCTGTATGCGATCGGCGAAGCCGTGGACGTCACCGGGTGGCTGGGCGGCTATAATTTTCAATGGGCTTGGGCCAGCGGATACGCGGCGGGTCAGGCCCTTTAGGAAAAACCATAGAACCATCGTCATGCCGGACGTGATCCGGCATCCACGCGCCATTGCTGAACTTTTGGGCGATGGACCCCGGATCAGGTCCGGGGTGACGAACAGAGAATCGGCCGCCCGTGGCCGCACAGGATAAGAAGAACAAAATGGCTTTTGAAAATCTCTCGCCCGCCCTTGCGGACGCCCTCACCGCGCGCGGCTATGAAGCGCTCACCCCCGTCCAGACGCAGGTCACCGAAGACGAAGCCAGGGGCCGCGATCTGCTCGTCTCGGCACAGACCGGCTCGGGCAAGACCGTCGCCTTCGGCCTCGCGATGGCCGACGAACTGCTCGAAGAAGGCCGCCTACCCTTCGCGACCGCGCCGCTTGCGCTGATCGTCGCGCCGACGCGCGAACTTGCGCTGCAGGTCAGCCGCGAATTGAGCTGGCTTTACGGCAAGGCCGGCGCGCGCATCGCAACCTGCGTCGGCGGGATGGATGCCAGCCGCGAGCGGCGGAACCTCAATCAGGGCGTCCATATCGTCGTCGGCACGCCGGGACGCCTGCGCGACCATCTCGAACGAGGCGCGCTCGACCTCGAGAGCTTGCGCGTCGCGGTGCTCGACGAGGCCGATGAAATGCTCGATATGGGCTTTCGCGAAGATTTGGAAGAAATCCTCGACGCGACCCCTGAGACGCGCCGTACCCTGTTGTTTTCGGCGACGATCCCGAAGCCGATCGCGCAGCTCGCCAAGCGCTATCAACGCGACGCCTTGCGCATCTCGACCGTCGGCGAGGAACGCGGCCATGGCGACATCACCTACCAGGTAGTGACTGTCGCCCCCGCCGATATCGAGGGCGCCGTCATCAACCTGCTCCGCCTGCACGAGGCCGAGACCGCGATGCTGTTCTGCGCGACGCGCGACAATGTCCGCCGCCTGCACGCGAGCCTCGTCGAGCGCGGCTTCGCCGCCGTCGCGCTGTCGGGCGAGCATAGCCAGAACGAACGCAACCATGCGCTGCAGGCGCTGCGCGATCGCCGCGCGCGTGTCTGCGTCGCGACCGACGTCGCCGCGCGCGGCATCGATTTGCCGAGCCTCAGCCTCGTCGTCCATGTCGAAATTCCGCGCGACGCCGAAACGCTGCAGCACCGTTCGGGCCGCACCGGCCGCGCGGGGAAGAAGGGCACGGCGGTGCTGATCGTCCCCTATCCGCGCCGTCGCCGCGTCGACGGCATGCTGCGCGGCGCGAAGATCGAAGCCGAGTGGATGAACGCGCCGACTGCCGCCGACGTACGCCAGCGCGATCAGGAACGGTTGATCGAGAAATTGCTCGCCCCCGTCGAGCATGAGGCCGAGGATCTCGAACTCGCGCAGCGGCTGATGGCCGAGCGCTCGGCCGAGGACATCGCGGCCTCGCTCGTCCGCGCACATCGCGCGCTGATGCCGCCGCCCGAGGACCTGATCGACAATGGACCGCGTCCGCGCGGTGAGCGGCCCGAGCGCGGCGAACGGCCCGAGCGCGGCGAGCATCGTGAGCAGTTCGATGACAGCGTCTGGTTCCGCCTCAACATCGGCCGCCGCCAGAATGCCGACCCGCGCTGGATTCTGCCCCTGCTCTGCCGCCGCGGCCACGTGACCAAGCACGAGATTGGCGCGATCCGCATCGGGCCGAACGAGACGTTGTTCAACATCCCGCTCGCCATCGCCGACCGCTTCGCCGAAGCCGTCCACCGCACTGCGAACCAGGACGGCGAGGACGACAGCGGCGTCGCGATCACCCCGGCGCCCGGCGGCGCGACCTATCCGCCGCGGCGGGAAAAGGGACCGCATCGCGGCGGTCCGCGTCACGGCGCCCCACGCGACAACGGCCCGCGCGACAACGGCCCGCGCGGCGATGGCCCGCGGAAGCCCCGCGGGACAGGCGGCCCCGGCGGAAATGCCGACCGCTACAAGCCCAAACCCTATGGTCAACGCAGCCCGCGCAAGCAGGGGAAGTACTGAGCTGCGTCATTGGGACCCGGCGGAAGCCGGGGAAAGCAATCCTGAGCGGGTTTACGAACACTCTGGATTGCCGCGTCGCCTTCGGCTCCTCGCAATGACAAGGCATATTAGCGGGCAGCCCTTGTGCCCGCCTCGCCCCCGCCCCAGATGGACGGAGACAGCAGGAGAGCGGCGGATGCAAGCGATCGAGGCGTTCATCGAGCAGCAGGGCGGGCCCGAGGTCATCGACTGGCGCGAGGTGACGCTCGGCGATCCCGGCCCCGGTCAGGTGCTGGTGCGGCAAACCGCGGTCGGGCTAAACTATATCGACACCTATCACCGCGACGGCACCTATCCGGTCGAGCTTCCAGGCGGGCTCGGCGTCGAGGCGGCGGGCGAGGTCATCGCGGCCGGGCCAGACGTTCACGGGCTTCAGCCCGGCGACCGCGTCGCCACCTTCGGACCGCAGCGGGGCGCCTATGCCAGCGCGCGCATCGTCCCCGCCGCGTCGCTGTTCAAGCTCCCCGCCGGCATCGACGACGAAACCGCCGCCGCCGCATTGCTCAAGGCCTGCACCGTCGAGATGCTCGTCGAGCGCTGCGCCAAGGTCGAGGCGGGCTGGCCCGTCCTTGTTCATGCCGCAGCGGGTGGTGTCGGGCTGATCCTCGTCCAGTGGCTGAAGGCCATCGGCGCGACCGTCATCGGCACCGTCAGCACGGAGGCGAAGGAGCACGCGGCCCGTGAGGCGGGGATCGATCATGTCATCCGCTACAAGCAGGACGATGTCGCGGCGCATGTTCGCGAGATTACCGACGGCCAGGGCGTTCCCGTCACCTTCGACGGGATCGGCATGGCGACCTGGACGACCTCGCTGAAAGCGACCGCTCGGCGCGGGCTGATCGTCAGCTATGGCAACGCCGGCGGGCCGGTGAGCGGTGTGAACCTCGGCATTCTCGCGCAGCATGGCTCGCAGTTCGTGACGCGGCCGACCCTGTTCGACTATTATCTCCATCCCGGCGAGCGCGCCGCGGGTGCGGCGCGGGTGTTCGAGATGATCGAGAGCGGCGCGGTGCAGATCACCGTGGGCCAGCGTTACTCGCTACAGGATGCGGCACGGGCCCACACGGACCTGGAGGCCGGGCGCACGACGGGATCCACCTTGCTGATTCCGGAGCATCTTTAAACCCCTTCCCGCAAGCGGGAGGGGGCGTTACGCCTTCAACCGCTCGGCGTGCCAGGCGACATGTTCGGCCATGAAGGTCGAGATGAAGTAATAGCTGTGGTCGTAACCCGGCTGCATCCGGATTTCGGCTTTCTGCCCTGCGCGCTCGCACGCTTCGACCAGCAGCCCGGTCTTGAGTTGCTCGGCAAGGAAATTGTCGGCGTCGCCCTGATCGACGAGCAGGTCGGGGACACGCAGTCCTTGGTCGAGCAGCGCGCAAGCGTCATAGGCCTGCCAGTCCTCGCGGTCGCGGCCGAGGTAGCCGGTCAGCGCCTTCTCGCCCCACGGGCAGCGCGACGGCGCGACGATCGGCGAGAAGGCCGAAACCGAGCGGAAACGGTTCTGATTGCGGAGACCGATGGTCAGTGCGCCGTGCCCGCCCATCGAATGGCCGGTGATCGCCTGCCGCGTCAGGTCGGCGCTCGCAAAATTGCGCAGCACCAGCGACGGCAGTTCATCCTCGACATAGGAACGCATCCGATAGTTCTTCGCCCACGGCTCCTCCGTCGCGTCGACATAAAAGCCCGCGCCTAGCCCGAAATCATAAGCGGCGTCGGGATCGTCGGGCACGCCCTCGCCGCGCGGGCTCGTGTCGGGGGCGATGAAGATCACGCCATGCTCGGCACAGGCGGCGCGATATTCGCCCTTTTCCATCACATTGGCGTGGGTACAGGTCAGCCCCGAGAGATACCAGAGCACGGGCAGCTTCGCGCCCGGCGAATGGTCGGGAACGAAGACCGCGAAAATCATGTCGGTGCCGGTCGCGAGGCTGGCATGCTTGTACACACCCTGTGTGCCGCCATGGCTGCGGTTGGTCGAAAGGGTTTCGATGGTCATGCGGGGTCCTGAACCGGAATGGAGGCGATGAGGGGGTGATGCCCCCAATGACGCAGAAGGTCGAGAACCGCCCTCCCCGAAAGCCCGAGGGTGGCGGTGTTGCGGAGCGGGTGGACGTTCACCGGATCGGCCGCCGCCAACCCGGCGTCGAGCACCACGGTGATGCTGCCCGGCGGCGCGTTGATCGCCGCAAGCGGCGTGACCGATCCCGGCGCGATGCCGAGCAGCCGGCCCATGTCCTCGGCCTTGCCGAAGCTGACCCGCTTGCTGCCGATCGCGGCGGGCAATGCCTTGAGGTCGACGCGCGCCTCGCCGGGCACGGTGACGAGCCAGAAGGCGCCGCCATTGTCCTTCAAGAACAAATTCTTGGTATGCGCGCCCGGTATCGCGGCATTCACCGCGTCGCTTTCGGCGACGGTGAACACCGCGACGTGCTCATAGGCGGCGAAGGGGATGGCGAGCGCGCCAAGGTCCGCCAGCAATCCCGCTTCGCCGCGCATGATGGTCCTTACATCCGGTGGAGCGCGCAGAGCTTGTTGCCCGCGGGATCGCGGAGATAGGCGAGATACATTTTCATGCCATTGCCTTCGCGCACGCCCGGCGGATCTTCGATCGCGGTGCCGCCCGCCGCAACGCCCGCGGCGTGCCAGGCGTCGGCCTGTTCGGGGTTCGCCATCGCGATGCCGATCGTGCAGCCGTTGCCCGCGGTCGCCGGCTGGCCATCGATCGGCGCGGTCACGAGGAACAGCCCGCCATTGTGCATATAGATGAGCCGCCCCTTGGGATCGGTGATGCCCGGCTGCCCGCCGATCGCCCCGAAGGTCGCGTCGTAGAATTTCTTCGACGCCTCGAGGTCGTTCGATCCGACCATATTGTGACTGTACATGTTTCCGCTCCTCCTGATTCTGGTTGCGAAACGATACCTACCCCGCGCCTCCGGGGAGGGCCAGCCGCGATTCCGTTCCCCGTTTATCAAAAATGACGAACTTGCCGCTCTAACGGAAGACCACCGTCTTGCGGCCGTCGATCAGGACCCGCTGCTCGGCGACCCAGCGCACTGCGCGTGCGAGCACCTGCGCCTCGGTATCGCGGCCGATGCGGATCAGTTCGTCGATGCCGTCGCGGTGATCGACGCGCTCGACCGCCTGCTCGATGATCGGCCCCTCGTCGAGATCGCTGGTGACGAAATGCGCGGTCGCGCCGATCAGCTTCACCCCCCGCTCGTGCGCGCGGTGATAGGGTTTGGCGCCCTTGAACCCCGGCAGGAAGCTGTGGTGGATGTTGATGCAGCGTCCCGCAAGCTTCGCCGACAGGTCTTGTGAGAGAACCTGCATGTAGCGCGCGAGTACCAGATATTCGGCACCCCCGCGCGCCATCACGTCGAGGATCGCCGCCTCCTGGCCTGCGCGGTTGGCGTCGCTCACCGGCAAATAATGAAAGGGCACCCCGTGCCATTCGGACAGGCGTCGCTGCGCCTCGTGGTTCGAGACGACGCCGACGATATCGATCGCGAGATTGCCGGTCGACCAGCGGTGCAACAGGTCGTTGAGGCAATGACTGCCCTGCGACACCGCGATGACGAAGCGCGGCTTGACCGCGGCGTCGCTGAGCCGGGCATCCATCGCGAAGCGGTCGATGATCGGCGCGAACGCCGCCTGCACGCCCGCAAAGTCTTCGGGAAAGCGCGGCCCGGCGCCGCGGAACTCGACGCGCATGAAGAAACGCCCGGACCCGAGGTCGGCATATTGCTGGCTGTCGAGGATGAAACCGTCGCGCTCGGCAAGCAGCCCCGTCACCGCGGCAACGATGCCGACCGCGTCTATGCAGCTGAACGTCAGGACATAAGGTCCGGTCAAATGCATCCTCCCCAATTCTCATCATTGCGACCCCGGCGAAAGCCGGGGGAAGCAATCCAGAGCGGTTTACGCCTGCTCTGGATTGCCGCTTCGCCTTCGGCTCCTCGCAATGACGAAGCTTGGCGAGAAACGAAACTGCTTTTTAGTATACCACCACGCTGCGGATGCTCTCGCCCGCATGCATCAGGTCGAACCCCTTGTTGATCTCTTCGAGGCCCATGACATGGGTGATCATCGGGTCGATCTCGATCTTGCCGGTCATATACATGTCGACGATCTTCGGCACGTCGGTGCGGCCCTTGGCGCCGCCGAAGGCGGTGCCGCGCCAGTTACGCCCGGTGACGAGCTGAAAGGGACGCGTCGCGATTTCCTTGCCCGCCTCGGCGACGCCGATGATGATCGAGGTGCCCCAGCCGCGGTGGCAGGCCTCCAATGCGGTGCGCATCACCTCGGTATTGCCGGTCGCGTCGAAGGTGTAATCGGCGCCGCCATCGGTCA
This sequence comes from Sphingopyxis sp., assembly GCF_041916015.1. Taxonomy (GTDB): domain Bacteria; phylum Pseudomonadota; class Alphaproteobacteria; order Sphingomonadales; family Sphingomonadaceae; genus Sphingopyxis. The sequence continues at coordinate 13,372 of NZ_JAYSAH010000046.1, read as the reverse complement.
TCTGGACGATCGCCGCGACGACATCCTCGCGGCTCATGCCCTTCGAATTGAGAAATTCGGTCATGCCGAACTTGCGGCCCCATTCTTCGCGGTCGGGATTGATGTCGACGCCGATGATCCGGTTCGCGCCGGCAAGCCGCGCGCCCTGGATCACGTTCAATCCGATACCGCCGAGGCCGAAGACGACGACATTGTCGCCGACCTGCACCTTCGCGGTGTTGATCACCGCGCCGACGCCGGTGGTCACGCCGCAACCGATGTAGCAGCTCGACTGGAACGGCGCGTCCTCGCGAATCTTCGCGACCGCAATCTCGGGCAGCACCGTGAAGTTCGAGAAGGTCGAACAGCCCATATAGTGAAAGATCGGCTGGCCCTTGTAGCTGAACCGCGTCGTGCCGTCGGGCATCAGCCCCTTGCCCTGCGTCGCGCGGATCGCGGTGCAGAGGTTGGTCTTGCCCGACAGGCAGCTTTTGCACTGGCGGCATTCGGGGGTGTAGAGCGGGATCACATGGTCGCCGGGCTTGACGCTGGTGACGCCCGCGCCGACCTCGCGCACGATCCCTGCGCCCTCATGCCCCAGCACGCTCGGGAAGATGCCCTCGCTGTCGAAACCGTCGAGCGTATAAGCATCGGTGTGGCAGATGCCCGTCGCCATGATCTCGACCAGCACCTCGCCCGCCTTCGGGCCTTCGAGGTCGAGTTCGACGATTTCGAGCGGCTTCTTCGCTTCGAACGCAACGGCGGCGCGGGTCTTCATGGGCGGTCTCCTTCTCGGCGCTCCCAATCAGACAAACGCGGCAGCAATGCAAGCATGTGATCCGCTCTGTGGCCGAAGGTCATGGTGAGGTGGCAGCGCGAAGCGCTGACGGAGGGGCTTTGGCGCAACCGTTGCCGCCCCTCCACCCCCGCCTGCGGCGGCGGTCCCCCTCCCCATCGCTGCGCGACAGGGAGGATCGATGGCGGTCCGACCGCCCTTAAAGCCACAAAAGCCTCGCATGCGCGCATGCAATTTATGTCCTTTGTGGCTTTAACGGTGCAGGCACCGGCCTTTAAGGAGACAAAGGATACGGACGGACAGCACGAAACTGTCTCCTTTGTCGCTTTAAGCGAAGATGCGAGTATCAACCTGATCAAAGAGCCAAATCGCAGGCTGCCACAGCGAAATAATGTAGGAAAGCCTTCCCTGCCCCTATCATCACCCCGGACTTGATCCGGAATCCATTATTCCGGCGCTGGCGTGAATAGACCCCGGATCAAGTCCGGGGTGACGATAGGAAGAGGGTCGCCCTCAACACTCCACCACGCTGACCGCCAGCCCGCCCTTCGACGTTTCCTTGTACTTGTCGCGCATGTCGCGGCCCGTCTGCAGCATCGTCGCGATCACCGTGTCGAGGCTGACGACGTGCGTGCCGTCGCCGATCATCGCGATGCGGCTCGCATCAATGGCTTTGATCGCGCCCATCGCGTTGCGCTCGATGCACGGGATTTGCACCAAGCCGCCGATGGGATCGCAGGTGAGGCCGAGGTTATGCTCCATGCCGATCTCGGCGGCGTTCTCGACCTGCGCATTGGTGCCGCCGAGCGCGGCGGTCAACCCCGCCGCCGCCATCGAACAGGCGACGCCGACCTCGCCCTGGCAGCCGACCTCGGCGCCCGAAATGCTGGCGTTGCGCTTATATAATGCGCCGACCGCGCCTGCGGCGAGCAGGAAGGTGCGCACGCCCTTCGCGTCGCCGCGATAGCTGCGCCGGTAATAGCGGATCACCGCCGGGATGATCCCCGCCGCGCCGTTGGTCGGTGCGGTGACGACCTTGCCGCCCGCGGCATTTTCCTCGTTCACCGCCATCGCCCAGAGGTTGATCCAGTCCATCATCGCCATCGGATCGGACAGGTTGGCCTCGTGCCGTTCGCGGATGTCGGCGGCGATCTGCGGCGCGCGGCGCTTGACCTTGAGCCCGCCGGGGAGGACGCCGGTGCTGCTGCATCCCGCGTCGATCGAGCCGTCCATCGCGGCGGCGATCGCATCGAGCCCCGCTTCGACCTGTTCGAGGCTGCGGTGGACAAGCTCGTTTTCGAGCATCATCTCGGCGAAGCTCTTGCCCGACGCCGCGCCCATTTCCATGAGGTCGGCGCCCGACGTGAAGGGATAAGGCAATTCGACCTCATCCTCGGCGCCGCGGCTGTTGCGCCCGGCCTCGTCCTCATCGACGACGAAGCCGCCGCCGATCGAGAAATACATGCGCTTGGCCAGTATCTCGCCATCGCTATCGCGCGCGGTGAAGCTCAGGGCGTTGCTGTGAAAGGGTTGGCGTTGCTTCATCTGGAAATGCAGGTCGCGCGCCGGCTGAAAGCGGACGCGTTGACGGCCGAGCAGATAAAGAAAGCCTTCATTCTCGGCGCGGTCCCAATGCGCCTTGATCGCGGCGAGGCTGGTTTTGGCCGGGATTTCGCCCGCCAGCCCGGCGACGACCGCGGTATCGGCGGCGTGGCCCTTCCCCGTCAGCGCAAGCGAGCCATAGAGATCGGCCTCGACATGCGCCGCCTTGCCGAGCAGGCCGCGTTCGTCGAGCCAGACGGTGAACCGCCGCGCCGCAACCATCGGTCCGACAGTATGCGAGCTCGACGGCCCGACACCGATTTTGAAAAGTTCGAAAAGGCTGATCGTCATGCCGCGCCTATAGGCGAGGAAATAGTCTTATGACAGAAGCCAATGCCTTTACGTCTAAAGCCGCGTGCCCCCGCGAAGGCGGGGGCCCATCATCCGTGGGCGAAAAATAGCGGCGACCGGAGATGGGTCCCCGCCTTCGCGGGGACACACGGTCTTTTCTTTGACGGAAAATTACGCCGGATAGGTCCAGGCGCCATCGCGCGCGAGATTTTCGGCGGCGAAGTCCCAGTTCAGCAGTTCATCGACCACCGCGTCGACATAGGCCGGGCGCAGGTTCTTGCGGTCGATGTAATAGGCATGTTCCCACACGTCGATCACGAGCAGCGGCTTGATCCCCGCGGTGACTTCGGTGCCCGCGTCGTGGGTGTCGGTGACCGACAGCGTGCCGTCGCGCGAGACGAGCCACGCCCAGCCCGACGCGAAATGGTTGACCGCGGTGTCCTTCAGCTTCTTCTTGAGATCGTCGAGCGAACCGAAATCGCGGTCGATCGCGGCCGCGAGATCGCCCGAGGGCGCGGTCTTCTCGGGCGACAGGCTGTTCCAGTAGAAGGCGTGGTTCCACGACTGCGCGCTGTTGTTGAACAGGCCCTTGTTGCCCGACCCTTCGGCGTGGTGGATGATTTCCTCGAGGCTCTTGTCGGCAAGCTCGGTGCCTTCGATCGCGGCGTTGGTCTTGTCGACATAGGCCTTGTGATGCTTGCCATGGTGCGTCGCGAGCGTGTCGGCCGAGATATGCGGCGCCAGCGCGTCCTGGGCATAGGGCAGCGGCGGGAAAGCGATCGTCATGGCAGTCTCCTTTTTTGGTGTTCGGGGCTCTAACTCGGTATCTTCGCCGCGAGTTGCAACCCCGTGACCGCAATTTTCCGGGTTATTTTTCAGGTCACCATCGCGCGCAGGGTCGCGATGCGGTCCGCTTCCTCGGCGGGCTTGTCGCGGCGGATGCGCGAAATCCGCGGGAAGCGCATCGCGAGGCCCGACTTGTGGCGCTTCGAAAGGTGGATCGAATCGAAGGCGACTTCGAGGACGAGCGTCTTTTCGACCTCACGCACCGGGCCGAAGCGATCGACCGTATGGTCGCGCACGAACTTGTCGAGCCATTTGAGCTCCTCGTCGGTGAAGCCCGAATAGGCCTTGCCGACGGGAAGCAACTCGCCCTCGTCGGACCAGCAGCCGAAGCTATAGTCCGAATAGAAGCTCGCGCGGCGGCCGTTGCCGCGCTGGGCGTACATCATCACGCAGTCGGCGACGAGCGGATCGCGCTTCCATTTGTACCAGAGCCCGGCGCGGCGGCCCGCCACATAAGGGGCGTCGCGGCGCTTGAGCATCACCCCTTCGATCGCGGCATCGCGCGCGCCGGCGCGAAGCTCGGCGAGATCGTCGAAATCCTTTGCCTCGATGACTTGCGACAGGTCGAAATGGCTGGCGGCGAGGCGCGGCACGAACGCCTCCAACTGACGTCTGCGTTCGGTCCACGGGAGGGCGCGCAGATCGTTGCCATCGACGGCGAGCAAATCGTAGACGCGCACGAAGGCCGGATAGTCGGCGAGCATCTTCTTCGAGACCGTTTTGCGCCCGAGCCGCTGTTGCAGCGCATTGAAGCTTGCCGCTTCGCCGCCCTGCACCTCGCCGCGGACGAGCAGTTCACCGTCGATCACCGCTTCCTGATCGAAGGCCGCGACCAGTTCGGGAAAAGCGCCGCCGATCTCCTCGCCGCCACGGCTGTAGATGCGCGTCTCGCCAGCGGTGTGGACGATCTGGACGCGGATGCCGTCCCATTTCCATTCGGCGGCATAGGCGGCGAGGTCGATGCTTTCCTCCTCCAGCGGATGCGCGAGCATGAAGGGGCGGAAGAAGGCGACGCCGGCGAGGTCGGGGCGCGGCGTCCTGCCCTCGCCCCAGGCGAAGAGCGGCGCATAGGGCGGCGGGATCGCGTGCCATAGCTCTTCGACGTCGTCGACCGGCACGTCGAACGCCTGCGCGAACGCTTGCTTCGCGAGCCGCGCGGAGATGCCGATGCGCATCCCGCCAAGCGCGAGCTTGAGCAGCGCATAGCGGCCGTCGGCATCGAGGCGATCGAGCAGCGCGGCGAGGATCGCGGGGGCGTCGCTGCGGGTCGCCGCGGACAGCGCATCGACAACGTCCGATACGCCGATGTCGGCTTTGCTTCCCGGCGCGTCGGGCCAGAGCAGTGCCGCCGTCTCGGCCGTGTCGCCGACGAAATGGCGCGACAGGCGAAACAATTCCTCATCGACGCGGGCGCCGAGCAAGGCTCGCACCGTCCCGGCCTTGACCGCCGGGAAGTCGAGGCTCTCGGTCAGCGCGGCGATTGCCCAGCCGCGGTCCGGGTCGGAGGTGTGGCGGAGGTAATCGACGATCAGCGCGAGCTTCGAATTGCGCGAGCGCGTGTAGATCAGCCGGTCGATCAGGGCCGCGAAGCGCTTCACGCCTCCTCCTCCAGATCGCGCCCGACGAGGTGCAGCGCGCGCGCCCTGCGCTGGGTCAACTCGCACCAGCGGAGCAGGCCGTCTTCGCTGCCGTGGGTGATCCAGCTTTCCATGGGGTTCACCTCCTCGATGGTCGCGGTGAGTTCATCCCAGTCGGCATGGTCGGAGATGACGAGCGGCAGTTCGACCATCCGCTGGCGCGCGCGCTGGCGCACGCGCATCCAGCCCGAGGCCATCGCGGTCACCGGATCGGGCAGGCGCCGCGACCAGCGGTCGTTGAGGGCGGAGGGCGGCGCGAGGACGATCTGGCCCGCCATCTCGGCCTTGTCGGTTTCGCTGACGAGCCGGAGTTCGCCGAGGTCGACACCGTGGATCGCATAGAGCCGACACATGCGTTCGAGCGCGCCGTGGATATAGATCGGCGCGCTCCACCCGGCGGCGCGCAGCTCGGCGATCACGCGCTGCGCCTTGCCGAGCGCATAGGCGCCGACGAGCACCGCGCGGCCGGGCTCGGCGCGCACCGCGCCGATCAGCTTGGCGATCTCGTCGGCGGTCGGCGGGTGGCGGAAGACCGGCAGGCCAAAGGTCGCCTCGGTGATGAAGATGTCGCACGGCACGACCTCGAAGGGCGTGCAGGTCGGGTCGGCACGGCGCTTGTAATCGCCCGTGACGACGATCCGCTCGCCCAGATACTCCATCAAAATCTGCGCGCTGCCGAGCACATGCCCCGCGGGGTGAAAACTGAAGCGCACGCCGCCGCGCTCGAATCCGTCGCCATAGACAAAGGCCTGATTATGGCTCGCCGCGGCATCGACACCATAGCGCAGCGCCATGATCGCCAGCGTCTCGGGCGTCGCGAACACCGCGCCATGGCCGCTGCGCGCATGGTCGGCGTGGCCATGCGTCACCGCGGCGCGCGCGACGGGACGCGAGGGGTCGATCCACAGGTCGGCGGGCTTCACATAGAGGCCGCTCTTATGCGGTTCGATCCAATGGAGGCCGCGCTTGGTCATGGCATCAGCCTAGCACGAAGAACATAAAAAGAACAAATCGGCGGCGCGTCAGGCTTCACGCCATTTCGCCGGCAGCGCGATCTCGACGATCAAGCCGCCAGGCTCCCAGCGCCGCTCGATCGTCCCGCCAAGATTATTCTTCACGCTGCGTTCCATCAACAGCGTGCCGAAGCTCGTCCGTTCGGGCGCCGCGACAATGCGATCGCCGCCGCTTTCCGCCCAGGTCAGGCGGAACATCCGGTCCTCGCCCTCGCCGCCATCCTGGGTCCAGGTCACATCGACGCGCCCGTTTTCGCCGGTCAGAGCGCCATGTTTCGCGGCGTTGGTCGCGAGCTCGTTGAAGAAGAGCGCCATCGCGACGAGCGCATTTTCGGGAAGCAGAAGGTCGGGACCCGACCAGCGGACGCGCGGGAAGGCCGCCTCGACCTCGCGCATCAGCGCGTGCATCGACCCGGTCATGAAATTGGCGCCGAGCAGCACGTTCTGCGCGCGGTTGAGCGCGTCGAGCCGGCTGCTGATCCGCTCGACATAATCGTCGACGTCCTTCGCCGCGTGGCGCGTCAGCGAGATGATCGCACTGACCGTCGCGAACAGGTTGCGCATCCGGTGGTGCAGCTCGCGCATCAGCAGATTGGCGTTTTCCTGCCGGCTCTTCTGCTCGGTGATATCGACGCTGACTCCGGTCAGCATCGCATCGCCCGAGCGCGGGTCCCAGTCGCCGCGCGCCGCGTTCCAGCGCACCCCGCGTTCGGGGTTCAGAACGCGATATTCGGCCATGTAGGGCGTGCGGTTCGCGACCGATTCTTCGAGCGTCATGCGAAGCGCGGCGCGGTCGTCGGGATGGACGAGCTCGAAGAAGCCAGTGCCCGTCGCAAGGGCCGCCTCGAAGCCCGAACCCCAGAGCTCGGCGCCCGCGCCGTGGGTCTGCAGACGGTCGGTCCGCGCATCATATTGCCAGGTCGCGATCCCCGAGAAATCGAGCGCGCGTTCGAGCGTCCGGCGCGCCTCGTCGCGTTCGGCGGCGGTGCGGCGGAGTTCCGCCTCGGCCATGATGATCGCGGCGAAATCCTGTAGCCGCTCGACCTCGCGCGCGGCGAGCGGCGCACGCTCGCGGCGGTCGATGACGCACAAGGTGCCGAGTACCGCGTCGTTGTAGGCGCGCAGCGGCACCCCGGCGTAGAAGCGAATGAACGGTTCGCCGGTGACGAGAATATTGTCGCGAAAGCGATCGTCTTCGCGCGCGTCGGACACGATCAGCGGCGCATCGCCCGTCACCACATGCTGGCAGAAGCTGATGTCGCGCGGGGTCTCCCGAAGGTCGAGTCCATGCGCCGACTTGAACCACTGGCGGCAGTCATCGACCAACGTCACGAGCGCGATCGGCGTCTCGAACAGGTCGGCGACCAGCTTGGTCACCCGGTCGAACCCCGCCTCGGGTTCCGTATCGAGCAGCCGATATTCGCGAAGGGTCGCAAGCCGCCACGCTTCGCGGCGTGCCGCATCGCCTTCCTCGCCGTCCGCCAACGCGTCTCCCCCCATTCCCGCGGGTGCCGTCGCACCAATATCCGCACCGGGCCGCTCTGCCATGAATCGGGTCCCTAAAAAAGCATAGTCGTGGCGCGGCAGGAAAAGTGAAACGATTCCACTTCCTTAGGCGCTGATCGGTCGCGTCCCGGCGGAGTCTACGCATCGCGCGCCAACAAGTTGCAGCACGCGGCGCTTTGCGCACAGGGAACCCGAAGCCCGCACCCGGCGTATCCCCTTCGACAAGAGGGAGTGATATCGATGAGCTTGGGCGATGAAATCCGCGGACATCTGCCGTTCCTGCGCCGCTATGCACGCGCGCTTACCGGCAGCCAGCAGCATGGCGACAATTTCGTGCACACGACGCTGGAGGTGATCGTCGCCGCCCCCGACGAATTCCACAGCGGCACCGATACGCGGATCGACCTCTATCGCAATTTCCACCGCATCTGGGAAAGCGCCTTCATCGAGGATGGCGAAGGCTCCGACGATGGCGAGGACCCGCTCGTCCGCGCCGCGAACCGCCGGCTCGCCCGAATCACGCCGCTCGGACGGCAGATGCTGCTGCTGACCGCGCTCGAAGGCTTTTCGGTCGAGGAGGCCGCGGCGATCACCGGCGCCGACGCCGCGACGGTCGAGGTACTGCTCGCCGATGCGGCGGGCGAGATCGACCGCGAAGCGCGCACCTCGGTGCTGATCATCGAGGACGAGCCGCTGATCGCGATGGACCTCGAACAGATCGTGCGCGGTCTGGGACATGAGGTCGCAGGGATCGCGACGACGCACGAGGATGCCCTCGCGGCGTTCGAGAATAGCGACGCCGGCCTCGTGCTTGCCGATATCCAGCTGGCCGACGGCTCTTCGGGAATCGACGCCGTGCAGGACATATTGGCGATCGCGCCGGTGCCCGCGATCTTCATCACCGCGTTCCCCGAGCGGCTGCTGACCGGCCATCGCGTCGAGCCGACCTTCCTGATCGCCAAGCCGTTCGGCGAGAATACCGTGCGCGCAGCGATCAGCCAGAGCCTGTTGTTCACGCCGCAGCTGGCGGCCTGAAGCCTTTCAATCCGGCGAAGGCCCGCCGCCGGTCAGCTGATCCACATCGCCCATGATCGCCGCGAAGGCTTCGCTCGGCGCGAGCGGGTCCTCGCTGCGCCGCGGCATTTCGCCACTGTCCAATATCCCCTGCAACGCAGCGCGGCCGCGCGACACGCGGCTCTTCATCGTGCCGACCGCGCAGCCGCAGATCTCGGCGCCCTCTTCATAGGAGAGCTGGCCGGCGCCGATCAGGATCAGCGCCTCGCGCTGGTCCACCGGCAGCAGCATCAGCGCGCGCTGGACGTCGGCGAGATGCAGGCTGTCGTCCTGATCGTCGGGCGCGACGAGCAGCCGCTCGGCGGCGAGCTCGTCATATTCGGCGGTGAATTTCTTGCGCCGCATCTGCGACAGGAAGCAGTTGCGCAGGATGACGAAGGCCCAGCTCTTCATGCTCGACCCGCCGGGGATATAGCTGGCACGCGCCTTCCACGCCTTCAGCATGGTTTCCTGCACCAGATCGTCGGCCAGATCGGCGTTGCCGGTCAGGCTGCGACCGAAAGCGCGCAGGTGCGGCAGCATCGCCGCCAGCTCCTGTTTGAAGCGGACATCGTCGAGCGGCTGGGCGGATTCGTCGCTGATAAGGCGGCCTTTATCGTTGGGATGCGGGCTCCGCATCCGGATTGGGAAACAGGCTTAGCGTCCGAAGTGCGGCTTGAAAACCATAAGTATCTCATAAGCTTTCAGTTTGGCACCATGGCCCGCTGTGCCTTTCGCGCCACACCCCGGCGCAAAAATCGACGAACTGCGGGAACCAGCGGCGCCCTCTGTCGTTGCTTCAGGCATGGCAACGCACGGCAACAACAGGATGAACGGACGGGACGGGCGCGAGCCCGCCGCCGATACGCCGCGCCGGGCGAACGGCAGCTTCCCCGGCACCGGCAGCGACCATTGGCACCGCGCGCTGACCGGGCGCCAGTCGCCCGAGCCGGTGAGCGCAAAGCTCCGCATGATCTATGGCAATATCGTATCGGAGCAGCTCCCCGACCAGATGCTCGACCTTTTGACGCAGCTCGATCGCAAAAGCCCGAAGCAATAATGGCCCGAACCGACACGGCGCCGCCGCCGCAGGACGACAATTCGCTTTCGGACGGCGAGTTCAAGGCGCTGCTCGCCGGCGTCATTCCGCATCTGCGCGCCTATGGCCGCAGCCTGTCGGGCAATCCCGACCTCGCCGACGACCTGACGCAGGATACGATGGTCAAGGCATGGGCGTCGCGCGACCGGTTCGAGAAGGGGACGTCGATCAAGGCATGGACCTTCGTCATCCTGCGCAACACCTTTCTGTCGCAGATGCGCCGCAACAAGTTTCATGGCGAATATGACGAGAGCGCGGTCGAGCGCACCCTGTCGACCCCGGCGCGGCAGGAAGAGGCGGGTGAGATGACCGACCTCCAGCGCGCGCTGATGGAACTGCCGCAGGACCAGCGCGAGGCGCTGATCCTCGTCGGCGCCGGCGGCCTGTCCTATGAGGAAGCGGCGCAGATCTGCGACTGCGCGCTCGGGACGATGAAGAGCCGCGTGTCGCGCGCGCGCGCGGCGCTCGAGGAGATCATGGCGCGCGGGCAATTCTCGCAAAAACGCGCCGATGCTCCGGCTGCGAGCGAGGCGATCGACGCGATCATGGACAGCGTCGAAGAAATCACCGCGCGGCGCGAAGGGCCGGGACGCTAGGCGGCTCTCGACAAGGGCGCGGCGGCGCGCCAGACTGGCCGGGCGCCTCCCCAGCAAAGCGAGCAAGACCATGAAGAAGATTCCCGTCCTCGTCTTTTCCGCGGCGATGATCGTCGCCGCCTGTTCGAGCGGCACCACCGGCAATGCCGCGCCCGCCGACACCGCGACGCTCGACGCCTCGGGCGCGCAGCCCGCGACACCGCTGGCCGACGCGCCCTTCACGGTGCAGGAGGTCGCGGCCTTCGACGAGCCCTGGGCGATGACCTTCCTTCCCGGCGGCAAGCAGGCACTGATCACCGAGCGCGCGGGCAAGCTCAAACTCTGGCAGGAAGGCGGCTCCACGCTCGACGTCGCGGGCGTGCCGGCGGTCGCCTATGGCGGCCAGGGCGGGCTCGGCGACGTCATTCTCGCGCCCGATTTCGCGACGAGCGGCACCGTCTATCTGAGCTGGGTCGAGGCCGGTGACAGCGGCAATTTCGGCGCGGTGATCGGCAGGGCGAAGTTGGTGCAGGGCGCGGCGCCGCGGCTCGACGGTTTGCGGATCATCTGGAAGCAGGACCCGAAGGTCCCCGGCCGCGGCCATTTCTCGCACCGCCTCGCCTTTTCGCCCGACGGCCGCTATCTGTTCGTCACCTCGGGCGAGCGGCAGAAGTTCGATCCGGCGCAGGACATGGGCCAGAATCTCGGCAAGGTGCTGCGCCTGAACCCCGACGGCAGCGTGCCCGCCGACAACCCCTTCGCCGCGCAGGGCGGCATCACCGCGCAAATCTGGTCGCTCGGCCACCGCAATCTTCTGGGCCTCGCCTTCGACGGCCACGGCCGGCTCTGGCAGCAGGAGATGGGGCCGAAGGGCGGCGACGAGGTCAATCTGGTCGAGGCGAAGGCCAATTACGGCTATCCGATCGTCTCGAACGGCGATCATTATGACGGCAAGGACATTCCCGACCACCCGACGCGCCCCGAATTCGCGGCGCCGAAGCTGTGGTGGAACCCGTCGATCTCGCCCGCGGGGCTCGCCTGGTACGGTGGCGATCTCTATCCGGGCTGGAAGAACAACCTGCTGATGGGGGCGCTGTCGGGCGAGGGGCTGATCCGGATGGCGATCGACGGCGAGCGGCTCCACAAGTCCGACCGCTGGGATTTCGGCCGGCGCATCCGCGAGGTCGAGGTGCGCGAGGACGGCAGCGTCTGGCTGCTCAGCGACGGCAAGGACGGCAAGCTGCTGAAGCTGGTTCCGAAAGGCTAGGATCGGGATGATCCGCGGCTTCCTCACCCGGCGCGCCGAATGGCCGGCGCGCATCGCCGATCCCGACGCGCCGCCGCCGCTGTCGCTGCTGTGGCGCGAGATCGGCGCGCTCCTGCGCGCGCTCGCCGGCCGCATCCGTCCGCTGCCGCCCGAGCCCAATCCCGACAGCGCGCATCCGCCGGTGATGGTCCTGCCCGGTTTCCTGTCGGGTGACTGGGCGACCAAGGCGCTGCGCGGCGACCTCCGCCGCGCGGGCTTTCGCTGCTATGCCTGGGGCCTCGGCTTCAACCGCGGCGCGACCCCCGATATCATCGAGCGCATCGATAGCCGCGTGCAGTGGATCATCGACCGCACGGGCTATCCCCCCGCGCTCGTCGGCTGGAGCCTCGGCGGCATCTATGCGCGCGAATATGCGAAGCATCATCCGGGCAAGGTCGCGCGCGTCGTCACGCTCGGCTCGCCCTTTTCGGGCAGCCGCCGCGCGAACCGCGCGTGGCGCCTCTATCATTTCGTCGCGCGGCACCCGGTCGACAATCCGCCGATCGATTTCCACCCCGCGCCGCGCCCGGCGATGCCGACCTTCGCGCTCTGGTCGAAGCATGACGGCGTCGTCGCGGTGAACAGCGCACGCGGGACGCGCGACGAGAGCGATCGCCGGATCGAGGTCGATTGCGGGCATATGGGCTTCGCCTATGCGCAAAGCTCTGTGGCGGCCATCGTCAAGGCGCTGACCGAAGAGGTCGGCGAGCCCGCCTGACCCCCGCGGCTCAGCACACGTCGATGCGGTCGAGCGGCGCGGGGCGCCATGCGAGGAGCATTCGTCCCGGACGCCGCCCCGCGAGCCCGGTCGATACGAAGCCGGTACGGCGCAGCAGCGCGCGCGAGCGCTCATTGTCGGGGTGGCATTCGGCGACCACCGAACAGCCAGGCCGCGACGCGGTCAGCGCGCCGACCACCGCGCGCACCGCTTCGGTCGCGATACCGCGGCCGCGTGCGCGGGCGGCGAACCAGTAGCCGATCTCATAATCCTGCCCCGCGCGGCGATGGACGCCGATCACCCCGTTGAGCGCGGCGTCGCCGCTGCCGCGCACGGCATGAAAGACATCGCCGCCACCCGAGCGAGCGATCAATTCGCGCGCGTCGCTTTCGGTGAAGGGCGCGGGCAGGAAATCGATCCGCGAGGTCACCGATTCGTCGGTGATCGCGGCAAGTTCGCGCGCATCGTCCGCCGTCAGCGGGGTGATGCGGCAATGGTCGGTCGACAGGGCAAGCAGAGTATCGGTCATGTCGCGTCTTCTTCAAAAAACGCACGCCGTGACCGATGGGGTGATGCTGTGATGACAATCATTCGCCTTCCGGAACACGGCGGCGATGGTCACAGGATGATGCCATGCCGCTCCTAGATAAAGGAGCGCCAATACGCCTTGAATCGCAGGGATCGGTCGTTGGTCATCGCGGGCGGGATATTCGGATTCTTTGCGGGGGTCAATGCGGAAGCGGCGGGGCGGTCGGGGTGTGTCGGTTTTCGACCGGAAGCGGACCTGTCATTGATCGTCATCCCGGACTTGATCCGGGATGACGAATGTCTGGAAATGATCGACCGGAAGGGGACAAGCCAAAGCTATACTCCCGTTCGTGTCGAGCGCAGTCGAGACACGCTTGGGAAGCGCCAGCCTTCGCGTGTCTCGACTTCGCTCGACACGAACGG